>CAZCGA010000076.1:0-30376 GCA_964498075.1 uncultured Binatia bacterium (SeqCode) | reverse complement strand
GTAGATGTCGTCGGGCCCGGGCAGGTAGTTGTAGTCCGGCGCGCGCAGGAAGCCGAAGCCATCCGGCAGGATCTCGAGCACGCCTTCGCCATAGACGAAACCGTTCTGCTCGGTCTGCGCACCCAGGATCGCGAAGATCAGCTCCTGCTTGCGCATGTTCGAGGCGCCTTCCACGTTGAAGTCCTTGGCGATCTGCGCCAGCTCGTTGATCTTCTTCTCCTTGAGCGTCTTGAGGTTCAGCGCCCCTTCCTTCGGGGCCTGTTCCTCGGCCGGCTCGGGTGCCGGCGGTGGTAGCGTTTCGACCTTCGCACGCGCGCGCGCGGCCGCCCCGTCGTCGCCTTCCTCACCGCGCCGGCGACGCTCGACACGAGCGGGAGCGCTGGCGACAGCTTGCTTCGTTCTTCCGACGGCTTCGTCGGCCATACATTAGTCCCCTCTCTCAAACGGCAGTGTCTCGGGATTGCACGAGGTGGTGAGCGGGTCTGCCCGAGGTGGGTAACGGACCTCAGACTCTGCGGATACCGCACGGAAACTACTGAAGCGCTTATACATTGTCAAGCCGCACTGGCACAGACGCGGCGCAGCGCGACGAGATCTTCCGCCCACGGCGCGCTGAAGCAGCGCCGTTCTCCCGTCCGCGGATGGCGGACGGTGATCTGCTCGGCGTGCAGGGCCTGACGCTGCAGAAGGACGCGGCCCTTGCGGTTGCGGGCGCGGCCGTACAGCGCATCGCCGACGATGGGATGACCGATCGCTGCCAAGTGGACGCGGAGCTGGTGGGTGCGCCCGGTGCGCGGGAACAACCGCACGACGGTCACGTCGTCGAACCGTTCGACGACCTCGAAGCGGGTCGAGGCCGCGCGCCCGCCGGTGCGGACGGCCATCCGCATGCGCTGCCCCGGATGGCGGCCGATCGGCTCGTCGATGCGACCCGCTTGCTGCCGCAGTCGGCCCCAGACGAAGGCGACGTACTGCTTCTCGACTTCGCGCTTGCGGAACTGGGCGCCCAAATCGGCGAGCGTCTCCGGATCCTTGGCAATCACCAGCACCCCGGACGTGTCCTTGTCCAAGCGATGGACAATCCCGGGGCGCTCCGGGTCGAGCCCCGGCCGCGGTCCGCGCCAGTGGTGCAGCAACGCACTCACGAGCGTACCGCGCCAATGTCCGGGCGCGGGATGGACGACCATGCCCGGGGGCTTGTTGATGACGAGCAACTGCTCATCTTCAAAGACTACGTCGAGCGCGATCGGCTCAGCTTCGACGCCGGGGGGCAGCGCCGGGGGCGCGGGACGGATGTCGATGACCTGTCCGCACCGGAGAATCGTGCCGGCCTTCATGACCCGCCCCTCGAGCATGACGCGTCCTGCGGCGATCAGCCGCTGCACTTGCGAACGCGAGCCCCACTTGCCGCAGGCGGCGAGATAGTGATCGAGGCGCTGTCGCGCGGCGCGAGCATCGACGGTCAGCCGCTCCTCGGGTCCCACGGTTACCTCGAGCCCGCCAGCACCTGCCGCGCGGCGGCGACGTCGCGGGCAATCTGCTGCGCCAGCGCCTGCACATTGGGAAACTTGATCTCACCGCGCAGCCGCTGAACGAAGTTCACCTCCAGGCGTTGGCCGTAGAGGTTGCCATCGAGGTCGAAGAGATGCACTTCCAGGCTGCGCTCGTGCTCTTCGAAGGTCGGATTGAATCCGAGGTTGGCGACCCCCGGCCGCTCGCTTCCCTGCACCCGCGCGCGCACGGCGTACACGCCATCGGGCGGCAGCACCATCTCCGAGACGCGCAGGTTGGCGGTTGGAAACCCCAATCCCTTGCCGCGGTGATGCCCGTGAATCACTCGTCCAGCCACGCCCGGCGGGCGGCCGAGGAAGGCGGTGGCGCCGGCCAGGTCGCCGTGGCTGATGGCATGGCGCACGGCGCTGCTACTCACCGCGATCCCGTCGACCTCGACCGGGCCGATGACCTCGACGCCAAAGCCGCACGCCCGGCCGAGATCGCGTAAGGTCTCAGCCCGCCCGCCGCGGTTGTGGCCGAAGCTGACGCGGTGACCCACCACCACCGTGTGCACACCGAGACCGGCGACCAGGAACCGGCGCACGAAGTCCTCCGCGGTGACGTGCGAGAACCGGCGCGTGAAGCGCTGCACGATGATCGCATCGACCCCGGCGGCCGCAATCAGCTCCAGGCGGGCGCGCCAATCGGTGATCAGCCGTGGCGCGCGCGCCGGCATCAAGACCACGGCCGGATGCGGGCGGAAGGTAACGACGACGGCGGCGCCGCCGACGGCGCGCGCCGCCGTCACCAAGCGGCGCAAGATCTCCTGGTGTCCACGGTGCACACCATCGAACACGCCGAGGGTCAGCACGGGCGTCGTAAAGCGGCGTCCGACCCGCTCCAAATGGCGGACGATCACCATGTGTCTTCAGCCGCAAGCGCCGGAGGCGCCGGCGCGCTATTCGCCGAGAGACTGCAACTTCTGCCGGCCCCGCTCGGTTTCTTCCGCCCGCGGGTGGTCGCTAATCAGCTTCTGCAGGATGAGCCGGGCATCGATCTTGTCACCCGAATCCGCGAAGGCGTCGGCGAGCATGAGCAGCGCCGCCGGCACCTTGTCGGCCTTGGGGAATTTCAGCAGCACCTCGTTCAGCTCGATGATCGCGCGATTGTAGTCACGCTGCCCGTAGTAGCAGCTGCCGATCCAGTATTGCGCGTTGTCGGCATAGTCGGACTTCGGGTTCCGGCGAATGAAATCCCGCAGCTTGGGAACCGCTTGGCTACACTGCCCTTGGCGGATGAGCGTGAGCCCCTCGCGATAGTCGGGATCGACGCGCGCACTTTGGACCGCCGTCTCTTCCTTGGCGAGCGCCACGTCAAGCGGGCTCTGCGCCTTCGGCGCCGGTGTCGGCGGCGCTTCGAGCGGACGCGGTTCGCTGCTCGGTTTGTCCACCTGCAGCGGCGGTGCGGTGCCCGGTGTTACCGGCGGATGGCCCTGCTCGAGAGTGCCCATCCGGGCATCCAGCGCATTCAGCCGTTGCCCCACGTCACCGGCCAGCGCCGCGCCGTCCCTGCGTCGCCCTGGTTCGCCTCCTTCGTTGCGCATGATCTCGACGCGTCGGCGCAGGCCTTCCAACGCGACCTGCTGGTCGGCAAGCAGCGCCCGCACCTCGCGTTGATCCTGCTTGACTTGGAGGAGATCCGCCCGCGTTGCGCAGCCGCCCAGCAGCGCCACGCACAGTGCCAGGCCGATGACCCGGACGGGGATGCCGCGCACGACTCTATTCGTTGAGGACAACGAAATGCACGCGCCGGTTCTTCTGCCAGCAGGTCTCGTCGTGATCGCGACAGAGCGGCAGCTCCTCGCCATAGCTGATGGTGGTGACGTGGTCTCCCGCCACGCCCAATGCGCCGAGATACTCCTTGGCCGCACGGGCGCGCTTAGCCCCGAGGGCCAGGTTGTACTCGACGGTGCCGCGCTCGTCGCAATGCCCTTCAACTTCAACCTTCGTCTGTGAATGATCTTTGAGCCAGTTCCCGTTGTCGCGCAGGGTCGCCCGCGCCTGCTCGTCGAGCTCGTAGGAATCGAATGCGAAATGGACGTCCTTGAGGGGGCCTTCTTCGCCGCCGCCCAACGTGCCCTGCCGGTAGCGTTCCAGGCTGCCGCCGCTGCCAAGACCCTCTTCGCCTACGCCTGTGCCTTCGGCACCCGCTCCTGCACCTTTCTTTTTCGCAGAACAGCCAACACCGATGAGGGTGACCAGCAGCCCCAGCAGCACCACCCCGCACAGCCGCTTACCCATCGTATCTCCTCCATTCGCATGACTCGTGCATCATGGGGAACTTATTCGAGCCACCGCGACCAAGCAGGACTGCTATCATCTCCCCCACCATGAGTCAATTGAACTTGGCTCGAGCCGGTCGCATCGGTGACGAAGAGCTTCGTCCGCCCGCTGCGTGAAGAGCTGAAGACGAGATAGCGGCCGTCCGGCGCCCAGCTGGGATCCTCATTGTTCCCCGCGCCCTGCGTCAGCTGGCGCGGTTCGCTGCCGTCGACCTTGACGGTGAACAGGTTGAACTCGCCGTCGGAGCGGCTGACGTAGGCGATGTGGTCCCCCTTCGGCGGCCACGCCGGCGAGGTGTTGTAGTTGCCCGAGAAGGTCACCCGTCGCGGCGTGCTGCCGTCGGCATCGACGACGTAGATTTGCGGCCCGCCGCTGCGATTGGAGCAGAACGCGATCTGTCGGCCGTCCGGCGACCAGCTGGGCGAGACGTCGATGGCCCAGCTATCGGTGACCCGGCGGATCAACTTGCCGCTCGTATCCAGCAGCACGATGTCGGCGTTGCCGCCTTCTTCGACCATGACGGCGATCTTCGAGCCATCGGGCGACGGTTTGCCGCCGAGGTTCAGGCCCTCGCGCTGCGAGATGCGCGTCTCGCGCCCGCCGAGCAGATCGATCGAGTAGAGGTCGGGGTTGCCGCGCTTGTAAGACGTGTACAGCACTGCGTGGCTGTTCGGCGTCCACGCCGGAGAGACGTTGATCGTCTGCGTCTTGGTCACCTGCTGCAGGTCGCCCTCGTCGAGACTCATGACGTAAATCTCCTTGAACTTGCCGTCGCGGGTCGAGACGAAAGCGATACGCGAATCGAACGGCCCGCGCTCGCCGGTGAACTGTGCCATGATCTCGTCGGCGAACTTGTGCGCGATACGCCGCAGGTCGCTGGCCGTGCCGTGATAACGGCGTCCGGTAAGCTGCTTCCGCTGGTAGACGTCGAAGAGCCGAACCTCCAGGGTGAGATTGTCGGCTTCCAACGTGTACGCGCCCTTGACCAGCGCCAGCGCCCCGATCACCGACCAGTTGTCGAAATTGATGGAGTCGGCGGCATAGCCGGATGCTTCGGACTTCTCGATGTACGCCGCGCGATCGAGAATCTTGAAGTACCCCGCCAGCGTGAGGTCGCGCCCCAAGATGTCCGCGAAGCGCGTGCCGATGTCGCTACCCGCTGCGGCGGACAGGTTCTTGAGTGGCGCTATCGCCACCGGGTAGCTGCGCGCACCGGGACCGAAGATCGTGCCGCGCACTTGGGCGGCAGCCGGTGTGACCCAGCCGACACATGTGCTCACCACCACACTGACCAGCAACCACAGTCGATTCATCCAACCTCCACTCACATCTGCAGCGACTCGGGGGTAAACCTGTACTCGACGTCGCTGAACTCCTTCCGATAGGCCAGCGGCGGGGGCGGCAGCGGGTTGAGGGCGCGGATCGCGCGCTCGACGGACGCGTCGTACGTTGGGTCGCCGCTGGACTTGCGGATGCGCACGTCGACGACGTCGCCGGTGTCCGTAATGCTGAAGTGGACCACCGTTTCAAGTGAACGGTCGGCGCCTGCCCACGCCCAGTTCTGTTTGATGCGCGCCTCCATCTGGTTTCTGTAGATCAGGTACTCCACGCCCCTGACGGCGCCTCCTGCACCGTCGCCTGGACCGACGGAAATCGGTCCGCCTGGCTGCTCCGCCTTCACCTTTCCCGTTCCTCCGCCGCGCGCGCCGGTCTGCTGCTCGATGCGTTTGATCGCTGCCGCAATCCGTTCGTCACGGGCGTCCGCCGCCTCCTTGCCTTTCCCCGACGTCCCCTTTGGCGGCGCGGCGGGCTGAGGCTTCGCCGGCTCCGCCTTGGCCACCACCTTCGGCGCGGCTTTGACGGCCGTCGGCGCGGGTGGCGGCTCTTCCTTCTTCGCCTTGTCGGCCAAGGCGACTTCGTCCTCTTTCGGCTTCTCTTCTTCCTTGGGCTTCTCTTCGACCTTCGGCGGCTCCGCCGGCTTGGCTTCGGGCTGACTGGCGACCTCAACCGGCGCCGGTTTTTCGGGTTCCACCTTCTGCGGCTCGGGTTTGGGTTCCGGAGGCTTGGGCTCTTCGACCTTCGGCGGTGGCTTAGGCGGTTCGACCTTCGGTGCGGCCACTATCGGCGCCGCCTCGACGCGTCCCTTGCCGCCGGCCACCAGGTTGTTGCCGCCGACCCGATCGGGCGCCACCAGATCGACTGTGTACGACGTTACGGCAGGCGGATGGTGCGCAAACGAATGTGGGATCAGCAGCAAGAAAGCAATGCCGACGACGTGGAGTGCGCCGGAGACGAGGACCATGCCCCAGAGTCCACGCTCCCATTCGCGCTCACTGATTGTAATGGCTGAATCGTCGGTCACGGTATCTCACCAGGGCGCGGAATGGGCCACGGCCGAACGCCGTGCAACCTGTGCGCCATCGCGCGGTCAGCTGCGTGCGTCCTGCGGCGGTTCGGTGACCATTCCCAAACGTTCCACCCCGGCTCCTTTCACCGTCGCGATGACGCGCATGACCTCTCCGTAGCGGACGTTCTGGTCGGCGCGCAAGAACACCTGACGGTCCGGCCGCAGCTTGAGAATGGCCTGCAACTTCGGCCCCAGCTCGGGCAGAGCGATCACCGTGTCGTTCAAGTAGACCTGCCCCTTGCTGTTCACCGCCACGACGAGCTGTTGTTCTTCCCCGGTGAGCGCCGCAGCTTTGACCTTTGGCAGGTTGATGCTGACGCCTTGTTGGAGGATCGGCGCGGTCACCATGAAGATCACGAGCAACACCAGCATCACATCCACCAGGGGCGTCACGTTGATGTTCGAGATCGCCCCGCCACCTTGTTCCTCGAAGGCCATGCCGTGCCTCCTACTTCAGAAAATGACGCTCCGCGATGTTCAGAAATTCAGACGAGAAGTTTTCCATCTCCGCCGACAGCACGCGGATCTGCCGCGCGAAGTGGTTGTAGGCCACGACCGCCGGAATGGCCGCCACCAGCCCGGTGGCCGTTGCGATCAGCGCCTCGGCGATCCCCGGCGCGACGGCTTGAATGCTGGACGACTGGGTGACGCTGAGGCCGCGGAAGGCGGTCATGATGCCCCACACTGTGCCGAACAGGCCGATGAAGGGTGTGGCGCTGGCGGTGGTTGCCAGGAAGGTGAGCGCCCGTTCCAAGCGGGTGATCTCCTGATTGGTAGCGCGTTTCATCGCCCGCTCGACGTTCTCGATGCCGCCGAGTTCGGTCGAATCGAGGGCACCCTCTCCAGGATTGCTCTGGCGCTTCGCCCGCGTCAGACGCACCAGCTCTTGATAGCCGGCACGGAAGACCTGCGCGACGGGGCTTTGCTTGAGCTCCTGACTGCCGGTGTGGATCGTCGTCAGATTCTTGGTGTCCCAGAAGATCTCAATGAACCGCAGCGACTGCTTGCGGGCGACGCGCACCTGGCGCAGCTTGTAGAAGATGATCCCCCAGCTCACCACCGAGAAGAGAATGAGCACATACAACACGGCCTGGACCACGGGTCCAGAGCCGATCACCATGCTGACCAGCCCTTCCTGCCGCAGCGCGCCCTCGGCTTGGGCATACGCGGCCGGAGCAAACGCCAGGAACATACATCGCCCTCTCGCCACCCAAATGGGCAGACGCTAATATACGGCCCCCAGCGAGTCAACGCACCGCGTCGTCCTTGCCTTGACTGCGTCGGGGCAAAGTGGTTTACGAACGCCTTTCACCTCTAGGAGATTGCATGAGCATCAAAGTAGGCATCAACGGCTTTGGACGCATCGGACGGCTGGTCTTTCGTGCCGCATGCGACGACCGCGACCTGGAATTCGTGGCGGTGAACGACATAACGACGCCTGCGACGCTGGCGTACCTGTTGAAGTACGACTCGGTGCACGGTCGCCTGCCAAACACGGTCAGCGCCGAAAAGGATGCGCTGGTCGTCGACGGCAAGCGCATACGGGTCTTCAGCGAGAAGGATCCGGCGAAGCTGCCGTGGCGCGACCTCGGGGTCCAGGTCGTCCTCGAGTGCAGTGGTCTGTTTACGGACCGCGAGAAGGCCGCCGTCCATCTCGCCGGCGGTGCGAAGAAGGTCATCATCTCGGCGCCGGCCAAGGGCGTCGATCTGACGGTGTGCTACGGCGTCAATCACACCAGCTATCGCAAAGACCAGCATCACGTCCTCTCCAACGCGTCGTGCACCACCAACTGCCTGGCACCGATCGCCAAGGTGCTGCACGAGCGCTTCGGCATTCGGCGCGGCCTGATGACTACCGTGCATGCGTACACCAACGATCAGCGCATCCTCGACTTGCCACACTCCGACCTGCGCCGCGCCCGCGCTGCGGCGTTGTCGATGATTCCAACGACCACCGGCGCCGCGCGTGCCGTCGGCGAAGTGCTGCCCGAGCTGAAGGGTCGGCTTGACGGTATGGCGATGCGCGTGCCCACCGCCAACGTCTCCGTGGTCGACCTGACCGCTGAGCTGGAGAAGTCAACGAGCGAAGCCGAAATCAATCAAGCCATGAAGGAGGCTGCGGCCGGCCCGCTGAAAGGCATCCTCGGGTACAGCGACGAGCCGCTGGTGTCGGTGGACTTCAACGGCAGCTCGTTCTCATCGATCTTCGATGCGGAGCTGACGCGGGTGATGTCGGGCAACTTCGTGAAAGTGTTGTCGTGGTACGACAACGAGTGGGGTTTCTCCAAGCGGATGGGGGATGTAGCGCGGTTCGTCGGCAGCAATGTGTGAGGACCTGCGGGCGTGCGCACGATCGATCAAATCGATCTCACCAACCAACGCACCTTCATCCGCGTTGACTTCAACGTCCCGCTGAAGGACGGCGCCGTCACCGATGCCACACGGATCCAGGCGGCCTTGCCCACGTTGCGCCACGCGCGCGAGCACGGTGCGCGCGTCGTGCTCGCGTCGCACCTCGGGCGGCCGAATGGGAAACCCAAGCCGGAGCTCACTCTCGCCCCGGTCGCCACGAAGCTGTCCGCGCTGTTCGGTCAGGAAGTGAAGCTCGCGCCGGAGTGTGTCGGCGATGTCGTCGAAGGCCTGGTCAACGCGCTCAAGCCCGGCCAAGCCGTGCTCCTCGAAAACCTGCGCTTCCACCTCGAGGAAGAAGCCAACGACGACGCCTTCTCCCGCACCTTGGCGCGTCTCGCCGACGTGTACATCAACGACGCCTTCGGCACGGCGCATCGCGCCCATGCGTCGACCGCGGGGATGGTGCCCTACGTGCCGCAGCGCGGCGCCGGCTTCCTGTTGCAGAAGGAGTGCGATTATCTCGGTAAGGTGGTGCGGGCCCCGCAGCGTCCGCTGCTGGCCATCCTCGGCGGCGCCAAGGTCTCGGCCAAGGTCGCGGTCATCGACAATCTCTTGACTGTTGTCGACGCGCTGCTGATCGGCGGCGCCATGGCCTACACCTTCTTGAAGGCCCAGGGCGTCGCCGTCGGCAACTCGCTCGTCGAATCCGAGCGTATCGAGACGGCGAAACGTCTGCTCGACCAAGCACGCCAGCGCGGCATGCGTCTGCTGTTGCCGGTAGATCACCGTGTGTCCGCGTCGGCAAAGGGCGACGCGCCGGTGCAGACCGTCGCGCCGGCGATCCCCGACGGGTTGCTGGGCGTCGACATCGGACCGCAGACCGAGAAGCTGTTCGCCACCGAGGTCGCCAAGGCGCAGACCGTCTTCTGGAACGGGCCCATGGGGATCTTCGAGGTCGCGGCCTTCAGTCACGGCACCCTGGCAATGGTTGATGCGCTGGCGCAGAGCGCGGGGCTCACCATCATCGGTGGTGGCGATTCGGTCGCCGCGGTGATGCAGTCCGGGAAGGCCGATCGCATTTCGCACATCTCCACCGGGGGCGGCGCCTCGCTCGAGTTCCTGGAAGGTCGCACGCTCCCAGGCATCGCGGCGCTGGAAGACGCATGAGCTCAGCCCGGCAGCCGCTGATTGCCGGCAACTGGAAGATGAACGGCGTGCGCCGCGATGCCATCGCGCTGGCGCAAGGAATCAAGGCCGGGGTCGCAGACGTCTCGGGACGCGAGGTGTTGCTGGCGCCGCCGTTCACCGCGCTAGAAGCGGTCGCCCGCATCGTCAGTGGCAGCGCGCTGCGCCTGGGCGGCCAGAACCTGCACTGGGAGCCCAAGGGGGCGTTTACCGGCGAGGTGTCGGCGCCGATGCTGCGCGACGCCGGCTGCACGCACGTGATCGTCGGGCATTCCGAGCGGCGCCACGTCTTCGGCGAGAAGGACGAGGAGGTCGCGAAGAAGGTGGAGAGCGCCCAGGTGCATGGTCTCGTGCCGATCGTCTGCGTCGGGGAGACGCTGGCGCAGCGCGAGGCGGGCGAGGCGTTGGCCGTCATCGACCGTCAGGTGCGCGGCGGATTGCTGAAGCGGGATGCAGCTGCTATACGGGCGCTGGTCGTTGCGTACGAACCGGTGTGGGCGATTGGCACCGGCAAGGTGGCCACCACGGAACAAGCCCAGGAAGTCCACGCGTTCATCCGTCGCCTGCTCGCCGAGCTGGGTGGGAAGGAGGCGGAGGCCTGGTGCCGCATCCTGTATGGTGGCAGTGTGAAGCCGGACAACATCGACGCGTTGATGCAGCAGCCGGACATCGACGGCGTGCTGGTCGGCGGCGCGAGCTTGCAGGTTGAGTCGTTCGTGCGCATCGTCAAATTCGTCGCCTGAGGGAACCGCATGTCCACGATCATCACCGTCATTCATATCATCGTCTGTCTCTTCCTGGTCGGAGTCGTCCTCTTGCAGCAGGGCAAGGGAGCCGACATGGGAGCCGTCTTCGGGGGGAGCAGCTCAACGATCTTTGGCAGCAGCGGGGCCGGCAACTTCCTCAGCCGGCTGACCACTGCCGCGGCGATCATCTTCATGCTGACGTCCCTGTCGCTGACCTACAGCTCAGCCAGGCGGGTGAGCTCGACCGTGTTCGATGCCGCGCCACTTCCCGAGCCGCCGCCGCTCGCAGTTCCGGTGAACCCGGAGGCGCAAGCGCCGGCCGGTGAGGCACCTGCGGCAGGGCCAGCCGCGGAAGCTCATCTGGCCGAGGCCCCGGCAGCCGAAGCGCCTGTGCCGGCGGGGCAACCAGCAGCGGAACCGCAGGCCGCAGCGCCCGAGGCAGCGGCACCCGCGCCACAGGAAGCACCGGCCAACTAGGCTCGGCTCCCCTCACGAGCACGAGTCACGCACGCGATTCACGATCACGCGAGGATGGCGGAACTGGCAGACGCGCTAGTTTGAGGGGCTAGTGCGTAGGCCACGCCGGTCTGGGCTTCGAGCCAGGCAATCTTCACCCCAACTGCCAACGCGGTCGTGACGAAGGTATCCTTCGTGCCATAGAGCCCACGCTGGCGAATACCCAGCGCCCGCAAGCCATCGTTACCAGTGCCTGGAAAAGGCCTTCGGTTCGATCGGCTCCCCGCTGGTATTCGTGAACACCGGCGCCTCCGGTGTCACGGATCATCGGAACCTTTAGCCCTCAGCTCCTCCACCACTGCGTCCGGAACGATCAGATCTCGTCCCAGCGCGCGGAGCAGTTCAAAGCGCCCGTCAGCCGGATCGGGCACGATTCACTTCCTGCTCCAGCTCATCCGGATCGATCTGAACGACGTCGAGCTTCCGTTCGGCCAACGCCTCAATGAAGTCGGCCCCGGGGGACGCTGGCGCGGCCCTGGGAGACCAGACCCCGACGGTACCAGTCAAGTTAGACATTTCAGGGCACCATCCACTCACTGTCTGCGACCAATTGCTTGGAACCTGCCGTGGCAAAGCGCACGATATAGCCTCCCTTGGACGCGAAGCGCTGTCCGGGCCCCAAACTCAAATGTGGGTAATATCCGGTGACGACACGTCGCCCGATCATGTCTTCCATCCGCTCAATCAGATAGTCGCGTACAAATGCATCGACCATGTGCCCTAGGGTCTCGGCAAGTATGCCGCAGGCCAGAAAGGTGTCGGCCTGGACCTGCAGGTTGGTTACCGGTATGCGGCGGATGTTGAACCAGCCGAGCGCATAATCGACCGGCACCCGCCGACGGTCAGGTAAATCGAAGGGGTAAGCCAAGCGGGTTTGGGCCCGCCAATCGGCAGGGAACGGTGGCTGGTCGGGACTCGCCATGACGGACGACGCATAGACAGCCGCCGCGCCGCCGACCGGACCAAGTGCCACGACATCGCCCGGCCGCAACCAAAGCACGAGGACATCGTCTTGCTTTGCCACATTCACTGCGGTGGCGACGTCGCCTCTGGCTGCCGTCGCCGGAAGAACCTGATTCCGCACCGTCATCCCGGTGGATTGCATTTTCTCGGCAAGGAATTTGGCGGCTGCTTCCCCGGCGTCATTGGGACGAAAGACTTGTATCAACCGGTGAGACGCCAAGTCGGGTATTCGGCTGGTGATGTCGTGGGCGATCAAGTCCGCTTCCAACTGCACGCCCTGCGAAAAGAAAACGGAATAGCCGTTGCTGGTCCCACTACTTGGATTATCGACGTTCGGAAACAGACAGGGGATCGCTTCATCTTCGCAAAACTTCTGCACCGGTTCCCAGATTTCACCCGCCAATCCGGAGATGACCGCGAACACCGGTTCGGCCTTGATATGCTCTCGGAGCTGTTGTTCCCATGAACTCGGTGGGCCGGCAAGTTGCCAAACGTGTAGCTGCCACATTCGGGTTACCCGAAACATCATCTTCCGCGAAGAACGCAAACGTGGGCTTTGGCCGCGGAAGAACGCATTCTTGTCCTTAAAAAACTCGTTTAGCACTGACAGAACTGCGGCTTTTTTCGTCGGGTCCGCATCCGGCGTGATGATAGTGGCGAAATGCAGCACGGTGTCAGTAACTCCAGGGACGGGAGCACGTCCAAGGCTCTTGAGGTAACCGATCAGTGCGGCCATGTCCGCGTCACTGAGTTCGTAGCGGGGCATCAGGTAGGAAAGCGGCCGTCCGTCGACACCAATGCCCTTGCGGATTGCACGCGCCAGCGTCTCGTCCGTATAGGGCGCGCGACCGGGGCGAATGCCTTCCACGAACGGCAGATCGAGATCCTCGGACTCCCGGGCCATTGAGCGAAACAGGTAGGGACCGGCGATGGGCGGAATCGAAATGCGGCTTTCCTTGCTGCCCAGGCCGCTGCGACGGTGGCAATTGGCGCAAGCGGCTTCGACACCACTGATCTGACCACTACCCTCCCGGTGAGCGGTGAGCGGCTTCCCGTGAGGCAGACTGCCGCTGCGGTACATCGCCTCGCCTTCGGATGACCCGGACGCGCCGGCATGAGCTACGAACGTCATCAACAACGCCAGCACCACAGCCAGGCGGATCGGGGTGTCATGGGGCTGGCGCATCACCGCTCGAGCTATCAGCGGGTCATTCGACCAGCAGCCCGTCGGCATGAAAGGTGCCGATCAGCACATCAACGCGATCGCCAGCCTTCACTACATCACCCTTGTTCGAAAAGACCATCCAGTATTCCCGGCCGACCACCGGCGTACCGGTTTGTCGCAATTGCCCGATTTTCTCCATGACCGGAACTTGGAGCATCACGCCGCGTTTTGGGTCAACCAGGTGCGGCGTCGCCTCTTTCTCCCCTAGGATCTTCGCGCGCTCGGCGTCGGTGACGCGGTAACTGAAGCGAACGAGGTTACCCGATGCCGTTCGTCGCACCTGCATGCTGTCGACGCCCCACGCGGCGCGGTAATAGTTGGTTGCGCGCGAGGAGAGTCCATTGGGGTGATAGGGTGAATGCGTTTGAGTTTTGGGAGGTGCAGGGGACGGGGCGACCTTGTGTGTCCCCTTGTCGTGACTCGGTTCGGCATACGCGGAAGACACGATCAGGCTGCCGGCAATAGCGGCGGTGACGGCCAGGCACTTCGGACTGTAATTCGGCAAAATCGACACCAATTTTTCCTAGGGCGTGCGGGTCTTGACTAGCTTACGGGATTTGCCGGAGATCATAACGAAACTGCCCGCGGGGAACCCCCGCGGGCGGTTTCGGTGCATCGCCTGTTCCGGCCCCCTGCCCTAGTTTAGGTCGCCGGACAGGTTGAGCACCTGCGAGGCAGCTGCCGCTCCCGTGTCGGTGACCGTCAGTCTTCCCGTGCCTGCGAACGGCGAACTTGCCGGACGGGTCCGAGTCACGATCACCGTGCAGGTCGCATTCTGCGCCAGGACGGTGCTAGCCGAGCAGGTTCCGCCGGTGCGGGCGAACTGGCTGCCGCCGGTGAGGTTTGCCACTGCGGGCACCGCCGTAAGCGCCAGTGAGGAGCCCGCCGAACCGGTATTGGTGACCGTGATGGTCCTGGCACCAGTAGCCGTGCCCCATGCCCCGACCGTGCCGCCGTACGTCCAAGTAAACCCAACTGCCGCCTGGATACCCGTACCGGTGAGGCTCGCCGTCGAGCTAGTTGTCGCGGTCCCTGACGTGCCGGTCGCCGTCAGCGTCGCAGTCCGGCTACCTGTGGCGCTCGGCGTGAAGGTCACACCGAACGTGCAGTTGCCGCTGGCCGGTATCGTGGCGCCAGTACAGAGGTTGCTGACAATCGCGTAGTTGCCCGCGTTGGTGCCCGAGAGGCCGACCGTGACGGTGAACGGCCCGCTCCCGGTGTTGGTGAAGGTGAACGTGCGCGGCGTGCTGGTCGTGCCCACCTGCCGGTTGCCGAACCCCGCCGGCCCTCCCGTCAGCGACGACGTGGGCGCCACGCCCGTGCCCCAGACCGGTGAGCCCGCCCCTCTGCCGTTTACTGCCCCCGCAGCATGCGTCACATCGACACGCGCTCCGAAACTGGAGGCACTGCTACCCTTCGCGCCAGCCGACGTTGGCGCGAACACCACGCTGAACGTACACGATGCACCCGAGGCGAGATGCGTGGTTGCCGTGCACGTATCCGCCGCACGGAACGCGGCTTGGAACTGGAAGGTAAACGTCCCACTCAACACGGGGTTGCCGGTCAGGCACAGCTCACCACCCAGGCTCGCGGCCGTGTTGGTCAGGGTGAACCGGAACGGCGCGCTCGGGGCGCCGACCTGCTGGTTGCCGAAGCCGTGACCGACCTCGGGTCCTGGAGTGATGGTGTACACCGGGATGACGCCCGTCCCCGACAGCGGCACGGAGGTCGTGACCGTGTTCGTGGCGTTCACATTGAGCCTCGCCGTCTGCAGAGTCGGGCTCGTGGTTGTCGTGGGAGCAAACCTGACGGTGATCGTGCACGACGACCCCGGCGTCAGGCCGGTGCCGCCGATCGGGCACGTGGTCGTGAAGGTGTACTTGCTCGGCTGGCTGCTCCCCGAGGTGCCCGCCGTAATGGTCGGATTCGCCAGTATCAGGTTCAAGGTTCCGGTCGGGTCGTTCGACACCGTCACACCGAGCGTCTTGTTGGTGTTGATCGACACGACTCCGAAGGGAAGCGGATTCGGGCTCACGACCATGATCGGCGGCCCCGTCTCCACTGCGCCGATGTCAATTCTATCCTCGGCGGAGTCCGGCCTCGGATTGCCGAAGAAGTCAGTGTGCGGGTAGTTCCCAGCAGCACTGGTCGGGATGGCGTCAATGGCCGGTGAACCCGCCGCCAAGGCGTAGTTGCCGAGCGTCCCACCGGTGACCGGCTTTGTCAGTGCCAACGGGCCCCAACTGATGTTGATCCAGTTGTTGCCCTCATCCACCGTCGCCGCCGGCGTCAGGTTGAAGATGGGGTTCGGCACGGTGGCGTCCGCGATGCCCGGCGGCACCCGGTAGCCCATCGAGCCCAGTTCCGGCGGGACACGCGCACCGTTGCAGTACTGGCTGACAACAGTCGGGTTGGATCCCAGGTTATTGTGACCGGGATAATCTCCGGCATCCGTCAGCACCGAGTAGGTCGGGGCGAGCGTGATCCCCGAGCTATGATTGCTCGGCCCCGTGTCGCCGCGCGCGCCGATGTCCCAATAGCTTGCGGCGGTGCAGGCGCCCGTTGTGGACTGGTTCGGCGCTCGCGTCGTGGTGAATGCGTTATACAGCGCAACCACGTTCTGCTGGTTCTGGGTTCCCGTACCGAGAGATCCTACGCCGATGTAGAATGAACGGTTCTGCCAGAACAGGTTGTTAGCCAGATACGGGTAAGAGAAGCTCGTGCAGTTCGGATGGTTCGCGGGGCAGGTGATCGTTCCAATCCCGGCGAATGACGCGGTCAATACCGGGCTGTTCCCCACGGCCACCAACCCGGCGGGCTGAGGCGCCGATTTCGTGCCGCAGTTTGACGTGCACGTCGGCCCCGTGCTGCCGGCCAGCGGTGCCCCGAGCGTGTTGAAGAGCACGCCCGACGAGGCGGTGGTGTCGTTGGAAACGATGGTGTTATTGATGAGGTCCACATCCAACGCGTCCTGCAACCCCACGCCAGCGCCGTCCCAACCGGCCACATTGTTGGCGATGATGTTGTTGGTGACGCGGACCGTGTTCCAGACCGGCGTTCCTGGCACTGGTTGCAAGCCTCCCCCGAGAAACGCGGGTAAGGGCCTGCGAATCGATTGACTACCGTTGGGGAAGCGAGCCACCTCCGTGCCGTTGACGCCCTCGAGGCGCAGGCCGCCGCCGCTACCGCTTTCCGCGGCGTTGCCCATGAACAGGTTGGCGTTGATCACCAGGCCAGGACCGGTACCGTCGCTGAGTCCGGGCGTGCAATCCGTGTCGATCTCCCCGATGCCGCACTCGCCCGTTGGACCACCATCCGGTGGTAGCCCCCTGACGATGAGACCTCCACCATTGGCCGAGATGGTCGGGTTGGTAGTCTGATTGAACAGGATCTGGTTGTGCTCGATGTCACCGTACCAGCTGTACCCAAACTGAGCGACGCCACCGCCGTCACCCGTGCTCAGGTTGCCGCACACCCAGTTGTTGCTGAACTTGTAGTAGTCGGCACCGGCGGAGATCGTGACGCCACCTGCCCCCGACGGTGTGGTCGAGAACAACTCGTCGCCGGTGGAAGAGTTCAAGGTGACGGCGTTGTGATGCATGTTCACGTTCAAGTTGAAACAGTACGGCAGCTGAAGATTCGCGACCTCGACCTCGCTGTCCAGGCAGGAGCCCGGAGCGGAGTTGGCCGGGGTGTCGACGATATATGCGTCGGGAGTATCGCCTTGGCCGATAGTGATGCCGCCCGTCAGCGTTCCGGTATTGTTCATGACCCGGTTGTTGGCGATCTGCAGGTTATGTCCCCAGCCATGCACGAATATGCCGCCACCCCCCGCGGAGCTGTTGGTGATGGACAGGCCATCAATGCTCGACGGGTTGCATTGGAAGTTGCTCGGGTATGGATTGGGACCCGCAGTAGGTCCGCAATCGCTGGCCGTGAGCGACGTGGTGCCGGCCGGGAAAGAGGCTTCCGTCCCCGAACCGAAGGGATTCGGTGATCCGGGCGGAATGTTCACGCCTTTCGCCAGGACGGTGATTCCTGCGCCTTCATACGCCCCCATCAGGGTCGGTTCTTGCAGCTGCTCCGCCAGGTTGCCGTTGACCGTGACGTCCCAGCCGAGAATGCCCTCCCGCGGGATCCGGTCCACCTGCGCCTGCATGTCCGCTGCGCACGAGGGAGAAGGATTGCTGTCGGAGATGGGTTGCCCATTGAGCGCCAGTCCGAACAGGCACACAACCTGCGCACGCCAGGGATCCAGCTTGCCTGCGGGATGGGCATTGGCGTTGATGACACTGGAAGCGGCCCCGACGCCTTGCAGCCGGACCGGCTTCCACATCAGCAACAACTCATTGTAGACACCGGGGCCGACGATGATCAGATCACCCGGGAAGGCAGCGTCAATCGCACTCTGGATGCTGGCGCCGCTGGCCACGTAAGTCGGAGGTTTGCCGCCGATGGTGACGGTTACAGCGTCGATCGAACGTTTGCCGTTGGCTGCCGCAATGACCAATTCACCGCACCGCGCGGGGGGTAGTGGGCCGCCGTATTGCGCTTGTTGCTGGATAGCGCAATACGGCACGCCGGTGGGCACAGTGACCGTGATCTGTGTGTCACTCCAACTGGCAACGGTCGCGGTGTTCCCACCGATGGTCACCTTTCCCGGCGTAGCCCCAAAGCCATAATGGCGGGTAACCGTCTTCTGGTTGTAAGGCGCCGTTGTGGCCGAGGGCCCGGAGTACGCATTGTTGTTCACAGTCTGGTCGCCCAACGCCGTAATCGTGAGGGTGTGACCGGTGCCGGCCGCGCTCACCCACGGTCCAATTCCATCGCTGCTATGCACTTCCTTGATCGCCGGCGTGGTATCCGGGTAGGCGCAGTCGGGGTTGTTGTACCCCGCGCCCGCGAAGGCAGACGTGGGAATAACCGGCGTGTCCATGTACTGGGTCTGCCCCGGCATGAACGGGATCTCGTAGCAGAACTGGCTGTAGGCCGGGTTGAACAGCGGATCCGGGGTCGTTCCAGTGCCCGCGTCGTTCATGCAGGTCACCATCATCGTGGGGTTATACCCGGTCGGAGCGGGCGGGTTCACTTCCCAGGTGGAGTAATTCAAGCCATTGTAGAATCCCCACTGGTCGGTATACACGCGGGCGACTTCGCTTCCGGTCCAATCCTTGATGGAAACCGGCAGGTTGGCCGGCGAAAACTTCTCGCCGAATTGCGGCGAGAACGGGTCGAATTCCGACGTGAAGTCGTCCGTGATGATGCCGGTGAAGTGAGCGGCGACGTGCGTCGGCGTGAAGACGTAGAACTTCGCCAGCGCCGATGTCTGGTCAACGAGTGTGACTTCCTTGCGGTCGCAGAGATTGCGCGTCGCACCGGCGAACGGTGCGACTTCCCCGGACTGCGGGAACAGGCTGAGGTAGTCGGGAACGATACGCGCCTGGCCCACGCACGGCCAGAAGGACTCGATGCTTCCGGTGTCGCCCTCGTGGCGTGGTGTTACACCCAGATCCGTCGTCGGGTTCTGGGCATTGTTGGGGTTGTACGCAGCGCTGAGCGCGGCCTGGTCGGGAAGAATGTACACAGCGGACCCTATGTTGGGGAACTGCACGGTTGCCGGCGCGATGTAATTATCGCCGATCAAAATGTTCTTGTCCTCTTCCTTCACCAGTGCATAGCCCGGCGGCACAACCATTTCGACGACGTACTTCCCGGCCTTCAGCATGGGGGCGCCGGATCTGTAGGGATCGCTCGCGTCCGGATTTGGCACGCAGCCCCACGGCTCCCCAGCGGTTGCAATATGGCAGTTCGTTCCGCTGGGCTTTCCGGTCATCGGGTTGAGACCGGTCACGCTGGGGAACTGGTACATGCCGTCGTACGGCGCGGGTTGCACTTGATTCCAGTCGTGCATGCCGTCATAGCATTTGAACTGGGAGTTGTTTGGCAGCGTGTGGGGAGTGTTGTTGTACACGTCGAGCCAGTTCGGCTGGTTGTACAGTGTGAAGAAGAAGAGATCGGCGTTGGTGCCCGTGTCGCGGCCCTGGCCCGGGCAGTTCATGTTGGGTACGCCATCGGACCGGAAGCCCTGCGCCCACTCGTCCCAACTGCTGGTCTTGGTGTGGTCGACCAAGGTGAGGGATTGGCTGCCGTCCGGCGCGGTCCCCTCCTGGTAGAGGTTGATGGTGACCCCCGGAACCAACGGCTCCCAACTCAGCTGCAAGAGCAGCTGCGGATCGTCGAATGGACGGGTCGAGGCATACACGACATGGCCCCTGATGCCGCCGTTCTCGCCGGGCACGTAGGGCGTCTTGCCGAATTCGAGGAACGAGTTTTGACCCGGAAAGCCCTGCCAGCCCTCGGTCAGCACCCAGGGGGGATCGATTCGGCCCGTGGAAAGGTTCGTAGTCGGGCCGCTGGAGCCGCCCGCGACGGGCCCAGTCGCGATCGATGACCCGGTGCAGTCCGCATTGGAGCAATAGACCGCGCCCGGTACCCGCAGGTTAGCGGGCAAAGAAAGCTGTTCCACGGTGTTCGCCAGGTTAGCGGCAATGGTGGAGGTTCCCCCGCCCGTTGTGCCGTCGGCGGGCCCGCCGGCGTCGTAGACCACGTGCGTCCCGGTGTTCTTGTAACGGGTCGTATCCGATTCGACAACGTACCAACTAAAGAGTGGGAACACCTCGTTGAAGCCGGCGTAACCGTTCAGGTCAGTGCTGTTGAAGTTGGAGAAGCTGCCGTCGCGGAACCGAATGTTCGTCGACACCAGCGCAAGTCCGGGGTCGCCGGGGTCTTGTGAAACACCATCCCCGTTCTTGTCAATGAAGGATCGCGTGTAGATATCCGCGTGCCACTGGTTAGCCGCAATCTCTCCCATATCGGTGGTTCCGCCGGCCAGCCTGACGGGCGTCGACAGGCCGTCGACGAGCTGATCGTTCCACTGGTCAAAGGTGGTGACTCGCCAATTCCCGTCGGGAAGACCCGACAGGGTAAACACCCCGTCACCGTCGCACTTGGTGAAGGCGAAGTCTTCGCCGTCCGGATCGCCAACGCTCACATAGCACTGGGTGAAACCGAAGCTGTCGCGAGAACCGCTGCTGTAGAGTCGCTCATCCGGCGTGCGGCTCATGCGCAGGGTCGTGACCTTGCCCGTAATGGAGTTTGTGCAGTTGCTGCCAGTGAGGTTGATGTCGGTGCCGGCGCAGATGCCCGCCAGGCGGCCATTGATGATCTTCGGGTTGGCAAAGCCGATGGCCACGTGATATCCCGCCGGCCCGTACTCCTGGAAGAAGTTCGGCTCGCCGATCCGCAGCCAAGAATCGAGCGCCTTCTCGCCGTCGAGGGTATTGGTCTGGAGCCACTCCTCACCTCTGGCGATCCGGTCGGCCGCCGGCGTGGCGATCACGCCGTACTTACCCGGGTACATGTTGGCGACCACGGCCTGGCCCGCCAGCGGTGACAGGGTCGTGCCGTCGGACTCGAACTTCGGGCAGGTGACGATCGTGCCGGTGATGCCCGCTTGAGCCGGAGCATCCGTGGCCTGCTTTGAAATCGGACACGCATCCTTCCCGGTGGTGGGGTCGATCGTTCCCGCCAGACTGTTCGACAGCGGCTGGTTGAACATGTCGTAGGTTGCCTGTCCGGTTGAGTCCCCAGTGCCGCCGGCATCGTCCAGAATGGTGATGTTGAAGCCCCCAAGGCCCGCCTCGTTCGGCGCCAGCGCCACTTCGAGGCCGCCGCCGGCATCCGCCTCGCCGTTGAGCGGGAAGTCGTCCTCGAATACGAACACCGAGAGCTTTGCCGTCGGAAACGGCGTGGATTGCGTCAGGACGGTGATGGCCGTCTGCCCGGCGGCGATCGGAGCGCCCCCCATGCCGTGGCCGGGGCTTTCGCTTCCGGTTTGGAACGGGATGGCCGCATCGCCCGGCAGAATCGAGATGTAGTAGCGCTTGGTGGGATCCAGATGGACCTGGGTGGGCTCCAAGGGCGTTTCTTGCGTGGCGTCGGTCCTGCACATGCCATTGCCCACATCGCACACCGCGCCCTGACCGAGGACGGTCTGGCCCGATTCGCAGGACACCGCCCCGGTGCAGCCCCTCGCCACGACCGGCATATAACTGGTGTGAAAATTGGTCCCGAAGGTCGGAACGATCGCCGTGCCGGTGTTCGCCGTCGTGGTGGGGTTGATATAGAAGGTGCGGTCTTCCTCGATGATCCAGCGATAGTCGGTGATAGCGCTTGTTTTGTCGTGGCCGTCCACGACCGTCACCGCAAGATTGCTCGGCGCCGGGAAGATCAGCGTCACAGTCGCGGTTGCGGAACTGAGGGTCCCCTGTGAGTTCTGCGCCTGGTAGGTAAAACTGTACGTGCCTGGCACGCTGACGGACGACGCGTTGAACGCGCCGTTCGGATCCACGGAAAGCGTGAGGGTGCCTGGCCCCGCGACAGCCGACACAGTCGAGGTGGCAACCGTAAGCGGATAGCCCGCGGTGTCTTTGTCGACCGACAGGATGCCGGGGGGCTTGATACTCAGTGCTGTGGCCACGTTCGAGGTGTAGGTGATGCCGTTCATGACAATGCCGCTGGCCGCCTCGATCGTCGCCGCGCCCAGTGTCACGCTGGCGCAGGCCGCCCCCGAAGTCCTGCCGTTCCCGCAATATGTGAACGTATCGGCGCCGAGGGTCATATCGGCAGTGTAGGTAAACGTGCCGTTCTCGTTCAGCGTCAGCGTGCCTTTGGTTGGTGGTGTGGAAACCTGAACGCCATAGATATTGGTGTCATTGGTGATCACACCCATGCCCGGATCCGACACGATGAACGTCTGGCCTCTAATTCTGGAGTTATAGGTATCCGCGGTGGCGGTCGCCGTCGTTGAAGCCAGCGAAAATGCACCGGTGCTCGGCAGCCCGGCGCCATTGATGCCGATATACGCCAGCATCCCTCCGTCGCGCGCGGTGGCGTTGGCCGACAGGCTCAGCTCGCGGTCGAACACCGGCAGGGCCGTCCCGCCGGCGGTGGGTAAATTCACCATCACATCGTACGTCTTGCCCGCGGCGAGAAAGACTTCGCTCTGCACACGACGAACGCCCGGCAGCGGGTTGCCGTCTTCGGCAATCAGCGAGAATCCGGACACCGCAGGCGTTCTTGTTCGCGATCCGACGATCGACGGCACGTGCATGCGCAAGCCGGCATTGACGAAACGCACCAAAACATTTCCGGTGACGCTCGTGGGCGGCGCAGCTGGAAACAGCGAGGCCGCGGCGTTCGTCTTGTCGAACGCGACTCCATTGAACATGAAATACAGCGGCGTGTAGTTCACCGCCGGCGGATAGCATTGTTGGTAGGTCGCCGAACTAGGATTGCCGCAGCCGGCTGGAACGATGGTGCAGGTTTCAGTGACCGGGCAATCGGTGTCCGCATGGCAGACGGTCGTCGTCGTCGTGCTGCATGATCCCCTCTCCAGCTGGCCGGACCACACCATGGTCTCGCTGAACCCCGGGGTGTTGACCGCGGCGTCGACCGCGTTGTTCTGGACCGAGTCGATTTCACTGAGCAGCAGCGGGACGTCCGCTCTGTAGCTCACGCCGGGATAAGCGGTGCCGGCTGACATCGTAGGCGCAGTCGTAACAACCAGCATGCCGTACAGGCCCATGGGACCCTGGATGGACGGGTGCGTGCCGGACTCGATCAGGTACGTGCCCGGCCGAGGGGCGTTCCAGGTCAATGACCTGGGCGTGCCTACCACCACTTCGCTGGAGAACGACTGCACACGGGGTCCCTGATCCGGCGGCGGAGCAGTGGCGCCGGGGTCCGCGATGGGCCACGTGAGTTGCTGGGCCTTGGTGTGGTCCGGGCTCGCCGTGGTGGTGCGTTGCGTCACGTCACCCAAACCGCCGCCCAGCTGACCCACGATCACCAGCGAGGTGGGGATGTGAGTCGTACCAAACGAGAGATTATTCGTGAGGTTGATCGTCAGGTCCTGTCCCGTAGGAACCCTGATCACGACGGGGGACCAATCGGTCGCCGCCGGATTCAACTTAGCGCAGGTCGCCGTCGAGCCGGACACGACCGCGCCGCAACTGTAACCCCACATCGGCACGGTTGAGCCATCGGGCAGGGTCAGGCTGGACGGCCCAGCGGTCAGGTTGATCTGCTGGGCAGCGAACGCACCGCTGGCCAGAAAAAGAACGGAAGCCGCGAGTCCCAGTTTTGTCAGGACGGACTTGAAGGCGTCGGACCGCATTGTGGATCTCCTCGTGATAGCCAGCTAGCTAGTTGGATTCGTCGATCACGAATTCGCGGGAATCGACAAGCATCATCATCAGCATGCCGCCGGGGAAAGCGTTGTTCGTCGTGATTTCGCGTTCGTTGTGCGAGTGCCACATGAAGGCGAAGCCCGCTTCGGTGGTCGGGGGGTTCGCGATCGTGCCCGACGGCGGTGTCGAGCCCGTGGAGCCGACGGCGCGGACCGTGGCGTCCGGCCCGAGATAGGGACTGCCGCCGTACCACGCACCGTTCGTGAAGAGGTTCGCATCGGGTAGTGTTGTTGGGCCGCCGCCCGCCACATCGCCGAACGGCGTAGCTTCAAGCGGCTTGTTGTGGTCTTGGCACCACTCGTAATAGTTGATCTGAGACTGCGCCGCGACACCGGTGTTGTAGCCGTTGGCATCCGGAACACAGAGATCCTTGGCGTGAGAGAGAGAGTCGGTAGAGGCGGGATTGTGACCGTACGCATCCCAGTTCAGACCCTTGCCGGTCCAGTAGAAAATCCCATCCATGGCCTGGCCAGGCGTGGTCGTCGTCGTGAACAGCAGAGGTCCGGCGAGGTTATTCGTCGGATCGGTCTGGCTGAGAATCAAGTTCCCGTCGCGCCCCAAAATGCGCACGTGGTTGCCGTGCTCGTGGAACGGATGCTGCCACCGGCCCTGGCCGAGGATGCGTAGCAGTACCTGCTCGCCTGGATGCATGTGCGGATTGCCGTTGTAGGGCTGGTGCGGATACTGCGCGGCGTAGTTCGGGTCCATGTCATCCGGCATGGAGCGGCCGTTGATCATGAAATACGCGGGAACGTACGGCTCGGTCGGGACCTCGAGACTGCATCCCGGGGCCCCGGCCGTGCAGCCAGCCGTTGCCGTGACCTGGGCCGATGCCTGGCTGTGAATGTTGGGATCCATTTCAGAGAACTGGAACAGGTATTCCCGGTCGTAGCAGCTCTTGGCGTGGTCGTAGGCGGCCGGCGCCAGTCGGAAATCAGATTCACCCCAATTCCCCTCCACAGCTAGGTTGGCAGCAGCCAGCCCGGTGGTGCAGGCGCTGGGGATGCTGGACGGGAGCACAATGATTGCGCCGTACAGGCCCATCTCGACCTGCAGGTCGCCTTGCGTTCCACTGTAGTAGGCGCGAGTTCCGGGCGACGAGGCAGTGAACGTGTAGGTCACCGGATTGCCAGGCGCGGCCTCCTGCGTCAGCAGGCCGGTCACGCCGCCCGTCGAAGTCACCTGAAAGCCGGGAAACAGGATCGATGTCTTGCCGGCCGCCGAGGGGAGACCATTCGTCAGCGTCACACTGACCATAGCTCCTTCATTAACAATCAGCGTGGGGCCGGGAACCTGCATTGAAGGGCAAGTCGCGCCTGCGATCGCGGTCGGAGCAAAGCCGCCGCTTGGTGCGCCGTTGCAGCCATAGCCCCACGAGTAGACCATCTGTCCGTCGGGCTGGGTGATGTACGCCGGTTGCGCCGTCAAGCTGAAGGTCGGTCCCTTGATGCCAGGAGCCGCAGCGTGCGCCGTAGCCGTGAGTACCATCGTGACCGCGGTCATCACAATCGGAACAAGCCGGCTCATCGAAAATGCTTTCTTCATGTTCAGTGGGCTCATTGCCGCTCTCCCTTAGATGATATGGACTTCGGTCATCAGGCCGCCGAAGTTCTCGGCGTCGTTTGACAGGTGATCAAGGTTGGGGGTGTAGAGGTAGTAGGTGCCCTTCGGAATGCCGGCGCTGTCCAGGATCACGTCCAGCGACTCGCCGCCGCCCAGCGTGATCGAGTTCGTCGTGTAGTACAGGTTGTTGCCCGCCTGGTCACGCAGCAGCTTGGCGTTGAGGGCGATCACCTTCATCGGGATGCCCAGCGAGGCCAGCGTCTGGTACTCGCTCACATCCAGGTCTGAGATGCGCAAGAGCGCCTTCTGGCCGGCCGGAATGTCGATGATCGAAGGCAGGGGCTGCGCGAAATGTTCTACCCCATCGGCCGACTGCGTCTGCAAGGGACCGGGCGTGACGGTGTCAGGGTAGCTCCGCCCGTTCAGCAGGAAGTGCTTGTCCTTCATGTCCGTAAAGCCTTCCGGGTTGAAGGTCATGCCGACGAAGTGGAAGTTCGGGTCGAAGCCGTGGATCTGGAGCGGATACTCGACGTCGTAGGAGGTCGAGCCGTCGCCGTCGTTATAGGCATACTTGCCGCCGCCATTTTTACCGGTGTTCACTGCTGGCAGGGGATTGCTGCACAGGATGTCGGAATGGACGGTATCGTTGCCCCGAGGACATGCCGTGCGCAGATCCGACTGCTGATTCGAGAGCGCGGTATAGAGGCTGGTGGAGGACGGGACGCGATTCTGCCGCGGGCGCACGTACAGTTGCCCGACCATGCCCATCTGCAAGTGCTCGGGCGGGGTGATATGACAGTGCCAGAAGTAGGTGCCGGCATCCGGCGCGAGGTAGTAATACGTGAAGCTGGCGGCGATGTTGATGGCCACCGAGGCGTCGGGCACGCCGTCATAGAACGCGGAGGCGTTGGGATAGCCGTGGAAATGGACCGTGTGCTGCTCGAACAGGTCGGGCCGCATGATCTGCCCGACGTTGGTCAGCGTCAGGAAGAACTCGTCGTCCTCGTCGATCGCCATCAACGGCGCGGGAAGATTGCCATTCATCACGCCGATGTCCATGATCGGACGGGGATCGACGTGGCCGTCAAGACCGGTCGCACAGTAGCTCGGCGGAGTTGGGTTTGTGAGGCTGCACAGCGGGTCGTCTCCGACTTCAGGATCGGGAACCAGGCCGACCGCGCCGTTATACGTAAACAAAGACAAGTTGGTCGGCGGGGGGCCGTCCGTCACGGCAGGATCACCGGGCTGCAGTGGCGTCGCGCCCGAATACTCGGTATTGAAGACGTTCGGGAACTGTGTACCGGGCTTGCCGGCGGCCATGTCCGCGAGCCCGGACAACGGTCCGAAGGCGAACAAGTAGGTCTGCGTGCCGTCGCCCATCGTCGCGTAACCGTCGCCGCCCGAGATCTGCTGGCACTTGATGGCGCCGTTGACGTGCGCCGACGGCACCAGATATCCGTTGGCGCCAGCCGTCAATGTCGTCGGAACGGTGTACGCAGGTTCCGAATTGTTATTGTGCAGACTCGCCGGGTGCGTGATGGTGCTGGTCGGGCACTGCACGCGGAAGCTCTGTGCCCCGACCGGCAGCGCCGCGAGCGACAGCAGCGCGCCGAATAACCACGAGCAACCGATGCGTGCGGTATGGCGACGATCATGCCCTAGGGGCACGGCAACGGGTTGCTTCGACATCGAAGTCCGATCTGCATGGATGGGTTGTTTCATGGCGACCTCCTACACGGCGCTGAATGCGACCAACTTTCATCGCGCAATCGCTGTCCCATGCGACCCCACAGCGGCATGGCGTCGCTGAGTAGTGGTTCATCTTTTCATCGTCCTCGAGACAATGAGCCACCCGTTCGAGTCCAATTCTCACACAATTTCTGGTGTTGCCCCCCCTGCCCCCGTTTATCGCTGACGTGCTTTAAGTCAGCGTTCAGTCACGGCACAAAACGTACCACACGCCACTCCTTGCCGTGCTCAGTGCTCCGCTCGTCCACAACGAACCACCGAGGGGGCGAGCTTCGAATAATTTGGAGACAATTGCAAGAAACTTTCAAGAAAGGGAGCGTCCGGGTATCCGCTTCACTCCAATAATTTCCGGGCTGGCGCAGGGCCTTTCCCAGTGACGATGCCGCAGTATCTCACAGGCGATGTCGAGATTGCCTGCTCGGCGAGTCGGTGGAGCAGCAGGCCTCGTGTGCGCGCCGTCCGGCGGTTGAATCGGAGGGTCGCCTCCGTGTAAGGCTCACGGTAGGGAATGAAGGCCTGAACGGTCAGACGGCGCTCGGGAGAGGATCTTAGCAGCGGCTCAGAGGCTCGGCACGTCAAAGGCCGAAGTTACTTGGCAGCCACCAGACCCTGAAACTCGCGCAACAGGTCGTCCGACGTCGCAAAGCCGTCGATCCGCACCCAAGGTTTTCCAGGTGCAGCTCGCAACAGTGTCACCGGGGTGTGGTTCATCTTGTCGCCGCGGTAAACGTTGAAGGCCCGCTGGGTCGTCGAACTGGCCTCCACCGTGCCGGTATAGAACTGCCATTGGGGACCCGCCCCGAAGTTCTTGGCATATTCCGCCAAGCGTGCCGGCGTATCCTGCTCCGGATCGAGCGAGATCGACACCATGTGCACCTTCTCCCGTTCGCTGCCGAGCTTACTTTGCAATTGTGCAAAGGTCTGGGTCATCACAGGGCAGATCGCCGTACAAGTGGTGAAGATGAAATTCATGACTACCGGCCGCCCGTCGTTCAGTTCCTCAGGCAGGAGAACGGTCCTGCCGTCAACGCGCACCAGTTTCACCTGGGGCACCGTGTAATCCACCGCAGAGCGGGTCCACCGCTGCGCTGCGTGCTGATGCTCGGCGCGCGGGTCGGGAGCGTCCTGTGCGAATGCGCGGCTGGTAGACGGACCGAGCATACCGGCCGCCGCGAGAGCCAGCAGGCTGGCCAGGGGCTGTACGAACGCTCTCACCAATGTTTTTCCCACAAGAGCGCGGCCGGTCCCCGCCTAACCACTTCGGACGCCTCCTCACCCGGCCGCTGGTTTACTCAATCTTCGCGAAGCGCGACTCCGCCAGTTTTGGATTCAGGGTAACGTGTTCGATGGCGATCTTCACCGAGCGCTTGGCACCCTCGGCAATGGTTTCGAGGACGAAAGGAATCATGAGGCCATCGACGGATTTGTAGTCGCGCAAATACGTCGCCACGGTCTTCGGTTTGCGGGTCACGCTCCGGCTGCCGTCGATCTTGATATCCAGAAACGTCTGCGCGTCGACCCAAACGTGCCGCACCTGACCGTCCTTCAGCGTGAGCTTGAGTTTGTACGCATCGCGGCCTTCCACCGGCTCGTTTCCCTCGAGCTCCACTTTGGTGCCTTTGGCAGCGTAGTCGATGAGCAGACCGTCCAGATCCTGCTGTTGTGACGCAGCTTGCTGTTCCGCGGCCGTGTACCGTTCCACTTCCCTGCGCCCTAGAAACGGCCGCAGCTTCCAGCCGTTTTCGCCGTCGAAGACCTGCACGGCGGTCTGACCATTGAACTGGACCTCGAGGCGCATCTTGCGCGGCCTTTTCAGCTCCATGACAAACGGTAGCTGGACAATTTTTCCCGGATCCGTTTCAACCTTGCTGCCCTGCAACAGGGCTTCTCGGGCTTCCGCTCTGGCCGCGGCTCTAGGTTTTTGCAAGGCCATCGCCAACTTCATGGGATCCCTGGCCTTGCCGGCATCCATGAGGCCCGACATCGACATGGACTCGACCGCGCGCCACGCCTGCAGACCGCCGCGTGCCGCAACGTTCTTCTCGACGATCGAAACTGCAGCAAGCTCGGTGGGTGCGGGCGTTTGCGTCTTACTGCAACCGGCGACACTGATCACCAGCAAGATGGGCAAGAGACGAAGGATAGCGGTGTTTCGTACCATACGATCGAGGACTCCTCATACTGCCAATTGACGGTCAGCCCGTTCACACGAAAATTGCCCGATGACCACGCTCACACGGCTTCCACGTTTGACCAACCTACCAGGATTTCCAAAGATTATGAAATACGGTTCGATCCAGCTCCGGTGGGGCGCTCTGCCGCAACTCGCCGATGTTTTCCATCGCCGGCCCGGCAAGCCTGGTTCCCGTTACCTCATCGATCAAGTAGGCTTGAGCCTTCTGATCGTTGAGCGCCTGCGCCTCGTCGGCATTCAGGACACGGTAACTGAACTCCAGCATGTAGCCCGACGATACCGGCCGGACTCCGACGCTATCAACACCCCACTTGCACCGGGCCGGCCCAACATGCAGGTCGCGATTCCGGTGGACGTGAAATTTTGATCAGTTGCTGAACACGGGTCATCGACCGTCAGGTGCGCGGCGGATTGCTGAAGCGGGATGCAGCTGCTATACGGGCGCTGGTCGTTGCGTACGAACCGGTGTGGGCGATTGGCACCGGCAAGGTGGCCACCACGGAACAAGCCCAGGAAGTCCACGCGTTCATCCGTCGCCTGCTCGCCGAGCTGGGTGGGAAGGAGGCGGAGGCCTGGTGCCGCATCCTGTATGGTGGCAGTGTGAAGCCGGACAACATCGACGCGTTGATGCAGCAGCCGGACATCGACGGCGTGCTGGTCGGCGGCGCGAGCTTGCAGGTTGAGTCGTTCGTGCGCATCGTCAAATTCGTCGCCTGAGGGAACCGCATGTCCACGATCATCACCGTCATTCATATCATCGTCTGTCTCTTCCTGGTCGGAGTCGTCCTCTTGCAGCAGGGCAAGGGAGCCGACATGGGAGCCGTCTTCGGGGGGAGCAGCTCAACGATCTTTGGCAGCAGCGGGGCCGGCAACTTCCTCAGCCGGCTGACCACTGCCGCGGCGATCATCTTCATGCTGACGTCCCTGTCGCTGACCTACAGCTCAGCCAGGCGGGTGAGCTCGACCGTGTTCGATGCCGCGCCACTTCCCGAGCCGCCGCCGCTCGCAGTTCCGGTGAACCCGGAGGCGCAAGCGCCGGCCGGTGAGGCACCTGCGGCAGGGCCAGCCGCGGAAGCTCATCTGGCCGAGGCCCCGGCAGCCGAAGCGCCTGTGCCGGCGGGGCAACCAGCAGCGGAACCGCAGGCCGCAGCGCCCGAGGCAGCGGCACCCGCGCCACAGGAAGCACCGGCCAACTAGGCTCGGCTCCCCTCACGAGCACGAGTCACGCACGCGATTCACGATCACGCGAGGATGGCGGAACTGGCAGACGCGCTAGTTTGAGGGGCTAGTGGGCTAATAACCCGTGGGGGTTCAAGTCCCCCTCCTCGCA
>CAZCGA010000075.1:0-30387 GCA_964498075.1 uncultured Binatia bacterium (SeqCode) | reverse complement strand
CGTGCTTGTACTCGGCGGCGTCCATGCTGCCGCGCAGCGCGTCGGCCATCTGCCACAGCTCGGCTTCGTAGCCAACGTTGGCTGCCGTGCCCTGCTCGGCAGTTCTTCTCTGTTTCGGCATTGCTTGCGCTCCTTACGGCCCCGCCGAGTTATGCGCGTCTGCCTCCGATGCCGTCAAGAGATGGGCGAGCGCCGGCGACGCGTTGACTCGGCGGACTACGGACCGCTATCATCCGCCGGTGTTGTGCGGTGCTGTGGAGGCTGAGGTGCGTGGCGCTCCTCATCAACGATTCGTGCGCATTGGCGCGCTCTCCACCAACAGTCTGAGGTTCCGTCGTGTCCGGCACTCCTAACGGCAGCGGGCCGCTGCGCGTCATCCCGTTGGGCGGGCTGGGCGAAATCGGACTGAATTGCCTGGTCCTCGAGTATGGCGACGCCGCGATCGCCATCGACTGCGGCTTGATGTTTCCCGAGCTCCACATGCTCGGGATCGATCTGGTCATCCCTGATCTGAGCTATCTGCAGCGGCTGGGCGACCGCTTCCTCGGCTTCGTCATCACACACGGCCATGAGGATCACATCGGCGCGCTGCCCTACGTGCTGCGCGACGTGCCGGCGCCGGTCTACGCCACGCCCATGGCCGCCGGCTTGATCACCGAACGGCTGCGCGAGCACAACCTGGTCGACGACACCCGGCTCGAGGTGTTCCGGCCGCGGCGGCCGTGGCAGCTGGGCCCGTTTGCGATCGAAGCGGTGCACATGACCCACTCGATCGTCGACGCCGTGGCGCTCGCCATCACCACCCCGCTGGGAACGGTCATCCACAGTGGCGACTTCAAGCTCGATCAGACGCCGATCGACGGCGTGGCGTCCGACCTGGCGTGCTTGGCTGACTACGCCAGCCGCGGCGTCTTGCTGCTGCTGTCCGATTCGACCAACGCCGAGCGCGCAGGCTATACGCCCTCCGAGCGCTCGGTGCGGGATGATCTCGACCGCATCTTCAGGGAGACTCCGGGCAAGATCTTCTTCTCGACGTTCTCGTCGCATATCCACCGACTCGCCCAGGTGCTGGAGCTGTCGCTGCAGCACGGCCGCACCGTCGTCACCGTCGGGCGCAGCTTGAACACCAGCATCAAGATCGCCTCACAGCTGGGCTACCTGGAGTACCCGCTGTCGCTGTTCGCCGACTCCACGAGCCTGAAGGACCTGGCGCCGAGCAACGTGACGCTGCTGACGACGGGGAGTCAGGGAGAGCCGCTGTCGGCCTTGATCCGCATCGCGGTGGGAGATCACGCCCAGGTGCACATGGAGCCCGACGACGCGGTCATCCTGTCGTCGCGCATCATCCCGGGCAACGAGAAGTCGATCAGCAACATGATCAACCACATCTACCGGCGCGGTGCGAAGGTGCATCACTCCGGCAGTGACGCCGTGCACGTCTCCGGGCACGCCAGCCAGGAAGAGCTCAAGTTGCTGCTGCAGCTGGTGCGGCCGCGGTACTTCGTCCCGGTGCACGGCGAGTACCGGCATCTCGTGCGCCACCGGGGCCTGGCCCAGTCGGTCGGCATCGCGCCCGAGCGCACCTTCTTGCTCGAAGACGGCCACGTCCTCGAGCTCGACGCCGACGGCGCGCGGGTCGCCGAGCCGATCCACGCCGGCCGGGTGTTCGTCGACGGCAAGGGCATCGGCGACGTCGAAGACGTCGTGCTACGCGACCGCCGCCATCTGTCGTCGGACGGCTTGGTGCTGGCCATCCTCGCCATCGATCAGCAAAGCGGCGAGCTGATCGCAGGGCCCGATCTGGTGTCGCGTGGCTTCATCATCGAGCAGGAGGGCCAAGCGTATCTGAACAGCGCCAAGAGCGTCGTGCTCGAAACGCTGCAGCAGCTCACCGCGGAGTCGCGCACCGACTCGATGGAGGTCAAAGAGGAGGTGCGCAAGGCGCTGAAGCGGTTCTTTGCGCGCACGTTGGAACGACGCCCGGTGATCGTCCCGTTCATCATGGAGATGTAGGGTGGCAAGAAGTCGCGCCGCAACGAAGCAAGCGGACGAGCGCGGAGCGTCACAGCTGCTGAACGAAGTGGCCGGCGTGGTAACCTGGGCCGCCGCGCTCTTCACGCTGGTCAGCTTCCTGTCCTTTCAGCACGGCCAGACGAAAGTGAACCTCGGCGGGCCCGTGGGCTACGGGCTGTCGAGTGTCTTGATCCAGGCGTTCGGTCTCGCCGTCTATCTGCTGCCTGTAATGCTGGCGGCGTTGGGCACGCGCCTGTTCCGCTCGCGCCTCGACGAGCTGTCGGTCACCCGCGTGCTGGCGGGCGGCACGCTGCTGTTGAGCCTGGCCGTGATGTTGGGGTTGGCGCTGCACGGCAACGAAGTGGTGCACGCCGGCGGCTGGTTCGGCGGCTTCCTCGGCAGCCTGCTGCGCGAGGCCTGCGGCGGCGCCGGTGCCTACGTCATCGCCGGCGCGTTGCTCCTGCTGGCTTTGATGTTCGCGACTGGTTCCTCCTTGCGCGCCGGTGGCGTGGTGGTGGCCGGCGGCGGGCGACGGGCCGTCGCGCGCTGGCGCGCGCGGCGCCAAGCCAAGTCACCACCGGCTCGGCCAACGGTGAACCGCAAGCGAGAATCCACCGCGGATACTTCCGGGCCAGTGATCGTTCTCGGAGAAGACGCCGTGGCCCTGGAGAAGAAGGGCCGGCGGAAGGCGAGGCAGGAAGAGCTGCCCTTTCCCAGCGAGGGCTACCAGACCCCGCCGTTGGGCCTGTTGGATCCGCCGCGGCACAGCGTCGTCCGGGTGGACGAAGAAGCGCTGCGCAAGAGCTCCGAGATTCTCGAAGCCAAGCTGGCGAACTTCGGCATCGAGGGAAAAGTGGTGGCGGTGCGGCCCGGTCCGGTGATCACGACTTTCGAGATCGAGCCGGCCCCGGGCGTGAAGGTGAACCGCATCGTCACCCTGCAGGACGATCTCGCCATGGCGCTGCGCGCGATGAGCGTCCGCATCCTGGCGCCGATCCCCGGCAAGGCCGTTGTGGGTATCGAGGTCGCCAACGCGAAGCGCGAGCACGTGTACTTGCAGGAGATCGTCGAGAGCGAGGCGTTCGTGCAATCTCAGTCAACGCTGACGATCGCTTTGGGGAAAGACAGTGTCGGCCATCCGGTGGCGGCGGATCTGGCGCGCATGCCGCATCTGCTGCTCGCCGGTGCCACCGGCACCGGGAAGTCCGTGTCGCTCAACGCCATGATCATGAGCATCCTCTTCAAGTCGTCGCCCCGCGACGTCCGCTTCGTGATGATCGATCTGAAAATGCTCGAGCTGTCGTTGTACGAAGAGCTGCCGCATCTGCTCGTCCCGGTGGTGACCGATCCCAAGAAGGCGGTGGTGGTGCTCAAGAATCTCGTCCAGCAGATGGACGAGCGCTATCGAACGCTCAAGGAAATGGGGGTGCGCCACATCGACAACTACAACCGCATGCTGGAACGCGATGAGGAGGAGCGCCAGGCGGGGGTGATCGAGCTGACCGAGGTGGTCGACGCCGAACCGCCGGCGCCGCTGCCGGCCGGCATCCGGCATGAGCACTTGCCCAAGATCGTGATCATCATCGACGAGCTGGCGGACCTGATGATGACGGTCGGCCGTGACGTCGAGGAGTCGATCACCCGTCTCGCACAGAAGGCGCGGGCGGCGGGCATGCATCTGATCCTGGCGACGCAGCGCCCGTCCGTCGACGTGATCACCGGCCTGATCAAGGCGAACTTCCCTGCCCGCATCTCGTTTCAGGTCACGGCGCGCGTCGATTCGCGCACCATCCTCGACTGCATCGGCGCCGAGCGCTTATTGGGCGGGGGCGACATGCTGTACCTGCCGCCCGGTACGGCGCGCGTGCAGCGCCTGCACGGCGCCTTCGTGTCCGAGGCGGAGATCCGCAAGGTGACGGACTTCGCCAAGCAGCAAGCCCGTCCGCAATATGCCCTCGATCTGCTGGAGGACGACGATGCCGACGAGGATGGGAGGCTGCAGGATGATGGCTACGACGATGTGATGTACGATCAAGCCGTGCGATTGGTCACCGAAAGCCGACAAGCCTCGATCTCGTGGGTGCAGCGACGCCTGCGGGTGGGGTACAACCGCGCCGCACGCATGATCGAGCGCATGGAGCGTGAAGGCGTCGTCAGCACGAGCGAAGGCGGGAGGCCACGCGAGGTGCTGGCGCAACCCATCGGCGGCTGATGCGTACTCGCGCGCTATGGCTGTGTGCGCTGCTCGCCGCCGTGGTCCCTCGCGGCGTCGCGGGGGCGCTCGACGTGAAGGAGATCGTCCGCAAGGTGCAAGCGCGCTACGACGCAACCACCGACTTCACGGCCGACGTGCGGCAGGAGATGACCATCACCAGCATGGGGAAGACCACGACCGCGCAGGGGACAGTGGCCTTCAAGAAACCCGGCAAGATGCGCTGGGAGCTGACCCAGGGCGACCCGCAAGTGATCGTCGCCGACGGAAAGACGTTGTGGCTCTATCAACCAAAGGAGCAGCAGGTCCTCAAGACGCCGTTCGACGCCGCGTTCAAAGGCAGTACGCCGATTTCCTTCCTCACCGGAGTCGGACACATCGATGAAGACTTCGAGGTGAGCCTCGACGGGGAAAGCCCGGATGGGCAGCGTCTCTACTTGATGCTGCTCCCGCGTCGTGACAGCCAAAGCGTCGGGCGGCTGCGGCTGGAGGTCGGCCGCGACACCGGCACCATTTACGGCGCCGAGATTCACGACCCGCTCGGCAACGTCAGCCACCTGCACTTTGATCGGGTGCAACAGAATGTCGGCGTGCCCGACGATCGCTTCGTATTCCAGGTGCCGCCCGGTGTCGATGTGATTACCGCACCGCTCGGGCCGTGAGAGGTTCGCGATGCCGTCGTTCGACGTGGTTTCGAAAGTGGACCCGCAGGAAGTCGATAACGCGGTGAACCAAACCCGCAAGGAAGTCGGCCAGCGCTACGACTTCAAGGGGACGAAGACGGAGATCCGTGAAGAAGAAAACGCGCTCCACATCGTCTCGGACGACGAGTTCAAGGTCAAGGCAGTCGTCGACGTCTTGCAGTCCAAGTTGGTGCGGCGTGGGGTCTCCCTCAAGGCGCTGGTGTACGGCAAGATCGAGCCGGCCGCCGGCGGGCTGGCCAAGCAAACGATCACCGTGCAGCAAGGGATCGACACGGACAAGGCGCGGCACATCGTGAAGCTGATCAAGGACCGCAAGCTCAAGGTGCAGGCGCAGATTCAAGCCGACCAGGTGCGGGTCAGCGGCAAGAAGAGAGACGATCTGCAAGCGGTGATCGAGCTCCTGAAGGCACAGGAGCTCGATCTGCCGCTGCAGTTCCTGAATTACCGAGATTGAGTAGGTTCTTGCGCCCGCTTCCCTACGCGACCTGCGAGCCGGTCTCGACCCGTGGGGCGAGCTTGGCAAAGACGCTCCAGCGATTGCGGTAGGCGGCGTAGCGGCCGCGATACGGCTTGCCAGCGCCGTGGAGACTGAACGTCGGGCCGGTGACCTCCGTCGCAGGAATCACGAAGATCTCATCCGCCGCCCGGCGCTGCTTGGCGACACAGACGAACACGTCGCAGTACTTGCGCTCCCAGCGTCCGTGACGATGGAAGTTGAAGTTCCAACTTTGGTAGTTGTAGGCATAGCGCCGGCCGTTGACTTTGACGGTGTGCGCGTAGCGGCCGGGGAAAGCGACGCGGAGCGCCACCCGAGCGTGGCTGTTCACCAGGAGGTCAAACTTACCGTTGCGCGCCACCGCCCGCACGTCGAAGCCCATGCGGCGCAAGCGACCTGCGATCGACGTGCGCGCTGCTTGATGTTTCGACTGCCGATTCATGCAAACCAGCCGCTGCATCGTGAGCGCTGGAAGCCGTGCGGCTCACGTCCCGCCCCGAGATTTTCTGCACCCCACCACAGGGATCAGAGGCTGTACTCCAACAATACCGCCCGCTGCACCGTATGGCAACGAAAACCTTCAGTGAGCAGACTCGGGTCGGCTTGGGGGCAAATGCACCGCGACGAACACGATGCCGCGTGGGTCATACGGACCCTGCCAGGCACTGCGGTGGCAGGGTGGAACTTGGTCGTCGGCGTAGAAGTGGTGATCGGCGGCCTCCAGCGCCTGGTAGCGGGGTTGAGCGGGACCGTCCACCAACTCGACTTCCGTACCGGCGTCCCTCCGCCACTCATCCTCGGTATTCCAGTGGCCGGAGCGGACGTCGAAAACCCACGATCGGGCGTCGTAAGTGAGCTGCCTTTGCATGCCGTCTGCGGTTTTGACCGTGCGGCGGCGGCGGATGCGCACTTCGCGGACACGATAGGACCAGCAGTCTTCGTGCTCACGCAGCGCCCCGAGGAGAGTATCGTCGCTCGGTGCCAGCACGTTGATGTCCCATGCGAACTGGCGCTTCAGCCGATCAATCTCCGATGCGTCCAGCGGCAGCCGTTCGATCTGCGTGCGGACCGCCGCCGCTTGCTGCGGATCGGCAGCCAGAGCTTGGTGTAGCGCTTCGACGGCGAGCCGCGGGTTGCCGGCACGCGCTGCTAGTCTGGCGAGGTGGAGATACCGGCGGGCCTCCGCCGCCGGCGTCTGCTGCGCCGGAGGCGCCTGGTAAAAGGCGTTGTCGATCAGCCATTGGGCGTCGCCGAGCGCCGCAGCGTACTGGCCGTTCGTTTCGTGCTCGTACAGCTTGGACCGATGGCGATCCCACGTCGACGTGCAGGCGGCAAGCAGCACGAACAGCACACAGAACCAACGCACCGGCGCACTATAGCCTATTGCGATGGCGCTGTCTTTGGTTTGACAGCCACTGAACCGGCGTTGTAGGCACAGGCCACCAATTGACGAGGAGGTGCATGATGGCGCAAGCCGTTTCGGGTGCGGCGCGGTGGGCGTTCCTGCTGGGAAGTGCGGGAGCGCTGGCGTTTGTCTTGGGGCCGCTGTTGGCGCACTTCCGCATCGTGCCGGCCATGGTGGGGTTTGTGCTGTTCGGCCTCGGTGGACTATTGGGAATCGTGGCCTTGGTTGTCGGCGTGATCGGGGCATTGCGCGGCGGCGGTGCGGGTACGGGGCTTGCGCTCGGTGCGGGCGTCACGGTCGTCTTCGTGATCGCCGCCCTGCCAGGCCGGAAGGTTCCGCAGATCAATGACATCACGACCGACACCGCTCACCCGCCGCAGTTCGTCAAGGCGGGTTTGCTGGAGGGCAACCGCGGGCGCGACATGGGCTACCCCGGTGCATCGTTTACGGAACAACAACGGGCGGGCTATCCCAACCTGGCGCCGCTGCAGCTTGCGGTCCCTCCCGAGGACGCCTTCAAGCGCGTCGAGGCCGCAGCCAGGCAAATGCCGACGTGGGAGATCACCCGGAACGACGCGACGGCGCACGCCCTGGAAGGTGTGGACACGACCCGTCTGTTCCGCTTCCAGGATGATTTCGTGATCGAAGTGCGGCCGCAGGACGGCGGCAGCGTCGTGCAGATGCGTTCCAAATCACGCGACGGCAAGGGCGACGTCGGGGCCAACGCGGCGCGGATCGAGGCCTTTTACGCCAAGCTGAGGTAAGTCCGCACCGGCGCTCTGCTGCCTTCTCTACCTGAACTCGGGCAGCACCGTTTCTGCGAACAGTCGGGCTGGCTCGCGCGTGTCGCGGCCGAAGAACTCGATGACGAACATGCTGCAGCCGGCGGCGATGTGTTCACGGATCTTGGCGATGCACTCCGCGGGCGTGCCGGCGATGCCGGCGCCCAGGTGGCCCCCGTAGAGGGCGCGGGCCTTCTCCACCTTGGCCTGCGCGTCGGCGCTGTCCTTGCCGATCACAACCATGGTTTGCTGTGACACCTGGATCGACCCCGGATCACGGCCGATCGCCGCACAATGCCGCCGCAGTATTTCGACTTTGTGCGCCAGCTGCACTTGATGCACTGCGAGGTTGTTCCACATGTCAGCGTGGCGCGCCGCGATGCGCAGCAGCACCTGCTCCCCGCCGCCGCCGATCAGGATAGGTGGATGCGGTTGTTGCACCGGCTTCGGCTCGCAGAAGACACTCGCGGTGTGGAACTGCCGGCCGGCGAAACTCGGTTGCTCCTCGGTCCACATGCGCTTCATCAGCTGCACCGCCTCGTCGAGCTGCGCGAGGCGGTCGCGCAGAGGAGGGAAGTTGAAGCCATAGCCGCTGAACTCCATTTCGAACCAACCGCTGCCGAGGCCGACGATGACGCGGCCGTTGGTGATGTTGTCGAGCGTCGCGGCCATCTTGGCCAGCAGCGCCGGGTTGCGGAAGCCCACGGGTGACACCAGCGTCCCCAGCCTCAGGCGCGACGTGATCGCCCCCACCGCGCTGAGCGTGGTCCAGGCCTCGAGGATGGGAATGTGCGGGCCGGGGATCCCATAGAGGTGATCGTTGAGCCACACCGAATCGTAGCCCAGGGCCTCGAACTCCTGCGCCGCCGCCCGGGTCTCGTCCCAGGTACGTTTGATCTGCGGCAGCGTGACGCCGAAGTGAATGGTCATTGCTCCTCCGTATCCGGTCTTCCGTGCTCCAACCACGCCATGGGATTGGCGGGCCCGGCACCGCGGCCGATCGCCAGGCCGCCACGGATCGCGACGGTGATGAATCGCTTGGCCTGCTCCACGGCCGCACGCAACGGGAGCCCACGCGCCAGGTGGGCGGTGATCGCCGCGGAGAGTTGGCAGCCGGTGCCGTGGATATGTCGCGTGGGCAGCCGCGGCGCCGCCAACTCCTGCGCGCCGCTGCCGTCGTCGAACACATCGACGGCAGCGGCGCCGTCCAGGTGTCCGCCCTTCACCAGGCAGGCGCGCGCGCCGCTTGCAATCAGTGCCCGCGCCGCCTGGCGCATCTCGCTGACCGACGTAACGGTGAGCCCGGTGAGCGCTTGCGCCTCCGCGATGTTCGGGGTCACCAGAGCAGCCAAGGGCACCAACTCACGCAGCAGTGCGGCGCGCGCATCGTCTTCGAGCAGCGGCGCGCCACTCTGGGCGGCCAGCACCGGATCCACTACGAGTCGTTCGATGTGGTGATCCCGGATCGCCTGCGCCACGACACCGATGATCGCCGCGTTGGCGAGCATGCCGGTCTTCGCCGCGTCCACGCCGATGTCGGACACCACCGCATCGATCTGCTGGCGGACGAACGGCGCGGGAACGACGTGAATACCGGTGACCGTACACGTGTTCTGTGCGGTGAGTGCCGTGATCGCGCTCATTCCGAAAACCCCGAACACCGAGAACGTCTTGAGGTCCGCCTGGATACCGGCGCCACCGCCCGAGTCTGAACCGGCAATGGTCAGGGCGCGCGCAATCATCGTGGCGGCATTGTCAATCGCGGGCGCGCAGCGGTCAAGGAACGACGTGCGCATTCTGCGAGCTCATGACGGTGCCGATGGCAGACGCGCGGAATCAGATGCATTCGATGACCGTCCCGACGGCACCGCACGGACACGAGCCCGCGGTAAGACGCACGCGCACAGCGCTCGCGTACCGCAGCAGCGGGGTGTCGCTGCCGAGCGGGGTGAGCGTCAGCGTTCCTTCGCACCCTACGGGCAGCACAGTGTTGGTCGCCAGGTCGACCACTTCCGCAACGACCGCTGCATCGACGTGGAATCGCGCCGTCGCACACGAATACGCGGCAAAGCTCGTGGCTTCCGGGACCGCGAGCCACGTGCGCTGCCATCCGCCGAAGCCGGCAGCATCGGGAATGGACAGCCGCTCCGAGTCCGCGGGCCCACACTGCAAGCTCACGATGCCGCACCACCAGCCGCGCCTGGTCGAGGGCGCCGCGGCGAACAGGCGGGGGGCCGAGGCGTCGTCGAGGATCATGACCTGCGGCTGGATACGGTCGACGAGATCCCACGCCTGACGCGCCGTCGCAGCGCTGTCGACCACACCGAGTGGAACGTCGAGCGCCCCGAGCTCCTCGATCACGTCGCCGAGCAGGAGCGCACCCGGAGTTGCCAAGGCACCGGGAAGCGTGTTCGCGACCCGCATTCCGGGCGTGACCCCGAGGTTGGCAAGCAGCCGCGTGCCGGCGGTGCGTTCGCGCACCAGGTCGGCCGCCGACCACGTGAGGACGAGCAGATCGGGACCGCTCCCGGTCACGCCAGCGCGCACGGGTGGTGCGGCGTCGGCACCGCGGCGCGTGCCGTGCGGGAGATGGTTGAGTTGATCGCGTACGAGGTCTGCGCGGTATGTCAGTGGGAACGACGCCAACGCGGCAGCGTCCATACGGGGTCCGGCTGGGCGGAGACGATCGCGATAGAAGGGCGCTGGCGCCCGCACGACGCGCGCCAGCAGAGCCGCGAGCCCTTCGTTCATGGTGCCGCCTTGTAACGTGGGCCCACGGAAAATGAAAGCATGACGCGGTGCATGCGGGCTTCGCTGGTGAAACGCCGCCGCGCAGAAAGATGCTTGCCTCTCCGTGTCGATTCTGGTTGAGTCGGTCGTGTAAACAAAGGGGGCTCGGCCGACAGCGTGGTCGCAGCACAGCGCGAATGCCGCGGGTCGCGCCAGCGTACAGAATGCCTACGAGGGGAAAAGTGATGTTTTCAATCCGCGCGATGCGAGTTGTCGCCTTCAGTGTGCTTAGTGCGATCCTGCTGCTGTCGCGGCAGCCGGCGCACGCCAAGACGCTTGCGGAGTCGATGGACGGCACCGGCGACAGTATTTCGGTCGCTTTCGACGCAGACGACTCCACGTGCACGTACAGTCCGCAAGTGGGCAACGACTGGGCCGGCGGCGTTGACCACGGCACCAACCTCTGCAGCGCCGGTCCGAATGGCGGGTTCAGCCACGCCGAGCGGCTCGAGTGTGCGAAGGGTGCGCCGATCACCGTGTTCAATGATGCCGTGAGCGGCGCCAGCATGGTGGGCGACTTTGCGAATCAGGCCACCAGTGCCCGCACCAATCTGTCAGCCGCACCGGCGTTGCACTACGTGACGGTCTTCATGGGGCACAATGACGCATGCACGGAGACGGTGTCGAAGTCGGGCAACGCCTGTAGCGGCGATCAAGATCCGGAGAACTACTGCCGCAGCACCAACGCCGCCTTCGAGCGTGAGCTGCGCAAAGGCCTCGACCAGCTGATCCAGATCCCCGACACCCGCATCGCCGTCCTCGCGACGGTGCGGGTCTCGGCACTGTGCAACCTTGGGACGAAGAACGCCTGCGGTGCCGGCGCGATCTTCGGTTCGTGTTACAACCTGTGGGCCAGCGGCCCGGTGCCGATCTGCAAGTCGCTGACGACGGACTGCTCTGCGGAGCGTCAGCTCGACATGTACAACACCCTGGTGGGTTACAACGCCATCCTTCAGCGCGTCACCCGGGAATATGGGCGAATCCGGACGGGGCGCGCGTCAACCACTGCGGCTGTCAAGGCGAAGAACGTGCGCCTGCGGTTTGGGAAGGGCTCGTTCTACGGCGCCTTCACGGAGCAAGACCTGTCGTGCTGCGATTGCTTCCACCCTTCGCTGTTCGGACAGGCGAGGCTGGCGCTGGGCGCGTGGGTGGGATTCAAGTGCAGCAAGGCGACCCCGTGCTGCGGCCGCTCGTCGGACAAGCTGGCCGAGGCGCAGTGTATCGTGCAGGACACGCGGAGGTTCTACCACGGCGGCTTCTGGCCGCGCAGCCTGAGAAAGCTCGCGCCGGGGTTGTGATCGGTAGCGTGCGCCGGCGCGCCTAGTCGCGCTGCAGGATGTGGATGGCGCAAACGCTGCCGCCGCCCATCATATGGCAGAGGCCGACGCGGGCGTTCTCCACCTGGCGTGGTCCGGCTTCGCCGCGCAGCTGCAACGTCGTCTCCCAGATCTGCGCCAGACCCGTCGGACCGCCGGGATGGCCGCGGGCGATGAGTCCGCCGTCGGTCGACACCGGGACGCGGCCGCCGATCTCGAAGTCACCGCGTTCGATGGCCGCCTCGGCTTCACCCGGCCGACACAGACCGAGCAGCTCGTAATACTCGAGCTCTTCGATCGCGAAGGCGTCGTGTACCTGGACCAGATCGAGGTCTTCCGGGCCGACGCCGGCCTCCTCGTACACCACGCGCGACGTGTCGATGGTCATTTGTCCCGGACCCACGACCGGCCCGACGAACAGATGGCCGGGGGCGTAGCGCTCGCTCTGCAGCGCCGACGCCGTCACGCGGATGACCGGCCGGCCGGGCCGCAGTTTTTTCGCCATCTCAGGGCGTCCAACGATGGCGCACGCCGCGCCGTCACCGATCGGGCACGACATCATCGTGGTCAGCGGCCAGGCCACCATCCGCGACTTGAGAACCCTCTCTGGCGTCACCCGCTCCGTTGCCTGGCGTTGACTCATCGGGTTGAGGGCGCCGTTGTTGAAGTTCTTCGCCCCGATGCGCGCCAGATGCTCGGGCTTCATGCCGCGCTCGTGCATGCGCCGCGTCGCCCAGAGCGCGAAGAACGCGGCGGGCAGGATGGCATCTTCCATGTTTTCCGGTGCCGTTCCCGCGGTGCTGGTTTGGATCATCGTGGTCATCTTGTCGAAGCCCAGCACCATGACGGCATCGTAGTGCCCACCGGCGACGGCGAGACACGCCTCGCGGAACGCCGCCGAGCCGGTTGCGGATGCGTTCTCGATGCGCTGGACGGGAATCCCGGTGAGCCCAAACTCCTTCATCACGCGGACGCCGGTCATGACGGACGCGAAGATGTGGCCGACGTAAGCGGCCTGTACGTCGCGGAACGATACTCCGGCGTCGCGTAGCGCTGCCATGCCGGCTTCGCGGGCCATCGTCGCGTTCGACACGTCCGACCACATGCCGAAGCGGTACATGCCCACACCGAGGATCGCCACGTTCTTCATCGCGGCTCCTCCACGGGGCGGAAGCGCAAGATGACCACGGCCCGACCGGAATCGTCCTCACGCAGCGAATCCAACTCGGCCTCCACGGGTTGACCGATTCGAAAATCGCCCTGCTTGCCCGCCAGCGGCGCTTGGATGCGCGGCCCCTCGGGCAGGTCGACCTGTCCGACGCCGTAGCCTTCCATGTGCTCGATGTTGGTCGAGCCGAAAAGCGGGATGTGGACGAACGTATAGCTGTACAGTGTGCCGCGGCCTGGCAGCTCGACATCGGCCGTCTGCTCCGAGAGGCACTTTGCGCAGATGGCGCGCCGCGGGAAGAAGTACTCGCCGCAGCTTTCGCACCGGGTCCCCAGGATCATCGGCGGTTGAGCTGGATCGTCCGGCACGGTGAAGTAACCGGGCTTCATGGGGACTCGCACCTTCATCGTGCGGCGCACCCTAGCCCACCAAACGTTTGTTCGTCAACGCGATCGTGGAGCGCCGCAGGGCGCGGCGCAGAATGTTTGTCGACGGCTTGCCGCGGCTGGCGTCAGAACATGCGGGCTATCGGGAGCGTATCAGGCCTTGACGACAGGCCTTGCGGCAAGCGGCGCTGCCACGCTCCCGCAAGCCGAAGTCGGCATCGTCGCCGACTACGACTACTTCCTTGCGCACGGCGCGAATGCGGCCGCGGACATGCAGAGCATCCTCAACCAGTAGCCAAGTGCTTTCCTGACCGCCGTCGGCTCACTGCGATTTCCTAGTTGATCAAAAGCGAAAATTAAGCGAAAATCCTGGGCGTGCTGGCTTCCACCTCACACCAGACGTCGGCCGTGGCTCGCCTGTCGGGGTTCTCGTTGCCCGGACGAGTCCACCTGGGGCTCACGGCTTCCGAGCCGATATACCGATTGCCCAACGGCCTGGGTCGCGTTGATGCGTTGCTTGATGGCGGGTGGCCTCGCGGACGAGTCAGTGAGGTGCTTGGCCCGCTCTCGTGCGGCAAGACGTCGCTCGTGTTGACCCTGCTCTCCACCATCACCCGGCGCGGCGAGGTAGTTGCCTGCATCGATCTCGCCGATGCATTGCACCCCGAATCCGTCGCCGCCGCGGGTGCGGACCTCCAACGTCTGTTGTGGGTGCGCCCACCTTCCGTCACCGACGGATTGCGGTGTACCGAATTGCTCTTGCAAGCCGGCGGGTTCGCCGTGATCGTATTGGATCTCGGGACGACGGTGGCCCATCCGCTGCGCCGCCACGTCTGGCCGCGCCTGCTGCATGCCGCCGAGCAATCGCACACCGCGCTGCTCATCCTCGCCCCACAACGGATCGCCGGCAGCTTCGCGGTGCTCAGTCTCCGTCTGCAGCAGCGCGCTCCCCGCTGGCAGCCCGGTGCCTGGCCGCTCTTCGCCGGCTTCGACAGCCACGCACGGGTCGAGCGCAACAAGCTCGGTCCCCCCGGAGACCAGGTCGTGGTTCGTGTGCGTGATGCCGGCTCGTCCACGGCATCTTTCTTCGCGCCCTCGAGCACGCGCCACGCCCGCGGGTCACGATGACGCGCCTCGCCTGCCTGTACGTCCCCGATTTCCCGCTGGCGGCGTTGCTGCGTGTACAGCCGGAGCTGCGCGGTGAACCGGTCGCAGTGGCCGACGGGGACGGCCCACGTGCGTCGCTGCTCGCGGTATCTTCTGCAGCCGCCCGGCACGGGATCACGGCCGACCTCACCGCTGCCCAGGCCATGGCAATTGATGCCGGTCTGGTGGTGCATCACGCATCGCCCGACATGCGGCGCGCGGCGCAGGCGGCGCTGTGCGACGCGGCGGAATCGTTTTCGCCGCGCGTCGAAGATGCCGGTGCAGGGATCGCCTACCTCGACCTGGATGGACTCGGTGCGCTCTTCGAGTCGGAATCGCAGCTGGCCAACGCGCTGGTGCAGCGGGCCGCCCACCTTGGCCTCGCCGCGCAGGTGGGCGTGGCGGGCTCGAAAGTCGCCGCCGCTCTCGCGGCGCGCCACGGCGGCGGCGTCGCCGTCATCCCCCGCGGAGAGGAATGGAGCTTCCTGGCACCGGTGCCGGTCGAGTTGCTGGAGCCCAGCCCAGAGCTCCGCGTCTCCTTGCAGCGCTGGGGCATCCGCTGTATCGGCGACCTTGCATCCTTGGCCGCCAGCGCCGTGGGCGCGCGCCTTGGGCCTGAAGGTGTCCAACTCGTCCGTCGCGCACGGGGAGAAGATGCGTACCCGCTGGTGCCGCGTTCCCTGCCGCTGCACTTTGAGGAGGGCGTCGACCTCGATTACGGCATCGATACGGTCGAGCCGCTTCTCTTCTTGCTGCGCGGCCTGCTCGACCGGCTGACGGCGCGCGTCGCGGTGCGCGGCTTCCTCTGCGGCGATCTGCGTCTGTCCTTGCGGTTGGCGACGCGTGGTCGCGACGAGCGCACGGTCACCGTTGCGGCGCCGAGCAACGAGGTGAAGACGTTGCTGACGCTGGCGCGCCTACACCTCGAAGCGCATCCGCCGAGCGCCGCCATCGAGGCACTGCGCGTCACGGCCATTCCCGAGCGCTTGCGCGCCGCCCAGCTCGACCTGTTCCGCCCCAACGGCCCAGCCCCCACACGTCTGGCAGTCACCCTGGCACGCCTCACCGCCATCTGCGGCGCCGACCGCGTTGGCACGCCCGCGGTGGCTGACTCGCACCGTCCGGACGCGTACGGTCTGAACGGCGGCCATCTGCCATCTGCCATCAGCCACACGCCTGCCACACGTGACGGCTCGGCCGTCATTCCCCTTGCCCTACGTGCCCTGCGTCCGCCGCGCGCGATCGAGGTGTTTTGCGAACGCGATCAGCCCGAGTTCGTGCGCGGAAAAGACTTCGCCGGCCGGGTCGTGCACGCCGCCGGTCCCTGGCGCGTGCAGGGTGATTGGTGGAGCGACGGCTGCTACGCCCGCGACTACTACGACGCGCAGCTCAGCGACGGCTGCGTGTACCGGCTGTACCGCGACCACGCGACGCAGAGCTGGTTTGTGGATGGCGTGTATGACTGATCCGGCTCCCTCCCCTGTGAGCATTTCCGCGAACGGGGGAGGGGTAGGGAGGAGGCCGGAGGTTGGGAGAAGGGAGGGGTCTTCCGGTTACATCGAGCTCCGCTGCTGCAGCGCGTTCAGCTTCCTCGCGGGCGCGTCCTTGCCGGAAGATCTGATCGAGCGCGCCGCCGCGCTCGGCTACCCGGCGCTAGCGCTGGGCGATCGAGACGGAGTCTACGGCGCACCGCGCTTTCATCAGGCCGCGAAACGTGCCGGCCTGCGCGCCCTCGTCGGCGCTGCGCTCACCCTTGAGGATCAACCCCGGCTCCCGACCCCCGGCTCGGTGTATCTCCTCGTTGCCAACCGCACTGGCTACCACAACCTCTGCACCCTCATCACGCAGACGAAACTGCGCGCGCCGAAAGGCGAGTCCGTCGCCACCTGGGACGATCTCGAAGGCCACACCGACGGTCTCATCTGTCTCGCGCGCGATGTGCTCTCCCTCCCAACAACGAACAACCTCGCAACCAACAAACTCTCTCATCTGCAGCGCCTCTTCCCTGACCGTCTCTACATCGACCTCCGACGCCATCTCGATCCGGACGAGGAACGGCTCAACCGTACGCTGATCGCCGTGGCGGAGCACTTTCGCCTCCCGCTGGTCGCCACCAACGACGTGTGCCACACTACGCGCGCCGGACGGCGGCTGCTCGACGTCCTCACCTGTATCCGCCACAAGACCACGCTCGACGCCGCTGGACGCCGACTGCTGAAGAACGCCGAGCGCCATCTCAAGTCGCCGGCGGAGATGGCCGCGCTGTTCCGCGATCTGCCGGAAGCGATCGCCAACACCCGCCGCATCGCCGAGCAGTGTGAGTTCACCCTCGCCAATCTCGGCTACCGCTTCCCGGAGTACCCGCTGCCGCCGGGCGAGACGTCGATCAGCTATCTGCGACAGCTCACCTACGCCGGTGCACGCGAGCGCTACGGCACGATCACGCCGCGTGTCCGCCGCCAGCTCGAGCACGAGCTGGCGATCATCGGCAAGCTCGATCTCGCCGGCTACTTCCTCATCGTCTGGGACATCGTCCGCTTCTGCCGCGAGCAGAAGATCCTCGCGCAGGGACGCGGCTCGGCGGCCAACTCGGCGGTGTGCTACGCCCTCGGCATCACCGCCGTCGACGCCGTCGGCATGGAGCTGCTGTTCGAACGTTTCCTCTCCGAAGAGCGTGGCGAGTGGCCGGACATCGACATCGACCTGCCCAGCGGCGATCAGCGCGAGCGCGTCATCCAGTACGTCTACCAGCGCTACGGGGCACGCGGCGCCGCCATGACCGCCAACGTCATCACCTACCGCACGCGCAGCGCCGTGCGCGAGGTCGGTAAGACGCTCGGCTTCTCGCTCGAGCAGGTCGACAAGCTGTCGAAGCTGCTCAACCGGTTCGAGTTCCGCGACGACCTGGACGAGCTGTCCAAGCAGCTGCGCGCCGGCGGCGTCGACCCGGAGGCGCCGCGCGTCGGGATGCTGGTCGATCTGGTGCAGCAGATCCAGAACCTGCCGCGCCATCTCGGGCAACACTCCGGCGGCATGGTCATCGCCGCCGGGCGGCTCGATACCGTCGTGCCGCTGGAGCCGGCGTCGATGCCCGGCCGCGTCGTCGTGCAGTGGGACAAGGACGACTGCGCCGACCTCGGCATCATCAAAGTCGATCTGCTCGGCCTCGGCATGATGGCGGTGCTCGAAGAAGCCATTCCGCTCATCCACGCTCACGAGGGTGTCGCCGTCGATCTGGCGCATCTGCGGCAGGACGACCCGAAGGTCTACGCCATGCTGCGCGCCGCTGACACCATCGGCGTCTTCCAGGTGGAAAGCCGGGCGCAGATGGCGACCTTGCCGCGCATGAAGCCGGATCATTTCTACGACCTGGTCGTCGAGGTGGCGATCATCCGTCCGGGGCCCATCGTCGGGCAGATGGTGCATCCGTACCTGAATCGCCGCAACGGCCGCGAGCCGGTGACCTACGCGCATCCGGATCTGGAGCCGATCCTGAAACGGACACTCGGTGTTCCTCTTTTTCAGGAGCAACTCTTACGCATGGCCATGACCCTCGCCGGCTTCACCGGCGGCGAGGCGGAGGAGCTGCGCCGGGCGATGGGCTTCAAGCGCTCAGTCGAACGCATGCAGGACATTGAGACTCGTCTCCGCGACGGCATGGCCAAGCGCGGCATTACCGGCAAGAGTGCAGACGACATCATCCGCAGCATCACCTCGTTCGCGCTCTACGGCTTCCCCGAGTCGCACGCCGCGAGCTTCGCGTTGCTGGCCTACGCATCGGCGTACCTGCGCGCCCATCACCTGGGGGCCTTCACCTGCGCCATGCTCAACAACTGGCCCATGGGTTTTTATCACCCGGCGACGTTGGTGAAGGACGCGCAGCGCCACGGCCTGCGCGTGCTGCCGATCGACGTGACGCGCTCGAGCTGGCGGTGCACGCTGGAGCGAGTCGACCTCCCTCTGACCCCCTCCTTGGTAAGGAGGGGGGTCGCTGCGTCCCTCCTTACCAAGGAGGGACTACAGGGAGGTTCGTCCTACGCGGCGCCTTTGGCGCTGCGTCTCGGCCTACGGTACGTCACCGGTCTCCGTGAAGCGGCGGGCACGCGCATCGAAACCGAACGGGGATGCGCCCCATTTGCTTCAGTAGCGGACGTTGCGGCTCGGTGTGCGGTGCGCGACAGCGAGCTCGCAACGCTGGCGCACCTCGGTGCGTTTGCGGCGTTCGGTCTCACCCGGCGTCAAGCGCTCTGGCAGGCCGCCGCGGTGCCGAAGGGGTCGCTCTTTGAGCGGCAGTTCGCGATCGACCTCTCCCCAACTCCCTCCCCGTCACCCGACTTCTCCCCCCTTCCCGAAATGTCTCCACTCGACCGCACGCTTGCCGATTACAAGGGCAGCGGCATCACCGTTGGCCCGCACGTCATGAAGCATCTGCGCGACGCGCTGAGCCGTGAAGGCGTGTTGCGTGCGGTCGATCTGAAGAGTGCGCGCGACGGGAGTTGGGCGAAGATCGCCGGACTGGTGATCGTCCGCCAGCGGCCGGGTACGGCGAAGGGCTTCTGCTTCCTCACCCTCGAAGACGAGACCGGCACGGCCAACGCGGTCGTGGTGCCCGACATGTTTCAGCGCCACCGCTCCGTGATTCACACCGCCGCCTTGTTGCAGGTTGAAGGGCCGCTGCAGAAAGTGGATGGCGTCACTCACGTGCGAGCGCGTCGCTTTACGCCGCTGGCGATTCCGCAGCAGGCGATCAAGCAAACCGGCCACGGCTACCGCATGCGGACGACGCTCGAGGAGGAGCCGTCGCCAATGCCGCCATCGCATGATTTCCGATGAGGGTGAGTGGCGCAGGCGTCCCTGCCTGCGGGTACAGCCGGCGCACCGAGGAGGCCTATGTCCCAAGAGCTTTCCGGCCGATTGCGAGCTGCGCACCGCCAGTGCTACGAGCGTGTCGCCTGTTCGGATCGGTGAGGGTAGACGTAGAGCCGCACCCGGGACCACTATGCTGCGAGTCATATTGCGTGGAGTGATGCTTGGCGGACTGCTGGTGGTCGCGCTGACTATCGCCACCCTCAAACGGGCAAGGCGGCGAAGGTGGGCAATCTCCTGATCCAAAATCGCCGCGCGAGTGCCGATCAAGCCGATGGAGACCGACGCCAAACTAGGGCGTGGCTCGTCGCCACCACGTGAGACGGCGCAAGGGTATGGCGAAGCAGGTTCATCACCCGGAGGTTCGTGAAGGGTACGACCGTTGGTCGCAGACCTACGATGCCACCTCAAATCCGCTCGTCGCCCTCGACCGGCGATACACGATGGACCTCCTGCAGCCAGGATGCGGCGAGCGCATTCTCGACGCCGGCTGCGGCACGGGGGCCAATCTGAAGCTTTTGTCGCAACACGGCAGCTGGCCGATCGGCGTCGACTTTTCGCGCGGCATGCTGAACGTCGCACGCCGAAGTTGCTCCGAGATCCCGATGGCGCAAGCCGACCTCAACGACACCTTCCCGGTCAGAGAGCAGGTCTTCGACGCCATTCTCTGCGCCCTCGTCGGGGAGCATCTGACGCGGCTTCCGGTGACCTTCCGCGAGACCTTCAACGCCCTCGTTCCGGGTGGACGGTTCGTCTTCTCGGTGTTCCATCCGGAGATGGCGGCCGCCGGAATCGAGGCGAACTTCGCAGAGTCGGACGTCGAGTACCGCCTCGGGGCACAGCGCTACACCGTCGACGACTATCTGAACGTCATGGAGGACGCGGGCTTCCATGACTTGCGGACCCGCGAGTTCCTTGGCGACGACGCGCTGGTCGAGGAAGTGCCGGGGGCTGAGAAGTACCTCGGGCGTCCTCTGCTGCTCGTCGTCGAGGCCCGGAAGTCGCCTGCATGACCGCATCGATCGCCATCGTCGGAGATTTCGATTCGCGCTCGCGGTCGCACGCGGCAACGAACCAGGCCATTGGGCACGCGGCTTCCGCTCTTGGTGTGTGCGTGCAGCATCGCTGGGTCGCGACGGCCGAGCTGGCGGGCCCGGATTCCGCCGGGCTTCTCGGCGAGTTCCGCGCCATCTGGGTTGCGCCGGGCAGTCCCTACCAGAGCATGGAGGGAGCGCTTGCGGCGATTCGCTTCGCCAGAGAGCGGCGTATCCCGCTGCTGGGCACTTGCGGCGGGTTTCAGCACGTCATCCTGGAGTATGCGCGCAACGTGTTGGGGTTCGCCGACGCGCAGCACGCCGAGTATGCCCCCGACGCTTCGCGCCTAGTCATCTCGCGGCTGGCCTGTTCGCTGGTCGGGCGGAGCATGACGATCACCCTGCAGCCGGATTCACTCGTGGCGCGTCTCTGCGGACGCCGCACCGTTCGGGAGCAGTACCACTGCAACTTCGGAGTCAATCCGGACTACGTGAGCCGGTTGCGAGCGAGCGCCTTGCGCGTCGTCGGGTCGGACGACGAGGGCGAGGTTCGCATCGTCGAGCTATCTGGACATCCCTTCTTTGTCGGCACGCTGTTTGTGCCGCAGCTCACTTCGACAGCCGACGCTCCACACGCGCTCATCTCCGGCTTCTTGCGAGCCGGGTTGGGCGACCCTGCGGCCTGACCAACGGCGCCGGCAACCAGGTGTTGCCGGCGCGGATTACCACGAGCCACGCCCGACACAAGGGCAGGCGTTGCGCCCCGCGAGACACCGGCCAGCCGGACGGAGCGCTGACCGCCTCACGGCACGGGCTACGGAGCGCCGGGCTGACGCCCCGCAAAGGCCGCCCGCAATCCAGCCGCGGCTTCTTCGACCGCCGTTCGCGCCTGGTCGATCACGCCGCTCATACCGAAGAAGCCATGAATCAACCCCTCGTAGCGGCTCAGTCGAACCGGCACACCGGCCTCACGCAGGCGCGCGGCGTAGGCCTCGCCTTCGTCGCGTAGCGGATCGAACTCCGCCGTCATCACCAACGCCGGCGGCAAGCCGCGAAGATCGGCAGCACGCAACGGCGCCGCGTAGGGGTTGGAGCGGTCGGCGTCACCGCGCAGGTAGTGGTTCCAGAACCAAAGCATCATGTCCTTAGTGAGAAAATATCCATCGGCGTTTTCTCGGTACGAGGGGGTGTCGCAGGCGCTATCGGTGACCGGATAGACGAGCAGTTGGTAGCGTAGCGACAGGGCTCCGCGGTCCCGCGCCATGAGCGCAACGACAGCCGCGAGGTTGCCTCCGGCACTGTCGCCGCCAACCGCGACGCGCGTCGGATCGCCGCCGATCGATGCGGCGTTCGCCGCCGCCCATTGCGCCGCGGCGTATGCGTCCTCCGCGGCCGCTGGAAACTTGTGTTCCGGTGCCAGCCGGTAGTCGACCGAGACCACGACGCAACGCGCGGCGTTTGCCAGCGAACGGCAGACACCATCATGCGTGTCGAGGTTCCCAATCACCCAGCCGCCACCGTGAAAAAAGACCAGCACAGGGAACGGCGCGTTGCCGCTCGGCGTATAGATCCGGATCGGGATGGCTCCCGTTGGACCACGAATCGTGCGGTTGTCGACGTCGGCGACCGGCTCCGGGGCGCCGTGCATGCTGCCCAATACCTCCGCCGCCTGTCGGGCCGCCGCCACGGGCAATGCATTGAGCGGCGGCAGACTGTCCGACGCCATCTGATCGAGAAGGGCCCTTACTTGCGGATGCAGCGCCATGGCTTACGCTCTCCCGTCGTCGGGGTAGTCCGTTGATGAGGTCGGCGTGGGCGGCCCGCCGTAGCATGGGAGCCGCCCACACCCAGGTAAAGGAGGGTAGCGCGGGCAAAACGATTCTGCCCGCGCTTGTTGCAGCCGCGGAGGGGGGATCCGCGTGCTGCTACGTCGTCAGACGAAGGCCGCGAAGATTGATTCAAGGCTCGATCGAGAAAAATCATCACCGCGGCAATCCGAGCACGCGTTGGGCGATGATGTTGCGTTGGACTTCCGACGTGCCGGCGTAAATGGTGGCGGAGCGCGACCACAGCAGCTCGTAGGCCCAGAAACCGCTGTCGACCGTCCGCGGCTCGCCGCGCGGCAGCAAGCCGAAGGGGCCGAGGATCTCGATGGCCGTATCTTTGAGACGCTGCTCCAGCTCGCTCCAGAAGATCTTCAAGATGGAGCCTTCCGGACCGGGTATGCCCGTGCGCTGAATCATGGTCACGTTACGATACGCGGTGTAGCGCAGCACTGCCACCTCGATGGCGAACTGCGCGATCTTCTGGCGGACGATCGGGTCGTCGGCCGCGCGACTGCCGTTGTGCCGAGTCCGGCGCGCCAGGTCGGCCAGCCTCCGCTGCTCGGCCTGCAGGCGCACGTGCGGCGTAGTACCGCTGCGCTCGTGGGCCAGCGTGGTGATGACGACGTTCCAGCCGCCGTTGACTTCCCCGACGACGTTGGCGCGCGGCACGCGCACTTCGTCGAAGAACACCTCATTGAACCAAGCCTCGCCGGTCATCTCGCGCAGCGGCCGAATGGTGATGCCCGAGCTCTTCATGTCCACCAACAAGAACGTCAGGCCGCGATGCTTCGGGCCCTCGGGATTGGTGCGCACCACCAGCATGCAGTAGTCGGCGTGCTGCGCAACGCTGGTCCAGATCTTCTGGCCGGTGACGATGAACTCGTCGCCACGCAGCTCAGCCTTGGTCTTCAGCGACGCCAGATCCGACCCGGCGTTCGGTTCCGAGAAGCCCTGACACCAGATCTCATCGCCGGTGAGGATCTTGGGGAGGAAGCGCTCCTTCTGCCACGGTGCGCCGCACGCCATCAGCGTCGGGCCCACGAGGCTCAAGCCGATCTTGAGGCTGAGGATGTCGGGCGCGCGTGCGTAGGCGTACTCCTCATTGTAGATCAACTGTTCTACGATCCCGGCACCGCGGCCGCCGTACTCCTTCGGCCAGGTGATCCCTGCCCAGCCGCCGTCGTGCAGCGTGTGCTGCCACCGGCGTGCGAACTCGACTTGTTCCGTCGGCGTCTCCGGGGCGTGATACGCTGCGGTGCCCCAACCTGCCGGCAAGTACGTCGCGAGCCAATCCCGCACCGTGGTGCGAAAGCGTTCCTGCTCCGGCGTGAGCTGCAACTCCATTGCGGCCGTATGAGTAAGTGTTCGCCGTGCCGCTTTCAAGGGTGAAGTCCGGCGCGTGCTACCAGTTGTCGTGTCATCCATTGGCGCAGACACGCGCCGGGGCGGGCGACGGATTGAGCGCGTCGTGGCGCACGTCCGCCTTGCACTCGATCCTCAACTTCGTTATGTACGCGCCCAGTTACACCGGCAGGTTCGGCAAACGTCTTGTCGGCTGAGAGGTTCCGGCCTTTTGGCCGTTCTGTTTGGCAACGCAACTCGCGTCCCTAGACATGCAGCGCCCCCCGGTTGACGAGTCTAGAGCAAAGGAGGGAAAGCGCATGGCAGCAGGGACGGTAAAGTGGTTCAACGCTGAAAAGGGCTACGGCTTCATCCGGCAAGAGAACGGCGAAGATGTCTTCGTCCACTACTCTTCGATTTCGGGTGACGGCTTCAAGAGTCTCGAAGAAGGCCAGCGGGTGGAGTTCGACGTCACCCCCGGCCGCAAGGGACCGCAAGCCAGCAACGTGACCAAGGCCTAACCAGCCTGATCGATCGCGAAGAGCCCCGCCGGTGATCCGGCGGGGCTCTTTTGTTTCTCGGGACTCAGCGACGAGCTGCTGCTCACGCGTCGCTTGACAAGTTCGACCGAGCAGTCGTAGTGAGCGCGCATAGCGGTAGTGAGCGCGCATAGCGAAGGTACAGAGCCGATCCTGTCCGAGAAGGGAGTGCAGCATGGCGAAGGCGAATGGGACGATGCTCGCTTGCAAGGTGACAGTGGGGATGTTCTCCACGGAGCGTGGTGTGGTCGTTGAGCTGCCAGACGGGCGGCGAGTGTCGGCCTTGGTGGACGAGCGTAGCGTCATCGTCAGCCAGGAGCCCCGACCGGGTGGGGAAGTTCCAGGACGCGTGAGAGTGTCGGTGATCGAGCTTGAGGAGAATTCCGCAATCGTGGACCTTCCACAGGCGGGGTTCACGGAAGGTCCTCGGCTCAGGGTGCCGCGAGCGTTCTTGAGGCAAGGCCAGCGTGATCCTCAGCAATGGCGAAATCCGGCGAGCCATTCGTGAGAAGAAGCCGGCGCGTACCGACGAATTCTTCGCGGACCGCCGCGAGAGGGCGCAAAGTACGAAAGGAGATCCACGATGGCGTATGGTGCGGAGATAAGTCGGGGGAACCCATCCTGTTTTCTGTTCCTCATCGATCAATCTGGTTCCATGGCCGACCCATTCGGGGCTGGCGAGTCGACAGGCAGCAAAGCCAACGGCGTTGCTGACGCCATCAACCGCCTGCTGCAGAATCTCGTCATCAAGTGCGCCAAGGAGGAGGGCGTGCGGGACTACTACCACGTCGGCGTGCTCGCGTATGGCAACCGAGTCGGTCCAGCGTTCAGCGGCTCGCTGGTAGGCAAGGACCTGGTTCCCGTAAGCGAGATCGCCAACATGCCCGCGCGTGTCGACCAGCGGGTCACAAGGGTTCATGACGGCGCAGGCGGGCTCGTCGACGAAACGAAGCGCTTCCCCATCTGGTTCGATCCCGTTGCCAATGGCGGCACCCCGATGTGCCAGGCGCTGGGGCAAGCGCAGAGCATCCTCCAGCGCTGGCTCACGGAACACCCGAGTTCTTTTCCTCCAATCGTGATCAACATCACTGACGGCGAAGCTACTGACGGCGACCCGAGCGGTCCCGCCGATGCCATCAGACGGCTAGCCAGCAGCGACGGCGAGGTTCTCCTCTTCAACCTGCACACCTCATCCCAGCGCGCGACGCCGATTGAGTTCCCCGACAGCGACGCCGGCTTACCGGACCAGTTCGCACAGCTCCTCTTCCGAATGTCCAGCGCGCTGCCGCCATACATGCGCTCTATCGCGCAGCAGGAAGGCTACCGCGTCTCCGAAGGGACGCGGGGATTTGTCTTCAACGCGAACATGGAGGCCGTGATCAAGTTCCTCGATATCGGGACGCGCCCGAGTGACCTTCGATAGAACGGTGCGAGTGTCGTGCAGGTAGTGGCCAAAGCGTTCTGGCTGCCCAAGGCCGGCAACACCGAAGCCGAATACGAGGACGCCTTCTTACCCCGCCACCCAGAGCAACGCCGCCTTCGCTCGTTCCGCTGCGCAGTTGCGGATGGCGCCACGGAGACGTCCTTCTCGGGGATGTGGGCCAAGCAGCTCGTGCGCGCTTTCTGCAGCTGCACCCCCGATGCATTGATCCTCACCGCCCTGCCAGCGCTGCAGCAGCGCTGGCTCACGACAGTGCAACGCCGACCCCTCCCCTGGTACGCCGAGGAGAAGGTTCGCTCTGGCGCTTTCGCCGCTCTCCTCGGGCTCGTGCTCGTCGACAGCACTGAACCTGGCGGACCGGGCCAGTGGCGAGCCACCGCCCTCGGGGACAGCTGCCTTGTTCACATGCGCAACGAGACGATTCTCGCCCGCTTCCCTGTCCAGGACGCGGCGTCGTTCACTAACCAACCGCACCTGCTCTCCAGCAACCCCTCCTACAACGAGCGCGCCGCAAAGCACCTCGTGACCACAGGCGACGGCTGGTGCTCCGGCGACACGTTTTACCTGATGACCGATGCCCTAGCCCACTGGTTTCTGAGCGAGGCAGAGGCTGGCCGTCAGCCGTGGGCCGTCCTCCGCGACCTCGACACGAAGGACCAATCCAAGCCCTTCGCGGATTTCGTCGCCGACCTTCGCCAAACGAAGAGCATGCGCAACGACGACGTCACCCTTCTCCGGGTTGAAGTTTGGGCTGACGGCAACTGATATCTCAATGGCCTGGCCTGTCGATTTAGATTTTCAGGAAGCGGTCCAAAACCCACGCACCGCGTTCACAGACCCCGAGCTGCAGGCCGGCCAGCCCGATCTCAACAATCTCGGGCTACCGCGCCCAAGGTCCGGTGGCTTCGCTGTCGTCTTCAAGCTGTGCTGCGGCGCAAAGAACTGGGCGGTCAAGTGTTTCACTCGCGAGTTTCCAGACCAGCAACTCCGCTACGCCGCCATCAGCGAGCACCTCAACCGCGTCCACCTGCCCTACACGGTCGGATTCAGCTTCCTCTCTGACGGCATCAGAGTCCGCGGCCGCCGCTACCCAATTCTCAAGATGGAATGGGTCGAAGGCGATACCCTCGACGACTACATCAAGCGGCACCTGAACACTCCGCATGAACTCTACGCACTCGCCCAGCGTTGGAGCCAGATGCTGGCCGCTCTTCAACAAGCACAGATCGGCCACGGTGACCTCCAGGACCGAAACGTCATCATCGTGCACGACGATATCCGTCTGATCGATTACGACGGCATGTATGTCCCTGCCCTCCAAGGTCGGGGCAGCCACGAACTGGGAGCCCGCAACTACCAGCACCCTCTGCGAACACTGGCTGACTTCGGACCGCACCTCGACAACTTCTCCGCCTGGGTCGTCCACCTCTCGCTCCTTGCCCTTATCGCAGAGCCGCAGCTGTGGCAACGCTTCGCCGCCGGAGACGAGTGTGTGCTCCTGCGGCGAAAAGACTTCGAGGACCCGGAATCATCGGCGGTCCTTCAAGCAATTGAGGCGCTACCCGAGGAGCACGCCAGAACGGTCGCCCAGCTCTTCAAATCCCTCTTGTACCTCGCGCCCGAACAGATCCCGCCGCTCGGCCACCCGACCGGCTTCGCACCTACCGCCCACCGAGCGCCAGCGAGCTGGTTGGAAGACCACCTGCCCAACCGGCGCACCGACTCGACCCAGACGCCTACCTCAGCGCCGATAGCCGACGGCGACGCAGCTCCGGTCGATGTATCGTGGATCATTGACGGTGCGACACCGCCAGCGCGCGCTCAATCCTTCGAGGGATCACCGACCCCTGAACGAGTCGTGTTTGGAATCTCCGTCATCGGCGCCGCCGCGCTAGTGCTGGCAACGCAGGCTGGCTTGGTCGCAGCTGTCCTAATTCCTCCCGGGCTCCTTTCCGTCGCTGCCGTCCCTCTGCTCTTCTGCGTGATCCGCTACCTCTCCGACCCATCCGTAGCCCGACGGCGTTCGGCGCACGCCGGCCTCGATCAGCCGCAGCGTAAACTGCGGGAAGCCAAACGCGTCATTCAAGCCGCGGCCAGAGAGAAAGCCATCCGCCAGCAGCGTCACGCCGAGGCACAGAGCAATATCGCCAAGCAGCGAAACCCACTTGAAGAGCGAGAGAAGAGAGAGATCGCCGCGGTGCAAGCTACCCTCCAGTCTCGCCTCCAGGAAATCAACACGCACCGCCGCGCCCTCCTCCAACAACAGGCGGCGGCGCTACAGAAGATCCAATTGTACATCGGAGGGAAGGTCTCCAGCCTCGACCGGCAGATCCGAGACCTTGACCAAGGTCAATCGACTGAACTCACGACCGTTCTCCGTTTGAAGCAGGATGAGCACGTGAACAACTACCTTCGCCGGTTCGTCATCGACGACGTCTTGGTCGTGGGGATTGGTCAGACGTACAAGTTGCGCTTGCGAATGGCGGGCGTTGTGACGGCAGCTGACGTCGACCCGCGCTGGGGTGTCCAAGGCGTGCACGGAATTGGGCCCCGGCGAGCCGAGGCTCTTGCTAGCTGGAGACGATCGATCGAATCACGGGCTCGTGCCAGTATGCCCCAAACCCTCTCTCAGAGAGAGGCAGCGGCGATTCAAGTAAAATACCAACATCGACGAGCGTCTTTGGAGACAGAAAGAGATCGACAGCGGCAGCTCCAGCGAGACGAAGAGCAGACCGTTCGTTCCCGCGACCGCTTCAAGCTCGACGATTCCGACAGAGAGGAGAGCCAGGCCAAGAAGACCGCCCACGAACACACCGCGCAGATCCAAACACGCTCCACCGCCGAGTACGCTCCCCTAGGCGAAGCACTCGCCAAGCTCGCGGCAGATCTCCAAGACGACCTCCGCAGCATCGATGGGCGGGCAAACGAAATGCGGAAGGAGACCTTCCAGCTCACCTGGCAAGAAGCACAGGCCAGGGGCTACCTGAAAGCCTTCGCCGCCATCACGTTTCCCTATTATCTGCGACGAGTGCTTCTCACTCGACGACCGTGAGGTGAACAATGGGGTGGAGATTCCGCAAAGTCTTCGGCCGCGGCCCCTTCCGCTGGACGCTCTCCAAACGTGGCGTCGGCTTCAGCTGGGGAATCCCTGGGCTCATCCGCTACGGCATCTCGCCGAACGGCCAACGGTACATCTCGCTTAGCATTCCTGGGACCGGGCTCTATTGGATCAAGTACCTCAAGGACACTCCACCTGCGCCTCCGCAGCTGCCCCGGTCTCCAACGCCACCTCCCGCCCTTCCACCACCAACAAGCAACCCCGCTGCCTCGCCTCCTACCACCCAAACACCTTGGTGGAAGCAGAAGGACCTCTGACTCTCCGGGGATCTCCTGATGAAGAGAATCACGCGGCTTCCTATGATCGGTGTTGATCGAAGCGCGAAGGATTGTCGTCCCTTGTCGGACGACCGAATGCAAGGTTGACCTGATCGGTAGCCTCCAGACCGCACTTCAAGACCGAGTGAGGAGGGACTGCTTCATGAACTACCAACGCCGAATCGTCCGCGACCCGAATATCTGCGCCGGTGAACCGGTCATCAAGGGAACCCGCGTGACGTTACGCACCGTCCTCGCGAGCCTGGCCGAGGGCTCGACGGTCGAGGAGATCTTGGCCGACTTTCCAACACTCAATGAGAAGGACGTCCGCGCCGTGATCGCTTTCGCAGCCGCGTCTGCGGAGGAGGACTTGCCCGTCCCCGCGATTCCAGGAAAGTGATGAGAACCAAGTTGGACGAGAACCTGCCCGCGGCAGAAGTCACACGCCTTCGACGGGGAGGTCAAATGAAGAAGCTGATGCTCACCCGAGATGAGCGCATCTGGTTGCGCGAATACTGCAAGGCACTCGACGAGCAGCATCCCGGAGCAGTGCGGCGGCTCCTTATCTACGGCTCGAAGGCACGTGGCGATGCGGGGCCAGAAAGCGATCTCGATGTCTTATTGATCGTGAGCAATCATGCCGCGAAATTAAAGCGGCAGCTTCGCTGGATCGGCTACATGCTGGCCGCCGCGTCGAGTGCGGTGCCGTCGATCCTTGCTTACACCGAAGACGACTGGGCGAATCGCGAGCAAGCTGGTTCGCCCTTTCGGCGTGCGATCGAGCGAGACGCCGTCCAAGTCTTATGAACCGTGGCTTGGTACTCGCTGAATGGCGGCGCGCCAAGCAATCACTGCGTGCGGCGCAAGTTCTGGTCGACGAGGAGTGCCCGGAAGACGCCGTGTCCCGCGCCTACTATGCGATCCTCCATGGTGCCAAAGCCGCGCTGCACGTGCGTGACGTGGCTGTTGCCAGCCACGCCGGCGCTCGACGTATGTTCGGCCTGCACCTCGTGCGCACCGGAGACATCGAACCGGAATGGGCGTCCTACCTCGGGGAGAGCCTAGATGATCGGTTGGCCGCTGATTACGAAAGCGGTATCTCGGTATCAACCGACGAAGCGCGACGGGAGACGCACCGCGCACGCCGATTTCTCGCACGCATCCGCCGTTACCTCCGCGCCAACGGACTTACTGTTCGCGAGCTGCGATAGGATGCACACAGGGGCAAACCCGCGGCGGCGGTTGTTGCGAGCGACGCGACACGAAGAACCGCCACTGGTCGATCACCGCCTACATCGCGCGCAAACTGGCGCAAGGAGACGTGGAATGGACGCGAAGCTGACCTTCAAGTACGACCGCGAGGCGGACATCCTCTACATTAACAAGTGCCCCCCCTACGCCGAGCAGGAATCGGAAGAGCTGGGTGATGAGGTGGTTGCGCGCCTCAACCCCGCTACCGGCGAGATCGAGAACCTCGAGGTGCTCTTCTTTTCCGCCTCTTCTCCAAAGCGTGTGGGTAGATTTTCACCATGATGCATCGGTTGATC
>CAZCGA010000074.1:988-30526 GCA_964498075.1 uncultured Binatia bacterium (SeqCode) | reverse complement strand
AGACACTGCATTGTCCCGCTTGTCTCCCGGATTGATCACGGCTGTCAACGGCACCGGTCGCTCCCTGAGACTTTGTGACGTCCGCAACGCCCAGGCTGCTCCTCCGCCGAACGATTCGTGCCAGCGCAGCGGCGCTGGGGGGACGGGTTTCGCCGCACGGTTACAATCAGAACATGATCGGGCGCACTTGAACCGACCCGGTCTTCGCTGTCGGAATCTTCGCTGCTCTCGCGTCAGCTGCGTTGATGGGCCAATGGGACGCGAGTATAAGAACCGGCGGCGGAGTGCATGGGATGCGCATCCAGGGTAGCAGAGCGTGAAGACGCCGCGCGAAGTCATCTTCGTATACAACGTCGACCTGACCTTGTTCGCGCTGGTATCCGACTTCGTCCACCGTCTCACCTCGCCGGAGACGTATCCGTGCCGGCTCTGCGATCTCACCTACGACCGCTGGACGATGAAACGGGACTGGAAGCGGTTCATTCACTCGTTGCCGGTACGCGCGCGCTTCGAGCTGCGGGACCGATTTCACAGGCAGTTTCCGGCTTACGCCGACGTCCCGCTCCCTGCCGTGTTTCAAGTCGAAGGGGACGGGAGTCTGCGCCTGCTTCTTTCCGCCGAGCAGATCAAACGTGCGGCGACCCTGGATGCACTCCAGGCGCTGGTCACGGGCGCCGTCGGTGTCACGACCCCCGCCGAGTGAGATGACACGCACACTGACGAAGTCGGAAGTACGCGAGGTGTACGCTCTCGCCACAACGTTGCGACCCTGCTACGGTCGCCGGACGCCGCCGAGGAGAGTGCAATGAAGTTCACTTGGTTCAACCTCATGCCGTGGCCACACCTGCCGGACGACTTCCGTCAGAAGCATCGCTCGGTGTGGGTCGACATTCCCAACACACTGTACGACCCGCGCAAGGGACACTTCGTGTACCACGAGTACATGGATCAGCTCGAGTACGCCGACGCGCTCGGATTCGACGGCATCGGCGTCAACGAGCACCATCAAAACGGCTACGGCCTGATGCCGTCGCCCAACATCATTGCCGCCGGACTCGCGCGACGCACCTCGCGAGCCGCGATCTGCGTGATCGGCAACTCCATCGCGCTGTACAACCCGCCGATCCGCGTCGCCGAAGAGTTTGCGATGCTCGACGTCATCTCCGGCGGCCGCCTGGTGGCCGGGTTTCCGGTCGGCACGCCGATGGACACCAACTTCTGCTACGGCCAGATTCCGGCGCTCACCCGCGACAAGTACCGCGAAGCGCACGAGCTGATCATGCGCGCCTGGGCCGAGGAGGAACCTTTCGCCTTCGACGGCAAGTACACCCAGCTGCGCTACGTGAACTGCTGGCCGAAGCCGATCCAGCAGCCGCACCCACCGATCTACATCCCCGGCGGCGGCTCGCTGGAAACCTGGGACTTCTGCCTCGACTTCGATTACAACTACTCCTACCTCTCGTTCACCGGCTACAAGCGCGGCAAGCAGCTCATGGACGGCTACTGGGAACGCGTCGCCCAGCGCGGCAAGGACGAGTCGCCCTACCGCGGCGCCTTCGCGCAGATCATCTGCGTCGGCGAGACCGATCGCGAAGCCGAGGACCTCTACTCCGAGCACGTCCGCTACTTCTTCAACCGCTGCCTGCACGTCTACCCGGGCTTCGCGGACCCGCCGGGGTATCGCACCATCAAGACGCTCAAGGCGGGAGTGCTCTCGCAGCTCACCGAAGACGCGCTCAGCAAGTTCCCGACGCTCACCTGGAAGGAGCTCGTCGACGAGCGCTACGTCGTCGCCGGCAGTCCGGCCACCGTGCGCGACCAGATGGTCGAGCTGATCAAGGGCCTGCACGTCGGCCACGTCTTCGGCCTCTTCCACAACGGCAACATGCCCGACTGGAAGACGCGGCACTCCTCGAAGCTGTTCGCGGAACGAGTCATGCCGCAGCTGCGCAACCTGTGGCCGGAATGGAAGAACGACAACCGCTGGTGGCCGACCCCGATGAAGGAGCGCGTCCATCCGGAAGAGACCCTGCCGGGCGCGGAGAGAGCCCCTTCGACGGACCTCAGGACAGGCCGATGAAGACCACGACGATCGAAACCAAACGCGGCGCTCAGGTCCGCGTGCTCGAAGCCGGTTCCGGCGCGGCGCTCGTCTTCCTGCACGGTGCGGGCGGGCTGTTTCCCGACAACCCGTTCCTCGACACGCTGGCGAAGCGTTACCACGTCTACGCGCCGGAGTTTCCCGGCTACGGCGAATCGACCGGCGAGGATCTGCTCGAAGACATGCTCGACTTCGCGCTGCACGGTTGGGACGTGGTCAGCGCACTCGGCTTGCAGCGCCCGCACCTCATCGGGCACTCGATGGGCGGCATGATCGCCGCCGAGATGGCCTGCATCGCGCCCAACGATCTCGCGAAGCTGGTGTTGGTGAATGCCGCAGGGCTGTGGATTTCGGAGCACCCGATCGCCGATTTGTTTGCCATGTTGCCGTTCGAGTTCGCCAACCTGCTCTTCCACGATCCCGTCGCCGGCGCGGCGCAGCTCACCGGTGGGCTCGACTTCACCAACCTGGAAGCGATACGCGACTTCTACATCACCAACGCCAAGCAGATGGGCGTCGCGGGCAAGATCCTGTTCCCCATCCCGAACCGGCGCATCTCCAAACGGCTGTACCGGCTCACGGCCGACACGCTGGTGGTGTGGGGAGCAAGCGACAAGCTCATCCCGCCGGTGTACGCCGACAAGTGGAAGGAGCTGATTCCACATGCGCGCCTCGAGATGATCGACGCCGCGGGTCACATGGTGCCCTACGAGCAGGCCGCAGCGTTCACGGCGGCCGTGTCGAAGTTCCTGGGCTGAGAGGGGTGACGCACATCATCTTGTTGGGGAGTACACCGGCGCCGGCAAGCCGCCCCATTCGGGGCTATCATCGGATCGGAATACGATGCTGCTAGATCACAGCCCCAAGGGGGCGGCAAGACATCAGCCCGGGGCATCGCCCCGGGGCGCTGGTGTGCTGGAGTTCGTACGGGAACCGCTGAGAGTCTGAGAGGAGGAGTGTGATGAAGTATCTGGTCATTGGATCGGAGGGTCCTGGGTTCACCTCGCCGGAGGAGGTCGTGCAGGTGCTGACCTCGGTGGTGCTGCCGAGCATCGATGCACTCATCAAGCTCGAGCGCGCCGGCAAGATCACCGGCGGGCTTCCCGTCGGCGACCGGGCGTTCGTGTTCATCGCGGAAGCCCCGTCGCACGAGGAGTTGGATAATCTGCTCCGCGAGCTCCCCATGTGGGGTTCGCTCGAGTGGGACGTGACGCCGCTGCAAACCTTCGCCCGCCGCGCCGCGCACGAGCGCGCCGCGGTGCGGCAGATCAAGCGCGCGCGCCGGTAGGGAAGGATACGGCGTCAGGAGCGGCACATCCTCGACCTCGGCGCATCCCGACGTCGTCGGCATCAAGGCCGCCAGCCTCGATGATCCCAGCTGGTTTCGACCGATCGCCGATGTCTGGGCCGCCAGCGCACAGCCCTGGGACTTCATGGACCCGAGTGTCCCGAAATTCCCGAAGAGTCGGCCTCGGCTCTAGACGGCGGCAGAGCGCGGCGTGGGGGCACGCCGGCTCCAGATTCTGCGCTGGAGACGGGCTGCCCTCAGCCCGCTTCTTCGGGCTCAGCGAGGTGCTGCGACATTACCTTCGCTGCGAACGTATCGAGCTGATCGAGCAGGTGCGACAGGCTGGTGTGGCGGAACTGTAGGTTCAGCAGCGTCGCACCGATTTGCTCGTACTGCGAGATCAGGTCGATCGCCGCAGAAATCTGATCGGGCGTGCCGACGTCGATGAGCCGCTCCGGCGCGAGCACCAGCTCGATCGGCGCGGTCCGCGCCTGCCACTCGGGCCACTGCCGCGCGCCGGCGAGCAGCGCCGCCAGCTGGGCGTGGGTGAACCCGAACGGATCCCACCCATCGGCGAAGGTCAGCGCGCGGCGTAACGAGCGGGGCGTTCGGCCGCCGAGCCAGATCGGCACGCGCTCCTGCAACGCACACGGATCGACGACGACGTCGCCGAAGGCGAAATGCGTTCCGCGATACTCGGGCTGCCGCTTGCCGAGCGCGGCGCGCAACGCGCGCAACGCGTCCTCGTAGCGCGGCCCGCGTCCGTCGAAGTCGACGCCGAGCAGCTCGAACTCTTCACGCAAGCTGCCCACACCGACGCCGGCAATGACGCGGCCTCCAGAGAGACGATCCAACGTGCCGAGCCGCTTCGCCACCTCCAACGGGTGGTGGTAGGGCAGTACCAGCACGTGCGTCACCAGCCGCACACGCGCGGTGACGGCGGCGATGAACCCGAGGGTGGCGAACGGGTCGTAGTAGCGCCCGCCCCGGACCTTCGCCACCTCGACCGGGATGGTGACGTGATCGCTGCACGTCAGGTGGTGATAGCCGAGCCGGTCGGCCGCCTCCGCAATCTGCCGCAGCTCCTCGACGCCCGCGTCCTCTTCCCATGCCGCGTGCCGCCGCGGCACCAAGGTCACGATCGGAGTGGTCAGCCCGAAGCGCACGCCGCTCGTATAGCGAATTGCCGCCGCGCCGACTACCCGCGTTGTTCAAGGTTTCCCGAGCATCACCTCGGTGGCCTTGATGATCACCACCACTTCGTCCCCAACCCCGATACCCAGCCCTTCTGCCGAGGCACGGGTGATCACCGACACCACCTCATGCTGTCCGACTTGAACGCGAACCTCGGCCATGACCCCGCCGAGCACAATCGCCGTCACTCGTCCGCGCAACTGATTGCGTGCGCTGATTTCCATCGTACGCTCCTTTGCCAGTGGCGATTCTGAAGGATCGCCGGCGATTCAGCAATGCGGCACCTAGTGTAGTGATTCGTCCTGTTGGGGCATTATGAATTGCCAGCAGTGGCTAGCTTTCCGCTGAGATTCGCGTGCGGTGCGCCGAAGGATAATGCCCCGTATCGGTGAATCACACCACTAGCGATAGGCACGCGCCGCCACCGCCTTGAAGCTCGCATACACCGTGACGCCCTCCCGCAGACCCAACGCCTGCATCGCGTGCGCCGTGATTTCAGCAACCAGCGGCGGGTGCGTCTCAACCATGACGCGGACGCGCTCTCCGAAGGGGGGCTCGGGAACCAGCTGCACGATCGGACCGACGAAGACGTTCTGCGCCGTCCCGGACGGCGGCGTGGTGTGCAGCGTGATGTCGCGTGGGTCGACGGCAACGAGAACGTCATCGCCGTCCTCGTCGTGGACGATGTGCAGGGATCCGCTGTCGGTCCGAATCTCGGCCAGTCCACTGGCGTCGCGCGACGCCACCGTGCCCTGGAAGAAGTTCAACCCCATCAGCTCCGCCACGTAGCGGGAACGCGGACGCTGCAGGAGATCCTGCCGCGTGCCCGTTTGGGCGATGCGCCCGTTTTCCACGACGGCGATGCGATCGCCGAAAACCAGCGCCTCGAAGGGGTGATGCGTCACCAGCACGGTGATGCACGGCAGCTCCGACAACGTACGCCGCAGCTCGGTGCGCACCGCCCGGCGGGTCTGCGCATCGAGCGCGGAGAGCGGTTCGTCCAAGAGCAGCAAGCTGGGTTGCAGGACCAAGGCGCGCGCCAGCGCCACGCGCTGCCGTTGGCCTCCGGACAGATGCGCCGGCCGTCGCGCCGCGAGCTCGGCGATGCCGAGCTGCTCCAGCACGGCGCGGACTCGCTCGCGGACCGTGCCGCCCGCGATCCCTTGGGCGCGCAAGCCGAACGCGACGTTCTCGCGCACCGACAGGTGCGGAAACAGCGCGTCGTCTTGAAAGACGTAACCGATGGAGCGCGCCGGTGCGGGAACCATCACCCTCGTCGCGCTGTCGAAGTAGGTCACGTCGTCGACCTCGATCGTTCCGCGATCCGGCTGCAGAAGACCGGCCAGGAGATTGAGGATGGTGGTCTTCCCGGCGCCGTTCTCGCCCACCAGCACGAGCGTGCTGGCGTGCTCGGCGGTCAGGTCGACCTCCAGCGTCAGGGTTCCGAGCCGCTTGGAGCAGAGCGCGTGCAGCACGCCTGCCTCAGCGTAGCGGACGTGGCACGATGCTGCGCAACCCGAGCAGCAGCGCGAACGAGACGACCGTCAGGATCACTGACAACGCGACCGCCGCCTCGAGGTCGGTTTGTAACGCGACGTAGACGGCCAGCGGCATGGTTTGCGTGCGGCCCGGCAGGTTGCCCGCAAAGGTGATGGTCGCTCCGAACTCGCCGAGCGCGCGCGCCCAGGTCATCGCCGCACCCGCCAGCAGCGCCGGCGTGCTGAGCGGCAGCAGCACGCGGAGAAACGTGTAGCCGGGCGAAGCGCGCAGCGTTGCGGCGGCTTGCAGGTAGCGCGGCTCGACGCCTTCAAAGCCGGCGCGCGCCGCGTTGATGAAGAATGGCCCGGCCACGAACATCTGGGCCAGCACCACGGCCAGCGTGGTGAAGGGAATGCTCAGCCCGAAGCGGGAGAGATGCAGACCGAGCCAGCCGGTCCGGCCGAACGCCAGCAGCAACCCGACGCCGGCAACGGTCGGCGGCAGCACGATCGGCAAGTCGATCAGTGCGCTCAGCAGGCGTTTGCCGCGGAAGTCGTGCAGCGCCAGAAGATACGCCAGTGGCAAGCCGAGCAGCAGCACCGCTGCGGTCGAGGCCACCGACGTGCGCAGGCTGAGCCACAAGGCTTGCGCGACGATCGGCGTTGCCAACCGCCGCAAGAGCTCGCCCGGCGACGTGCGGAACAGCAAGCCCAGCAGCGGCAGCGTCAGCAGCAGCACAAAGAGCGCCGCCGCCAGCACGGCACCAGCCTGCAGCGCGCTGCCGGTGCGACGCATCAGAGGCGAACTGCTAGCGGCCATGGCGGCTCACGGCGCGTCGAGCGGGAGGAGCCGATGCGCGCTCAACAGGCGCTGGCCCTCGCGTGACAGCAGCAACTCGACCACTGCCCGCGCCGCGGCGAGATTTGCCGCGCCTTTCAGGATGGCGATCGGATACGTGGCGATGACGTTGTACGCGTCGGGAATCTCCAGGACTCGCACGCGCTCGGCGACCGTGGGCGTCACGTCGGAACGATACACGATTCCCGCATCGGCTTCACCCAGCTGCACCTTGGCCACGACACCCTTCACGTTCTCCTCCTGCGAGACCACGTTGCGCAGCACGCGCTCGGCATAGTCAGATCCGAAATTCGCCGCGCCGCTCAGCTTGCCCAGCACCTCGCGGCTGTAGCGCCCTACCGGAACCGCCGCCGCGCCAATCACCAACTTGAGGCCTGGGCGCGCCAGGTCTTCGAGCGCCGCGATCTGGCCGGGATTGGCGCGCGGGATGATGACGACGAGGCGGTTGCGCGCGAAGTCGCGCGCCGGCTCGGCCAGCAGCCCACGTTCGTGCAGGTACGTCATCGACCGCGGGTCGGCGGAGGCGAACACATCGGCGGTTGCGCCCTGCTCGATCTGCGCCGCGAGCTGCTGCGAGCCGCCGAAGTTGAACGTCGCGTGGATCGGCGGCGTGCGCCGCTCGAGCTTCTGGCCTAGCTCCGTGAAGGCGTCCGACAACGACGCCGCCGCGAACACGGTGATCGCGCCGGTGGCCGCCGACGCAGGCAATGAACCGATGACCAGCACGACTAGCAGCGCGGCCAGCAGTTTGAAGAAGCTGCCGCCGATGAACGGCACCTTGTGTTGCGCAGTCTGCAGGTTGGGCTCCGGCGCGTCGATGGAGGCATACCACCGGGAGCGAAACGCAGGCAACCGGGGCTTGTGGACTTGCATCATCGAGCCCGCCATAGTTGCCGTTACGGCATGAGCAGCGCAGTCCACCGCTTCATTGGCGCGGCCGTGAGCATCGGCCTCATCGCCTGCAGCAGCTCCGCAGCCGCAGCCGCGGCGCCCGCGGCCTCGATCCGTTTGCCCGGTGCGCCACCCTTCGACGCCGCGCTGCAGACACGGCTGCGCGAGGCGTGGGCGGCGCAGACAACGAAGGCAAAGCCGCGGACCGCCCACTTCAACTCCGACGGCTCGCCGCAGTACATCAACCGGCTGGTGCTCGCGTCCAGCCCCTACCTGCAGCAGCACGCCTTCAACCCGGTGAACTGGTATCCGTGGGGTGACGAGGCGTTCGCCGCAGCGCAGCGTGACAACAAGCCGATCTTCCTCTCCGTCGGCTACTCGACCTGTCACTGGTGCCACGTCATGGAGCACGAGTGCTTCGAGAACGAAACGATCGCGCAGCTCCTCAACGAGCAGTTCATCGCCATCAAGGTCGATCGTGAAGAGCGGCCCGACATCGACGCCGTGTACATCGCCGCGGTGCAGCGCATGACCGGCAGCGGCGGCTGGCCGCTCACTGTGTTTCTCACTCCCGACCGCAAGCCGTACTACGGCGGCACGTACTTTCCGCCGGACGATCGCTACGGCAAGCCCGGCCTTCCGAAGCTGCTGACAACGTTGGCGGAGGCTTGGAAGACACGACACGACGAGGTCCTGCAGGCGAGCGCCGCGCTCACCCAAACGTTGCAAGCCGCGCCGCAGTCGGCCGGCACGGCGAACCTGACGGTGGATACGCTGCGCAAAGGATACGAGCAGCTGAAGCAAAGCTTCGACGGCACCAACGGCGGCTTTGGCGGCGCCCCAAAGTTCCCGCAGGCGCACATGCTGCAGTTCCTCCTGCGCTACTGGCAGCGCACCGGCGAGACGTATGCCCGGCGCATGGCGACCGAGACACTCGAGCACATGGGACAAGGCGGCATCTACGATCACATCGGCGGTGGCTTCCATCGCTACTCGACCGACGCGCAGTGGCGCGTGCCGCACTTCGAGAAGATGCTCTACGACCAGGCGATCAACGCCCGAGCCTACGTCGAAGCCTATCGTGCCACGAGCAACGAATGGTTCGCGTTGATCGCGCGCGACACCTTCGCCTACGTGTTGCGCGACCTCAGCGCGCCGGACGGCGGCTTCTACACTGCCGAGGACGCCGATAGCGACGGCGAGGAAGGGCGCTTCTATCTCTGGACGCGCGACGAACTGATCGCCGCGCTCGGCACGCAGCGCGGGCCGCTGCTCGCCGACTACTCAGGCATCACCGAAGCGGGCGGCCGCGCCCCGCTCACCATCCCGATCCCGCTGGGGGCATTCGCCAAGCAACGAGGTATCGACCCGAAGACGCTGGCCCAGACGGTGAACGAATCCCACGCCGTGCTGCTGGCGGCCCGCAATCGGCGCACCCGCCCGCCGCGTGACGAGAAGATCATCACGGCCTGGAATGGCCTGATGATCGGCAGCCTGGCGTACGGCGCCGCCACGCTCGGCGACCCGCACTACGCCGCCGCGGCGGCACGCGCCGCGGACTTCGTGCTGACGCACCTGCAACGCGACGGGCGCCTGTTGCGGACCTATCGCAACGGCGCCTTTCCGACTCCCGGGTATCTCGATGACTACGCGTTCTTCATCCTCGGGTTGAGCGACTTGTACGCCGCCACGTTCGACAGCCGCTGGCTGCGCGAGGCGGACCGGCTCGGCAAGGACATGTTGCGGCTGTTCGCCGATCCGGCTGGTGTCTTGCGGTACCGCGCCGCCGACCACGAGCCGCTGATCGCCGACACCAACGACACGGGCGACACCGCGTTGCCGTCGCCGCAATCCGTCGCCGCGCTCGTCCTGCTGCGGTTGGGCCGCTTGACGATGAACGACACCTTCGAGAGTCGGGGGCGTGCGCTGCTGGCGGCCAACTCCGAAGACCTGGCGAAGTCACCGACGGCCCACACGCAGATGCTGATGGCGCTCGACTTCGCCCTCGGCCCATCGAAGGAGATCGTCGTAGCCGGTGCGGCGGACGCCGCCGGCACCAAGGCATTGCTCGCGACCGTGCGCCGGCACTACCTGCCACGCTCGGTCGTCGCCCTGCATCCCCCGAACGATGGCGCAATCGAAGCTCTGGTCCCCTTCGTGAAGAGCCAAATGATGCTCAACGACAAGCCGACGGCGTACGTCTGCGAGAATTACGTCTGCAAGCTGCCGACGACTGATGCCGCGACGCTCGAGAAGCTGCTGGCAGACGGCGCGCCGCAAGTGGCGCAGAAACAGTAGGAGGTCCATGGAACCCGCACGCGCGCAGCGCTACCCCTTCATCAGTCGCCCCGGTGGGATGCCGTTCATGATCGCACGCACGGAGGGCGCGTACCTGATCACGCCGGACGGCCGGCGCATCCTCGACGCCGCGGGCGGTGCGATCGTCGTGAACATCGGGCACGGCCGGCGCGAGGTGGCCGAGGCGTACGCGCGCGCCGCTGCGGAAGCCGCCTACGTCGTCCCACCCTTCGCCACCGAGAGTCGGGTGCGTCTCGTCGAGCGGTTGCGCGAGCGCTGGCTACCCGAGGGTTTGACTCGCGCCGTGTTCACCAGCGGCGGCTCCGAGTCGATGGACGCCGCCATCCGGCTGGCGCGCCAGCACCACGTCTCCTCAGGCCGACCCACGCGCTGGAAAGTGATTGGTCGCGACCTGTCGTATCACGGTACGACGCTGGCGACGCTGGCGATCGGCGGGCACAGCAAGCGCCGCGAAGGTTTCGAGCCGTGGCTCGTCGCTCTTCCCAAAGCTCCGGCGTGCTACTGCCTGCGCTGCCCGCTTGGGAAACGCTACCCCGAGTGTGCGGTGGCGTGTGCCGATGAGCTGGAACGCGTCATTGAGCGCGAGGGCGCGGAGACCATCGCGGCGTTCGTGGCCGAGCCGATTGTTGGATCGACTGCCGGTGCGGTCGTACCCCCCGACGAGTACTGGCCGAAGATTGCCGAGATCTGCGGGCGACACGGTGTGCTGTTGATTGCCGACGAGGTCATGACCGGCTTCGGGCGCACCGGCCGCCGCTTCGGCGTCGAGCACTGGAACGTGACGCCCGACATCCTCGTCGGTGGCAAGGGGCTCACCAGCGGTTACGCGCCGATGGGCGGCATCTTTGCGCGCGAGGAGGTCGTAGCGCCGATTGCCGCGCGCGGCGACGAGCTGATGTTCTTCACCTACTCGGCACACCCCGCGTGCTGCGCGGTTGCCGACACCGTCCTCGACATCATGGAGCGCGAGCAGCTCGTCGAACGTGCCGCGGAGATGGGGCGGCGGCTCCGGCAGCGTCTGTCGGCGCTTGAGTCTCACCCCAACGTGGCGGAGATCCGCGGCCGCGGGTTGTTGCTCGGGATCGAGTTGGTCAAGGACCGTGCGACGCTGGAACCGTTCCCGCACGAGGCACGGCTCACCAACAAGGTGGTCGCGGCCGGTCTCGCCTTGGGCACCTTCTTCTACCCCGGCGGCTGCGACCCGGCGCGTGACGTCATCACCCTGGGCCCGCCGTTCATCATCACCGACGACGACATCGAGCAGATCGCCACCAGCCTCGCAGCCGCGATCGACAGCGCCGTGGCGCGCGTAGCGGCGCGCGGAGTATGATCCGTTCGAACGCGGCGTCTACGGGGACGCCTGCCCCATCCGCGACTCTTGTGGTAGAAGGCGCGCCATGACGCAAGCAAACGCAACGACGCAACCGACGGAGCCGCGCCTTCCCATAGCTGGGAGCGACGTTGAGCTACCGGTGATGGGCCTCGGAACGTGGGCGTGGGGCGACCGGGCCACGTGGGGGATGAACGACTACGATCGCAGCTACAACTTCGAGACGATTCGGCAGGCGTACGCCACATCGGTTGCTGCCGGCGTCACCTTGCTCGACACCGCCGAGGGCTACGGCAACGGCGAGAGTGAACGCATCATCGGCCGCCTCCTCGAAGAAGATCGCAACCACCGCGCACGCATCATCCTGGCCACGAAGTTCTTCCCGCTTCCGTACAAGCTGTTCATCGAGTCGGCCCTGCTGGCGTCACTCAAGGCTTCGTTGCAACGACTGCAGTTGCCGTGGGTGCATTTGTACCAGATTCACGGCCCGATCAGCCTGCGGTCACACGCCGCCATGGCCGCCGCGCTCGCCGCCGCGCACCGCGCCGGGTTGGTGAAGGCCGTCGGCGTCTCGAACTACTCCGAGAAGGAGATGCGCGCGATCCATGCTGCGTTGGCCACGCACGGCGTCGCGCTGGCGACGAACCAGATCGAGTTCTCCTTGCTGCGAACGATGCCCGAATCGAACGGCTTGCTGGGCGCGTGCAAGGAGCTGGGCGTTGTCGTGCTCGCCTACTCGCCCATCGGCCAGGGCCGGCTGACGGGCAAGTACAGCGCCGCCAACCCACCGCCCGGCCGGCGCAGCTTCTCCGACTATCCGATGGCCGAGATCGATCCGCTGCTCGCCGACCTGCGGCGGATCGGCGAACGCCACGGCGGCAAGACACCAGCGCAGGTGGCGTTGAACTGGGTCATCTGCAAGGGCGCAGTGCCAATCCCCGGCGCCAAGAACCAGGAGCAAGCCGCGCAGAACGCCGGCGCCCTCGGCTGGCGCCTGACGGAGGATGAGGTGCGGGCGCTCGACCGCGTCAGCAAGCCCGGACAGCGGAAATTGATGCACCGCCTCTGGCAGCACGGGTGAGTTCCGCGAGCCGGCTCGTTGACCGGTTTCTCATTTCCGGTTTCGGGTTTCCGGTTTCTCATTTCCTCGGTCGGCTGCACCGCGCGGGGACTTGGCTTCGCAAGCGTCCTTCGCCTACCTCGACGGCGTGAAGCGGATCGGCACAGCAGCGTAACCGCGGACGTTGGCAGAGTGCACGCGTTCGAGGCCGCGCTCATCCACTTCGTAGTCCGGAATCCGCGCGTGGATCTCCTCGAGGGCGATGCGGCCCTCGAGTCGCGCCAGCGACGCCCCGAGGCAGAAGTGGATGCCGTGGCCGAACGACAGCGTGCGCTCCGGCCGCCGCAGGATGTCGAAAACGTCGGGCCGCTCGAACTCGCGCTCATCGCGGTTGCCCGCTCCGAGCAGGAGCAGCACCTTCTTGCCGCGCTCCATCCGGCGGCCGTGGGTCTCGACGTCACGCGTGAGCAGGCGGGCGAGCATCTGTGTCGAGGTATCATAGCGCAGCACTTCTTCCACAGCGCCGGGGATGCGTCCCGGATCCTCGACCAGCAACGCGCGCTGGTCAGGATACCGGGCGAGCAGCACCAACGCGTTGCCAAGCATCTTCGTGGTGGTCTCGTTGCCGGCAATGATGAGCAGGAAGCAGAAGCCGATGATCTCCTGGTCGGCGAGGCGTTCGCCCCTTCGACCCTGCTCAGGGCAGGCGTCCACCTCGGCGGTGACGAGCGCGCTGATCAGGTCGTCGCGCGGGTCGGCACGCCGCTGTGCCATGGCGGTCGCGAAATAGCGCACCAGGTTGGCGGCGCCTTCACGGCCCGCCTCGGGCACTTCCGCACGACCCGGTTCGCGGTGGAGCAACACGTCGGACCATCCCCGCAACCTGTCCTGATCCTCGTGTGGCACGCCCAGCATGGTGCTGATGACATCCATCGGCAGCTTGGCCGCGAACTCCTTGATGATGTCGCACGCACCGCCTGCGACGATGGGATCGAGGTACTTCCGGGCCAGCTGCCGGACACGCGGCTCCATCTCGGCGACGCGCCGCGGCGTGAAGGCGCGGCTGACCAGCGCTCGCAGCTTCGTGTGGCGCGGCGGGTCCATGGTGATGATCATCGGCGGCGTCGACCGCGTCGAGCTTTCCAGCGAGATGCCGCCGCTCGACGAATAGGTCTCCGGATCGTGCATGGCATTGAGCACGTCGGCGAAGCGAGACAGCGCCCAGCAGTCGAGCTCCGGGTTGTAGTATGCCGGCGCCTCGTCGCGCAGCCGCCGGTACATCGGGTACGGGTCCTCATGGATCGCGTAGGCGAACGGACTGTACTCGAGATGCGACGGGTTCAACCCAGCTGCGCCGGCTGCCATGCTCGCCCTCCTCACAATAGCGAGGTGATCTTTCCACGATGGGGCGACGTACGCTAGGCTCTGCGTCGACGCGACGAGATTATGCGTCCAGGAGGAGAGCGATGAGCAAGCATGCCGATCGGCTGCGGCAGCTGTTTGTGGATCTCGACCGACTCGATTTCAACGCCGTGGCCAGCCACTGCACCGACGACTGCGTGTATGAAGATGTCCCGTACGCCGAGGCAACCGCCGTCGGCCGGGAGGCCATCTGCGCCAAGCTGGCGCTCGGCCTGGCCACCCTGGAGCGCATCCCGACGACGATCCACGAGCTGCTCGAAGACGGCGACACCATCCTGGTCGAACGGACGGAAGTGTGGCATCACCGCACCGGCGAGCGCGCCACGCTGCGTGTGGCCGCCGTCTTCAAGTTCCGCGATGGAAAGATCACCCTATGGCGCGACTACTGGGACGCGAAGACATTGTTCGCGCAACAACCGGCCAGCTGGCTCCCCGACCTGCCACGTCCGTAAAGTCCCCTCCCCACTCTTGCCTTTTGAGTCTCAGTCTGAAGGGCTTGCTGCATCGGGCAACGGTCTAACCGATGCGCGGCGTCTCGACCGTTTCCCCGGCGAGCTCGCTGCCCGGCTCGAGGCAGAGCAAGCGCACGCGGCCGGTCGAGACGATCTGGCCGCCGTCGTTGCGTGCCGTGGCTTCCCAGACCTGCGAGCGGCGCCCGCGCGTCAGCGGTATCGCCGTAACCCGCACGCGGCCGGCGCGCACCGCCCGGATGAAGCTGGTGTGGTTCTCGACGCCGACGACGGCCTGCCCGCGCGCCATCGCATCCAGCCCAGCACCGGTCGAGCACGCCTGCTCGACGGCGGCGCAGTGCACACCACCGTGCACGATGCCGTACGGCTGCAGATGCTTCTCGTCCACGACGTACTCGAGGATCACTTCGTCGCGCGAGGCACGCACGAACCGGAACCCCATCGCGGCGGAAAAGCCGCCGAGCCCTTGGTTCATCAGCCTCACAATCTCCGCTTGCGTCTCATCCACCATCGGCTGACCCTACAACGCGGCAACGTCTAGTGCGAGTCGCCCGGTAGACTCTGCGTATCGACGCGGTATAAGGATTCGATGGCCACGCCGCAGACCACACTCAGTGTCGACGAGATCAAGCTTGCCGAGCCGGAGTTCTGGATGCGTCCCGACCGCGACGCCGTGTTCGCGAAGCTGCGTGCCGAGCGTCCGGTGTCATGGCACGACGAGCTGGAGTTTCCCGGCATTCCGAAGGGACCCGGGTTCTGGGCGGTGACCCGCTATGCGGACGTCTGGACCGTGAGCCGCAACCCGCAGCTCTTCATCTCGGGCAAAGGCTCGAACATCGGCGACCTGCCGATCGAGCTGGCGGAGTTCTTCGGCTCGATGATCAACATGGACGCACCGCGACACACCAAGCTGCGCCTCATCGTCAACCGCGGCTTCACCCCGCGGATGGTGACCAAGGTGGAAGCGACGGTGCGCGAGAAGGCGCGCAAGATCGTGGACGCCGTCGCCCCGAGAGGCGAATGCGACTTCGTCCAGGACGTCGCCGCCGCCCTGCCGCTCGAGATCATCTGCGACATGATCGGCATCCCGCCGGCCGACTACAGACGGATCTTCGAGCTGACCAACATCATCCTCGGCATCGGTGACCCGGAGTACGCAACGACGATCGAGGAGCTGATGGCGGCGGGAATGGAGCTGTCGCAGTACGCGCAGGAGCTCGGCCGACAACGACTAGAGACGCCGGCGGACGACATCACCTCCGCGCTCATGAACGCCGAGGTCGATGGGGAGCGCCTTTCGGGACAGGAGTTCGGGTCGTTTTTCATCTTGCTGGTCGTTGCGGGCAACGAGACGACGCGCAACGCGATCAGTCACGGGATGAAGGCACTCACCGACTTCCCGGCGGAGCGCGCCACGTGGATGGCCGACTTCGCGCGGGTGACGCCGGCGGCGGTCGAAGAGATCGTGCGCTGGGCGACGCCGGTGATCCATTTCCGCCGCACCGCCACCGCCGACACCGTGCTCGGTGGCCAGCCGATCAAAGCCGGCGACAAGGCGGTGATGTTTTACAACTCCGCTAATCGCGACGCGGCGGCGTTTGCCGACCCGTATCGCTTCGACGTGACACGCGACCCGAACGAGCACCTCGGCTTCGGCGGCGGCGGGCCGCACTTCTGTCTGGGCGCCAACCTGGCGCGCCGCGAGATCGGCGTCATGTTCGAGGAGCTGTTCCGGCGCCTCCCGGACATCGAGATCAGCGGCCCGCCCGACATGCTGCTCTCGGCGTTCATTCACGGCATCAAGCGCATGCCGTGTCGTTTCACGCCGGCGTAGGCGCCCGGTTGGTTGCGCTTCGAAGAGGCGCGCACGCTACACGAGGGATCGTGCGCGCGCCGCATCGTGAGGAATCGCGTGATCAGTGAATCAGCCGGGCACGCCTTGAAATACGTCAAGCTGCGCACCCCGAGTGCGCGCCTCGATCGCTTTCCCGACTTCCTCATCGTCGGTCCGCAGCGCACGGGAACCACGTGGCTGCATACGCACCTGCGCTACCACCCGGAGATCATGCTCGCCGAGCCGAAGGAGCTGTTTTTCTTCAGCAGCCTGAAGGCGCCCGATAGCCCGCGCTTCCGCTCACACGATCTGGAGGACTACCTGCGGTTCTTCCGTGAGCCGTGGTGGCGCGTGCTGCTGCACCACGCCATCAGCGTGTGGCGCTACCGGGAGCTGTATCGGCCCAAAGTGCGCGGCGAGGCCACCGCCAGCTATGCAGCCTTGGACCGCGACGTGATCGAGGACATCACGGCGCTCAAGCCGGACATCAAGGTTATCCTCATGATCCGCGACCCCATCGAGCGCGCCTGGTCGCATGCCAAGAAGGATCTCGTCCGCAATCGGGGTCGCCGCTTCGAAGACGTGTCGGCGACCGAGGTCGAGCGCTTCTTCAGCGATCCCTACCAACGGCAGTGCGCCCGCTACGTCGAGAACATCGACAACTGGTCAGCTTGCCTGCGACCGGCCCACCTGCTGGTGGCGCTGTTCGACGACATCGACGCGCAGCCGGAGGCATTGCTCCTCGACGTGATGTCCTTCCTCGGCGTCACCAGCGACCGTCGCTACATCAGTCGCGAGGTCCGCGAGCCGGTCAACCCAACCGCAGCGAGCAAGATCCCGGAACACTACCGGCGCTTCCTCGAAGAGCTGCTCAAGAACGACATTGCGAACCTGAAAGAGCGGCTCGGGTTGTCGTGGTCCCCGCCGGAATCCGGGAGCCGCTTGTTGCGGTCGGTGAAGAGCCAGGCAAGCGGCGAGCGCTTCAGGTTTGCGCTCGACGAGCTCGACTGACCGCGTCAGGTTGCGGGAAAGATCGCCTCACGGCGCCATGGCGCGCAGCTGCTTGGGGGTCACGAACCACTCCAACGCTCCGGCGGCACGCGGTGGGAGCGCGCCAACTTGGATGGCCGCGATGCCGCCCTTCTTGAAGGGGAGCGCCACGGCGGCGGTGGATCCCGTCAACAGGTGCGACGCGAGCTGCCCGAGGTCGGGTTGGTGGCCGACCAACATCACGTGCCGGGCCTCGCGCTGCGCCCGCAGACCGCTGAGGATGTCGCCCACGGCGTTGCCGGGGGACAGCGGCGGGTAGATCTCCACGGCGAGCTCCGGCGCGAGGATCTCCACCAGCAGCGCCGCGGTCTCTTCCGCCCGCCGCAGCGGGCTCGAGAGGATGACGTCCGGCTCGACGCCGAGGCGCCTGAGCCCCAGCGCGGCGCGACGCATCTTGCGCACCCCGTCTTCCGACAGGGCGCGATCGGCATCGCTGCCGGTGGCGGAGTCAGCGTCCGCGATGGCGTGACGGACGAGATAGAGCATGCAGCTCATCGCGCCTCCTCAACCGCTTCCGGTGCCTCGGGGCTGGGCGGGGCGTCCTCGGCGCGCAGCCGCCGCAACAACTCGTGCAACTCCTTGGGCGCGCCTTTGCGCGCGAAGCGCCGCCAGGTCTTGTGAAAGTCGGCGCGCGCCTCCGCGGCGATGCGCTGCTCGTGGCCGATGAGCATGCCCAGCGCGAGCAACGTCTCGGAGTCGGACTGGGCGCCCCGACTCTCGGCGTAGCGGCGGGTCCAATCCGTCGCGACCACTGCATCCTGGTGTGCACCGAGCAGGTCCTGCAGTCGCACCAGCCGTTTGACGAAGCGGCGCCCGGGCTTTCCGGTGAGCTCGCAGAGAAACTCCAGCAAGTAGCGCAGGCGTTTGGCGCGGATACGCAGCGCGTGCAGGTCCTCGACCGTGGGCGTGGCGCCGCTGGCGGCGATATTGTCACCGCGCCGCAGCAGGCGGGTCACCGCGTGCTGCAGGGCGCGGCGCCCGGCGACCACCACCAGCTCGCGCCCGGCGGTCCGCGGCCGCCGCGGGCTCTGCAGCGTGAAGCGCTCCAAGCGGACCAATAAGCGGAAGTACCGCGAGGAGCTCAGCACCGCGAGCATGGCGGTGCGACGCTGCGCGCGCTCGGCCTGCAGATACTCCTCCAAGTCGGCCAGCGCCGCGCCCGGACCGGCGCCCGCGGCGCCACGGTTCGGATCGGGCCGTGTGAGCCGCTCGAGCTGGACGTCGAGGTCGCGCACGCCGCCCAGCGCATGACCGAGCCACTGCAGCTCGCCGGCCAGGTGGTCGCGTGAGCGCGCCGGAATGCCGGCTTCGAAGATGCGCACCGCGGCGCGCAGACGCCGAACGGCGACGCGCATGTCGTGCAGCGCCTCCGGATCCTCACCCAGCCGCGCACCCGGGTCGTGCTGCCGCAGCCGGCGCAAATGCACCGCCACCACTTTGCACGCCGCCGCCTCGACCGTATCGGTGGTGCCGGGAAGGCCCGGCTCACGCGACCCCAGCAGCGCCGGACCATAGAGGAGCATGAGGCCGCGCGCGAACTTCGAGTCGCTCGACGCTGTCAGGCCGAACTGGTCTTGCAGCAGCTGCGCCAGCTCGGCGACGTCACGGCGCGCGCCGTGCAGCAGCTCGATCTCGGCCTCGCAGTAGGTGGCGACGGCGCCGTGGCCGCCCTGTGGTGCCACGAGACGCACGCGGTCGAGTGCCAGCTCGGCGACCGGCTCCTCCAGTTCATCGACCACCTCGGATGGCAGCGACGGCAGGAGGTGAAACCGCCGGCGCTGGACATGGGTGATCAGGATGGGCACCAGCGGGCGGCCCGCAACCAGGGCGCTCAGCTGCAGACCCAGTGCGCCTTCGGGCAGCGCGAACGGCATCGCCGGAGCGCCGCTTAGCGGCACCGTGAGCTCCGGGCGCTCGTGCACGGTGCCGTTCACCTGACCGGGCCACTTCGCAGTGGCTTCCCAGCGCCGGCCGTGACGGCGCACGCGCAACGCGACGCCGTGCCGCACCAGCGTGCGCTCCGCGGTGTCGAGATACAGGGAGTACAGCCGGGCCGTGCCCAAGGGGCGCAGGCGGTACGCGCCGAGCTGTTCCAAACGCGCGATCGCGCCGAGGTCGGCAGCGCGTGGGACCAGCAGCTTGGCTTCGATTTCCAATGGTGCGGCGCGCGCAGGCTCGGTCATTTCTAGGACGGGTGGATCAGTGACGCAGCGCACTCAATGGCACACTGGCGCCTTGAGTCAATGGATCAATGCAGGGCGCTCATCCGTCGACGACTTTGCGCGCGCCAGCCTCCTCCGGTGCAGCCGGCAACTCGCGCGGCTGCTTGCTCTGGTTGAGATAGGCGGAGATGTGGCGACGCAGATCCGTTTGGATCGTCTCGATCGGCCGTCGCGCGTCCACGGTGGTGAAACGAAACACCTGTGCCAGGCGGTTGTACTCGCGGATCAGACGCGACTGGTAGTGACGGAACGAATCGAAGATGTCGCTGCCGAGGGCCAGGTGCATACCCGACTCCCAGTAGTCCATCCCCTTGCCCTCGAGCACGCGCGGGATGAGATGGCCGGCATCGATCTTCAAGTAGAGCACGAGGTCGGGAACGAGGGCGCAGCCGAACAGCTCGCGCGTCCATTGTGGATCGGCGCCCATGACGGCGTTGCGCGCGAAGGCGGTGTACATGTAGCGGTCGGCGAGCACGATGAATCCGGCCCGCAAGGCGGGAATGATTTCGTTCTCCAAGCGGTCGGCGAAGTCGGCGGCGTACAGCAGGCTGAACGTGGTCACCGTCAACTCATGGCCGGCCTTGGCCTCGCTGATCGTTTCAGAAAGCAGCGGCGACCGCGTCCACCCCGTGTTGGTGACGGCGTACCCTTGCACCTCCAGCCAGGAGGTGAGCTGCTCGATCTGCGTCGAACGCCCGACGCCGTCGGTGCCTTCGATGACGATCAAGCTGCCGCGCAGTGAGCCGACCTTGAGGTACGGGAGCCCGTGACCGTAGAAGGGTTTGTCTTCGCCGTGCATCGTCGCCTCGGTGGGACTCACGACGGACTGTCAGCGGGGACTGCCGACGCCACCTCCGCAACCGTCCCGTGATAGTCGCGGATGACGCGGCGTACCATGCGGCGCACCACGAGCTGCTGGCTGTTGATGTCACCGCGCGCGTCGATCACCTTGAGATCGAACTCTTTGACCAAGGCGTCGTACATGCGGAGGACGCGGCTCTGGAACAGCTGAAAGCTTTCCACCGGGTCGCGGCTCAGGCCCACGTCCATCCCCGCCTCGTGGTACTTCAGCTTGGCGCGGCCGCTCAGCAGGCGTTCCAGCGCCACCTCGATGGGGATGCGGAAGTACAGCGCCAGGTCCGGCTTCGGCGCGAAGCTGTAAACCGCCCGCACCCAGTCGGGGTGCACGCCGCGGGCGACGTCGCGCCCGAAGGCGGTGTAGACGTAGCGGTCCGCGAGCACGATCATTCCGGCCTTCAACGGCGGCACGATCTTGTAGGTCAGGCGATCGGCGAAGTCGACGGCGTGCAGCAAGCTGAACGTCGTCGGCGTGAGCAGATCCTTCTTCTTGCCGCGGCGCATCGAGCGGCGCACCAGGATGGACGAGTTCCACTCGGTGAAGAAGACCTTGTAGCCCTGCGACACCAACCAGCGGTGCAGCAGGGCGATTTGCGTCGACTTGCCGGAGCCGTCGATGCCCTCGACGATGATCAGCTTCCCGGGATATGGGTGCGGCTCGGTGACCATCAGGGCGGCGATTATGCCCGATCAGGCGACGACGCGAAAGTCGATGGCCTGACCCAGCAGCTTCTCGAGCAGCTCGGCGCGGCGGCGGGCTTCCCAGATCTCCAGCTCGGCGTCGTCGCCGTCCGTGCGCAGCTGCAGCACCAGACGATCGCCGCGGCGCGTCACGGTGGCGTCGCGCACGACGCCGTAGTGGCTGCGATCCAACCCGTCGGCGACGCGCAGCAGGGCGCTCAACGCCCGCACCGTGTGGCGCTGCGCGCTGGGCAGCGCGCCGTAGGCATCGTCGGAGCCTTTCGGCGCGCCCTTGCGGTGATAGCGCGCCACCTGCGCGATGATCTCCAGCTCGTCGCGGCGGAAGCCGAGCAGCTCGCCATTGGTGATCAAGTAGTAGGTGTGGCGGTGGTGGTTCTCGTGATCGATGTGGTTCCCGATGTCGTGGAGCAGTGCGGCGCACTCGATCCACCCGCGCGCCTCGTCCTCCAGCTCCAAGTCCTTCTGCAGCTGATCGAAGAGGCGCAGCGCCACGCGGGCGACCTGCTGGCCGTGGGCCTCCGGCTCGCCGAGGTGGCGCACGAAGCGGGCGACGCTGCGCCGGCGCACGTCGGCGAAGCGTTCGGTCTCCTCGATGCCGCGGCGGTGCCGGGCGATGAAGTCGAGCAGCACCCCTTCGCGCAGCGCCCACGTGCACGCCACCAGCTCCTTGGCATCGAGCCGACGCAGCACGTAATCCGCGAGGCAGGCGCCCGCGACGACGAAGTCGACCCGCTTGGCGTCGAGGCCCTTGATGCGCAGACGCTGCTCGCGGTCCGCCTTGCTGAGGGCGCGGCGCAGCTGCGCGACCTCCTCGGCGGTGGCCACACAGTTGTTCAACCGGCCATCGGGCGGCTCACCACGCTGGCAGGCTGCCATGCCGATCAGATTGAGGAGCGTACCCGAGGTGCCGATGACGCGCCGCACGTTGCGTTTGGCCAGTGGGCTAAGCACCGGATCGAGCTGCTCGGCCAGGTAGTTTTCGAGGCGCTCCATGCCGTGAGTCCCGGGGGCGTCCGCATCGACGAACTTCTCACTCAGCCGGGCGACGCCGATCTTGAGGCTATGCAGCGCCACCGGCTTCGCCTCCTCGGTGAAGATCAGCTCGACGCTACCGCCGCCGGCGTCGAGGATCACCGTCGCTTCATCGTGCAGGTCGACGGCGTGGCGTACACCGAGGTAGATGAGCCGGGCCTCTTCGCGTCCGGGGATGACCTTGACGCGCAGGCCGACCTCGTCGGCGACGCGTTGGATGAAGTCGCCGCCGTTCGAGGCTTCGCGCACCGCGCTGGTGGCGACCGCCTTGAAGCGCTCGACCCCCTGCCGCTCCGCCAGCGTGCGGAAGGCGGCCAGCGTGCGGATGCCGGCGCTCATCGCCTCGGCCGACAGCCGGCCGTTGCTCAAGCTGCCGCGGCCGAGGCGCACCATCTCCTTGGCCCGATCCAAGACGCGGAACCGGCCATCCGACTCAACCTGAGCAACCACCATGTGAATGGAGTTGCTGCCGACATCAATCGCAGCAATGCGCATCCCTGTCCCGTCCGCCACGCCACCCACTCCCACCACGGTACGCATAGCACAACTAGACAGGGGCACGGAATCGGCGCGCATCGAACGCGGGTCAGCGTGCGCGCGTAACGGATCTCCCAGCATCACTGTGAGGCTTAGCTGCGGATTGTTACGAGACGGTGATCGGAGCGTGAAGATATCATGTGCGCGTATCGAGCCCGAGGACGCCGTCCCGTCTTGACAACGCTCCGATCAGTCTTAGCTTCCAGACCGAGCGCGCCGGCAGCGCCGCCAACGACCAGAAAAAAAGAAGGAGGCAACGATGGCTCTGTTTTCGTTTTCCCACGACCCAGTGAGCGGTTTGCTCACACTACAACGTGAGCTCGATCGCGTGTTCCAGAACCCGCGCGGGTTCGACCTCGGCGTTTCCGGGCGCGGAGTGTTCCCGCTGATCAACGTCTTCAGCGAGCCCGACCGTTACGTCGTCAAGCTCGAGGTACCGGGCGTCCCGCCCAATGAGCTCCACATCGAGAGCCACGGCCGGACGCTGACGATCTCGGGCAAGCGGGAGAGCAAGGCGCCCGAGCAGGGCAGCTCGCATCGCCGCGAGCGCGGTACGGGCGAGTTCTCACGCTCGCTGCAGTTGCCGGACACCCTCGACCCGTCACGCGCGGAGGCATCGTACAAACACGGCATCCTCACGATCCACATCCCCAAGAAGGAAGAGGCAAAGCCGCACCAGATCACCGTCAAGGCGGCGTGAAGGCAGCGCGGAGCTGATTGGAGGAATCGACCATGACAGAACAGGAAGTCGCCGTACGCAACAAGCAGGAGCTCACCGGCGATGAGCAAACGCGACCGGGTCGGACCTACGTGCCCGACGTGGACATCTGCGAGACCGCCGACGGCCTCTGGCTCTGGGCGGATATGCCCGGGGTCGACGAAGGATCGGTCGACATCAGTGTCGCCGAGGGCGTGCTGTCCATCCACGGGACGGTGTCGCTGAAGGAGTACGAGAACCTCGCACCGGTGTACACCGAGTACAACGTCGGCCACTACATGCGCCGGTTCTCGCTCTCGCAGGACATCGACGCGGAGCACATCAAAGCGGGCATGAGCAACGGCGTGCTCGAGCTCGAGCTGCCGAAGAGCGCGCGCGCCAAGCCGCGGAAGATCGCCGTATCGGTCGCGTGATCGGCCGGGCCTGCGGTGGTGCGCGCGTTGAGACCGCGCACCGCGGCGGGAGCGGTTGCCGCGCCCGGACGCGGTACCTATACTGGTTGCGGCAATGCCGAACATTTCGGAGTCTCAACGCTCCTTGCAAGATGTCCTCTCCGCCCAGACGGCAGCGGGAGAGCTAGTCGAGCCACTCCCCGACCGGGCGCTGCGCTGCGTCGCCTGCGGCCACCGCTGCTACCTGCCGGACGGCAAGGTCGGCATCTGCAAGGTGCGCTTCAACCGCGACGGCGTGCTGCACGTGCCGCGCGGTTATGTTGCGGCGCTGCAGTGTGACCCGGTCGAAAAGAAACCCTTCTTCCACGCCGCCCCCGGCGCACTGGCGCTCAGCTTCGGCATGCTCGGCTGCGACTACCACTGCGGCTACTGCCAGAACTGGATCACTTCGCAAGCCCTGCGCGACCCCGTCGCCGGCGTGACGCCGCGGCAGTGCACGGCCGAGCAGCTGGTGCAGCTCGCCGTCGATCAGGGCGCCGAGATCGTCGCCAGCACCTACAACGAGCCGCTGATCACCAGCGAGTGGGCCGTCGAGGTCTTCCGCGTCGCCAAGGCCCGTGGCCTGACGACGGCGTACATCTCCAACGGCAACGGTACGCCGGAAGTGCTCGAGTACCTGCGCCCGTGGGTCGACTTGTACAAGGTCGATCTCAAGGGCTTCAACGACAAGCAGTACCGCAAGCTCGGCGGCGTGCTCGAAACGGTCAAGGACACCATCCGGCGGCTGGTCGACATGGACTTCTGGTTAGAGGTCGTTACGCTCATCGTGCCGGGTTTCAATGATTCGGACGCCGAGCTGGCGGAGATCGCCCACTTCCTGGCTTCCGTGTCGGTCGACATCCCGTGGCACGTCACCGCCTTCCATCCCGACTACAAGATGGCGGATCACGACTTCACCACTGCCGAAACGCTGCTCAAGGCTGCGGCTGCCGGACGAGAAGCGGGACTGCGCTTCGTCTACGCCGGGAATCTTCCGGGTCACGTCGGCGGCTACGAGAACACCTACTGCCCTCAATGTCATGCGACCGTGGTGGAGCGTAGCGGCTATCGCATTCGCGCCGTGCATCTGGATGACGGCCGCTGCGCCGGCTGCGGGACACGCATCGCGGGCAGATGGGGAACGACCAGTGGCGCCCGCCAGCGCTTCGGTGCCTGGGTGCCGCGTCCGGTTGCGATCTGATCCGAGCAGCAACCTGAAGCCGACGCAGTCCTGTCGGGTGCCCTTGCACCTCCATACGAATGTTCGTATAGTCGGTTCAACATGAAGGCGGCGTACTTCGTTGGTACGGCCCGCAAGGACTTGGCGGCGTTCCCGGAGCCAGCACGTCGACGCGCCGGGTACGAGTTGTTCATGGTGCAAGTGGGGCGCGAGCCGGCAGACTTCAAGCCCATACCGGCCGTCGGGCCGGGCGCCTACGAGATTCGCGTGCGCGACGAAGCGGGCGCGTTCCGCGTGATCTACGTGGCAAAGTTCGAGCACGCGGTCTATGTGCTGCACGCCTTCCAGAAGAAGACCAGGGAAACCCCACAAGCGGACATCGAACTGGCAGCGAGGCGCTACAGGATGATCGGAGGAGAGCCATGAAGAAAACCGACACGCGCATCACACGGGGCAGCGGGAATGTGTTTCTCGATCTGGGCTTCCCACCGCACCAGGCAGCCGTCATGCTCCTGCGCTGTGAGCTGGCCGAGGCGCTGCGGCGATGGATGGCCCGCGCGGGCTTGACCCAGGCGCAGGCGGCTAAGCGTCTGGGCGTGGTGCAACCGCGCATCTCCGAGATCGCGCGCAACAAGGTGGACAAGCTCTCACTCGACTACCTGGTGGGCTTGTGCGCAAAGGCGGGCGTGTCGGTCGCAGTGAAGTTGGCGGCGTAGTCGACCGCCCGCTGCAGCCGACGGCTACCAACGGGCGATTCAGGCGAACACGAACTACGGTGGGCTGGTGGCCGCGCCTGAGCGGCAAGGAGTAGATGCTTACAGTGGACATGAAGATTGCTCAGCTAGTGGCCGATGCCGAAGCCTTGATCCGTTGGCTCGAACAGGAGATCGACGGTTTGGAGGTCAAGTCAGATGATCGCACTCGCCTTGCCGCGGGGTGTTTCGGTCTAGCGCTCGAGCATCAACGTGCCATCGTGGTGCTTATTTCACGATCTATCTTCGGTTCCGCCCTCTCCCTTGTCCGGTCGATCTTCGAGGCGTACGTGCGCGGAGTGTGGCTATACCGCCGCGCCTCGGATGCTGATCTAGAACGGTTCAAGACCGATAAGCTCGACTGTACCTTCGAGTCCTTGGTTCAAGACGTCGAAAGGCTGGATGGGTTCGATGAAGGTGTCCTTTCTAGCGTCAAGCGGCAGTGGTGGAAGGCAATGAACAGCTTCACACACGGTGGCATAGCCCAGATCGCACGGCGAGACACCGGGGCGGCGATTACGCCGAACTACGAGAAGGAAGAAATCGCCGAGGTTCTGGGCTTCGCGAACGCAATCGCACTTCTCGCGGCAGCGCAAATCACGCTCCTGGCTGGAAATGAACAGCTCGCCAAGTCAGTTCTTGAGAAGGCCACGGTCTTCTGGAAGGCGGAGCCCAAACCCGGCGAGAACGACGCCAGCGGGGGGCGCGGCCCATCGCCACACCGTTAGGCGTAGGCGTCCATGACACCGAGGAAGGAAGCACGATTGGAGGTACCGTGACTCAACAGGAACTTGATGCGATGAAGCAGACGTTGGCGGAGGAGTTCGGAATCGTCGGCATCGACGACCCGAAGGAACTCCGCCGCTTGGGGGAAGCGAAGTTGTCGGAGTTGAACGCGCTCGATCGCGCTGCATTTTACATGCACCTCGGTCGAAACCTGGACGTAGTTGCGGCGCGCGGGCGGGACACCGCAGCCGGCACCGAGCCCTCGCATGCTGGCACATACACTCTCGTCGGCTATGCCTTTCTTACCGTCGTCGCCTGGTTCGTGTGGCGTCCTCTTGCTCCTGTCGTCGCAATCTTCGGTTGCGGCAACATCAGGTATTTTGCAATCCGCAACGCTCCGTTCTGGAAGACGTCGGCCGCCGTTATCGTCGGCGGCTCGTATGGGGTCGTGGTTGCGATCCTGGTGAAGCTAAGCGTTACGCTAACCGCCGGCACCGCCGTGGCACAGGTAGTCTTCGGCGGTCTCGGTTTTCTGGCCGCTGGCTACATCGGTCACGGAGCACGAGCACAGCCGTATTTTCTAATGCCGGGTGACCACAACCGGATAGTTGCTCAGACAACTGCGGTGGCTGGTTACTGCGTCGTAGTTGCGGTGCTCTTCTTCGGGCCAGTGATTTTGCCCGGCATACGAGATGGCGCGTGACACTGGTCGCACCACCCAATGCTAGGAACGGCCCTTCGATCAAGCATTCCGCCAGGCCTCCTAAGCGCGTAGAGCCGACCGGCTTGAGGTTGGCTGCCACTCGCGAGCGTCCATGAGCCGGCGGCTCACGCGCAGCGCGTTACGCGGATACTCCACGGGGCCGAAAGGCACGAAGGGCGGGGCGGCTCAGCGACAGGCGCCCACTGATCGGAGGGCACATTGCTTTGTGTGATTGAGGCCGTTGTCTGCTGGGTAGGCCTCATGCTCATTGGGACGAATCTCCTTGGAATGGTGGTGAGGGGGTTGGTCCCAGCGCCGGGGATGGTTGAACTCGAAGCGGGGCTTCATCCAGCTCTCCGTGGCGAGGTCGCAAGGGACAAGCGTGCCAACGCAGGCATCACGCTGTTCTTTGCCCTACTGGTCGTCCTCTACCTCTATCTCCTACTGCGCTTCCGGAACTTCGGCGTTCTCGCGGCCGCCGCGATGCTGATGCTGTCTCGCCTGCCCGACCTCCTGTGGGAAATCCGGACGGGGCGGAAGATCACTCCCCGCGCGGCTCCGAAGGGTGCGGTAAGTATCCTGGCAACGGTCATGATGTGGGCCGCGCTTCCGCTACTTTGGTTCTCGCTGTGCCGAGCGTGAGGGGTCAGTCGCACAAGGCGCTGGCAGCTGACGGCGCCACCCGGCGACCGTCGTAGGTTGGTTCGGCGTAAGCACAATGGACTACGACTTTGAAGTGTTTCAGCAACCAATTCCCGGTAGTGAAGAGGTTCGTGTCCCACGTGATTTACTATCGAGTCCTTTTGAAGGCGTATAGGGAGCACCAGCTCCAAAGTCAGTTCTGGGTTCTTACGATCGATGCGCACTTGCTTCAGGCGGCCATCCACTGGTGCATGGTGTTTGGTTCTGATGGGTGCAACCCGACCCACTGGAAGCGTCTGTCGACAGCCGACTCCGAAGCACTTCACCAAAGTTTTCGTGAGGGACTTTTTCAGCAGGCAGGTCTCGATTGCCAGCAATGGGAGCAATGCTGGAAGGATATGATTGAGTTTCGGAACGAGTACGCGGCGCATCGCGGGTTGGGCTTTGGAAGTCCCGTCCCAAAGTTCGATGCCGTGCTGGCAGTTGCGTACTACTACGACTGGTGGGTGAGGGAAGTGATTTCCCCTGACACCTTTGCAGAGCCGTCATTGGAGCAGTTCGCGTTGGCCCTGGAGGAGTCCACAGGTCCGCTAGTAAGCAGGCTTCTCAGAGCTACGAAGGACGATAGAGATTTGCCGAACCCGCCCCAGAGGACGCGCGATTGAGTCGCTTGCGGCTCATGGCTAATCGGTTGCCGCGTCTCCAGCGCAGTGACTTCGCTCGCTCGACACTGCGCGTAGCGCGCCGGCTGCTCGGCTGCACCATCTGCCACCGCGTCGGCGGCGAGGTGCTGCGCGGACGTATCGTCGAGGTGGAGGTCTACACCGACGACCTTGCGTCGCACGCCGCCAACGGCAAGCGCACGCCGCGCAATCAGATCATGTTCGGGCCTGCAGGCGTCCTCTACGTCTACTTCACTTACGGCATGCATCACTGCCTCAACGTCGTCACCGAACGCGACGGCCGGCCCGGCGCCGTGCTCGTGCGCGGTCTCGATGGCATCGCGAGCGCCGCCGGGCCCGCGCTCGCCTGCCGCGCGCTGCACGTCACGCTGCGCGACAACGGACGCGACCTCGTATCCGATCCGGACCTGTGGATCGAGCTCGGCCGGCGCCGGCGCGGCGAGCGCATCATTCAAACAACCCGGATCGGCATCCGGCATGCCGCTGAGCTGCCCAGGCGGTTCTACATCCTCGGCAGCCCCGGCGTCTCCAAGCGCGACCGCACCGCCGAGGCTCCGCAGCGGACAGCTGAGAGCGCGTGAGGAACTGATCGAATGAGCTGGCCACACCCCGCTCGCCCCGAGTAGCGGCCTTCTTTCGGCCGCGTATCGAGGGGCGTTTGCCGAGCAACGCGCCACCTGGCCTCCCTCGATACGCGCCCTGTGTGGGACGCCCGTTCCAATTTCCTCACAGGCGCTGAGCGCTGATTGCTGACGGCTCTCCTCTGCGATACGTCATCCGCAGGAGGTCACGTATGCCGGGCGACATGAAGAACAAGGTGGCGGTGATCGGCGTCGGCTGCACCGCGTTCGGCGAGCTGTACGACAAGAGCGCCGAGGACATGATCTACGAGGCGGCGATCGAGGCCACCACGGACGCCGGCATCGAGCCGCAGCAGATCGAGGCGGCGTGGGTCGGCACCGTGATGTCGCAGCTCGGCGGCGATGCACTAGGCGACGCGCTGCAGCTGCACAACATCCCGATCACGCGCGTCGAGAACTACTGCGCCTCGGGCAT
>CAZCGA010000074.1:0-978 GCA_964498075.1 uncultured Binatia bacterium (SeqCode) | reverse complement strand
GCCGTGGCGGCCGGCGCCTGTGACGTCGCGCTCGCCGTCGGCTTCGAGAAGATGCGCGACGGCGGCTTCAACCGTCCCGCACGAGTACATCCGGTAGTCGATTACGGCGAACGGGCGCCGCACGTCTTTGCGTTGGCCGCGAACCGCTACTTCAAAAAGCACGGCGCGTCGAAGGCGACGCTCGCCAAGGTCGCCGTGAAGAACCACCACCACGGCACGCTCAGCCCGAAGGCGCATCTGCGCATGGAGGTGAGCGAAGAGACGGTGCTCAAGGCACCGCTGATCTACAGCCCGCTCGGGCTATTCGATTGCTGCCCGACCACCGACGGCGCCGCTGCGGTCGTCGTCTGCCGGACGGAGCTGGCCAAGCAGTTCCGCGCCGACCCGGTGTACGTGAAAGCCGTCGAGCTGGCCGTCGTCTCCGGACAGCCGTACTATAAGCCGAGCTTCGACTACCTCAGCTTCGCGGCCACGCGCGAAGCGGCGGCGCGCGCTTATGCGCACGCCGGCGTCACGCCCCGTGACCTCGACTTCGCCGAGGTGCATGACTGCTTCACGATCACCGAGATCATCAACTACGAAGATCTGGGCTTCTGCGGCGCCGGTGAAGGCGGGCGCTTCGTCGAGGAGGGCCGCGCAGCGTTGGGCGGCGAGCTGCCGGTGAATCCCAGCGGCGGGCTGAAGTCGTTCGGCCATCCCATCGGTGCCACCGGCGTGCGCATGATCTACGAGCTGACCCACCAGCTGCAGCACCGCGCCGGCGACCGGCAGGTGAAGAACGCCGAGCTCGGCCTGGCCCACAACCTCGGCGGACCCGCGGCGGTGTCGTGCGTCAGCATTCTGGGGAATGCGCTGTGAGGATCAATAGCGGCCGCAGCCAAGAGCGCACCCTTCGAGACGGCGCCGGAAGCGGGCGCCTCCTACCAATGAACCCCCTCCTTACCAAGGAGGGGGCCAGGGGGAGGTTGCTGACGCGCC
>CAZCGA010000073.1:0-30565 GCA_964498075.1 uncultured Binatia bacterium (SeqCode) | reverse complement strand
CATGAAGGACAAGGCGATCGTCGGCAACATCGGCCACTTCGACAACGAGATCGATATGGCCGGGCTCGCGAAGGTCCGCGGAATCAAACGGATCAACATCAAGCCGCAGTACGATGAGTGGGTCTTCCCCGACGGCCACTCGGTGCTCGTACTGGCTGAAGGCCGGTTGCTGAACCTCGGCTGCGCCACCGGGCACCCTTCGTTCGTGATGAGCGCCTCGTTCACCAATCAAGTGCTGGCGCAGCTCGAGCTCTGGCAACGCGCCAAGGACTACGAGAAGAAGGTGTACATGCTTCCCAAACGGCTCGATGAGGAAGTGGCGCGCTTGCACCTCGACAAGCTCGGCGTGAAGCTGACCAAGCTGTCACCCAAGCAGGCCGAGTACATCGGCGTAGCGGCGGACGGGCCGTACAAGCCAGACCATTACCGGTACTGATGCGGAGCTTTGAATGGCCGATGTGAAGGACCTAGAGCGTCGCATCGCGGTTATCGAAGACATCGAGGCGATCAAGCGGCTCAAGTACCGCTACTGGCGCCACCTCGACTTGAAGGAGTGGGACGCGCTGGCGGCGCTCTTCGTGAAGAACGCGTCGGTGAGCTACGGCAGCGGCAAGTACGAGTTCCAGGGCGTCGAGGCGATCATGCGCTTCCTACGCGAGTCGCTCGGACGGGAGACCGGGGCGGTGACCGTCCATCAGGGCCATCATCCTGAGATCGATCTCACCAGCAACACCACGGCGACCGGCACATGGGCGCTGTACAACTACATGTTCAACGAGAGGCAGAACCGCGGCATCCGCATCGGGGCCTACTACCACGACTTGTACACCAAGGTCGGCGGGGAGTGGAAGTTCGAGTCCATCGGCTACCAGTCACTCTTCCACGAGGAGTGGAAGCGCGACGACATTCCGAGCCTGCGTTTGCTCGCGGCTCGTGAAGCGTGAAGCGTATCTCGCCAGAAGGGATCGCTCTTGAAACGAGATACGCTTCACGAGTCCCGCTTCACAGCCTTGCTTGGCATGACCCTCGCCGAGTACGCAGCGGCGCGGGCGACGCATCCGCAGGCCGTGCGCACCGAGTACGCGCGCCTGATGCGTCAGGGTGACGGGCTCACACTCCCCGCGATCACGCGTTGCGAGCGCGACGCCGGCGTCATCAAGTTCTGCTTGCCCGCCGGCGGCGCGTTCGAAACCGAGTCGGTGATCATCCCGATGCAGAGCTACCGCGGCACCAACTGGTACACCCTTTGTCTCTCGTCGCAGATCGGCTGCCGCATGGGGTGCACGTTCTGCGAGACCGGACGCATGGGCTTGCTGCACAACCTCTCCGCCGCGGACATCGTCCGCCAACGTCTGGTGGCGCGCCAGCTGATGCTCGAGCAGATGCCGTCAGCGCCGCGGCCGTTCCGCTACTTCGGCGACGGCATCCAGAATATCGTCTTCATGGGCATGGGTGAGCCGCTCGACAACTTCGACAACGTCGTGCAGGCGATCCGCGTTCTCAACGAGCCCAACGGCCTGGCGTTCCCCCTGTCGCAGATCACGGTCTCGACCGTCGGACGGATCGATGGCCTGCGCCGGCTCGCCGCGCTGGCGCGCGATAGCCACTGGCGCACCTTACGCCTGGCGATCTCGCTCAATGCGCCGGACGACCGCCTGCGCGATCAGCTCGTGCCCATCAACAAGGGCATGCCGCTGGCAGAGCTGCAGCGTGCGCTGCTGGAGTACCCGCTGCCGCCGCGCGGGCTGTTCCTCATCGAGTATGTGATGATGAAGGACGTCAACGACGCACAGGAGCATGCCGACGCGGTCGCCGCCTGGTGCCGCCCGCTGCGCTGCGTCGTCAACCTGATCCCCTACAACCCGCAGCGCGACGCGACCTACGAGACCCCCAGCGACGCGACGATCATGGGTTTCCTGCTGCGTCTGCGGGCACACGGCATCTTCGTCAAGCGGCGCGTCACCTACGGCCGCGACCTCATGGGTGCCTGCGGCCAGCTCGGCAACCCGGAGATCCGCCACACCGCGCGGCTTACTCGATCATCGCCACTGCCTCGACCTCAACCAGCAGCGGCGGCACCGCCAGCGCCGAGATGACGACGTAGGTACTGGCAGGATACTGGCCGTCTTTGAAGTGCCGCTGCCGTGCGGCGGCGATCGCCGGGCGATAGGTCGCGTCGGTCGTGTAGATGTTGAGCTTGACGATGTCCTCCATCGTGCCACCACACGCCTCGACGACCGTGCGCAGGTTCTGGAAGGACTGCTCGACTTGCGCGGCGACATCGCCTTCGCCGACGATCCGCCCGTGGCCGTCGATCGAAACTTGTCCGGCGATGAATACCGGGGTGCCGCTCTTCTTCACCGCGTATGAGTAACCCACCGGTGGCGCCATGCTCTTCGGGTTGATGATCTGCTTTGCCATGAGTCTCCTCCTCGAAACGATTTACGTGCGTCGCATGAGTTGATCCATCAGCGGACGAATGCGCATGGCCTCCTCCGTCGGCGGCCGCGCGGGAAGCGACCGGAGGAACGCGACGTACTCCGCCGGCAGGCCGTGCTCCTCGGCGCCGGCAATCAGCAAGTCCATGTAGCGGGTCGATGGCTGCAGCGTCTCGTCGCGGCGGTCAGAGATGAGCGTGAAGGCTGCAGCTGGCGGCGCGTCGAGCGCCGACAACGCCTGCACCGGGATCTCAATTCGCTGATAGTTGCCGATGAGCACGCCTTCGGTCAGGTCGATGTGCGGTAGATCGGCGTCGGAGATCTCGTAGAGCACGCCGAGCACCTGAGAATCTGGATCGCGAATGATGTTGGCGAACGACTCGCCGACCGAGATCAGCGGCGGCTTGTCCAAGACCAACCGCCAGCCCGCGGCACGCCCCGGCAGCGCGCGTTGAAACGCAATGCCGCGCCGGCCGCGCAGCGTCGCGCTCTGCATGTTGGAGCCATAGGCGAAGTACCAGACGGCGGCCATCAACAGCGTTTCTCATTTCACGAGACCACCGCAAAGTGAAGCCCCGGGCATCTTCCTCGTTGCGCTTCGGCCACGCGGCGTTGCCGTCGCGCAACGCGCCGCTGACACGGAAAGGCGGCCCACCGTCGCTTGCACCGCAGCGAGCAAGTGGGAACAATCAGGCCGCAACCCGGTCTCGGAGTTGCACGAGCGTGCGCGCGATGGATAGCCCTACGAGGAGCCAAGGTCCAACGACAGCCGGTGCCGTGCAGAGCTTCGCATTCGAGGTCGAGCGGCGCGCCGCCCTCTGGCGCTGGTGGGGTGCGGCCGCCGGGCTGCTCACCGGGTTGTTCGACGCGGCGCTGATGGCGGCGCTCGGCGTGCACTTCGAGATGAACGGGTGGAACGTCACCTTGCCGGTCGGCATCTACTTCGGCTTGTCCTTCGCCGGGCTGGGCTTCCTGCTCGGCTCGGTGGCGGCGTCGCAGCGGCGCGACCGGCATACGGCGAAGGTCATTCAGGCGCAGACGGACGCCATCCGCACGGCGCAGGCGCGGCTGGCGCAGAGCGAGAAGCTCGCGGCGCTCGGACAGCTGGCGGCAGCCATCGCCCATGAAGTGCGCAACCCACTGGGCGTCATCCGTTCCGCAGCGCAGGGTCTCGGCGAGACCGCACCCGCCGACGACAACGACGCGCGGCGGGCGAGTGCTTTCATCACCGCCGAGATCGATCGGCTGAACAACGTCATCACCTCACTGCTCGCCTTTGCCCGCCCGCTGCAGCTGCAGCGCCGCAACGTGACCGTCCACGACCTCTTCGACCGGGCCTTGTTGCTCGCTCAGGATGAGCTGGCCGGTAAGCAGGTGCGCCTGCAGCGCGACGAGCCGACCGGGGTGCCGGCAGTGAACGCCGATCCGGACCTCATCAGCCAGGTGCTGGTCGGGCTGCTGGCGAACGCCACCGAAGCCGTGTCGGCCGGCGGTGAAGTCAGCTTGCACGCGCGCGCCGCAGACGGAGTGGTGGAGATCGATGTCGCCGACTCCGGCCCGGGCGTGCCGGTCGAGCTGCGCGAGCGCATCTTCGAGCCCTTCTTCACCACGCGTTCGCGCGGCACCGGGCTGGGCCTGGCGGTCGCGCGCCAGATCATCGAGGCGCACCTCGGCCGTATCGAGGTGGGTGAGCAGCGTGACGGTGGGGCGCGGTTCACGATACGCTTGCCGGCGGCCGGAAATGCCGCACTCGCTGCGTGAGATGAAACCGCGCGTTCTCATCGTCGATGACGAGCCGCGCATGGCCGAGGTGCTGGCTATGGCGTTGGGGCGCGCCGGCTACGTGTGCGAGACCTGCGGCAGTGGAGCAGCGGCGCTCGGCGCGCTCGACACCCGCGGCGCCGACGTCGTGGTGACCGATTGGAAGATGCCGCAGATGGACGGCATCGAGCTGCTGCGCCGGCTGCATGCGCGGCAACCGGACCTGCCGGTGATTCTGCTGACGGCGCACGGCAGCGTCCCCTCCGCCGTCGCCGCGATGCGCGAGGGGGCGTTCGATTACGTCACCAAGCCGTTCGACAACGACGAGCTGCGCGCCGTAGTAGCACGGGCACTCGAGATGACCCGCCTCGAACGCGAGAACCGGTACCTGCGGCAGGAGGTCGGGAGCCGCTACGCGCCCGACGCGATGATCGCCGAAAGCTCGCGCAGCAAGGAGCTGCTGGCGCTCATCCGCCGCGTGGCGCCGAGCCGCTCGACCGTCCTCGTTCAAGGAGAGAGCGGGACCGGCAAGGAGCTGGTCGCCCGCTTACTGCACTACTGGAGCGATCGGGTAGGGCAACCCTTCGTCGCGGTGAACTGCAAGGCGTTCGCCGAGGGCGTGTTGGAGAGCGAGCTGTTCGGTCATGAGAAGGGCGCCTTCACCGGCGCGGCGGCGACGCGCGCCGGATGCTTCGAGCGCGCGACCGGCGGCACGCTCTTCCTCGACGAGATCGGCGAGACGACGCCCGAGTTCCAGGCGAAGCTGTTGCGTGTCCTGCAGGACGGTGAGGTGCTGCGGGTCGGCGGCACGCAGCCGCGTGTGGTGGACGTGCGAGTGGTCACGGCCACCAACCGCGTCCTCCGGGAAGAGGTTGCGGCGGGCCGCTTCCGCGAGGACCTCTTCTTCCGATTGAACGTGATCCCGATTCAGCTGGCGCCGTTGCGTGAGCGGCGCGAGGACATCCAGCCGCTCGCGCATCACTTCCTGACCCGGCACACCGCGGAGACCGGTCGCCAGCTGACCCTGGCGCCCGACGCCGAGCAGGCGCTGCTGGGTCACACGTGGCCGGGCAATGTGCGGGAGCTGGAGAATGCGATCGAGCGCGCCGTTGTGCTGGCGCGCGGCGCGCAGATCACACCGGAGGATCTGCTGCTCGAAGAAACCAGCAGGCCGCCGCCGGCGGCGAGCGGCGGCACGTTGCAGGAGGCGCTGGATCAAGCCGCCGCCTCACGCCTCCGCGCGGCGCTCGAGGCCGCACACGGCCAGCGCGCCGAAGCCGCGCGCGCCCTCGGCATCGAACGCACGACGCTGTACCGCATGATGAAGCGTCTCGGGCTCTGACGACAGCGAGGCGAGCCCGAACCGCCGTCTTCAGTGCGCGCGCGCGGCCTGCGGGGCAGACCTCTGCGCCAACCTCACCAGGACCGGCATCGTCACGCCCCACGCGACGACCAGGCAGCCCAAGCTGAAGGTGACGTTGCGATGCAGCGCCAGCGCCCCGAGCCGCGCGCCGTAGTAGTAACTGAGCGGCCCACCAAGGGCGCCGAAGATCGAGGCGATGACATATCGTCCCAGGAGCCAACCCATCGAAGCGTTGAGCGTCGTCGCGAACAGCGCCCAGATGGATGAGAGCCAGAGCGGGCACAGCCACGCGACCAGTGCGCCGTGAGTGAACGAGAAGACGCCGATGACCGCCAGGAAGGAGTCGGTGAAGGTTCCGATGAGACCGACCAGCAGGATGAGACGCGCGTCGCGTCGAGGCTCGGACGTCAGCAACAGATGGAGCACCAAGAGGCCGGCGACCACGGCGGGGCCGATCAGCGGTCGTCCCTCTCCGGCTCCGGCGACACAGGAATACCAACCGATGTAGAAGCCGGCGAAGTTGACCAGGCGGCGCAGCGCCGGCGGGAACGGCAGGGCGGGTTTCCCCGCCGACGCCGCGTGGGAACCGGACGACGAGACGGAATCGCTCATGTCCCGCGCGCCGCCGGCTGGGGCTTCTTGGGCGTGGGATGCGCGTAGGACGGGCTGCCCTTGAGCCACAGGCGCAGCGCCTGCGCGTGGATGCCGGTGATCACCCGGCCGGTCATGAACGGATGACGCAGCAGCGTGCGGGCCAGCAGCGGCCCGCTGATCTCTCGCCGCGTCAGCGTCATCGTGGCATCGAAGAACTTCGTGCCACCCTTCATGTTGTCCATGTGGACCGTGAGCTGCGCACCCGGCTCAACGAAGCGCCAGTCGTACAGCATGTCCATGTCCATGAACGGCGACACGTGGAACATCTTCCTGAAGCGGTAGCGCTTGTTGGTACCGTCACCTTCGTTCAGTGATTCGCCGAGCACGTAGCAGTACTGCTCGCCCCACGGCGTGTTGTTGACCTCGGCGACGATGGTCTCGACGTGCGCGTCGGTGTGGTCGTAACAGAAGTAGAAGCTGACGGGGTTGAAGCAGTAGCCGAAGTACCGCAGGTGCGTGAGCAGTCGGATCGGCCCCTCGGGCCGCGTGCCGGTATGCGCGCGCACCAGGTTGCGCACGCAGTCGGCGAGCGGCGCGGCGGGGTCGCCGAGGTGGTCGCGGCGGCGAAACCAGGCCGGCGCGAAGCGATCCGACGACCAGAGCCAGCGACCCTTGAACAGGGCCGGTAGCTCGTCGAGATCGAGGTACGTCAGAAAGAGTGAATAGGTGAAGGTATGCTCAACGGGGCTGAAACGGCGGTGTCGGACGCGGCCCTCGTAGATGCAACTGTGCATGGTGAGAGATCCTTTCCGAACGGCTTGCAAACCGCCAGCGCGCTGTTGACGCCGTCCTCGTGGAATCCGTAGCCCCAGTACGCGCCACAGAAGTGCGTACGGTTGACGCCGCTGATGGCGTGATGGCGCTGCTGCGCGACCACCGTGGCGGGCGTGTAGACGGGGTGGTGATAGATGACGCGCCGAATGATCTTCGCCGGATCGATCGCATCGGCGTGGTTCAAGGTGACGCAGAACTGTTCGGGTGCTGGCAGGCTCTGCAGGATGTTCATGTTGTACGTGATCGCCACCCGTCCGCGTCCTCCGCGCAAGAGGTGGTAGTTCCAGCCGGCCCAGGCCCGGCGCTGCCGCGGCAGGATCGACGCGTCGGTGTGCAGGATCGCTTGGTTCTCTTGATAGGCGAATGCACTCAGAACCTCGCGCTCGAGGTCGCTCGGATCCGCGAGCATCCCGAGTGCCTGGTCGCTGTGCGCCGCGATGACGACGTGATCGAAGCGCTCGTTGTCGCTCCCGCGGGGCGTTAGCGCAACGTGGTCCCGATGCCTGCGGATCGCCTGGACCGGCGCCTTCAATCGGATGCGATCGCGATAGCGGCGGGTCAGCGCCTCGACGTAGCGCCGCGACCCGCCCCGGATCACCCGCCATTGCGGGCGGTTGGCGACGGCGAGGAAGCCGTGGTTGTGAAAGAACTGCACGAAGTAACGCGCCGGGAAGTCGCGCATCTGCGTGCGGTCCGCCGACCAGATCGCCGCGCCGAGCGGCAGGATGTGCTGCTCGACGAACTCCTCCGAGTAGCGGTTCGCCGCAAGGTAGGCGCCGAGCGTCTGGCCCGCATCGCCGTCCTGCAGCAACGCGGGCGCTTCGCGGAAGAAGCGCAGGATGTCACGCACCATGCGGTAGAAGGAGGGGCGCAGCAGATTGCGCCGCTGCGCGAAAAGCGTGTTCACCGACGTCCCGTTGTACTCCAGCCCGGTCTGGTCGCATTTGACGCTGAAGCTCATCGTGCTCGGCTGCGACGCCACCCCGAGCCGGTGCAGCAGCGCAATGAAGTTCGGATACGTGCGCTCGTTGTAGACGATGAAGCCCGTATCGACGGCGTAGGTCGCGCCGTGCAGCTCGACGTTGATGGTGTTGGTGTGGCCGCCGACGTAGTCGTTGGCTTCGAAAACGGTCACCTGGTGCTCGTCGCTCAACAGGTACGCCGCGAGCATTCCCGAGATCCCCGTCCCGACGATGGCGATCTTCATGGCGCGGCCATCTTGGTGGAGTGCCGTGATCGCGGTCAGCGGCACGTCAGCAGTTGTGACTTGAGTGACTCGTCGAGCGGCTTCGATCCCAACCAAATGGCGAACACCGCGGAGGCGAACTCCGCGCCGTCGACTCTACCCAACGGCTGCCCGTTCAACGCCATCTCCGTCCCCACGCCCGGGATGTACGTCAGCGCGTAGCGATCCCCCGGCTGCACGTCCTTGTAGAGGGCATTCAGCTTGTCGAGCCGTGGCCGCAGGCGCGCCAGGGCTTCGGTGCCGACGTTGGCCTCCATCCCTTGGGTCGTCGCGGCGGCGAAATCCTTGCCGGCGATCGCGTAGAAGTACGACAGTTCCAGGCGCTTCGGCACGTCGGACAAGACATCACGCGCCGGCACCCCCTCACCCAGGTACAGCGCTCCCACGTATCCCTTGATGAAGATCTTGAAGCGCAACAGACCGACGCAGTTCAACGGCATGGTCACGTCGTGGGCGCGATAGCTGTCGGCGAAGCGGACGCCTTCAATCTCTTTGGCGGCGCTGCCCGTCGCGATCGACAGGCAGAGCGTCGCGGCCAGAACGAGCGGGCTGCGCCCAGACCATCGAGTCATCAGAAACCTCCGCATCAGAAGTTACGCGGGGGCAGTCCTCTACTGAGATCCGGCGGGCGGCGTCATTGGCCGTGCCATGACGAGCTGCACGTTCGAGATGTATCGCGCTGCAAACGACGCCTCGCAGCTCGCCAGGTAGTACTCCCACATGCGGATGAAACGGTCGTCGAACCCGAGCCGCCGGACCTCATCCACGCGGCTGAGAAAGCGTTCGCGCCAGCAGCGCAGCGTGCGGGCGTAGTGCGTGCCGATGTCGCGCAGGGATTCGATGCGCAGCTGTGTGTGGCGCTTGAGCGCCTGCGAGACCGCGTGCACGGACGCCAGCAGGCTGCCCGGGAAGATGTACTTTTGCGTCCAGTCGAAGTCGCGCCGATAGGCGTCGAAGCGCTGATCCGGGATGGTGATGGTCTGCAGGAACATGCGGCCGCGCCGCCGCAGCAGGCGCTCGCAGACGCCGAAGAACGCACCGTAGTGCTCGTAACCGACCGCCTCGAACATCTCGATCGACACGATGCAATCGAACTGCCCGGTGATTTGCCGGTAATCGCACAGGCGGATGTCCACCGTCGACTCGAGACCGGCCGCACGCACCCGCTCGCGTGCCAGCTGCAGCTGCTCCGCGGACAGCGTCAGCGAGGTCACGCGGCAGCCGTACTGCTGGGCCGCGTGCATGGCGAACGCACCCCAGCCGCTGCCGATCTCCAGCACCTCCAGGCCGGGGCGCAGCGCGAGCTGCCGGCAGATGCCGTCGATCTTCGCCTGCTGCGCCACTTCCAGCGAGGTCGTGTCGTCCGCGAAGATCCCACAGCTGTAGGTCATCGACGCATCGAGGAAGAGCCGGAAGAGGTCGTTGCTGAGGTCGTAGTGGCGCTGAACGTTGTGGCGACTGCCGCGCACGGTATTGGCCTTGATGAGCCGCAGCACGTGATGTTGCAGGCGGCTCGTCCAAGTCCAGACCGACTGCGCGTCGAGCATCGACTGGTCTTCGATGAACAGCCGGCACAGCCCGACCAGGTCGCTGCACTCCCACTCACCGGCCATGTACGACTCGCCGGCGCCGATGTCGCCGGCGGTGAGCAGGCGCCAGAAGAACGCCCAGTTCTTGACGGTGACGGTTACCTGGGGCGACGCCGCCCGATCGCCGAGACGCATCACCGAGCGATCCGGGAGGGACATGGTCAGACAACCGCTGCGCCAGTCCGAGAGGCGTCGCAGCACCAATCGTGCTGCGATCTGATGGCGCAAGGGCACTCGCACGGGCAGCGCCGGCACCGCCACCGTTTCATTCGTCTTGGTACGCATCATCACCCTCGCCCGAACAGCTCATGTATCTTCGCCCGTCGAAAGTCAAAGATCGCTTCGATGTCGCGCGCCACCAGCCGGCCTGCAACCAGGCTGCCGATCGCTCCGAAGGGTACTACGTAACGGACGTGGTCTCGCATGATGGTGCCGCCGTTGAATGGCTCGAAGTGATGCGTGTGCTGCCACAGCTTGTACGGCCCGCGCGTCTGCACGTCGACGAATCGATGGTGCGGCTCCCACGTCTCGATCCGGCTCTGCCAGCGCATTGGCACGCCGTGCAACGACAGGCGGTAGTTCATGCAGGTGCCGGCACCCAGCTCCGGCGTCGTCGTGCTCAGCACGCGGAAGTGCACAAATCCAGGCGTGATCTTTTCGAGGTTGCGGGCGTCGGAGAAGAAGCCGAAGACCTCTTCGGGGCGGCGCGGCAGCCACTGCTCGGATATGAGCTCCTCGCTCAGGTCGTTGCAGAGATTGGCCAGCGCCGCTTCCAGCCGCGGGTAGCGGAAGGCAAAGCCCAGCTGCTCGGCAGCCCGTGGATGCACCCGCTGGCTGGCAAGGAGTACGGTGGACATCTCGCCGAGCGCCAGACGAAGCGCCGCCGCGGGGACCGGGAGGAACGCCGGCACGCCGAGGGCGTGCCCCAGCGCCGCAGTGAACGCCGCGTTGGTGACCGGCGCCGGCGCGACGCCGTTCACCGGCCCGGTCACTTCCGGACGCTCAACGGCCCACGCCAACAGCGCCACGAGATCGTCGAGGTGAATCCAACTCATCCATTGCGTCCCCGGTCCGATGCGGCCGCCGACACCCACGCGGAACAGCGGCAGCATCTGCCGCAAGGCCCCGCCGTATGCGCCGAGGACCACGCCGGTGCGGACGGCGACCGTGCGCAGGTCGAGAGCGCGGGCCTTGAACGCTTCGCCTTCCCACGCGGTGCACACTTCCGCGAGAAAGCCGTCACCCGCCGCAGAGCGCTCGTCGAGCTCCTCATCGCCGCGGGCACCGTAGTAGCCGATCGCCGACGCGCTAACGAAAGCCCGTGGCCGTTCATGCGCCGGCAGCGACGCGATGGCATCGACGAGCGCGCGCGTCGTTTCAACACGCGAGGCGCGAATGGCGCGCTTGCGGTCCGCAGTCCAGCGCGCGTCCGTAACCCCCTCACCCGCCAGATGCACGACCACGTCGGCCGCGCGCAGCGCAGCTGGTTCCGGCGCGTGCGCGTCCCACGCAGTGCAGACACAGCGCACGGGCAACCGGCGGGCCGCGCGGGCCACGTCGCGGGTCAATGCCGTCACGTAGTGGCCATCCGCCAGCAGCTTCTGCACGAGCGCCCGGCCGATGAAGCCGGTGGCTCCGGTCACAACAATCTTCATGGCCACCTCTGCGTTCGGAGACAATCCATCAGTCAACTTGAGTGGGCAAACGGAGGCTGGCACCGACGAAGCTGCCTTGGTCGACGTCGAGCACTTGCACGCCGGTGAGCTCCAGCTCGTAGGCGCCGCGGCTGGCCGGCGCCTCGATACGAGCGCGCAGGCGCGCCGACTCGCCGGGTCCAAGGTTGCGCGGCAACCGCACGAAGCCGCCGACACCCGCGAGGGGCGCGCCGTTCTGCCGCCATCCCCATACCAGCTCGACCTGGAGGTATCCGTAATCGCTGAATGCCGGCCACGTGGCCGTCCCCTGATTGGTGATGCGTAGGTCCAGCACGCGACTGTTGCCGGCGCGCAGACGCACCGGCAGCGTCTCGTCAGCCGTGATCTCCCCGGCGAGCCCCGCGGCCGGCAGCGGATGCAGCAGCGCCGGCCGCGGGTCCGTGAGCACCTGCCACAACACCCCCGCCAGATCGCTTCCGTGCCAGCCAACGCCCGCCGCCCGCACGATCTGCGGATCGGACCAGTCCCACACGCGCCTCGATTGCCGATCCACCCGAACGGGGAACTTGTTCCACGTGTTGTCGTCCCAGTAGACGCCGATGGCCTGAACGACGACGCCCCACCCGGCCAGCGCGATCAGCAGCACCCGCCACGGTGCTGATCGCCACAAGCGCTCCACGGTCGGGACGGCGCACACCACCAGCGCCGGTAACACGTCGGTGAGAAAACGCGGCCCGTAGCACTCTCCGCCCCACCACCCCGACCACGCGCTGTACAACAGCAAGTACCCCAGCAGCACGAACGGCAGGTAGAGTCCCCATCGCGGCATGGCGCCGCTGCGGCGCAGCAGCGCCGGCAGCGCCAGCAGCGCCGCGGGGGTGTAGACGAAGAGACCGCGGCTCGGACTGAACAGCAACCCCAAGGCACGCCAGACACTCGGGACGAGAAAGTGCCCGCGTTGATATGCCCCGGTCACGATGCCGACCAGACGCAAGTTGTAGGCAAGCATCATGACCACGCCGGCAACCGGGAGGCTCGCAAAGGCAGCGAGTCGACTGCGCCGTTCACGCCACACGAACACCAGCGCGAGGAGGGCAACCACCACCATCGTCGGACGCGCCAACACCGCCACGGCGGCACATCCGCCGGCCGCCACCGCGTTGCGCCGCGTGTCCGGCGCGATCAGGAACAGGGTCAGCCCCGCCATACCCAGCTCGGCCAAGCCGTGCTGCCATAGCGCCTGACTACCGGTCACCCACGTATTCGTGCCCAGACCGTAGACCAGCGCCAGGGCAACCGCCATCGATGTCGACGCCATCATGCTGAGAGTGACGAACATCAAGCCCACCGACAGTGCGGCAATCAGCGCCGCCGCCACCCGTTCCATGACGACCGTCGCCAGACGAAAGCGCACGTCGTCGTCAGGAATCCTCGCATGGTGCAACCACCACACCACCGGGGCGGAGAGTGGCGCCACCACGACCGGTACGCCGATGGGATAGCGCGACAGCCAGTGGCCGTATGGGCCGTGACGTAGGAAATAGGGCTTCGGGCTCAAGCGCAGCAGCCAGGGGAACTCGTCCAGATCGAAGTTGCCTTCGCGCAAGATGCTGAACGGCAGCAAGCGCGCCGGAATCGAGTCCCACGCCGATATCGGGCGCAAGTTGCTGAGGTAGACCAGGAAGCACAACAGGGCGAGCAGGCACGCGATGCCGGTCCGACGTGACGATGGCACGGCAGCGCGCGCTGCCGGCGCCGCTCTGCGCTCGGGCGTGGCGCGCGCAGGCACCGGCGGCTTCTTCGACCGCGGACGCTTCATGATCGCCGCGGCGCCTGCCGCACGCACCAGACACACACCGCGAACAGCAGAGACGTGCCGAAGAACTGATGCGAGACGGCGACGCGAAACCACAACTGATCGCTCAGCCGTTGCAGCGTCGGCGGTGGCGGCTCGGGAAAGTTGATCAGCAGCACCGCGAGCGCCAGGAGCACACCCGGCCAGAGCGGCACGCTCTCGCGCTGCATGGCGGTTATCGCAGCACCGGCCGCCACGGCGACCGGGAGGAGCCAGGCACCGTAGTGCGACCAGGATATCGGTAAGGCAACCAGGCTGGTACACATCACGATGCCGGCCTCCAGCAGCATACGCGGGTAGCTCACGGCTGCAGGCGCGCGCAGCGCCCATGCGCAGACGGCGAGCCAGGCGGCGAGGAGCACCCACCTCAGCATGAGGAGCTCGGCGGGCAGGGCCATCGGCTGCCACGATTGCAACGGCGCATCCGTAAACAGCCGGGCCAGCAACGCATCAAGCGACTGGCAGTTGTGGGCCGCCAGCGCCGTCCCAGCGTGGCCGCGAATGGTCGTCCTGAAGTAGGTGGCATGCAACCCCCAGCCGTAACACAGCACTGACACGGCAACCGCCAGGAGCAGCGTCGCACTCGCCGCAACGACCACACGCCCGCGCCGCCGCAGTACGAAGTACGGCAGCAGGAGCAGCGGCGGTATCTTGATCAGCCCAGCCAGTCCGAGCCACAGCCCGGCACGCGCCTCATGACCGCGGTGCAGGCTCGCTTCACCGAGCAGCAGCAGCAGCAGGACCAGCGGCGTCGTCTGTCCAAGATTGAGCGCATTCATCAGCGGCCCGCTGGTGACGAAGGCGAGCGTGATCGCCCAGCGCCAGAGCGGACGGACGTTGCCGATACGCCGCTGCACCAGATGCAAGCAGGCGAGCGCGACGCCGATGTTGATGATGAGCAGCACCGTCCCAGCATATGGGAGCGGCATCACGGTGAAGGGAACAAACAGCCACGCCACCAGCGGGATGTTCACGAACTGCGCCACGCTAGTGACCCGCAGGCCACCGGTGGGCGGATCGTACTCCGCCCCACGGTAGAGCTGCGACGGATCGTTGCGGATGGCCTCCCCCGCCGGGTAGTAGGCGTGATCGAAATCAACGTAGCCGCGGTAGGGGATGAACAGCGGTGCGACGGCCTGGGTCCCGAGCCCGCCGAGGCGTACGGCCTGGACGAGCAGCAGCGCGGCGAAGAACACCACGAGGTGCGGGGCGTTCTTCATCAGTATCCGAGTGCACGCAGTCGCTCTTTCACACTGTCACTCAGGGCAGATGCGGGCTCTGCCTTCTCTTGCACCCACGCTTGCAGCCGACTGCGCAACGGCTCGAGTGCCGGCGGCGCTTGCGCGATCACGTTGTGCAACTCATCGGGGTCGCGCGTGAGATCATAGAGCTCCTCGACCGCCGGGCGGGTACTGGCCTCCTCGCGCCGGTCGAGATTCCAGATGAGCTTGTAGCCGTCCTGCCGCACATAGAAGCGTGAGCGCACGTCTTCACCCTCGCCGAGCCGTATCGTGCCGAAGCTCACCCGCTGCCCGGGCGGCTCCGAGCCCTCCAGGATGGGCACGAGGCTCTTCCCGTCGAACGACACCGGCGATTTGATACCCAGCAGCTGCAGAATGGTGGGCGTCAAGTCGACGAGGCGAACCTGACCCGTCTTGCGGATCTGGGCGTAGCGCCGATCGGGAAAGCGGATGATCAGCGGGACGCGCACGCAAGTCTCGTAGAGGTATTCGCCGTGGTCGAAAAAGAAGTCGTGTTCGGTGAGGCTCTCGCCATGGTCCGCGGTGAAGATCACCAGCGTGTTGTCCGCCAGCCCGAGCGCTTCCAGCCCGCTCAGGAGGCGCCCCACCTGTTCGTCGGCGTAGGCGATCTCACCGTCGTACATGTTGGTGAGGTGCGCGATCCCCTTGGGAGAGGAGACGAGCCTCAGGCGCACCGGCCGGTTGAAGTAGAACTCCGACTCGTCCGCCTGGGGAGGGTCGTTGGGAGCAAACATCCTGTCGTACGGCGGCGGCGCAACGTGCGGTCCGTGGGCATCGAAGTAGTGGACGAACGCGAAGAACGAATGATCGCGATGCCGCGACAGCCACGCCAAGGCACGCTCTGTGGTGCGAAGGCCGCGACGCTGCACCTGCTCAATCGGATATCCGAGCGCCCGCGATGACTGCGCGGCCAAGTGCGGCAGGCTGAGGTTCAGTAACACCACGTCCGGGAGCGGCGGCCAGAGCGCGAAGTCCTCGTCGTAGTGGTGGAAGCGGCTGGCCAAGCCGAGAGAGACGTTCCGCAACGTGTAACCACTGACGAACGCGGCGGTGCGGTATCCCGCATGTGCCAGTATTTCTGGAAGAGTCACCACGTCGTCGCGCAGCGCTACACCATTGGCGTAGGCACCATGGTGCACCGGGTAGACGCCGGTCAGCATCGTGGTGTGAGAGGGCCCGGTCAGCGGGACGGGCGAGAGAACCTCCTCGAAGAGGACGCCAGCGCCGGCCAGGGCATCAATATTCGGAGTGTGCGCATGCGCAAAGCCGTAACAGCCGAGCCGATCCCGCCGCAACGTGTCCACGGAGATGAGCAGGACGTTCAGCCGCGCGGGATTGGCCGGCAACGGCACCGGCCGCAGCCGCTGCAGGGCCGCCACACCAAATGGCATCACGGCAATCGCCGCGAAGAGCCAAAGGGTCACCACGCCGCCACGCGGCCAACGGTACGAGACGGGAACGCGCCAGAGCAGCGGCGCAAAGACGAGGACGAGCCCCGCGCTGACCCCGGCGACGTACCACGTCAAGGCGCCACGTTCGCCAGTCAGGCCGGCACCCGCAAGACCGATCGCCAGCCCGGCGGCGCTCAACCCCCACCACGTCGCGCTCCGGTGCAGCAGCGGGATGCGCGCCGTGAGCCAGCGAGCCACCCATCCGACGGCGACGCCCGTCAGGATGCACCCGGGGATCAGCCACGCCAGCTTCGGGCGTCCAAGATGCGCCAACGCAGAGAGCATACGCGCCGACACCGTGATGGACACCACAATTGCCACCGCGTCACTGAACCTCACGGTGCCGCCAACGGTACCCCGAGACCGCCCCAACAGGCGCTGTCCGATGACGACGCCCGTGGCAACCGCCGCCGCGGCCAGCGCGTAGCCGGCGCAGCCGTACAGAAAGAGCAACGTCACATCGACGGCGCGGACGCTATGCTCGAAGCACAGCACCCACGCCGCTTCGCCAGCGCCGAACGTTGCGCCAACCAGGAGCGACGCGCTGACCAGCTGCCAGCCACCCGCACGCGGCGGCCCGATGCCTTCCTTCAGTTCTCCTGCCGCTGCCATTGCACTCACCTTACTGTTCGCCAGCGCAGATCATTCAGATCGACGCGCTCGGGAGTGGTAGCGATGATCCTCACGAGTTGATCGCGCAGCAACGCCGCATGGGGCGAGCTTTTGCGCACATACAGAAAACTCTTCAGCGGCTGCCATCCCGGCCATTCCAGTTCACCAACCCAGTCCCAATGGTCTCGCAGCTCTCGCATTCGCGCGTGCAGCAGCCCGCGATCCTGCACGAACACCCGGCTCGAGACGAGCGACATGCTGCGACCTATCAAAACGCGGGTCACGTAGGAAGTGTTCATCCGCGGATCCTCGTCGGCGGTTTGGGCGTCCGGCTGCGCCGGCGGCTCGAAGCCGAGATAGACGTCCGCGTCGCGACTCCACAGGTAGCGCTCGCGCTCCTCGGGGGTCATCGGTGTCCGGCCGGAGAGAACATTGTCCGTCAGTCCCACCGGGTCGACCTGATTGAAACCACTGACGTAGGGGATGATGCCCGCCGCGTTGCACATCACCGTCGCCCGCGATCCCAATCCGGTGTCCTTCAACGCGGCGGCGATCTTGAAGAAGTACTGGTTGAAGGCCGGCACCGGCAACGGTGCCAACCGCCAGGTTCCCTGATAGGCAATGAGAACGCCGGCGTAGATCGCGCCAGCCAGGGCGATGCGTTGTATCAGACGTTCGGGGACGGACCGGCGCGCCACGGAGAGCAGGATCGCCGCCGCAAGCACGAAGTACCAGTACGCGGCAAACGAGAAGCGGTGTGCGTTGCCGACCTCGTGAACGATGGTCACATAGTAGGCCAACCCCAGCACCGGTGGACCAACGGTCAGCCACACCTTCACGCGCACCCGCAGCGCCTGCAGATGCGCCAACCACACGTCACGCAGGCCTTGGTGCGCGACGGCCAAGGTCAGAGGGCCGTACCACACCGCAATGTGACTCAGAAAGAAGAGCACTCGGAGGAGTCCTGCGAAAGACAGCCGGTTCGACTTCACGTAGTACGGGTTCGGCAGCAGGTATCCGAAGTACGCATATTTCGACACGCCGTAGATCACCCCGAGCGAGCCAAGCAGGCCGACGGACACGGCCAGGGCCTGCAGCCCGCGGCGTCGATCCGCGGCGTCGTCCACCCGCAGCACGCAGTACCAACCGAGCACGCCGTAGAGACCGGCTCCATACAAGACCCCCTCCGGCCGACACAGCAGCGTCAGGAAGACCATGACGGCCAACCCGATGGCGAGTGACCAGCGGAACGACTCCACGTAGGCGATGGCCAGCGCGTACGCAGCGCACAGCAGAACAACGAAGAGCTGCGTCTCCAGACCCGAGGTCGAGTTAATCGCGGTTGTCTGGTCGGCGAGATAGAGCCCGAGCACGAACGCAGCGATCGGATGTACGGCGCCGACCTGACGCTGCACGACGAACCAGAGTATGCCGACCGTGGCGAGGACCGCGACGACGCTGATCGCTACACTCGCCACTTCGGGGCGGATGCCGGCGCGCATCCCGAGCGCCAGCAGCCCAACCTGCAACAGGCTGCTGTACGCCTCGACCGGCCCGCCGCCGGCGTTCCAAGTCAGGCCGCGACCTTCGGCGAGATGCTGCGCGAAACGATACGTGATGTAGGCGTCGTCCCACTGAACGCGCTGGTAGCGATAGACGTTCGCCACGTAGACCGCGATCCCGAGCAACACGATGGCGCCGCTGGCTCGCGGCAGCCCGATACGCCGGTCACCCATGCGTGACGTCACGGCAGCCGACCCAGGATCGCGCTGGCGTCGATCCCGGCCCGCTGCAGAAGAACCCTCACGTCGATGACGGTCGATCCTTCCTCCGCCGGCAACGCACGAAACATCATCGCGCGCGGGATCACATACAGCCCGCTCCCCGCCGGCGTTGCGGGTCGCAGCGCCAGCTGGCTGGCCCAGACCTCGTCACTGCGCACGTACAGCGCCACGTCGTCCTCGTCGGCGACCAGCCGCATGCCGGCCGGCGCCGCGTCAGCCGCCGGCTGCATCACGTAGTTGAGATGGCGATCGCCGCTCGTCCGGTGCGCATAGTAGTTCAGGACGAGGTGCGACGCACCGTAGCTGTCGAACGGTACGCGCCGGTCCCAGCCGACCGGGAACAGGTAGCGCAGCAAGCGCGAGCGGCGAAACGCCAGTGGGTCGACGCGGTCGTAGCCCTCGATGCGATCTTCGATTGTGGCGCCAACGCGCCGCTCGATGGTGTCCAAGCTGGCAGTCTGCGGCAGCGAGAGCAGCAGCGCCGCGATTCCGGCGGCGGCGCAGCCACCGAGCAACAACCGCCGCGTGCGAGGGCTCGCCACCACATCCCAGCGCCAGAAGACGACCAGCGGCAGCAGCATCGGCGGAACGAAGTGGTGCAAGGCGACGTGCGCCTGGAAGTAGAAGAGTACAAAGTAGGCGAGCGTCGTAAGCGTCAATGCCCGCGACACCTGGTCCTGCCGGCGCCACGCCGCCAGTGCAAACGCGGGGAAAATTCCACCGGGCACGACCACGAACAGAACGCGCCGCCAATCATCCCAGCGCAGCAGTGCAAAGCGCCTGATGAGCGCGCGCACACCGAACTCGGAACCGGGCACCGGCAAACCGACGACGGCAAGCATCCGCGGCGCCGCGGCGCCGACGAGGAGACAGCCCAGCGCGGCGGCGACAACCAACGCCAGCTGGCGCCACGGGCGCGGCTTCCAGATGAGCGCCACCGCTACCAACCACAGACCGACGAGCAACAAGCCGTCCGCGTAGGAGATGAAGGTCAGGCCGAGAAACAGGCAGGTCCACACCCGGCGCCGCTGCAGAAACGCCAGGACGAAGCCCAGGAAGCAAGCCATCGTCAGCGTATCGAGGACGGCTGGGCTCGCGACGTCGGCGGTGTAGGGGCTGTAGGTTGCGCTGAAAGCCATCACCACGGTGTAGACGGCCAAGCCCAACCACATCAGCCACCGTTCGGCCAGACCGAACGGCCCCGCCCGACCATGCTGGGCGACGGCTAGCACGCCAGCATACAGCGCGACCAGGAACAACAAGAACGGTAGCCGCGCCGCGGCTTCAACCTCGCCGAACAACCGGATGAACCATGAGACCGGAAACGCGAACAGCATGGAGTTGATTCCAGGAAACTCGGCGACCCCCCCGGCCGAGGCGATCGGCCCGACCACACGAGGCCAGAAGGGCACGGCTTGCACCAGGAGCAGCCGCGCCGATTCGTACACGTCGGCGCCATCCTCGTTGAAGCTGTCCCAATAGAACTTGGGAGCCAGCGCCATCACACAGAGCATGATGCCCGCAACCATCGAGAGCACCGTGGCGCGCGCGTACGGCTCATCGAGTGGCCACACCGGCGCACGCCGCCGCGGCAGACGTACGAGCCAGCATCCGCAGCCGGCGAGCGCGCACGCGACGACGACCGCCGCGAACGCGCCGCCGCAGAGCGGGCTGCCCATCATCGCCTGCACAACACCGGCAACGCTGCTGATCGCGATCATGCTGAGCGGCAGTGCGTACACGACCGACTCGCCGATGCTCTGCGGCGCGTCGAACGCGAGCGCCAGGAACAGGCCCGGCGAAAGGAACAGCAGACACGCGCTGGCGACCACCAGCGGCGTCCACAGGTAGAGGAGCCCGGCGTGGCCGGGTACGAAGTACGGGTGCGGCGACTCGGCTAACGGAAAGAGTGCGGCTGCGGACTGCACTGCATCATGCCCAACCAGCGCCGGCAACCAGGCAACCACCACCACCGCAAACAGACGCAGCCCACGGCGACGCCCACCCTCGGTGAGGACGGGCGCGTCGGGCGCATGCGTCGTTGCCGCACTCGTCTTTGCAGCACTATGAATGGCGGCCCTGCACTTTCGCACGCACTCCATACAAAACCGTCGTGAGCGACACAATCGCAGCGCCAACTGCCGGGGCCGGTTGCGGCACCCCCGTCGAGGGCGATCTGCACCGCGGCACTCAACGAGTGCGCGCCGAAGTGACGCTGACCGTCGCGGCGCCTGAGAGAGAGGGCCGACTGCGCTTGAGCTCTTCCAGAGCCGACCGCACCTCCTCCAGCGCGTGGCGCCCGTCGTCCGACTGGGCGAGGTCGTGCTCCTCCGCCGGATCACGCTCGAGGTCAAACAGCTCTTCGCGTCCATCGGCGTATCGAATGTAGTGCCGTCCGGCGGAGACGACGGACGTCAGCGCTCCTCGCGGGCTCCTTGGCTTGAACTCGGAGAGCCGCACTTCCCTCGACGGATCCTCGCGCCCCGCAGCCCCGCGCCAGTAGCGCGCGAGCGAGTCTCCCGGAATCCGCGCCTCGTTCGGCATACCGGCAAGATCCATCACCGTAGCCGCCAGGTCACTGAGGCTCACGGATTCGTGCACGATGCCGCCCACGGGCACGCGTTCAGGAAACGAGATGACCAGCGGCACGTGCAGCAAGGGCCAGTAGAGGCTGTTTCCGTGCTCGAAGAAACCGTGCTCCCCAAACTGCTCGCCGTGATCGGAGGTCACGATGACGACGGTGTTGCGGAGCAACCCGCGCTTCCCCAGCTCGTCGAACAGGCGGCCGAGCTGATCGTCCATGTAGGCGATCGCCCCGTCATACGCAGCCATCTCCGATTCGATGCCGGACGCCGAGACGCATGCCTTGACGAGGCGCGTTCCCACCCGATGAAAGTGCTCGACGAGCAAGTACCTTTCGGGCCTGTCGGGACCGAACCGCACATTGAACGGTGGCGGCGGCAGGTACGGATCGTGCGCGTCGAAGTAGTTGAGAAAGGCGAAGAAGGGGCGGCGCTCTGAACGTACGGAGAGCCAGTGCAAGAGCTCGCGGTTCACGTCCGCCGCGCTCTTGCGCGCGAAGAGGTCGTGAAACCGGATGATCCGGCGCGTCCAGCCAAGATTGCCAACGGTACAGGCGAGCGACGCGTTCTCCATCAGCTCGCCGGCAGACACGTGGTAGTCCTCATAGTGCACGAAGCCGCGCCCCAAACCGGTTTCAAAGGCGCAATACAGGAGGTTGGCGACGAACCCGGCGGTCACGTAGCCGTGCGCACGGAACACCTCGGCAAGCGTCGGATACGTGGTGTCCATCGACGTCCGCCAGTCGGTGGACAGCTCCGACGGGAAGCGGCCGGTGAACATGCCGGCGTGCGACGGCAGCGTCCACGGCGCCGTCGACAGCGCCCGCTCGAAGCGCACTCCGATCTGCGCGAAGCGCTCCAGCTGCGGCGTGGTCGCCCGGGCGTAGCCGTACAGGCTGAGATTCGCGGCGCGCACCGTATCGAGCGAAATCAGCAGGACGTTCGGGGCGTCGGGCGGCGCCGGCGGCAGAGTCGCCAACGCCCGGCGCTCGCGCAGCGCTTGCCAACCGTAGATTCCTACAGCCGCGCCGACGACGAGAACCAGCATCCATCCCGTCGTCCGCCGGACGAGTGCACGGAAGCCGTCGGCGCGCGCCGCGATCAAGCGCGCCGCTTGCGTGGCCACGCCGGCGGCGAGTAGCACCGCGGCGGCGGGGTGCAACGGTCCGTACATGAACAGCGGACCCAGGAGCCCGATGCCGGCAAACGCCAGCGCCGCGACGCGCAGTGAGCCCACGCGCGGCCAGCGCTGAGCGATCCCGATCAAGCAGCACGCGGCAATGACCAGGCACAGCACATTCATGAGCGGCGCCATCCAGACCACGTGCGGGCTCAGGTACAACATGCGGTGCAGAACGAACTTGCGCCCCGCCAGGAGGGCCAGCTCGAGCGCGCTGGCGACCAATCCGAACCACATTGCCAGCACGAGAATAGTGACGGCCGACTCGCGCCGCACCACGAGCGAGGGCCCCATCGCATCAGGGGTCCTCATGTGAGGAGAGGTTGCCCTTCCATGGCGGCACCAGGCGGAACGCCCAGCGCGGCGAGAATCGTCGGCGCCATGTCCACCATGCGCGCGCCCGCGGTTGCAAACGGCCGATTCATGAACAACACGCCGGGTACGAGGCACGGGTCGACGATGTGATCGCCTGCCCACTTGCGCGTGTTGTCCTCGAACTGCCCGTGCGGCACACCACCCAGCGCCGTGCCCCACGACACGCGGTAGCCCGCCGCGAAGTTCACGACGAGATCGGGCGATTCGGCGGCGTAGGGACCGGCGTACAGTTGAGCGCGGGTCATGACGCTGCGGATCGCGATCTTTCCCTGTTGCGGATCGCCCAGACCGGTCAGCTCCGTGACGATGGCTGCTTGCAGCTGCGCCGCCGCGGCGGCGTCGACGGTCCCCCTGCCCTCGCGCCCCTTCAGGTTCAAGTAGATGCCGCCCAGCCCGAGCGCGTATGCCTGCGTGCGCTCCCAGTCCACGCCGCGGAAGAAGTCGCCGGCTGCTTCACCGGGCGTCACGCCGGTGCGCAATGCCAGCAAGCCGTTGTCGTGCAACCAGGTGTTGAGATGCACGCCGCGCTGGAAGCTGTTCATGCCATGGTCGCTCATGACGACCATCAGTGTCTGATCATCCGCGGCCGCCAGCGCCCTACCGATCGTCGCGTCGCAGGCGCGGTAGTGCTCCTCGATGACCCGCGCCCACTCCGCCGTCGCGCCGCCGGCGGCGTGGCCGTTCTCTCGGTAGCGCCAGAACATGTGCTGGACGCGGTCGGGCGTGTCGAACAGGCAGAACAACATCCCTTGCTCGAGCCGCTCGATCTCGTACAGCATCATCTTCTCGCGCTCGCGCAGCGCGCCGTCGCACTGCTGCAGATAGGCGGACTCACTGAGGCGGCCGTTGTTCAGGCCGCTGTGGTCCTCCACCATCCCGGTCGTGTAGAACGTGCCGAGCTGCGCGGCCAGCTCCTTGGCGTACTCGGGTGGCGTGCTGATCGGAAACATCGGCGCTTCGGGATCGAAATTGACGGGAGACGCGTACAGCTCGAACACCGGCTCGAGCCGTACCAAGTAGAAGCGCACCATGCCGCGGACCGATTGCAGCAATCCGGTCTTGAACTTCACCTTGAGCCAGTCGCTCCACTCTCCTTCGCGGAGCTCGATGCGCTTCGGCTGGCCGTCGGACTGCAGGACGATCTTCTTCGCCCACGGCTGGAGGCGGATGGTGATGTCGAACTGGAAGTCGGAGCGCGTCTTCGGATTGCGCGGACCGATGAGATGCGTCGTCACGATCCCGCTGCTGTCCGCCTGCACGCGGACCACCTTCTCGCTCTCCTGGGCCTGTGTGCTCTCGCTCGACGTGTAGAGCGTCGACGTTCCCTGTCCGCCGCGCAGGTCGGGCACGCCCATACCGGCGAGCATGCGCCCGCGAACGTTGTCCGGCGGAAAGGTGCACGGGCAGCGGACGATGGTCGAGGGAATGCCTGCAGCCGACAACACCTCCCACACCGGCGTGCCGCGGCGCAGGTTCACCGCCTTGGGTGGCAGGTACGCAGCCTTCTGCTCGAAGCGGTTGAGCGAGTAGTCGGGGAGATAGGTTTTCGGGTCGCGGCGGACGAAATCAAAGATGCCATGGCCGCCCGGGTTGGTGCCCGTCGCAAAGGTCGACCACGCCACCGGCGTCTGCGCCGGGCAGGTGGTGGCGAGGCGCGCGTATCCGCCGCTCGCCCGGATGCGTGCGAGGTTCGGAAGCTCGCCGGCATCGAGCAGGGGCTCGACGATCGAGGGTTCGAGCCCGTCCAGGCCGATGATGATGACTCGCTTCATGTCCCCGCTCAGAGCCCCGCGAGACGCGCGGCAGGACGCCGCCCGGTGGGCGAGCTACGGCTGATGCTTGGCGGAGGCGTGCAGCTTTTGCATGCCCCACTGCCAGGCATTCCGGGCGATCCCGACCACCCGTTGCCAGAACATCAGCAGCACGCCGACGATGGCGCCAAGCGCCGAGGTCAGCGGCAGGATCTGATCCGGACCGACGTAGAGAACGACCATGGCACGCAGCGATGGCGCCGCTGACAGCAGTTGATCCGCGCTCACCTTGAGAACGACAGCATGCATGTCCAAGACACTGACCTCTTCCCCCTCACAATGATCACACCGGCCTCAGCGCAATCGTATACCCCGCTTTGCGCCTGCAAGTCCACCATGCGGGCGCCGTCGGGTCGACGCGTTTACTCGGTGGCCTCTTCCAGCTCGATGTCGATGATGATGTCGACATCGTTCCCCACGACCAAGCCGCCGCCATCAACGAGCGTCTTGCTGTACTCCATCCCGAAGTCGTGGCGGTTGATTCTGGTCTTCGCGACGCCGCCCAGCTTGAGCACACCCATCTGGTCGTGGAACGCCTGGGGTGTCCCGCCGACATCGAGGGCGACCTCCTTGGTCACGCCGCGCAGCGTCAGGTCGCCGGTGACCTTGAACTTGCCCTCCCCGACCTTTTCGACCTTCTTCGACTTGAACGTCACCTTCGGGTACTTGGTGACGTACAGGAAGTCGGGTCCCTTGAGATGTTCGTCGCGCATCCCGTCACGGGTCAGAATGGCGGCTGCGTCGATCGTCGCTTGCACCGACGATTTGGTAATGTCCGCCTCATCGAGATTCACCGAGCCGGTCACCGTGCCGAGCGTGCCGCGGACGGTGGATACGACCAGGTGACTCACCGCGAACTGCGCGCTCGTATGCTGCGGGTCAATCTCCCAGTGTGACGCGCCGGCGAGGCGGGGAAGACCAGCGACAACAGCGACGGCAACGAACACCAGACGACGCATGACACTCTCCTTTGCGCGAAAAGGGTCGTCGCACGAAACCGCAGGCGCTGCAAGGCGGTCGCAAGCCCCGATACTAGCCCGGCTCATCCTGGTGCTCGCCGCGCCGCAGGGGCAAATGGAAGACTACGGTGGCGCCGAGTCGGCTGTTGCCCGGCTCCGCTAGGAGCCTTCCGCCATGGGCCTCCACGAACTGGCGCGCAATGGCCAGGCCCAAGCCGGTGCCGTGCTCCTTGGTGGTGAAGAAGGGCGCGAAGATCGCCTCGCGATCCGCTGCGGGAATCCCCGGGCCTTGGTCCGACACGGCCACGCGTACCTCGTCATCCTGGACGGTAGTGCGCACCACGACCTCAGCCTCACGCGGCGAGACTTCGATGCCGTTACGCACGACGTTGACGATGGCTTGCTTGATCTTGAGCTTGTCGAGCAGAAGCGAGACGTCGGTGGGGCACTCGGACCGCAACGTGACGGCGCGCTCCATCGCCGCGGAGTGGCAGTCCTCCAAACATTCGTCGATGAGGCCCTGCAGCGGGTGCTCGTACAGATTGAGGCGCAGATCTTTGCTGAACACCAACAAGTCGGTGAGCACACGGTTCACGTCGCGCAGCGCGCCTTCGATCGCTGCGGCGTTGATACGCGCCTGCGCGAGGCGCGCAGCCGGGTCGCCCACCGCATCGGCGTTGCGGATCAGATCGGCATACACACCGATGACGCCGAGCTGAAGCAGGATCTGGTGTGAAACGACCGAGGACATCTTGCCGATGGCCGACAAGCGCTCGCGGTGCTCGAGCTCGCGGTTCAAGGCTTCCAAGTGCCGGTTCTGCTCCTCGACTTTGAGCCGTCGCTCGGTCATGCGCTTGAGCATGAAGTGGATGCCCAGGGTCGAGAGCGACCACGCGGCCGCGCCCACCAACCCTTCCGCCCGATAGCCGTACGAGATGAGGAAGACGAATGGGATCTGGGCGAGAACGATGACCAGCCAAATGTCGTTCAGTGCCGTCCGGAAGCCGCCCTCCGAGGAGATCACGAAGAACGGTCGGTCCGGGTAGATCGGCGCGATGGCGAACATCAGCCAAACAGCATGCCCGCAGATCTCGGCAGCAGCCATGGCCCACGGGTGGGCAGTCGGTGGTTGGCCCGGCACGAGCATTGACACAATCCAGCAGCGGACACCCAACCCGAGCACGTAGGTTGCCGACTCAGCCCCGCCGGTTTGTACCCACGGCCCTCGCTTGCGCCAATCGCGCGGCAAAACCGAGCGCAACAGCAAGGTGAGCAGCGACGGGACGGTGGTCAAAGCGACGATCGGCAGCCCGCCGATGTACAGGAAGCCCAACGTGGTCGCCAGGAGCGGAATCGGCAGCGGCACGCCGCGCACGACCTCCACGTACGGCTGGAACAGCACGACCGAGAGCACGCAGAACACGACGTAGATCGGCCAGTCTTGGCGCCGCATGGCGAGCACGCTGGCGACCACGAGCGCCCCGCCGGCTACAATCACTGCGCCGCGCAGCGCCGACCGCCCGGCCGGGCTCATGAGGATCTCTCGCTGCCCACGCCCAACTTCACCGCCAGCAGCGCCGCCTTGGTCCGGTCGTTCACCTCGAGCTTGCGAAAGATGCTCGCCACATGGTTCTTCACCGTTTGCTCACTGATGAAGAGGCGCTGGGCGATCTCGCGGTTTGAATCACCGGTGGCGAGCAGCTTGAGGATCTCCTCCTCACGCGGCGTCAGCGTGGCCAGCTGCGCGCGATCACGTTCTTCGGCACGCTCACGCTCGAACTCGTGCAGCACGCGCCCGGCGATTTCTCCGGAGAGCATCGGCTCGCCGGCGGCTGCCCGCTCGACCGTCGCGCGGATCTCATCCGGCGCGACGTTCTTCAACAAATAGCCCACCGCGCCAGCCTTGAGGGCCGAGAACACGCGCTCCGAGTCGGAGAACGCCGTGAGCATGACGACGCGGACGTTCGGGAGCTTTTCGCGCAGTGCCCGCGCCAGCTCGATGCCACTGTCCCCCGACATCTCGATGTCCATGAGGACGATGTCCGGCCGCCCGTGGATGCGCATCGCTTTCCACATCTCCTCGCCGCCGCCGACTGCGGCGACGACCCGCAAGCCTTTGCGCGCCTCCAGGCATTGCCGCAGCCCATCGCGGAAGACCGGATGGTCGTCAACAATGAGCACCTTGATCGCTTCGCGCCCCATGCAGTGCGCCCTTCACTGGTGGTCTACAGTCGCCGCCACCAGCATTCACGAATCAGCCGCGACTGCAAATAGCCCGTTCGTACTACCGGCTGGAAACCGCAGTACCGGTCCCTCCACACCGCAAGAAATGAACCGTCGGGCCGATTGTTGGGGCGCGCAATTCACCTCACCGCGCTCACCCACCCATCGACAGCACCGTGCGGATTCCACGACCCGCCTTCAAGTCTTCCATGGCGACGTTGATGTCTGCGAGCGGTCGGCGCGCGGTGACGAGAGCCTCCAGGTCGAGCCTTCCGGCCTGCCACAGCCCGACCAGGCGCGGGATCTCGCGTAGCGAGTTCGAGCTGCCGAGCGCGCAGCCGAGCAGCTTCTTCTCGCTGACGACGAACAGTGCCGGCATCGCGATGGTGACCACATCATCCATCGGCGGCGCGCCGACGCAGATGGTTGTCCCGCCTGTGCGCGTGGCAGCCAACCCGGTCTGGATCAAGCTGCCGCGACCGACGGCGTCGAAGGCGTAGTCGACACCGACACGCGTAAGTTCCATCACCCGCGCCATGACGTCTTCGGTCGTCGGATCGATCTGGTCGGTGGCCCCGAAACGAACGGCCGTCGCGCGCCGCTCCGCAACCGGGTCGGAGACGATGATGCGCGCCGCGCCGGCGAGCCGCGCGCCTTGGACGATGGACAGGCCGACGCCTCCCAAACCCATCACCAACACCGTGGCGCCTTCTTCGACGTGCGCCGTGTTGAGGACGGCGCCGACTCCGGTCTGCACAGCGCAGCCGATGACACACGCAACGTCGAGCGGAACGTCGGCGGGAATCTTCACCGCGCCGGTGGCCGGCGTGACGACGTACTCGGCAAAGGCGCCGAGCCCGACGCCGCGATAGACGACTTGGCCCTCGAGCGCGAGACCGGTCGACCCGTCGGGGAAGGTGTTGGTTTGGATCGCGCTGGCGTTGACGCACACGGTCGGCTCGCCGCGCACGCACCAGTAGCAGGTGCCGCACGGCGGACACGGTGTGAGCACGACGTGGTCGCCGACATGGAGGTCCGCGACGCCGGGACCAACCGCCTCGACCACCCCCGCCGCCTCGTGCCCGAGCACGATCGGCAACGGGCTGGGAAACGTGCCGTCGACGATGCTGAGATCGGAATGGCAGACCCCGCAGTGCCGGACGCGTATGCAAGCCTGGCCCGGCCCTGGCTCTTCGATGGTGATGTCGCGCACCCGCAATGGCTGGCCGGGCGCTTCGAGCAGCGCGGCCTTCATGCAGCGAGGCCGTAGAAGCGGCGGGCGTTGCCGCCGGCGATCTTGGCGCGCACCGCCTCGCTGATGTCCCGGCGCTCACGCAGCGGCTTGGTGCTCTCCGGCCAGTTGCCGTCCCAATGCGGATAGTCGCTGGCGTACATGATGAAGTCCGGTCCGAGGATGTCGGCGACAGCCGGGAGAATCGGCTCCTCCGGCTCGCAACTCACCCAGATGTTCCCGGCCTCGATGTATTCGCGCGGCTCGCGGCGCCAGCCGTTCGGGATCCAGTCGCCGCGTTTCTCGTAGTGCTCGTGCATGCGGTCGATGAAGTACGGCACCCAGCCCACACCGGCTTCGAGGAAGGCTACGCGCAGCTTTGGGTGCCGGTCGAAGACGCCACCGGAGACCAGCGCGGTCATCGCCGTCATCTGATCGAACGGGAAGCTGATGCAGTGCACCTGGATGTAGTTGTCGAACCGGTCCACTCCGATCTTCGGCAGGTGGATGCCGGGCGCGCCGTGCACGCCGAGCGGCATGTCGAGCTCGACGGCGGCAGCGTAGAGCGGATCGAGATCGGCGTGATCGAGATTGCGTGTCTTGAGTGCCGGCGGAACCATCGCGCACACCAGGCCACCATCCTTCGCCTGGCGCAGGATCCGAACGGCGTCGTCAACATACTCCGCCGGCAGCACCGCGACGCCGTGGAAGCGTCCGTTGCCACGCCGGCACCAGTCGGCGATCCATTCATTGTACAGCTGGGCAAACCCCGCCGCGACGGAGCGCGACTCGATGCTGGGGGCACGCAGCCCGAAGCTGGGGAAGAATACCATGTGGTCGATGCCGTCGCGATCGGCATCGGCGAGCGTGCCTTCCGGCGTGAACGGGTTGATGCCTGCCGCCTTGCTGAGGCCGTGCTCCGGCGGGCAGCCCGCGCCCGGCCCCTTGTCTTCGGGATAGCGGCGGCCCTCGGTGCGGATTTCCGGGATCACGCCTTGGTGCAGCGTGAACATTTCCGGCCAACGCCGCAGGCATTCACGACCCAGCTCGACCTCGACGACGTGCGCGTCTGCATCAACGAACTCAACGCTCATGTCCCTTCCCTCCTGGTGTCCGAGTGTGCCGACTTTCGCAATGGAGCGCATCCCCCCACCGCTCCGCCAGTCCCCCTATACCACGGCCTTGGATGGACCGGTCGGGGGAGCCCGTGGTACTGCAAGGGCACGCATGGCGAAGAGTCAGACTTCGACACCGAGAGCGCGAGCCCGCCGCAACCAGGTTGAGGAGAAGATGCCGAGACGCCCGCTGTCATCCGACGTGCTCCGCAAGATGGACGCCTACTGGCGCGCCTCGAACTATTTGTCGGTCGGCCAGATCTATCTGTTCGACAACCCGCTGCTCAAGCAGCCGCTCAAGCGCGAGCACGTCAAGCCGCGGCTGGTGGGCCATTGGGGCACGACGCCGGGCCTCAACTTCGTGTACGTCCACCTCAACCGCGTCATCAACGACCATGACCTGAACATGATCTACGTCATCGGGCCCGGGCACGGCGGTCCGGCCCTGGTGGCCCACGCCTACCTCGAGGGAACCTACACCGAGGTGTACCCGAACATCACCCAGGACGAGGACGGGATGAAGCGGCTGTTCACGCAGTTCAGCTTCCCCGGCGGCATCCCCAGCCACGTCGCCCCGGAGACGCCCGGCTCCATCCACGAAGGCGGCGAGCTGGGCTACGCGCTCGCTCACGCCTACGGCGCCGC
>CAZCGA010000072.1:0-30582 GCA_964498075.1 uncultured Binatia bacterium (SeqCode) | reverse complement strand
TAGTACTACTGTGTCATAAAAGAAGGAACCGTCTTTTCGGTTCCGCACCACGGGCAGTGTGCCAAGCGGGAGAGTAGTGCACGGGCCTGTTGGCAGCGCATCGTCGTAATGGAGGCCGGATTATGCCGCTCCCCGCGCAGGGGCAGCGCCGCGCGGGCGGAAACCTTTGGGTAGGGGAGCGGATCGCAGGAAGGCAAGAGGCGTAGGGGGGGAAAGCCGAGCGCGCTCGGCCGCCAGGAATGCATAGGCGGCAATACAGAGCGCACCGTGGTGGTGAAATCCCAACCAGCCGCGACCTTCGTAGTGATCGAGCCCGAGTTCGTCCTTCATCTCCTGATAGTCGCGTTCGATGCGCCATCGCATCTTCACGAGACGCACCAGAGCTTCGATGCTGCCCTTCTCCGAGACGGTCGACAGCCAGTACTTGATCGGCTCCTTCTCGCCGGAAGGCCACTCGACCAGCAGCCACTCGAGATCCCGCGGCGCGGTGCGCCCATAGTCGCGGTGCGCCGCTCGTACACGCAGCGCGGCAAACCGTGAGCGCATCGTTCCCTTTGTCCCTTCGCGCCAGCGCACCTCCTTCCACTGGGCGGCCGACAGGCTGCGCGCCAGCGCTTTGACCGACCGCGGCTTGTGCTGGTCGTCGCGCCGCAGCCGCTTGGGCGGGCGACCCATACGGTGCACGGAGGGAGCGGGAGGGCGAAGTGGTTCAGTCCCTTCGGGCCAGACGGTGACGTCTTCACTGACGCCAACGGCGTACAGTAACTGTCGCGCTGTCAGTTGCTCCCGAAACTCCGTGGCCACGCCGTATCCGGCATCGGCGAGCACGGGCGCACGGGGCAGATCATCGGCCAGCAACTGATCGATCTCTGCGAGCGCAATCTCCCACTTCTTGCGGAACTCGATCGGCTGCGGAACTCCGGCCGCGCGGCATCGCGTGCGGTCCTTGGCCCACCCCTCCGGCAGATAGAGTCGATACGCGGCCGGCACACTCATCACCGCGTTGAGCAGCGAGATCGTGACCACCACCTGGCAGTTGTCCTGCTTGCCCAATTGCCCACCATACTGGCGCGTCACCCCCACCGACTGGCGGCCTTTTTTGGGAATTCCCGTGTCGTCGATCACCCACGCCCCTACGGGAGCATGCCGCTCCAATGGCTCAAGCGCGTAATCGCGCGCCACGCGAATCACCTCGCGTTCATCCCACGGCGCGCGCGCAACGAAGTGATGCATCGATTGATGTCGCGCCTGGACACGGCGCGGATCAATCTTCGCTGCCATGGGCTCAACGCTCTTGCGCTCACCGGGCAGCAGCAGCCCCTTCACGGACGCCCGCAATGGCTCTCCTCTGTCAGCATGCCCGACCACCGTGTCCAATTTCTCGAAATACACTCCCAACCGCTCCGCCGCCTCCACCCGCTTTGCCATGGTCGTTCATTGCCACAAGTCGGTCGGAGAAGGCAAGGCTTTTATGACACAGTAGTACTAGGCAAAGCCTCCCGGTCCAAGAGCTCTCCGAACCGGGCTGCAGAGCAGGTCGGCCTGGCTGGAGCCTCATTCCTACGAGCGTGCGTGATGTTCAATGTGTAGACGATTGTGTTGCGCCTCTTGTAGCCGATGTGCTATTCGCGGTCCTGACGCGTCGACGACAAACCGCCCGCGCCATGCTCAACCCGAGCAGCAAGGAGGGTGCGATGACAAAGTCGTATCCGCGTGTCTGACTAGTGTGATCCTTCTCCTGGTTACCGCTTCTGCAGCGGTCCCGCAGCTGCCGGACCCGCAGCCCGAGAACCACGGCGTGGTCGACATCCCGGGTGTTGGGCGGGTGGACTTCGACAAGCTCCCGCCGGATATTCGCGACAACATTCGCATCCCTGGGCGAACCTACTATGACCCGCCGGAGAAGTACGAAGATCTGCCGCCGCTGGCGCCGGACCCTGATCCGGTTCCAGAGCCCAAGGTCGGCTTGCCCCCTGAAATCGAGTCGGAGGAAGTCGCGCCGAAGAGCGAAGCGGGCGAGGCGAAAGGAGCGCACGCCGAGATACCGATCGAAGAGGTCTTGAAGCGAATGCGCGACGAGCGCGCCTTTCCGTCCGGAGAGATTCCCGAGGACGCGTACCAGAAGGCGTGGGAGCATATCCAACGGATGCAGCCAGCGGTGCCGCCGTCAGAGCCAGCCAGCAAAGATTTGACTGATCTTAGTGCCGAGCCGGAGTCCTGGTTGACGGCACCGTTGCGGTGGCTCGCCCGCGCGTGGGATCGCCTGTCCGGGGATTCCGCTGTGGCGCAGATCCCGCCGCACTACTGGTACAGCATTGGGCCGAGCGGAATCACCGGCGACCTCGGACCGCGATCCGCTGGGATCGTGGAGTGGATCGCCGTCGATCCACAGTCCGTGATAGCGAACCCACAGAACCCCCAAAAGATATACCTGGGGACGCTCGAAGGAGGCATCTGGAAGACGAGTGATGGCGGGATCACATGGCTGCCGGCGACCGATGATTCATTGGTTCCCGTCCCCAGCCTCCAGATCGAAGCGATCGCGGTACACCCGAACAATTCGAGCATGATCTTTGCTGGAACCGGGATCAATTGTTGTCCGGAGGCCTACAGAGATGCCCAGCAAAATCTGATCGATACGCAGCGATCATTCGGAATGTACCGAACGAGCGATAGCGGAGCGACCTGGTGTCGCATCGGCCCTTCCTGTCCCGATTCAGCGCATTGTCCGGGGACCGACTACACGCACAGCGATCTCGTTGTACCGCAAGTCGCGGTCGAGCCGACATCTCCGTACCGCGTCTGGGCGGCGACGAGCAAGGGGCTCTTCTACTCAGACGACGCTGCGCTGACGGGCTCGTGCACCGCCTCGTGCGACTGCAGTGGCGTGCACTGGACTCTCGCTACTCTTCCCAAGAAGAACGACAACCTGACGCCGAACTACATGCTTCACGTGTTTCTGAGTCCGTCCACCTCTCAGACCGTGTATGCGGCGATCATCCAGAGCGACAATTCCTCAAGTGCGAACGGCTGGTGGAAGTCGACGAATCACGGGGCAACGTGGGGATCCGCGCCGGTTCTTCAGCTGCCGAACGGCCCTGGGGCTCAGCAGGTGGCCCGGGCTTCGATTGCCAAGGGTGGTTCTGGCGGTGACGTGCTGTACACGCTCTATGGCCCAGCCCCACCCGCCTGCGGCAATGGTGCCGTTCCGACCCGTCTCTCCAGAACAACGAACTCTGGAGCTACCTGGCAGAACCTCATGACCCCGCTGGACTGTACGACCGGGATGCAAGTCGTCGGGGTCGACCCGGCGGATCCGACGGGACAGACAATCGCCGTGGGCACGAACATCGACCTCTGGCGCTCCACCGATGGTGGCGCGACATTCCAGGATGTCGGCCCGGGGACCGCGCTCCACGTCGATCATAAGGCCCTGCTCTTTGTCCCGCCGCCAACACCGGGACCACCGAGCCTGCTGTTCGTCGGGAACGACGGCGGTATCTGGAAGACTACAAACTTCACCGCGCAGACGGTGGATTGGTCGAACAACTTGAACAACCTCGGTCTCGCGGACGTCCTCTTCTATCGCGGCACCATCGATTCGCTGAACTATGTGGCGTCCGCCGGCGGCACCCAAGACAACGGCGCGCTGAAGGGAGGCGCCTCGGTGGTGTGGACCGGCGTGGGGGCGTTTGGCGATGGCGGCCAGATCCTCATCGATCCCACGAACTCCAATATCCAATATTTCACGAGCATCCTGGAACTCACGGTCAATAAGACGATTAATGGCGGGGAAAGCGACACGGATATCGTCGGCAAGGCTGGAGGCCTGCCCTCGGACAATGCAGGTGTCCACGTCGCGGACGGTTCGCTCGCAATGGATCCGTCCGACCACAACACGCTTCTAGTGTATGCCCTCTTCAGTAACGATCCGACCGCTGCCAACAGGGTGTACCGCACAACGACCGGTGCAGAGGGTTCAGCTGCGTGGGTTCCCATAAGCCCTCCGGCACAAACGCCCGGCGCCGTGCCTGTGGTCAGGTCCTTTGCTTTTGCCCCGGTTCCTGCACCAACGCCACGTTCGAACGTCGTCTTTGCCGCAACGGGAGGCGACGGCGTGTGGCAGACCGCGAACGCCAACGATCCTGCTCCGACGTGGGCGGCATCGCGCACCGGGCTGCCGGATCGTGTGCTCAAGAGCATTGCCGCCGACACCGCGCAGTGTTCGCCCTCGCAGCCGACCTGCACCTCGACCTGTCCCTGCACCCTATACGTCACCGCGAGCAGCTTTGACGATAACGCTCAGCCACCATTCGCAGCCCGCGGTCACGTCTTCCGCACGGTGTACTCAGGCCAGGCGTGGAGCAGTGTCGCGTGGGAGAACATCAGCGGCGACCTGACGAGCCCGACGTGCCAGGCGAACCCTCGCCCTGCCTCCCGAATATTCCGATCAACAAGGTCGTGCTGCATCCGACCGTCCGCAACACCGTGTACGTTGCTACCGATACCGGCATGTTTCAGGGCTGCCTCGGGTGCAAGTCGTCGGATAATTCGACATGCAATCCCGGCGGATCAACATGGATCTGCAGCTCGGCCGGGACTGCGTGGTTCTGGGGCACATTCACCATCGGCTTCCCACCAGCAGCGCAGGTACTGGACCTCGCGGTTCATCCCGATTCAGGGTACATGCGCGCCTTCACCTTCGGCCGCAGCGCCTGGGAATCGAAGCCCTTCACGCCGGCGACAACCGACATCCCCGTCAACACGGGCGGCGTAAACGTCAACGGTACTGCGGTCGGGCTGCGACTCAGTACCGGCAAGACCGGCAAGCGGTACTCCGTCGCCTGGGCCGATGATCGGATCGGAGCGAACAACTTCCACGCGTACTACCGCGGCTACGGGTACGACGCGAACAACAAGCCCACGCCGCTCGGGGCCGACTTCCGGGTCGACGACACGTACAGCACGCACGTGGTCCAGGGAGTGTCGGTGTCGCAGTATCGGAACGCCAACGTAACGCCCATCTATGCTAGGGTCGCGTGGCACGACAACCGCAACGGCGTCAACAACGTGTTCTTCAACCTGGTCTACAGTGATGGTTCGCGGTTGTTCTCCCCCGACCTTCGCGGCGACCAGGCCGGGCCAGGGCTGAACGCGAAAAACCCATCCGTTGTCCCTTTGCTGAGCACGGGCGTCTTCCTCGCATGGCAACAGGATCGCACGACAGGGACTAACCCTCCGCAAGACATCTACGGCGATTATTTCCAGGGCATCGGCCCGCCCTACACGCCGCCCTGCAAGATCAGCTCTACCACGGCCAGTGCGCAACGCCCGGCCGTCGCCGCCGACAGTCACGATCAGGTGTTCGTCGTCTGGGAAGACCCGCCACGCATCTACGCCAGCAAGTATGACCTGTACGGCAACTGCCTGATCGGCTCGGGGATGGACTGCTCGGGCTCCGGTCTGAGCTGTGCCGCCTTGCCCAGTCACCCGCCGGCGTCCGTCGCGCTCGACGACGGCGGCGGGCCGGCGAACATGATCCGCAGCCAGCCGGCAATCACGATCGACGACGCCGACAACGTGCTGGTGACCTGGTGGGAGAGCGATCCCGCACTGACGGGCGCGCGGATTGTCGCGAAGCGCTGCAACAATCAACTCGCGAGCTGCAGCTTCCTCGATTCGCAATGCGGCAAGCGCTGCGTAAACGGTCCAACGGTCGGCCGCGCCTGCTTCACGGCGAGCGACTGCCCTGACGCCTCGTGGCAATGCAGCCGGCTGTGCGTGGGCGGGATCAACAACGGGAAGGCTTGCAGCGGCGGCAGCGACTGCCCCTCGGGCGTGTGCCCGCTGCCCGTCTCCTGTCCACCCGCCGTTCCGCAGTCTGCGAACACGGCGAAGGCCTCGAGCGTCGCAACCCTCGTCCCGCCAACGCCCGGGGCCGCGAGTCCTGTCGTGCTGGCATGGCAAGGCAACGTCAACAACCCCGGCGCCAGCCTGTACAGCGGCTTCGCGCGCAGCTTCGATGCGTCGCTGGGCAAGCTGCGCAACGACTTCCGCTTTGATCGGGCGTCCATCTCCGACGTCGAGGACTCGCGGGTGGCCCGCAGCTTCCCCGCCGGGCAGGCCGTCTTCGTCTGGCGTGACAACCGGCTCAACAGCGGTGCGAGGTTCAATGTCTACACCCAAGTCGCGCCCGCGCAGTAGCGGAGAGGGACGCGGAAACGAATGAACCCGAAATCCGTTCTCATTTCTCCTTGGTTGCTGGTTGCCGCTTGTGCCCCGGCTCTGGCCGCGCCGTTTGCGTACATCACGAACTCGCAGGACACGACGGTGTCCGTTATCGACGTGGCCACCGCGGCAGTCAGCGGCACGATCACCGTCGGCGGGGCTCCGCTTGGTGTCGCGGTGGCGCCGGACGGGACCCGTGTGTACGTCGGACATCCTGCAAGCGTGAGTGTCATCGATACAACCTCGAACGAGGTGATCGCGACGATCGGCGTCGGGGTGATCGGCATCGCCGTTCACCCCTCAGGGGACATTGTCTATGCCGCAACCGGTGGTGATCTTGTCGTCATTGATGTTGCGCATGGTGGGGTAGTGACGCGTGTCGGCGTGGGCGAAGGCCCGGTTGGCGTTGCCGTCAGCCCGGATGGAACGCGCGTGTACGTCACCGACACACACGAGAGCACGACCGAGCGTTTTCCCTGCATTCTCAGTGGCGGCCCGATCTTTTGCGACATTCCCATCTCGATCGTCGACACCGCCACCAACTTGGAGGTGGCTCGCCCGATTATCCACGACACGGTCGACTATTCACCGGCCGGCATCGCCGTAGACCCGACGGGGACACGAGTCTACGTGAACGACGTGAGCCTCGTGTCCGCAATTCCGTCCGACGCGGTGTCGGACATCGAAGCCGCCGGCGTCTTCAAGATTGCCCTCGGTACGGCGCACATCGGCGGCATCTACACAGGTCTGTTCGGCGTTGCGGTCGATCCGACGGGAAAGCGCGTGTATGCGGCCAGCCGTGCCGAGCCCACACTGGCGGTCATCGACGCCGACAGACACTCACTTCTCACCAAGGTGCCCATCGGTGGCGTCGGGCAAGGGGTGGCGGTCACGCCGGACGGTTCGCAGGTGTACGTGGCCGTGAAGAGCGCGGACATGGTCGCCATCGTTGATACTGCTACAAACACACTCGTAAAGACCGTGCCGGTCGGCCACGCCCCCGTTGCCTTCGGCCAGTTCATCGGCCCGGCAGTGATTGGGACCAGCCCCACGCCGACCGTAACCCCGACAGGCGACTACAGCGGAGGAACGCCAACACCGCGCCCGTCCGCAACGGCCACACCAACGCTATCGCCGACGTCGACGGCTACGGCATCGCGTACTGCCACAGTGACGCTGACATCGACTCCTTCAGCTACCCCGAGCCGCACCGCCACGCTCCAGGCGACGTCCGTCCCGACGGAAGCCGCCCGGTCATCGGGAGGCGATTGTGCGATCGATGCCAGCCGAGCTGGCAGGTGGAGCGCCGTGCTCGTGTGGCTTCCGATGATGGTCGTCCTGCGGCGGCGACTGCACTACCCAGCGCGCAAGTGAGTGCGACCGCCACCGCCACTTGGTCGCGTGGCGGTTGCGACATTCCCATCGCCGCTCCCCTGGGTGCTGTCTGAATCAGACAGTATCCTCCCTGCCCTGCCTTGCTGCGCGCCGTGCGCTCGGCATAACATGCACCGATCGAAAGGGAGATCGCTATGACGCCTTTTGCCGGCGTGGACTATTACGGACTGGATGACCTATTGAGCGAGGAGGAGCGGATGATCCGCAAGACCGTCCGCGACTTCGTCGAGCGCGAAGCATTGCCCGGCATTGAAGAGCACAACGCCCGTGAGACGTTTCCACGCCAGCTCATCGCGCGCATGGCCGAGCTGGGTCTGTTCGGCGCCAACCTCAAGGGCTACGGCTGCGCCGGGTTGAATAACATCTCCTACGGGCTCATCTGCCAGGAGCTCGAACGCGGCGACAGCGGCTTGCGCTCGATGGTGTCGGTCCAAGGCTCGCTGTGCATGCATCCGATCCACGCCTTCGGCTCCGAGGCACAAAAGGAGCGCTGGCTGCCACCGATGGCTTCTGGGAAGGCGATCGGCTGCTTCGGCCTCACCGAGCCCGATCACGGCTCCGATCCCGGCGGTATGGAAACCCGTGCCCGCGCCGACGGCAACCAATTCATCATCTCCGGCGTCAAGCGCTGGATCACCAACGGCAGCATCGCCGACGTCGCCATCGTCTGGGCCAAGACGAACGACGGCATCCGCGGATTCCTTGTCGAGAAGGACACACCCGGCTTCACCGCGCACGACATTAAAGGCAAGTTCTCGCTGCGCGCGTCGATCACCTCGGAGCTGGTGCTCGACGAGGTGCGCGTGCCACGCGACAACATGCTGCCCGATGTCGTGGGCCTGAAGGGACCCTTCTCCTGTCTGACGCAGGCGCGCTACGGCATCGTCTGGGGCGCCATGGGCGCGGCGATGGCCTGCTACCACACCGCGCTCGGCTACGCGCAGGAGCGCAAGCAGTTCGACAAGCCGCTCGCCGGCTTCCAGCTCGTGCAGCAGAAGCTGGTCCACATGCTCACCGAGATCACCAAAGGCCAGCTCCTCGCCCATCGCCTCGGCCAGTTGAAGGACCAGGGCAAGCTGCGCCCGCAGCAGGTCTCGCTGGCGAAGCGCAACAACGTCAGCCACGCGCTGGACATCGCGCGTCTCGCCCGCGACATCCTCGGCGCCAACGGCATTGTCAACGAGTACCCGGTGATCCGCCACATGCTGAACCTCGAAACGGTGAACACCTACGAAGGCACCTACGACATGCACACGCTCATCATCGGCCGCGACATCACCGGGGAAGATGCGATTCGGTGAAGAGAGCGGTCAGCGATCGGCGGTCAGCTCTCAGCCAGACGAGACAACCCTGCCGTCCAGCTCAGGGGCTGAACGCTGACAGCTGAGCGCTGAATGCTTCTTTCCGTCAAATCGCAGCGCCTGCTGAAGCAGCTCGGTGTCCTCGATGCGTTGGCGCGCGGCGACCAGCTCGTCCTCGTGGGTCCGACCTACGAGCTGCGCAAGGAGCCGGGAACGCTGGTGCGTCTGGCGTTCCTGTACGATGACGAGCGCCGGCTCTGTGTTGGCTACGGCAGCAACGCGAGCGGCGAATGGGGCGCGGTGGAGTCGGAGCCCTTCTCGCAGCGCGCTTTCGGCTACTACGAGCGCCGTCTCAAGCGCATCGGCGACTTCGTCGCACAAGGCGCGCCGCCCCGCCGCGGATGAGACCGAAGGCGAGCAGCCGTATCGAGACGTCCCGAAAGGATGGACCTCCCTGTCAAGCAACCGACTGGTACCTGGCAGCTCACGATCATCAAGAAGACGAGGCCGAAGGAGCCGATCACGGATCTTATGCGGCGCGGCGTTTGGTTTTCCGCGGCACCACGCGGATCTCGACGGTCTTGTTGAGTGCGCCAGCGATCCGTTGGAGGAGCCCGAGCGCGTCGCCCGCGAAGTCGTCCTCCTCAAGATCGGAGATGACGGCTCTGGCGACACCGATCCGCCGCGCCAGCTCCGCTTGAGAGAGCCGCGCTTTGGTGCGCAGCTCGTACACCGTGCGGGCAATGGCGGCGCTGGCCCGCGCTGCTTCGAGTTCCGCCAACCGCTCGGGGCGTCCCTCGTAATACCGCCGGTGCAGGATCTCCACGGCGTCGCTCGTCATCTTGCGCTTTCTACTCGGCATGGCCTCCTCCCGGTACGTGTGACGATCGGGGCTGTTCTCGAACCGCCGTTTCCGTTCGATGGCGCGGTCGATCTCGACTGGCGGCACCACCTGCTCCTTCACTAGCCCATGCGAAACCACGGCGGCGACGTTCCGGTGGAAGAAATACAGCATCCGGTAGTTCACGCCGGCATGCTTGGCACGAAGCTCATAGATGCCGTCCCGGAGATGATCCGCCTCTGGGCGCCGCAGCTCGTGGCCGAGTTCTTTCAGACGTTCAATTCTCACCCGGCACTTATCGTGCGCCTTCGTTGGCAGCGTGTCGAGCCAAACGAGTACCGGCACCGTCCCATCGCTCTCTCGAAAAAAGACGACCTGTGTCCTCGGCACCCCGTCCCCTCTCCGCCTCGCTCCTACCCTGCCACAGCGAAGCCGGCAAGCAGGTCCAGAGACCAGGGCCGGTGTCAGGGACTGTCTTCAGTGGCTCGCGAAGAAGCTCGCTGACTTCTCCGGATTGTATCCGCGGCGATCGTACAGCTTCGTTGTGGTCGCGTCCGCGTGGCCGGCGGCGCGTTGCACGTGGACCGGCCTGTCAATCACCGACCGAGACTGTCGATAAACGCGAGGCAGACCCTTCGACAAGCTCAGGGTGAGCGGAATTCTTCTTTGAAATTGAATCCCCAACCGCTCGTGCTGAGCTTGTCGAAGCACTGTTTGCGAGAAAATCGACAGTCCCATCCGGGAGAGGGAACCCGGAGCAGGGTCACGACGCCTTGCGGCGCTGCAACAGCTGGCGCAGCTCTTCGATCTCTTTCCCGAGGGTGCGATTGCGGCGAGACAAGACCAGAATGTACAGAAAGAGCAGCACCCAGACGGCGCTATAGGCCGCGAACAGGAAGCTCAAGTTCTTCATCGCGTCCATCTCACTCCCTCCACCACGCTCACGACGGCGCCAGCACCTGCTGGCGCAACTCTTCGACGGAGTCATGCAGCCGCGCGCTTTCATTGCGCACCCACAGCAGCCACAGAAACAGAAGGAAGAACGCCAAGAAGCAGACTCCCAGCGTGCCCTGCATGCGCGCATCGGCCAGGCCGGAGCCGCCCTCGCGCGTGATCAAGACGGCGGGATGAATCGTGCGCCACCAGTACACCGATCGGTTGATGATCGGAATGTCGACGGCGCCGACGATGCCGAGAATCGCGGCGTAGCGCGCGCTCTGATCGGCTGGCCCCGACACACTGCGCAGCATCAGGTAGGCCGCGTAGATCAGCCAGAGGATCAACGTGGTCGTGAGCCGCGCATCCCAGGTCCACCACGTGCCCCAGATCGGACGCGCCCAGATCGGCCCGGTCACCAGCACCAGCGTGCAGAACAGCATCCCCACCTCGGCTGCGGCGTGCGCCAACCGGTCCCAAATACGAGTGCCGCGCCACAGGAAGAGGATGCTGGCCAGCGCCACGACGCCGAAGGCGACGAAGGTCATGATGGCGAGCGGCACGTGGAAGTAGAAAATCCGCTGGACGATGCCTTGGACCCGGTCGCTCGGCACGTACATGAAGACCATGTATATCGCCGCCGCCATCAGCAGCAACGTGACCGCAGGCAGGAGCGTGTCAGCCGATTGCTTCATTCTTCGACAGCATATTCAAACAGCAGCCAACCGACAACCAAGAAGATGACGTCGAACCCCAGCATGAGGTTGAGCCACGGCGCCACCTCGGCCAACGGCTTGCCCGCGAGCATTCGCGCGGTCACCTTCACGCCAGCGATGAAGATCGGCACCACCAACGGGAGGAGCAGGAGAGGCAGCATGACCTCGCGTGCCCGCGTGCGCACGGAGATCGCGGCGAACAGCGTGCCGACGGCGGAAAAGCCGAGGACCCCCAGCGCCAGGCTCAGCCACACCCCGGCGAACCCCACCGACATCGGCAAGTTGAAGAAGAAGATGAAGATCGGAACGATGAACAGCTGGGCCACCATCATGAAGATGAAGTTGCCCAGCACCTTGGCGAGATAGATCGTTCCACGATCCACGGGACAGAGCAGCAGGCCTTGCATGCAGTCGTTCTCGCGCTCCGGCAGGAACGAGCGGCTGAGGCCGAGCACGCCGGCGAAAATGACTGCGACCCACAACGCCCCCGGCGCCGCCTCGCCGCGCAGCTCGCTACCCGGGTCGAAGGCAAAGCTGAGCACCAGCAGCGTCAGCAGCCCGAGCAACAACAGCGACGCCAGCGTCTCCTTGGTGCGAAACTCGATCTGCAGATCCTTGCGGAGCAGCGTCAGCATCGGGGTCGTGAGTACCGAGTCCAGGCGGCTGCTTACGCCGGCCGCGGCTCCCTGCCGCGGCCGGCGGCGAGATAGACGCGCTCGAAATCGCCCTGCTGCGCCGGCCCGATGCGGCCGTCCCACATCAGCCGCCCGCGCGCCATGATGACCGCGCGGCCGCAGATCTCGAAGCCGCGCGCGAGGTCGTGCGTGGTCATCAACAGGCTGGCCCCGCGGGCGTGCGCCTGGCGCAGCGTAGCGGACAGCATCGTGGCCGCATCGACGTCCAGGCCGGTGAACGGCTCGTCGAGGAGCAGCAGCTCGGGTTCGTGCAGCAGCACCCGCGCCAGCGCGCAGCGTTGCTCCAATCCCCGCGACAACGTGCGCACCGGCCGGTGCGCCCAGCCGATCAAGCCCACTTGATCGAGGAGCGCGTGCACCCGCTCGGTCGGGGCCGCCACGCCGAACATGCGGGCGTAGAAATCGAGGTTCTCGGTCGGCGTCAGATCGGGGTAGAGAAAGCTCTGGTGCGAGAGCAGCCCTATGCGGCGGCGCGCCTGCGCGCCACCGTCACGCACCGGATGGTCAAAGAGTCGCAGCGTCCCGTCGCTCGGGCGCAGCAAGGTGGCCAGCAAGCGCAGCAGCGTGGTCTTGCCGGCGCCGTTGGGCCCCAACAGCGCTACCGCCTCGCCCGCACCGACGGCCAGATCGATTCCATCGACGGCGGCCACACCGCTGAAGTCGCGCCGCAGGCCACGTGCTTCGATCACCAACGCGGACATGGGTGCGGCTTATCGGATGGACTGAGAAAAGAAAAGCGTGGGAGCCTGTGCCGAGCACGTTCGTCGATCGTGGCAACGATGGTGCTTGCCACGTCATGGCAGACATCGTATCCGAGCGTGAAGCGCAGCCGCAATGGAATCTCGACCGCCGACCGACCGGACACGTGTTCGTCGAAAGCCTGAACGCGGCCGCTACGACCGAGAGACCATCCACGCCATCCTCGACGAAGGTCTGGTCTGCCACGTTGGCTTTGCGGTCGACGGGCAGCCGTACGTCATCCCGACGACCTACGGCAGAATCGATGATCAGTTGTACGTCCACGGCTCGGCTGCGAGCCGCATGCTGGGGACGCTTGCCGGCGGCGTCCCCGTGTGCGTCACCGTGACGCTGCTCGATGGCCTGGTGCTGGCGCGTTCGGCGCGCCGCCATTCGATGAACTACCGCTCGGTCGTCGTCCTTGGCACGGCCGCCGAGGTGGTTGATCGCCAGGAACGCTGCGCGGCACTCGAAGCCATCGTCGATCACGCCGTCCCCGGCCGCTGGCGGGAAGTGCGTCCGCCCAGCGAGCGCGAGCTGCGGGAGACGGCCGTGCTCCGACTGCCGCTGACGGAGGTATCGGCGAAGATTCGCAGCGGACCGCCACTCGATGTTGACGATGATCTGGCGCGCAGCTGCTGGGCCGGAGAGGTCCCGCTGCGTCTGGCAGCTCAGCCACTGGTGCCCGACCCGCGCCTTGCAGGCGGGATCGAGCCGCCCGCAGCGATCGCCGTTTACCGACGGCCGTAGGGCGAACCTTCCGGAGCGGTCTTTCGCTGGTGTGCTGGGGGGCCTTCCGGCTATAGTGGAAACCGATGCGCGTGAAGGTCGACGCCTACTCCGGACACACCGCCAACGAGCGGCCGCTGCGCTTCACCTTGGGCGAGCGGACCATCGAGGTGGATGAGATTCTCGACCGCTGGTACGGCCAGACCGACCGCCACTTTCGCGTGCGTGCCGCCGACGGTGACGTCTACGTGCTCAAGTATTCCCTGCCGGACAACGATTGGGAGCTGGTGTCGTTCACCCACCACGGCTCGCGCGGCACGGATCCGGCGACTCAGATCGACAAGACGCTCCACTAACCATCGCGCCGCGAGGAGTCTCCCATGCGAGTCATCCCGATTCCCCAACTCTCCGACAACTACGCCTACCTGATCATTGACGAGCCGACCCGCAAAGCAGCGATCGTCGATTGTGCCGAAGCCGACCCGGTGTTGCGCGCGGTGAAGGACGCCGGTGTCGACCTGCTTGCCATTCTCCCGACGCATCATCATTGGGATCACATCGGTGGTAACGAAGACCTCCTCAAACGATTGAAGCTGGACGTCTATGGCTACGAGGGGCAGGCCGAGCGCATCCCCGGTTGCACCCGTCAGGTGAAGGAAGGCGATGTCGTCCACGTCGGCAACCTGGGCGCACGCATCATCTTCATTCCAGCTCATACCACGGGCCACGTCGCGTACCATTTTGAATCCGAGCGCTCCGTGTTCACCGGGGACACGCTGTTCGCCGGCGGCTGCGGCCGCCTGTTCGAAGGCGACGCGGCCATGATGATGCGCTCACTCGCGAAGCTGATGGCGCTGCCCGACGACACGCAGGTCTACTTCGGGCACGAATACACGGAGAAGAACCTGCGCTTCGCCCTGACGTTGGAGCCCACCAACGAAACGCTACGGGCGAAACACGCCTGGGCGCTGGAGCAGATCAAGAAGCACCAAACGACCGTGCCGACGACAATCGGTTCGGAGCGGGCCACCAACCCCTTCTTCCGGTGGAAGAGCGCCGAGCTGCGCGCCGGCTTGCGGCGCCAGTTTCCCGGCCTCGCGGACGACGACGTGGCGGTGTTTGCGAAGACGCGGGCGTTGAAGGACGCGTTCTGATCAGAAGACGCCCAGCTCCCCCGCATCGATCCGCGCCAGAAGCTCCTGCAGGCGGGTGGCGATCGCGTCGATCTCCTCGACCGTCAGCCCGAACTGGATCCGACCGGGAGCGACGCGCGTTCCGGCTTCCGGGTCGAGATTCTCGCCGGGCGTGACGGCGCGCAGCACGCCGGCGGGATCGGCTCGTAGTTCGCCGAGCACACCGAGTCCGGAGAGCGTCTCCCGGGACACTCGACGCAGGCGATCGATCGATGGCTTGGGCAAGCCGGCGGTGCGGATCTCGTCGAAGTGCCAGGTGAAGAAGTTGTAGAGCACGCCGCCGAAGGCGATCCCATTGTCGATCGAGAACACTCGCGGGTTCGAAGGATCTTTCGGCATCAGGAAGTTGCTGCCGCGAGCATCGCGGTGGGCGATGAGGTAGGCGAGCAGATTCAGGTTCGCGAAGTGGAACGCATACCGCCCATCCGCCGAAAGGCGCTTCGGATCGAAGGCGTGTTCGGGTTGCGCGACGTTCTCGAGCCACGCCGCCATGCCGCCGAAGACGCAGCGTATCCCCTCGATGTTCGGCGTTGCATCCTTGTCCACGACACCGTAGGCGTCGAGCGAGATCCCGCGTGCCACGACGGGCGGCACGGGGTAATGGTCGGGATCGAGGAACAGCTCCTGGACGGCATACGCGCCGATCTCGCGGCGCGGCGAGTTGTTCCACCCGTCGCCACCGGCCGGCGCCGCCTTCCACTTCACGTCGATCGTGAGCTCGTCCTTCGGGAAGACGAGCCTGAGCTTCTTCGCGCCCATGACGCCGCCGCCCGCGGCGTCGACGGACGCGATGACGAAGTCGTCGTTCCGCAGGCGGTCGATGAGCCGGGCCGGAGGCGACGGAAGGTTGGTGCTTGGATCGGACGACGGGGCCATGTGGGGATCACCTCTCGATGCGTCGCGCGACGCGATCGCGCACCGCGCTAGGGCCTACGGCGTCCGCAACGCCGAGCGCAGCTCGCGTGCCAGCACGTCGACCGTGCCGCGCGTGCCGCCGGCGAGCTTCTGGCGCCACTCGCCGTCTGTCTCGAAGCGCGGGTCGCCGATGTAGTCGCCCCAGAGGTCGATGACCTTGGCGATCGACGCGGCCTCGAACGCATCGCCACCTGACTTGCGGATCGCCGACAGGACGTCGGGCACGACCCGCAAGAACGCGCGTAACGCCATCGCAGTCTTGATGCTGTACCGCTTGCCGTGCCACGCCTTCGGAAACACCTTGGCAATCTGCTTGAAGTAGTTCAGGAAGAAACGCGTCGCATGCTGTCGGAAGTCCGCCGCCGCCTTGCCGCCGAACGCATCGAGCGCGGTGAACACCCCCTTCAGCTCCTCCGCCAACGGCGCCTGCGCTACGCGCCCGTGGCCAACCCCGAACAGCTTGATCTCGCCGTGCAATGGCGAGCTGCTGTCCTCGTTGAGCGTCCGGATGATGTCGTGGCTGACGGCCAGCAGGCTGTCCGGATACAAGCGACGGCCGGACAGGCTGATGAGATGCGACGGGTTGAGCTTCGTATGCTTGGCGTTGATGGTCACGAACAGCTCGACGACCTGATCGGGCGCCAGCTGATCGAAGATCACCGCCGGCACCTGGACCTCCTCCACCGGTTTCTCTTCCGCCAGCTGGTGCAGCGCCAGCAGCCGGTGTTGCCCATCGAGCGCCCGCAGGGCGCCTTCTTCCGGCGGCAGCTGCAAGACCCCAAGGATGCGATGCGAGCTCACGGGAACGAAATCGAGACGCCGCTCGCTCACCAGCAGCACGGCGCCGGGAATCGCCGGCAAGGTGCCGGATTCGGAACATTGCATGTAGTAGTCCATCAGCTCGGCGATCTTGCGTTGGATCACCGGGCGCTGGTACGCATCAGCGCTGTGCGCGATCTTCTGCTCGAGCACGTCCCAGTTGATCTTCCCCGCGCGTCCTGCCTGCACCGGACGCTTGCCGTGCGTGCGCCCGGCGCCACCGCTGTAGCTCAGCACTTCGAAGCGCACGAGCTTGTGCACGTCACGCACGCTGAGGATAGCCTGGTAGAAGTAGACACCGAACTGATGCAGCCGCATTGCCGGCACAGTGATCATGGCTCGCCCCTTTCGTTCCTCCCTATCCCAGATGGCGCGGCGAATCCAATTGGCCCGTCGCCCCGGGATCAACCCCGCGCCGACAATTGCCAAGCAAAAGCGCTCCATGCGATGATGCCCCCGTGCTGACCTCCGCCCGCTGCCCAACCTGCCGGCGCCTGACACCATGGGAAGGAAACCGGTACCGACCCTTCTGCTCGGAACGCTGCCGGGTGCAGGATCTCGGCAATTGGGCCAGCGAGCGCTATCGCGTCCCCGGCCCGCCCACCGACGTACCGCCCGCAGACGAAACCGACGATGGGAGCGAGGACCAAGGGCCGGCCGGCCGCAAGTAGACGCATGCCCATCCATCCCACGGCGGTGATCGACCCGCGTGCCGAGGTGCACGCCGACGCCGACATCGGTCCGTTCGTAGTGATCGATGGGCCGGTTCGGGTCGGGCCGCGCACCCGCGTCCTGGCACACGCGACGCTGACGGGTTGGACCACGATCGGTGCGGACAACGAGATCCACATGGGCGCGGTGATCGGTCACACACCGCAGGATCTCGCGTACGACGGGTCGGAGAGCTACCTGCACATCGGCGACCGCAACGTCATCCGCGAGCATGCACAGATCCATCGCGGCACCAAGCCCGGGTCCGCCACGGTAATCGGCAACGAGAACTTCTTCATGAACGCGGCACACGTTGCCCACAACTGCCGCATCGGCAACCGCGTCATCGTCGCCAGCGGTGCAATGCTCGGCGGCTACGTGGACGTGGAGGACCAAGTGTTCGTGTCCGGCAACTGTGCCGTCCATCAGTTCGTGCGCATCGGACGCCTGGCGTTGCTGCGCGGGCTGAGTCGCACCAGCCGCGACGTGCCGCCCTTCTGCATCATGGACGGGACGCACACGGTGCGTGCCATCAACCGCGTCGGCTTGCGCCGTGCCGATTTTACCGCCGTACAGGTCCGCGACCTGCAGAAGGCCTTCAGCCGTCTCTTTCGGCGCGCCGGCAATCTCGCCAAGGGGCTCGCAGAGTTGGAAGCCACACCCTGCTCGCCGGACATTCGTTATCTGATCGACTTCATCCGTGCCTCGAAGCGCGGCGTCTGCCTGGGGGTGAGGAGAACAGTGAGCGGGGAGCAGTGATCGGTGATCACTCTTCCCCCCTCTAGATCTCCAGCCGCCGCGCCCCAAGGTAGCGGCGCGTGTAGTACGACTCCTTCAACGAGTCCACCTGGACTTGGCCGCCGCGCGTCGCCGCGTGGACAAACTTGCCCTCGCCGACGTAGATGCCGACGTGCGTCGCGTAGCGGCGGGAGGTGTGAAAGAACACGAGGTCGCCGGGCTCGAGCTCATCGCGCCGCACGCGTTCGCCCAGCGCAAACTGCGCACGCGCCGAGTGCGGCAACTCGACGCCCAGCTTCGCAAACACCCAACGGACGAAGCCCGAGCAGTCGAAGGCGCCGCGCTCGGAGCCGAAACGGTACGGCCGTCCAAGCACCCGGGCCGCAAAACCTAACACCGGGGAACCATCGCCCTGTGGGATGACGAAGTGTTCGGGGTTCGGCGGTCTTTTGGCGATGCGAACCGGGCGGACCTTCCTGGCGATGCGTGGCGGCTGCTTCTTCTTGCTGCTCTTCGTGCTCCTCTTGCTCTTCTTGGCGGGCTTGCCGCGCTGCGCCGTACGGATGACGCGGTGCTTGGTATGGCCCTGGTGACCGACCGGCGCCTTGGCGCTGGCCCGTTGCGGTTTCTGTGTCTTGGCCTCGATCGATGGCGGGTGCACGGCACCGAGCAACGCGAGCGTTGCGACGTACGGCGCAACGATCGCGACGCGGACGCGATGGCTGCGATACCCGGAGAGTCTTGGAGAACGCGTGCGGAGTGCACTCATATCGTCTCCTTCCCGCCACTACCCCCACACTTGGGGTCTTTTGGATTTCCCGCGCCTGAGAATCCCACACGCGGGAGTGTCGGCTTTACCAACCGGGAGCCACGGAGGCAAGCGAACGGTGCTGAATTTTTCTGTGCCTCGTGTGGGACTGCAGTTTGCTTGAAAGCGGGCAATGAATTCACTAGCGTGAGGCCATCGCATGAACGGAAAGCTGCGTTTCGTCATCGCTGCCGTGCTCCTCGCTGGAGCGGTCAGTTACTTGATGTACTCCGGCGTGCGTCAGACGGCGGTGTACTATCTGACCATCGAGGAGTTCCTCGTGAAGAAGGAGGCGCTCGCCAACGAAGGTGTGCGAGTCGCCGGGCGCGTCGAGTTGGGGAGTGTGACGCGCAAGATGACCCAGTCAGGAGAGGAGCTGAACTTCCGTCTCGGCGATTTCAAGACCGACGGCAACCCCGGTGCCGGGGTGCCGGTCTACTTCGTTGGCGTGACGCCGGACATGTTCAAGGCCGCCGGTGGCACTGACGTGATCGTCGAAGGCAAGTACCGCGATGGGACCCTGTATGCGCAGAGTGTACTGACCTCCTGCCCCTCGAAGTACGAAGCCGAAGCGGCGAAGAACTAGAACCACAGGAGATTGCGATGGTCGATGTCGGCTCGTTATCCCTCGCTGTAGCGTGGGTACTGGCGCTGTATGCCATCGGCATGGCGCTGGCCGGGGCGCACTGGCGCAAGCGCGACTTCGTGGCCAGCGCCGAGCATGCAGCCCTCGCCGTGTGGGGCCTCACGGTCATCGCCGTCGCCGCCCTGTTGCACGCCTTGGTGACGCACGACTTCAACATCGAGTACGTCGCCCACTACTCCAGCACCACCCTGCCCTTGAACTACACGGTTGCCGCGCTCTGGGGCGGGCAGGCCGGCTCGTTGCTGTTCTGGCTCCTGATCCTGACCTCGATGTCCGCCGTCGTCCACCTGCAGAACCGCGAGAAGAACCGCGAGCTGATGCCCTACGTCACCGTGGTGCTCATGCTCATCGCCGTGTTCTTCCTCTCGATGCTCAACTTCATCACGCCGCCGTTCCAGCGGCTGGCGTTCACGCCGGCGGAGGGACGCGACCTCAACCCGCTGCTGCAGAACTACTGGATGACCATTCATCCACCGTCGCTCTACATGGGCTACGTCGGCTGCGCCATCCCCTTCGCCTTCGGCATGGCGGCGCTGATCTCCGGCAAGCTGGGCGACGTGTGGATCCGCACCACCCGCCGCTGGACGTTGCTCGCCTGGTTCTTCCTCAGCCTCGGCAACCTGTTCGGCGCCGAGTGGGCTTACCTGGTGTTGGGCTGGGGCGGCTATTGGGCGTGGGATCCGGTGGAGAACGCCGCCTTCATGCCGTGGCTCACCTGCACCGCCTTCCTGCATTCGGTGATGATCCAGGAAAAGAAGAACATGCTGAAGGTGTGGAACATGGTACTGGTGATTCTCACCTTTTCGCTCACCATCTTCGGAACGTTCCTGACCCGCAGCGGCGTCATCTCGTCGGTGCATTCGTTTACCCAGTCGGGGCTCGGCCCGTTCTTCATCGGCTTCCTCGGCATCATCCTGGTGCTGTCGCTCGGCTTGCTCATCTGGCGATTGCCGTTGCTGCGCAGTGAGAACGAGCTGGACTCGATGCTGTCGCGCGAGTCGGCGTTCCTGCTCAACAACCTGATCCTCGTCGGCATCGCCTTTTCCGTCTTCTGGGGCACGGTTTTCCCGGTGATCTCCGAAGCGGTGCGCGGTGTGAAGATCACCGTCGGACCGCCCTTCTTCAACAAGGTCAACGCGCCGCTCGGGCTGATCCTGCTGTTTCTCACGGGCGTCGGTCCGGTCATCGCCTGGCGGCGGGCCTCAGCGCGCAATCTACAGAAGAGCTTTCTCGGCCCGGTGTCGCTCGGGTTCGTCACCGGCATCGTCCTGTTCATCGAGGGAATGCGGAACTACTACGCCATCGTATCCTTCTCGCTCTGTGCCTTCGTGCTGTCCACCATCGTCATGGAGTTCTTCCGCGGGGTGCGGGCGCGGCAGGCCATGATGGGTGAGAACCCGCTGACCGCGCTGCGCCACCTGATCGGCAAGAATCGGCGGCGCTACGGCGGCTACATCATTCACATCGGCATGGTGATGATGTTCCTGGCCATCACCGGGACGTCCGCGTTCAAGCAAGAGAAGCAGATCACCCTGAACCCGGGCGAGTCGTTCGAGATGGGCCGCTACACGCTGCGCTATGACGGCGTGGAGCCGCGTGAGACGCCGCACCTCGCTTTCCTCACCGCCAAGATTGCCGTGTTGCAGAACGGACGGCAGATCGACATGTTGCAGCCGGAGAAGCGCTTCTACAAGAAGCCGGAGCAGCCGACCACGGAGGTGGCTATCCGCTCGACGCTGGGAGCGGACCTCTACCTCGTGCTCGGCAGTTACGACGAGGCGTCGAAGATGGCGACCATCCAGGCCTACATCAATCCGCTCGTCGGCTTCCTGTGGTGGGGCGGCATCGTGCTGGCGTTCGGCACGGGGGTGACCATCTGGCCAGCGCGCGCGCCGGCGCGTGCCCCAGCGTACGCCCCTGGCGGCGCCCGCGATCGCGTCGTGGCGGACTGAACCGTGTCTCTGCGAAACTGGAAGCTCGTCCTCATCTGCCTGCTCTACCTCGGTGTGGTGGGCGCCGCCCCCGTTTCGTTTCAGGATCTCGAAGAATCACTGACCTGCCAGTGCGGCTGTGGCCTGACGGTGCACAGCTGCAACCACTTGCAGTGTGGCTCCGCCCTGCCGCTGCGGGAAGAGCTCCGCGCGCAAATGAACGAGGGCAAGGGCAAGGAGGAGATCCTCGGGTACTTCTCCAACAAGTACGGCGAGAAGATCCTCTCCTCGCCGACGACCACCGGCTTCAACTTGGTGGCCTGGATCACGCCGTTCGTCGTGCTCGCCCTTGGCGGCGCGTTCGTCGGGCTCACACTGCTGCGCTGGAGCGGCCGCAAGCGCACGCGCCCGGCCGTGCCGCCGGAGACCCCGCCGCGCGCGCCGTCGCCATACGACAAGATTCTCGAGAAGGAGCTGAAGAACTTCGACGCGTGAGCGCCCGATGAGCTTGGTCATCAGCGTCCTCATCATCGTCCTGGCCGCGGCGTTCGTCGCGGCGCCCCTGTTCGGTCCGGCGCCGTCAGAGGAGCGCGCGCCGGCGACGCCGGCGGTGCCGACGGAGCGGCCGCAGCTCGAGCGCCAGAAGCTCGACGCCTACGCGGCAATCAAGGAGGCTGAGTTCGACTACCGGATGGGCAAGCTCTCGGAAGCGGACTTCACCACGCTCCGAGAGCGTTACGCGGCGCAAGCGCTGGAAGCGATTGCGGCAGTGGAGTCGGCGCAGGCTGCGCAATCACGTCAGGCGGCAATGGCCCGCCGCCCCATCCGCATCGCCTTCTGTCCGCGCTGCGGTCACACCGTCCCGCCGCGCGCCAATTTCTGTCCCGCCTGCGGTCGTTCGTTGAAAGAGGAAGTTGCGTAGCAGCCCGTTGAAAAAGACCAGGAACCCTTCGACGAGCTCAGGGTGAGCGGAAGAAGATCATTGAAATCGGGGAGGGGAACCGCTCATGCTGAGCCTGTCGAAGCACGGGGCGGGGTTTTTCAGCGGGCTGCTAGAGGTGCGAAGCGTCCACGACTGACCGCGCCAGCCCCGGCAGGTCGGACATGATCCCGTCGACGCCCAGTGCCAGTAGCGCCTCGATCTCGTCCCGTTGATTGATCGTCCAGACGTGCACCTCGAGTCCGCAGCGATGTGCGGCCGCAAGGCTCTCTGCAGTGACCAGCTCGATGTCGCCGAAGCGCACCGGAATTTGGAGTGCGCGCCCCGCCGGACGATAATCCGCGAAGCGTGCCTCCGGCAGGCGCGCGATGAAGTCGGCCACCTCCTCGGCGGTGAAGCTGGTGGCGATCGGGCCGGCGTGACTGCGGATGCTGCTCATGATGGCATCGCGCTCCGCGGCCAGGAGGACGCGGTGCTCAGCGCCCAGGCGCCGAATGATCCGGACGACCTCCTCGGCAATCGGCGGCTCGGCTTGTTTCACCTCGATGTTGCAGCAGGCCAGCGGAAACTGCTTCAACACCGTTTCCAGCGACGCCAGGCGGACGCCTTGATGTCGGTACGGGTAGTCACCGCCGCCGCGGGTGAAGTGGTAACCGGCGTCGAGCTGCTGCAGCTCGTGCCACAGCTGCTCGCGCACGAGCCCCGACCCGTTCGTCGTGCGCTCGAGGGCTGGATCGTGGATGACGGCGATGACGCCGTCGCGGCTGGCGTGCACGTCGAGCTCGATCACGTCGGCGCCCAGCGCCTGCCCGAGCGCGAACGAAGGGATCGTGTTCTCCGGGGCCAAGCCGGCAGCGCCGCGGTGCCCGAACACCCGCGGCTTCCGTCCGCTGAAGAAGCCTGTCGTCATGGAGCGGAGTCTGTCACAGCAGCGTCGCAGAGAGAAGCGTACCGCACGTGCTGGGCGGTGAGCCGGGCTGGCTTGACGATATTGTCCGCGCCAAGCAGGGTAAGCGGCTTCCCGTCGTGCTAGAACGATACCCCACGGGGTCCGGCGTGGGTCGGGGATTTCATTGGTACGGACAAATGTAGTTCGGCCCAGCGATGCGACTGCGGTATGATGCCCTCGCATGAACATCCGCTTCTACCGTGATCCGGAAACGGACGAGCCACACATATATGGTCACGATGTCGACGAAGATGAGGTTGCCGACGTCCTGGAGAGTCCAGGGGAAGATCGTCCTGGCCGGGAAGTGTATTTGTGATCACGGCGTACGACCTGCGAGGCAAACCGCTGATCGCGTATCGCCGGCGACGCCGTCGGAAAGATAAGAGATGAAGCAAAGGAAATTTCCGCGAGGTTGGGACGAGGAGAGAGTTCGCCGAGTGCTCGCCCACTACGAGCAGCAGCGACTCAATCTCTTCATTCAGCCCCTTCTCTCACGGCCCGCACGCCGCCCAACAATGCCCTTGCAGCGGACGCGCACAAGGACGCGCGCTGCTGAGGGGCGGCGCTAGGCGGCACGGGCAACGTCCCGCCAGACATCAGAGTGACGCTAAGAAGGCCTCGGGGGGACGTCAGGCTTTCTCGGACCACTAGCCTCGAACTGCCTCATTTTCTCGATGACTGCTTCGGCGACTTGGAGATCTGTAGGTGCCGGGCCAAGGCTGTCAGACGCGCCTGAGTAGTTGACGAACACGTCGTAGACTTTGATCGCAAGAATAGCCAGCTGGGCAGGGTTGCTCGGCACGAACCCGTCGGGGAAGCAATCAGCATGCTCTCGTAGAAACGTCGCGGCAGCTTGTACCGCGAGCTGCTCCTTGCGGTCGCTCTCGGCGGGGTAACTGAACTTCCAACGACGTATGCGCAGATTGATCAGTTCCTTATCGTTGTCCCCTGCCTCGATCCCGGCTGCGGGAAATACTCGACAATCGTAGCTGCGGCAGGCTTGTGGCCGATGCTCATAGATCGAACATTTGCCGTCTACCAGCATGGGACAGCGTCCTTTCTCGTCGTAACCCAATAGAACATGACCCTTGGGCAGCCCGGGTGCCGGGAACAAGAGTTCCTCCGGTATCCGGCTAAGGGTTTGTGATTCTCCTGGTCCGATGTGGATGAAGTAAGACGACGTACAACAGGCGATGCACTCGCCGCATGGCACCTCGGCGCTGCCTCTTTCCATTTGCGCGCTCCGCGTGCGACGGAGCCAAGAAGAGAATTCCCCAGCAGGCAGATCCTGTCGCTGGGTGACATCTTCGACGTCGGGCAATTTGTTTTCGTCGCTCATGACTTCTGGTAGGGTATTTCAAAACGCAACGGAAGTCTGCTCGGCGCCAAGCCGTTCGGCATCAGGAGACCCCCCGTGGATGACTCACTTGAAACTTTGAAGACTGAGCTTCAGCGGCGACGAACGAGCGCCCTCGCTTGCGGTGAAGACGTCGTCGTGAGCCTGCTGCCGAACCATCTCTTCCATCGGACACGCCGAAAGCGGCGCGCCGCTGAAGGGAACCGTTCGGCAGCCAGAAAAGCGCTTACTTCCAACGAGAGCTGAGAGGAAGATAACCGTGCGGCTCATCGCGTCCTTCGTTGGAAAGTACCTGGCAGACGCGTTTGCTGCGGAGGTGAACGAGAAGTCGAGCTCGCGAGCACCGCTTGCGAGTCGCGGGCGAGTGAACGAGTAGAGTAAGGATGACCGAGGCTGGCTACGTCGACTGCCTAACCGCCGCTGCACCCGACGCCGGGGCTGCAGCGCGACGTGGGTCTTCTCTCCTCCACCGTGATACAGCTGTCTCGTGCCGAGGATTGCGCTATGCAGCCCAACAAAAGGCGCTCGGCGGGTTATTGCGAGGGCGTCTTCCGGACGAGTGAATCGAACGACATGAGCGAGTTGAGGTTCCGAGAAGCGGCCGCGGGGGACGAACCCTCCATCCGAGCAGTAGTCTTCGGCGTGCTTCGCGAATACGGTCTGACTCCCGACCCCGCGAACACGGATTCAGATCTCCAGGACGTGACCTTGAGCTACATCGGAAGGGGCGGATCCTTCCGTGTTCTTGTGTCGCCGACAAACGAGATCGTGGGATGCGGTGGGCTGTACCCTCTCGATCAAGAGGAGGCTGAGATCCGAAAGATGTACTTGCTGCCGGAAGCACGCGGCCGCGGTCTCGGTCGCAGGTTGCTGCAAGACTTGGTTGAAGGCGCGCGAGAACGAGGGTTCAAACGCGTCGTCCTCGAGACCGCGTCGGTGCTAAGGGAAGCCATTTCCCTTTACCGCAACCACGGCTTCGTTCCGCTACAGCGCCACCACCTGGCGAGCCGGTGCGATCAAGCGTATGTGCTGGACCTGAGCCCCGAGGCCCGCTGTGCGAGGAGAGACCGGCAACCTCCTGTGGGACTGCATCAGTCTCATCGACGATGCGACGATCGAGGCCGTCCGAGAGCTGGGTGGCATCTCGGCCATCGCGATTTTCCACCCCCACTTCTACGGATCCATGGTTGAGTGGAGCCGCGCGTTTGGGAACGTCCCGATCTACCTTCACAACGCAGACCGAGAATGGGTGCTCCGTAGCGACCCCGCCGTGGTCTTTTGGGAGGGAGACAGCCTGTGGCTGAACGAGGAGTTCACACTGGTTCATTGCGGAGGCCATTTCGCCGGAGGGACGGTTCTCCATTGGGCTGGTCGAGGTGCTCGCGCAGGTCGCCTTCTGACCGGCGACGTAATCGCTGTGCTGGGGGATCACGAGAACGTCACCTTCATGCACAACTATCCGAAGCAGATTCCGTTGCCTGCGTCAGCGATCCACCGCATCGTCGAGGCGATCGAGCCCTTCGAGTTCGACCGGATCTACGGGTGCTGGCCCCAGAACCTGATTCCCGCCGGAGGGAAGCAGGCGGTTCTTCGTTCGGCGGAGCGATACATTGAGCACGTTGCCTTGTGAGCCGCGTCACGAGGCGCCAATCCAGCACGAGTTCATTCGAGCCAATCACCTGCGGTTTCACGTCGCTTCCTGCGGCGGCGGCGACCGACTGGCGCTGTGCCTGCATGGCTTTCCGGAGTGCTGGTACTCGTGGCGCCATCAGCTGCCGCTCTTGGCGCGGCTTGGGTATCGGGCGTGGGCACCGGATCTCCGCGGTTACGGCGAAACGGATCGGCCGCCACAGCGTGACGACTACGCCATCGAGCGATTGATGGAGGACGTCGCCGGGCTGATCGATGCGTCCGGCTGCCGCTCGACGCTGCTGCTGGCGCACGACTGGGGAGCGATCATCGCGTGGTACTTCGCCATGCGGCAGCTGCGGCCGCTCGAACGGCTGGTGATCATGAACGTCCCGCATCCCGCCGTGATGGCGCGCGCCCTGCGCACGCCGCGGCAGCTGGCGCGCTCCTGGTACGCGTTCTTCTTTCAGCTCCCGCGTCTCCCCGAGGCGCTGCTGCGGGCGCGCCGCTACCGCGCTATTGACGACGCCTTTCGCGGCATGGCGGTCGACCAGCGCCGCTTCCCCGACGCGGTGCTCCGCGTATATCGAGAGAACGCCGCGCGGTCCGGCGCGCTCACCGCCATGATCAACTACTACCGCGCGCTGATCCGCGGCGGCGGGGCGCGTCGCCAGCGGCAGCTCGGCTACCCGCGCATCGACACGCCGACGCTGATGATCTGGGGCGAGCACGACGTCGCTCTCGGCAAAGAGACGACCTACGGCACCGACGTCTTCGTCTCGAACCTCACCCTGCGCTACCTGCCCAACGTGTCGCACTGGGTGCAGCAAGAGGCGCCGGAGACGGTCAACGCGATGCTGGAAGCGTGGCTGACGGATCAGCCCGTTCCCGAGGCATGTGAAACGTGAAGCATCTCTCGTGACGCGCAAGGAGAGAAGTCTTCCCTTACGCTTCACGCTTCGCGCGCGACCACCGTCGCTGGTTCCGGCTTCGGCGCTACCACCTTCGGCTTCGGACTGGAACGCGGCCGCGGTGCGCGGGTGCCGGCTGGCGCGACGGTGATGCGCTGTAGGCCGCTTGCAGCCCACAGCTCGTCGAACGATTGCTGCAGCGCCGACGTCAGGTTCTGCATGTCGGGGACGCGGTCGGCATCGGCGTTGGCGCCGATGGTGAGCTGATCGGCGTAGCTCATGATGGCGAACCCTAGACCGATGCCGACGGCGAGCGGCACCAGCGGCACCATCATCTGCACCGGCTCGCCAAGCAGGTAGCGGGTCTCGCGCGGGCCCGGCACGTTGGTGCAGATGGTGTTCACCGGCGATATGGAGGCCTGCAGGCGCGCCAGCGGCCGTTGCAGCACGGGGGGCAGCACATCGGTCAAGGCGACGACGCGCTCCATCTGCCCCGCCTGGCCGCTGCTCTTGAGCTGGTCCATGGCAGCCGACGCCTGCCGCAGTCGTTCCACGGGGTCCGTGATGCCCACCGGCAGCGGCGCCACCATCATCGAGACGCGATTGCCGAGCTTGAGGTGCTCGTGCTCGGCGCGCACGTTGACCGGAATCATCGCCTTCAACTCCACCCGCTCGGTCTTGAAACCGTGCCGGCGCAAATAGCCGCGCAGGCCACCCGCAATGACCGCCAGCACGACGTCGTTCACCGTGCCCCCGAGCGTGTTCTTGATCCCCTTCACCTCGTTGAGCGACAGGCGCACCCAGCCGAGCCTGCGGCGCGTGCTCAGTGGACCGTTGAACGGCGTCGGCGGCGCACCGGCCAACAAGGTTGCCGCCAAGGTTCCGATGGCGGTGACCGTCGCCTGCACCTCCTTCAGCGCGCGCGACGGGCGCGCCAGGAGCGCCGCCGCCTGGCGTGCCACCATCAGCTCCGTACGCACCGTGTCGACCAACCCATCCACAGCGTGCGCAATGGCACTCGGCACCAACGGCAGCGGACCCGGTTCGGACGGCCGTGGGATCGCCGCCGGCTTCGGGCTCGGATCCATCAGGATATTGATCAGCGCCACACCGCTGGCGCCGTCGATCATGGCGTGGTGCGTCTTGGCCAGGACCGCACAACCCTTGCGCTGGTAGCCCTCGATGAGGTGCATTTCCCACAGCGGCCGCGCGCGATCCAGCGGCTCCGCAAACAGCTTCGCGCAGAGCGCCTCCAAGGCGGCATCGTCGCCGTCGCCCTTCAGCCGGTGCCGCCGGAGGTGATGGCGGATATCGAAGTCCGGATCCGCTTCCCAGGTTGGGTGCCCGAGATTCAGCGGCACCATCACGGCGCGCTGTGTGTAACGCGGGATGAGGTGCAGGCGTTCCTGCACGTCTCGCAGCAAACGCTCGTAGTCCAACGGACGCGTGAAGGTGTAGATGCCGGCAACGTGGAGCAGTGAGTTGGGCTGCTCGAGATAGAGGAAGCTCGCGTCGAGCGAGGTCATCCGTCGATTCAACCCGTCCGCTTGCATGATACAGCTTTCCTCGTGTCGGGCGGCGTTCGGTCGCCGGCGGCAGCCTGCGCCGCTGCCACGACTCCGCGACTGCTCAGCCCTCGAGCACGAACGTCACCAGCAACGTGGATCGATACTCGGTGATCTTCCCTTTCTCGATGTGGGCATTCTCTTTGACGACTTCCAGCCCGGTGATGCCGCGCAGCGTCTTGTTGGCGCGTTCGAGGGCGTTGCGAACGGCGTCTTCCCAGCTGTGCGGCGATGCGCCGACGATCTGTGTCTGGCGTGCTACGGCCATTGTGGACACCTCCTCGCTTACTCGAGCACAAAGATGAGCTTCATGTCGACGCGGTATTCGACGATCTTCCCGCGATCGACCTTGACGCGCTTCGCCAAGACCTCCACCCCGGTAATCCCACGCAGGGTCTTGGTGGCGCGCTTCAGGCCTTCGGTTACCGCGTCCTGAAATCCATCCGGGGACGACGACCGGATTTCCGTTACGCGTGCGACAGCCATCTGATGCCTCCTCCCGGTTGCGCCAAGGTGTTGGGAAACTTGCGCGGCGCACCCGCCTTGTAGCAAGGCCGTGTCAGGGGGGCAAGACGCGAGCCCTCAGCGCTCACGAGTGAGGCGTGGAATCCATCGAGGAACTTGGCGGCAGTAGCCCTCGTACTCCGCACCAAACTGGCGGCGCAGGGTGGGCTCCTCGTAAAACACGACGAAGAGATGGAACGCCAGCGCCACGACGGCCACGTACACAAGGATGGCCGGGCTCGCGAAGAACAACCCCTGCCCCAGCAAGAGCGACACGACGGCGACGTAGCCGGGATTGCGCACGTAGCCGAAGGTGCCGCCCACAACGAGGTGACGGGTCGGCGCAATCGGCGCAGGGGTGCCGCGCCCCTGGCGCACGAAACGCGTCGCGAAGTCGAGGAAAATGGGCGCCGCACACAGAAACAGCGCCAGCCCCAACCACCGCAACAGCGCCCATCCGAAAAAGGGGGCCTGTATCTTCCAGCCCGACAGCAGGTACGGAACGAGACCGACGACCGACCCGGGGACGGTGGCCACAAACAGGATCGTACCGATCGTCGGCCAGAGAAGCCCACCCAGTTGAACGTCGCGCGACATCTCGTCCCCTCAGCACGCGCCGGCGACCGGCCGGGTCGACAGGCAGAAGCCGTTACCGTGCAGCCAGCACCCCGGTTCCGACTCGTGGGCGTCGCGGCGCAGCGAGCGCACCAGGTTCGTGGCGACTCCGCGCTGCAACGCCTCGGCAAGGTGGCGATCGGCCTCCGCGTCGACCGCACCGATACACGGGAAGATGCCCACCAGCGAGATAATCGCGGCGGCGTCGCCGGACGGGTGATGCGTGACCTTCAGCATGATGCCCAAACCCGAGGCGCTCGACTCGTCCGGGTTCGACGGCCAGCGCACCAACGGCACGATCAGACGGCCACCGATGCGCAAGCCGTCGAGCCACAGTTGACGTGGGTGCGTCGCCCCGGCGTTGACGTAGATCGCGTCGGCCGCACATGGATCGTACTCGCCGCCGTCGCCGCAGATGACCTCCACGTGTCGATAGTCGGCAAGATTGCGCTGCGCGCGTTCCGCCAGCTCGGCATCGATGTCGAGGGCCGTTACCCGACCGCCAGGCCCGACGACCTCGGCCATGATGGCGGTGTAGTAGCCGGTCCCGCAGCCCACGTGGACGACGTGCTCTCCTTCCCGCAGCTGCAGCGCTTCGATCCAGGAGGCATGCGCGCTCGGCTGTCCGTTGTTGAGCAGACGCGTCGCGTCGATCGCCACCAGCACGTCGTGGTAGAGGTGCCGTGGGTCGGCGTCAGGCGTATCGCGGTACGTGGCGGGCAATGCTTCTATGATCTTCCACGGCCCCGGCCCGAGGTACTGCTCGCGCGGC
>CAZCGA010000071.1:25748-30584 GCA_964498075.1 uncultured Binatia bacterium (SeqCode) | reverse complement strand
CGCGCCAGCGGCTGCATGCGCACGAACCACTGCTCCGACTGATACGGCTCGATGATCGTGTTGCAGCGCTCGCAGCGTCGCACCGGGACGCGGTACGGTTCCGTCCTGACCAGCAGCCCGCGGGCCTCGAGGTCGGCGACGATCTGTTTGCGCGCCTCGAAGCGGTCGAGGCCGGCGTAGCGGCCGCCGTTGTCGTTGATGTGTCCGTCAGTCGACATGATGACCAGCGGCGGCAAGCCGTGCCGTTGTCCCATCTCGAAGTCATTCGCATCGTGTGCCGGCGTGACTTTCACCGCGCCGGTGCCGAAAGCCGGGTCGACGAGCGCGTCGGCGATGATCGGAATCGGGCGCTCCATCAGCGGCAGGATCACGCGCGTGCCGATGAGAAGACGGTAGCGCGCGTCCTCGGGATTCACCGCAACGCCGGTGTCACCCAGCATCGTTTCCGGACGCGTCGTGGCGACGACGACGCCGGCGCCGCCGTCCTCCGCCGGATAGCGGATGTGCCACAGGTTGCCGGTCTCGCCGCCTTCTGTGGTGATCGCCTCCTCATCCGAGAGTGCCGTCTGGCAGCGCGGGCACCAGTGGATGATACGCAGGCCGCGATAGATGAGCCCTTTCTCGTACAGGCGGACGAACACCTCGCGCACCGCCTGCGACAGGCCGGGGTCCATGGTGAAGCGCTCGCGGCGCCAATCGCAGGAGCTGCCGAGCTTCTTGAGCTGCAGCAGGATGGTGCTGCCGTAGCGTTCTTTCCACGCCCAGACACGCCGGTCGAACTCGGCGCGTCCGAGATCGTGGCGCGTCAGCCCTTCACTGGCGAGCTGCTTCTCGACGACGTTCTGCGTGGCGATGCCGGCATGATCCGTCCCCGGCAGCCACAGCGTGACGTAACCGTCCATCCGCTTGTAGCGCACCAGCACGTCCTGCAGCGTGTTGTTGAGGACGTGGCCCATGGTGAGCGTGCCGGTGACGTTGGGTGGCGGGATGACGACGGAGAATCGCGGGCCGGGCTGGGTCTCGTCGGCGAAGAAGTAGCCGCGCTCTTCCCAGAAGGCGTACCACCTGTCCTCGACGGCAGCGGGATCGTATGTTTTGTTCAGCTCGGCCATCTATGCGGGCGCTGCCGTCGTGCAGGCGGCCGGACTCTCGCTACAAGAATCGCCGGCGGTTGGCAACCTGGCGACGGCGTTGGCCCATCGGTCAACGGTTGGGACGTGGCTGTCCCTGTGGAGGGTCTCGCTCCGCTCCCGGCCTGCAACCGCCTCAGCGGCTGGTCGGCTTGCCTTCGCGCTCCCGTATCGGGTACCGTCGACCGCGAACGCCGCTCCAGAAAGGAGAGACATCATGGCAGGCAAAGTGAAACCGATCCCGGAGGGTTCCCGGGGCGCGACGCCGTACCTGTGCTGCACGGACGCGGCTCGTGCCATGGAGTTCTACAAGAAGGCGTTTGGCGCAACCGAGGTGATGCGCCTGGCGGAGCCGAGTGGAAGGATCGGGCACGCCGAGGTCAAGATCGGTGATGCGGTCATCATGCTCTCCGACGAGTATCCGGAGATGGGCGTACGTAGTCCGCAGTCGCTGGGCGGCTCACCGGTAGCGATCCACATCTACGTCGAGGACGTGGATGCGCTGGCCCGACAAGCGGTCGGTGCCGGCGCGAAGCTGCTGCGCCCCGTGGAGGATCAGTTCTACGGCGACCGCGCCGGCACACTGGAGGATCCGTTTGGGCACCGCTGGTTCATCGCCACACGCAAGGAGGACGTGTCGCCCGAGGAGATGGGGAAGCGTTACGCCGATCTCATGAAGCAGTAAGGCTGGAAGTCAACAGGGCCGGTCGTGCGGCCGCATCGAAGGCTCTCGGTTTGCCCGCTCGACCGATGCTGAAAGGAGATGAGCACCACCATGCGGGGCAGACAGGCGGCATTGCCGTTCATCCTCATCACTGTCCTGCTGGACATGTTGGGCATCGGCCTGATCATCCCCGTGCTGCCCAAGCTGGTGACGTCGATGCACGGCGGCGACATCAGCACCGGGGCCAGCGTCTTCGGGCTGTTCGCGGCGTCCTACGCGCTGATGCAGTTTCTGTTCTCGCCGGTGCTGGGAAACCTCAGCGACACCTACGGACGGCGGCCCATCATCCTGCTGTCGCTGTTGGGCGCCGGCCTGGACTACGGGCTGATGTCGCTGGCGCCGAGCCTGTCGTGGCTGTTCGTCGGGCGCATCATCTCCGGCATCACCGGGGCCAACATCACGGCGGCCAACGCGTACATCGCCGATGTGAGCCCGCCTGCGGATCGCGCCCGCAACTTCGGACTCATTGGTGCGTGCTTTGGGGTCGGGTTCATCCTTGGGCCCGCGCTGGGTGGTCTCCTGGGAACGTATGGGCTGCGCGCGCCGTTCATGGCGGCGGCGGCGTTGACCTTGTGCAACGCGCTTTATGGATTTTTCGTGCTGCCGGAGTCTCATCCCAAGGAGCGCCGCCGTCCGTTCGACTGGAGCCGCGCCAACCCCGCGGTGTCCCTGGGCGCGCTTGGACGTTACCCGGTGGTGCTAGGCCTCACCGCCACCATCGTCTTGGACCGTCTGGCGCACGACGCGCTGCCCAGCACATGGGTGCTCTACACGACCTACCGCTTCAAGTGGACGGAGTTCGACGTCGGCATGTCGCTCGCGATGGTCGGCGTCATGTACGTCGTGGTCTCGGGTGGATTGACCGGTGTCATCGTCAGGAAGTTGGGTGATCGCAAGGCGCTCATCATGGGACTCATCCTCAGCTCCGTTGCCTACCTGCTGTACGGCTTGGCCTCGCAAGGATGGATGCTCTACGCCATCATCATGGTGGGAAGCCTGGGCAGCGTTGCGGGTCCTGCCATGCAGGCGCTGATCACCAAAATGATTCCCGCCACCGAGCAAGGCGCGGTACAGGGTGCCCTGAGCAGCCTCCGGGGCATGACGGAGATTGCGGGGCCGCTGATCGCCACCAACCTGTTTGGCCACTTCACGTCGCCGGCCACGCCGGTGAAGTTGCCCGGGGCGGCGTTTCTGGCGAGCTCGCTCATGGTCGCGCTCGGTGCCGCGCTGGCGGTCCGTAGCACGCGACTGGCGTCGGCGATGGAGACCGCGGTGGCAACCGTCGCATTGGCGGCCGCCCCCTCGTCTGAGTCGGCGGCACCGCCCGCACACTGACCGCGGTCGCGCGCGGCCGGGCCAGACGCCAGGGAATGAATCCCCTGGCTGATACAACCAAGTCGGAAGGCTCCGCCGTCTTGCAGTCCGGCGGCGCCCGAACTAATTGTGGAGGCCAACTAGGGTCAAACACGATCGATCGAGAAATCGATCGAGAAAAGGAGGAGCCCATGGCAGCGAGCACGCAACCGGTGCACACAGCGGTCATTCCCGAGGTGCAGCAGTTCATCAGCGGGCGTACGCGACGGATGCTCATCGACGGCAAATGGGTAGAGGCCGCGTCCGGCAAAACCTTCACCACGGACAACCCGGCGACGGAGGAACCGCTCGCCGAGATTCCCGCCGGCGACAAGGAAGACGTCGAGCGTGCGGTGCGGGCCGCGCGGCGCGCCTTCGAAAGCGGCCCGTGGCGGCGGATGACGCCGTCGGAACGCGGGCGCGCGTTGTGGAAGCTCGCCGACTTGATCGAGCAGCACACCGAGGAGTTCGCCCAGCTCGAAACGCTCGACAACGGCAAGCCACTTTCGGTTGCACGCGTCGCCGACATCCCGCTCGTCGTCGACCACTTCCGTTACTACGCCGGGTGGGCGACCAAGGTCGAAGGGGAAACGATCCCGGTGTCGACCCCCGGGCAACACTTCCTGAACTACACCTTGCGCGAGCCCGTGGGTGTGGTCGGCCAGATCATCCCGTGGAACTTCCCGCTGCTGATGGTGGCCTGGAAGCTCGGCGCCGCGCTCGCTTGCGGGAACACGGTAGTCCTCAAGCCCGCGGAGCAGACGCCGCTGTCCGCCCTGCGTCTCGGCGAGTTGCTCGATGAGGCCGGCATTCCGCCGGGAGTGGTGAACATCGTGACCGGTTTCGGCGAGACCGCCGGCGCCGCAATCGCCGCACACCCCGACCTCGACAAGGTCGCCTTCACCGGGTCGACGGAGGTTGGTAGAGAGATCATGCGGGCCGCGGCCGGCAACCTGAAGCGCGTCTCGCTCGAGCTCGGCGGCAAGTCACCGAACATCATCTTTGCCGACGCCGATCTCGACGAGGCCGCCGTCGGTGCCGCTTCCGCCATCTACTTCAACCACGGACAGTGTTGCTGCGCTGGCTCGCGCCTGTTCATCGAGCAGAAGGCGTATGACCGGATCGTGCCAAAGCTGGTGGAGTTCTCCGAGAAGATCAAGCTCGGGCCCGGGATGGACCCCGCTACGGAGATGGGTCCGTTGGTCTCCAGCGACCAATACAAGCGCGTGACCGGCTACCTCGCCGCCGGCAAACAGGAAGGCGCCAAGATCGTCACCGGGGGCGGGCGACCGAAGGAGCTCAGCAAGGGCTACTTCGTCAAGCCAACCGTGTTCACCGATGTGCGCGCCGATATGAAGGTCACGCGCGAAGAAATTTTCGGGCCGGTGGTCTGCGCCATCCCGTTCAAGGATCCGGAGGAAGTGGTGGCGGCTGGCAACGACACGACTTACGGCCTCGCCGCGGCGGTGTGGACCCGTGACATTCAGAAGGCGCATCGCATGGCCGAGGTCCTCAAAGCCGGCACCGTCTGGATCAACTGCTACAACGTCTTCGACGCCGCCTCGCCCTTCGGCGGCGCGGCGCTCTGGTGGCTCGCCTGGATGCTCTTTGGCCGGGCGCTTCTGGCCA
>CAZCGA010000071.1:0-25738 GCA_964498075.1 uncultured Binatia bacterium (SeqCode) | reverse complement strand
TTCGGCGGCTACAAACAGAGCGGCTTCGGACGAGAGATGGGAAGGGCTGCACTGGACTTGTACACGCAGATCAAGAGCGTGTGGGTCAATCTCGGCGCGCACGGCAGCAACGGCCAATAGGTAGATACACGCCAGTCGGAGGGCCGCCCGCGCTGACCTGCATGGTGCTCGGCGAGCCCGTCGCCTCCTCGGTAGCGGCCGGCGTGTGGCTCATACCGGTTTCAAGGACCGCGGCGATCGTGGAAACGCGGTTGACGGCTGCGCCTTGTGCCGACTCGGCCCGCTTGTTACGAAACATCGCACCGCGCACGGAGGCGGTATGCCGGAATCATTTCTCGATCACGTAGATATGCAGGCCATCGCGCAGCGCGTCGGCACGCCCTTCTACATCTGTAGTGCCGACGTGCTGCGGCGGCGTGTGGAGGACATCCGGAGGCTGACCGACCACCCGCAGCTGCAGGCACGCTACGCCATGAAGGCCTGCTCGACCCGCCGGGTGCTGGAGTTCATGCGCGGGCAGGGGCTGTGGATCGATGCGGTGTCCGGCAACGAGGCGCTGCGGGCGCACGCGGCGGGATTTCCCATGGGTCACCAGCCGCCGACGGTGCTGTTCACCGCCGACGTGTTCCGCGACAACGCGCTTCGGGTCATTTGCGAGCACGCCATTCTGCCGAACGTCGGCTCGCCGGCGATGATCCAAGAGCTGCAGGCCGCCGGCTATCGCGGCCCCATCGGCGTACGCTTGAACCCCGGCTTCGGCCACGGCCACGTGAGCGCCACCGATACGGGCGGACCCAGCTCGAAGCACGGCATCTGGCACGAAGATGCGGATGCGGTGCGCCGCGCCGCCGACCGCGCCGGCTACCCCATCATCCTGCTCCACGCGCATGTCGGCAGCGGTCCGAGCATCGACGAGTTCACCGCCAACATGGCCAAGCTGGCGCACTTCTTCTCGGAGCGGGTCGGCGACTACCGGGCGCTGGAAGCCGTCAGCCTCGGCGGTGGTCTGCCGCATTCGTATCGTCCGGACGGTCCGGTGATTGATCTCACGCCGCTCGGGCACACTTTGCGTGATGCGCAGGCCCGCCTCAGTTCCCGAGCCGGGCGCTCGCTCCGTGTGGAGATCGAGCCCGGCCGTTACCTCGTCGCTCCGAGCACCGCGCTGGTGGCCCGGGTGACCGACATCAAGACCACGCGGACGAACGAAAAGGGGCCGGGGCACACCTTTGTGATGGTTGATGCCGGCTTTGTCGATCTCGTGCGGCCGGCGATGTACGGCTCGTATCATCACATCACGCTGCATGGTGCCGATCCTGCCGCGCCGCAGCTGCCGCTGGTGGTTGCGGGTCCGCTGTGCGAGGCGGGTGACGTATTCACGCGCGGCGCGGCCGACCTGCTCGACCCGCGGCCGTTGCCGATGCCGAAGCGGGGCGACCTGCTCATTCTCCACGACGCTGGCGCGTACGGCGTGGTCATGAGCTCCAACTACATCTCAGTCGGCCGCGCGCCGCAGTTGTGGCTGGAAGACGGGCGCGTGTACCTGATGGCGCGGCGCGAAACGGTCGATGACATCACGCGCTCCGAATGTTTCGAGCCGCTGTAACCGCGCTCAACGTGAGTCGCTCCGTAACCTTTGCGAGCCCCGGCAGTTAAATAGGGTGAGAAGCGATGGCCGATGGGGGAACTGGCATTGAAGGCGCCCGCGACCGAGGCGGCTGAGCGGCAACTGATCGAAGCCGCACAACGAGACCCCAGCCGCTTCGCCGAGCTGTACGAACACAACTTCGAACGGGTCTACGCCTTCATCGCCCGGCGAGTCCGCGACCGCGACCAGGCGGAGGACCTCACCGCCGACGTGTTCCACCGGGCGCTCGCCAATCTCGCGCATTTCGAATGGCGCGGCGCGCCGTTCGCCGCCTGGCTCTTTCGGATCGCCGCCAATGCCATCGTCGATCAATCGCAGCGTGCGGCACGGGAGCGGAGGCTCCCCGAGCCCGATCCCCCAGAGGAGGTCAGCCTCGAGGAAGTTCAACATCGCGCCCGTCTCTTCCGGCTTGTCGATGAACTGCCGGCGGATCAGCGCCGGGTTCTCACGCTGCGCTTCGCCGAGCAGAAGAGCATCCGTGACATTGCGAGCACCCTCGGGCGTACCGAAGGCGCCGTCAAACAGCTGCAGTTCCGCGGCCTGCAGAGCCTGCGGGCGCGGATGGGTAAGGAACATGGCTAAGCGAAGCCTGCCAGAACAACTCAACGAAGCCGTGGAGGCAATCATGGCCACCCCCGATGCCCCGCCGCCGCCCGTCGATCCTAGTCTGACACAGCTGTTGCAGATCGCCGCCGATCTACGCGACTTGCCAACGGAGAAGTTCAAGGCGCGTCTGAAGGCCGACCTGCAACGGAGAGGATCCGCACCGCCGCCGCGGCCCATCCCCGAGGGCTACCACACCGCGACGCCGTGCCTCGTGCTCCGCGACCCGGTCTCTGCCATCGACTTCTACAAGCGCGCCTTCGGCGCCACCGAGCTGATGTGTTTCGCCGATCCGAACGGACAGGTCATGCACGCTGAAATCCAGGTCGGCGACTCGCGCATCGCGATCGCGCCGGAAGCCGCGGAGTGGGGCAATCTCAGCCCGCAGGCGCTTGGTGGGTCGCCGGTCCCCATCCAGTTGTACGTGGAAGACGTGGATGCGTTCGCCGAGCAGGCCGTCAGCGCCGGCGCGAAGGTGCTGATCCCGATCGCCGATCAGTTCTACGGCGACCGCGGCGGGCGGCTCGCCGATCCGTTCGGACACATCTGGATCGTCGGGACGCACAAGGAAGACGTCACACCCGAGGAGATGCAGCGGCGCGCCGAGGCGTGGATGGGCGAGCAGGCGCATGCCGCCGCGCCGGCCGCTGAGAGCGCTTACAGCGTCGAGCCGTATCTGCCGGTTCGCGGCGCCAGCCGACTGATCGATTTCTTGCAGCAGGCCTTCGGCGCGCAGGAGACCGCACGCCATACGCACCCCGACGGCAGCATCGCGCACGCCGAGATCAAGATCGGCGACTCCGTCGTGGGCATCGGCGACTCGGACCCCGCGCCCACCGCGCTGCACCTCTATGTCCCCGACGCCGACGCCGTATACGCACGTGCCCTGCGCGCCGGCGCCACCTCGACGCACGAGCCGGTCGACCAACCCTACGGCGACCGCGAAGCCAGCGTGCTGGATGCATTCGGCAACCACTGGTACATCGCCACGCACAAGGGCGCCGCGTACATACCTGAAGGCCTGCACAGCATCACTTCGTACCTGCACCCGAAAGGGGCGCCGCAGTTGATCGACTTCCTGAAGCGCGCGTTCGAGGCGGAGGAAGCCTTCCGCGCGCTGGCGCCGGACGGCACCGTCGTACACGCCAAGATCCGCATCGGCGAGTCGGTCGTCGAGATGGGCGAGGCCCATGGCCCCTATCAGCCGATGCCCACGGCCTATCACCTCTACGTGAATGACACCGACGCCGTGTATCGACGCGCGCTCGCCGCCGGGGCCATCTCTCTGAGCGAGCCGGCGGACCAGCCCTGGGGATACCGCAACGCCGGCGTGCAGGATCCCGGCGGCAACCAGTGGTGGATCAACGCACCCAGCGAGGATGTAGTACTCAGCACTGAAAAGGAGGAAGCAACCATGGCAGTCACACCGATCCCTGAGGGCTATCACGCCGTCACGCCATATCTGCGAGTCGAGGAGGCGCCCAAGCTGATCGACTACCTCAAGCAGGCCTTCGGGGCGACCGAGGTCATGCGTACCGGAGATCCCGATGGCCACTTTCACGCTGAGGTCCGGATCGGCGACTCGATCATCATGATGGGCAACGCCGGGCGCTCGTACCCATCCGAAACGCCGATGCCCGCGGCGGTCTTCCTCTATGTGGAAGATGCCGACGCCATGTACCGGCGCGCGCTCCAGGCCGGCGCGACTTCGCTGACGGAGCCGCAGGACATGGAATGGGGTGACCGCATGGCGGGCGTGAAGGACCCGTTCGGCAACGTGTGGTACATCGCCACGCACAAGAAGGACATCCCGCACTGACCAGGGTGTGAGGCAACTGAGAAAGGAGCGATTCTTCCCATGGCCGATAACGCGAAGAAGACAACCGCAACCATCATTCCCGGCCTGCGATACCAAGATGCTCCCGCCGCCATCGAGTGGCTGTGCCGAGCGTTCGGCTTCGAGAAGCATCTCGTGGTCCCCGGCGAGAACGGAACCATCGCCCATGCGCAGCTCACTTTTGGCAACGGCATGATCATGTTGGGCTCCCCGAGGGACGACGAGTATGGGAAGCTTGTGAGGCCGCCTCGCGATCTCGGAGGCGTCGGCTCGCAGAGCCCCTACGTCATCGTCGACGACGCGGATGCTCACTATCGCCGTGCAGTCGCAGCCGGGGCGAAGATCGTCATAGACATCAAGGACGAGGATTACGGCGGGCGAGGTTACACATGCCGCGACCCGGAAGGCAACGTCTGGAGCTTCGGCACGTTTGATCCCTGGGCTGAGGATTGACGGCGCCCGTCATCTGCCCATCGGCGCTGCAACCCAGCGGCAACCAACACCAGCCCGGCACAGGAACTGACCGGCTCGGTGAGGCTGGGGTTCGGTGCTTCTGGAACCCCGCGCCGCCCACGTGTACAAGCCAACGCGGCCAATGCAACGTCGCACCTTCGACCTGCTCCGCCGCCCTGACTTCCGCCGGCTCTACCTCGCCGTGGCGATCAGCGAGCTCGGCGACGCGTTCCATTACATCGCCCTGATGTGGTTCGCGCTGATCCAAGGTGGACCGCTCGGCGTGATGGCGGTACGGCTGGCAGACAGCGTTCCGGCGTTGGTGTTCGGGTTCCATGGCGGGGTGGCTGCGGATCGCTGGAATCGCAAACGCATGATGATCGCCGCCGACCTGGCGCGCGGCGCGATCCTGATGCCGGTCGCGGCAGCGGGGCTCACCGGCACACTGCCGCTCTGGGGATTGGTGGTCGCTGCCTTTCTGCTCCAGACGGCAACCGCATACTTCACCCCCGCGTACAGCTCGCTCCTGCCGGCGCTGGTGGACCGCACCAACGCACAGGAAGCGAACAGCCTGGTCGGCGCGACCACCAACGCGCTGTCGATCGGCGGGTGGGCGGCTGCCGCGGGGCTGCTTGCGCTGGTCCCGATCAGCACATTCTTCGCGCTGAACGCCGCTTCGTTCTTCCTCTCCGCCGCCTTCATCGGCACCATCCGCCGATCCTCCAGTGCCGCACCTGTCCATGCAGAGCCGCCGCGGTTGCGCGAAGCGTTTGCCGCCTTGCGCCCGATGCCGACACTCGCGGTTAGCGTCGTGGTTCTCGGCCTTGCAATGACGCTGTCGGCGGGCGTGTGGATCACCGGTGTTCCGGAGCTGGTGCGTACTAAGCTGCAACGCGACGCCGGCGGGTTCTCGCTCGTCATGGTGGGCTACGCGGTCGGCTCGATCACCGCGGGTGGCGTTCTCGCGCGCTATCCGGTCCGCAACAAGGCACGTGCGAGCCTGCTGGCGTGGATCCTCTATCTTCCCGCCTACGGCCTGTTCGCCGTCACCACCTCTCTTCAGGTTGCGATCGCGGGGGCACTCGTCGCGGGACTCAGCCAAGGCGCGGTCTCGATCCTGTTGACCTCTGCTGCCCAGGAGCAGGTCGCCAATCAGGTCTTGGGCCGCGTCATGGGCGTGATCGCGTTCGTGGACCGCGGCGCCCACGCCACCGGGTTGCTGTTGATCTCGCCGCTGTTCGCGCTCTTCGCTCCGCCCTCAATCTTCGCGGCGGCAGCAGTGGCAATCCCGCTGCTGGGAGTGACTGGCGCTGTGGTCGCTCAACGACTCGAGCATAGAGCGCGGCTTGAGACACAGCGGGATGTCTCACAGTCACCTCCCCGCCTCGGCGGTTGAGTCTTCTGGCTTTCCTCAGCTGCGATTGCATGAGAAGAAGGGCGTACGCACCGACGGCAATGCAGAGATCTATGGACGAGGGCCTGGGACTGCAGGGATGAAGAACAACCCGCTGGATCAGCTGCGCGCGATTTGCCTCGCGCTTCCCGAAGCCACCGAGAAGTTGGCGTGGGGAGAACCCACGTTCCGCGTGGGCGGCAAGATGTTCGCCATGTGCAACGGCGTGTACCACGACGATCCCTTGTCTGTATGGTGCAAGGCCCCGCCGGGAGTCCAGGAGATCCTCGTCGGTGCCGACCCGAAACGGTTCTTCGTGCCGCCGTACGTGGGGCACAAGGGGTGGATCGGCGTGCGCCTCGACGTTGAGGTCGATTGGCGCGAGGTCGCCGGCATCGTTGAAGACGGCTACGAGATGACGGCTCCGAAGCGGCGCGCTGCGGTGCCGCGCCGGAGCGGCGACCGTCAGGGTCGCGTCAGGAAGGCCGCGCGACGCAAGCCCGCGGGACGACGCGGTGAGAGTTGAGCGAAAGTGACCGGCGCACGCTGGCGCCGGCGATTGCGTGCTCCCGATCTGCGCATGATCCCTCCTCCGCCCAACGCTAATGGCGGTTGGTCCTAGCAGCAACGGCCTTCAGGTCAGCCCTACCCCGAGGAGCGTAGCAATCGCCCAACTGGCAAAGCCCACGAAGATCGGTATCGTCAGGTTGTCGTCGATGCGCAGCGGCAGCAGCTCGCACCCCGCTGCGGCCATCCCGATCGTCACCGACAACCCGCCGATCGTGAGGGTCGAGGCATCGGTGCCCCAGCGGAGCACCAGCGCCGCGATCGCGATGGTCGCCGCGCAGAAGGCCAGCGAGCCCTCCAGCGTCCGGTTGTGCGCGATGCGCTGGCGGCCGAAGCGAATGCCGACGACGGCGGCGATCGGGTCGGCGATGGCGAGCGTGTAGATGGCGACCAGCGCCGCGAGCTTCGGCACAGTGAGGATCGTCAGCAGCACGGCGATCGCGAACGGAGTCATCGCCGCCTCGCGCACCTGCTCCTCGGCGCGCAGGAGAGTGTGATTCGCCCACGGCGCGTGGCGGGCGACGGCCTCCGGGTAGGCGATGCGGATGCGGTCGATGACGTAGACGGTGCACGCGATCGCCCCGAAGATCTGGACCACCTGTTCGTGGGTGAAGAGCAGTGCATAGGCGGTGGCGATCGACACGCCGTTCAGGAGATGAAACAGACGCCGTCCGAGCTGCAGGTCATGCCGCGTGGCTGACGGTGCGCTCTCGGCAGCGCCGGCTGGCTCGTGCGTGGTCACCACCTGGGGTGATGTCTCAGTAGAGCCGTCGGCGCAAGAGTGGCGGTGCCGGGAAACGGTTGGGGTTCGGGTACAGCCTATCTGCTGGCGTACCGAAACGGCACTGGTAGGCTACGCCGACGGACCGGCGGGCTCGATGCGCATGTAGTTGTCGCGCCAGGATTCGTCTTCGCTCCACACGAACGGGGTCTGCACGGTCGTGCGTGGGGCGAACGCTCTCTCCAGCAGATCGAGGCCCATCTCGACGATTGCCCTTTGCATCGCGGCGTCGTACGGCTTGCCGCACGGGTTGCCGAGCGGGAAGTCGGTGAAGACGAAGCGCGGCACGCCGCAGTGCTCGACGATGTCGCGCGCCGAACCGAGGATCACGGTCGCGATGCCGTGCGCTTCGAGGTGGCGGGCGACCAGACTCACGGTCTGGTGACACACCGGTCAGAGCGGCACCAGGATCGCCGCGTCGGCGCCGTCTTCCCGGCAGCGGCGCAGGACCTCCGGCGCGTCGCGCTCGCGCGTCAGCCGCTGGCTGTACTCGGTGGGAACACCGTGCAGCCGGCGCGTCAGACTCCCGATGCGCCTGGCGCGCGCCAACTCCTGCAGCCGATGCACCGGAAAGTAGGAGTCGAGGTCCTCCGTGTGCGTCGCCAGCCGATCCCAGAAGCGCCCGTCGGTGCTAAGCCGTGCGGGGGGATCGTCGCTCGGCACCGAGTAGACGGCGTGTAGCGATGGTGCTTCGCCCGCAGCGGGGATCTGGTGCGCAGTGGTGATCAGTGTCACGCTGCTTTGCGCCAGCGGTCGCTTCAGTGGGGTGAACGGCACGTCTGCAAAGTGCGCCCACTGGTACGGGTTGCGGTAGCCGCGCGCCAAGTAGAACTCGCGACTTTTGTCGATGTAGCTCACGAAGGTCCGCAGAGTTGGATCGACAGCGCGACTCATCGCCGCTCGCCTCGATCGTGAGGGGTGTCCATCGCCGTGCTTTCCTCAGAACCGTTTCTCGAAGATGTTCGGAGCGACGGACGGCAGCTCGGCGTTCCGATACAGCCGGTCGATGGCGTACGACTCGTATTCCGGCCGGCTCACGGCGCGGTGCTTGTTGCGGTCGATGGTCGTGAACGCCTCGGCGATGCTTGGCGCCCGCGCCGCTTCGTCTTCCGACACCCGCCCGTCATGATTGGCGTCGGCGGCGTCGAAGTCGGACAGCCACCGACTCAGGCGCTGCTGCAGGGCTTGGCTGAGTTCGAAGAGGGTCACGGTGCCGTTGCGGTCGGTGTCGACGCTGTTGAAGTCCTGCGTGAACCAGAGGCCTGCGGCGCGCGCTTCGTCCTCAGTGATGCGACCGTCGCCGTTAGTGTCCGCCTGACGAAAGTGTTCTGCGAATCGGCTGTCCCGGGCTTCGCCAGTCGCACCCGGCGTCTGCGGCCAGGCGGCTCCAGCGAGCACCACCACTATCGCCGCCACGATCAGGAGCGCTTGCATGATACAGTTCCTAGCCGAACGGCCTGTCCTCGACCAGTAGGGTTCTCCGCGTCACCACTGCGCTCGCGCCGCCACTTGCCTGGCGGCGGCTCGCCGCGATAGAGCCAAGCTGCTCGGCTGATCCAAAGGAGGACGCGACGATGGCGTGGGATTTCGAAACGGACCCTGAGTTCCAAGCAAAGCTCGACTGGATGGACACCTTCGTCCGCGAGCAGGTCGAGCCGCTCGACGACGCGTTCCGCGATGCGGGCGCACCGTACGATCGCAAGAACGTGGTGTACAAGCAGGTCACCGCACCGCTGAAGGCCGAGGTGAAGCGGCAAAGCTTGTGGGCGTGTCACCTCGGGCCGGAGCTGGGCGGCTTGGGATACGGTCAGCTCAAGCTGGCACTGATGAACGAGATCCTCGGCCGCTCGAACTGGGCGCCGAGCATCTTCGGCTGTCAGGCACCGGATTCCGGCAACGCCGAGATCCTCGCCGCCTACGGCACGCCGGCGCAGAAGAAGACGTACCTCGAGCCGCTGCTCGCCGGCGAGATCGTCTCGTGCTTCTCGATGACCGAGCCGCAGGCCGGTGCCGACCCGCGCGAGTTCAAGTGCCGCGCCGTGCGCGACGGCGACGACTGGGTCATCAACGGCGAGAAGTACTTCTCCTCCAACGCTGACCTCGCCGAGTTCCTGATCACCATGGCGATCACCGACCCGACGGTGCCGGTGCACCAGGGCGCTTCGATGTTCCTCGTGCCGCGCGAGCACCCGGGCGTCAACCTGGTGCGCATGGCGGGGCTCGCCGGCGAGCCGCTCGGGCACGGGCATCACGCCTACATCCGCTACGAAGACTGCCGCGTGCCGGCGGACAACCTGCTCGGCGGCCCCGGCCAGGCGTTCGCCATCGCGCAGACGCGTCTGGGCGGCGGCCGCATCCATCACGCCATGCGCACCATGGCCATGGTGAAGCGCGCCCTACGCATGATGTGCGAGCGCGCTCTCAGCCGGCGGACGCAAGGCGAGGTGCTCGCCAACAAGCAGCTCGTGCAGCAGTACATCGCCGACTCGTTCATCCAGATCGAGCAGTTCCGCCTGCTCGTGCTCTACACCGCGTGGCACATCGACAAGGGGCACCGCAGCGAGGCGCGCACCTACATCGCCGCGGTGAAGGTGCAGATGGCGGAGGTGCTGCACGACGTGGTGCGCCGTGCCCTGCAGGTCCACGGCGCCCTCGGCTGCTCGAACGAGACGCCGCTCGCCGGGCTATGGATGGCCGTGCCGGTGATGGGCATCGCCGACGGACCGACCGAAGTGCACAAGCTCACCGTGGCCAAGCAAGTCCTCAAGCAGTACCAGCCCTACGACGGCCTGTGGCCGAACGATTTCCTGCCAACGAAGGTCGCAGCGGCGCGCGCGCGCTTCGCGCAGTATCTGGAGCATGAGGTGGGGAATTTGTGAGGCGCGAAATCTGCTGATGCGCTAAGCGATCTGCTCTGCCTCCGTCAGGACGCTGGACCCTCACGATTCCTCGGGAGCAGCGAGGTCACTGAGGCACCAGTAGGGCAGAAGGACAGGTCGTCATGGAAAGCTTGGCACGGACAACGGGCCGTTGTTGTGACCGGACCGACAGAGCTGCTAAGAAGGACAGCGCCTTGATGAAGACCACCGCACGCAAGATTCCACCCGAGGAGTACATTCTCTCGGTTTTGACCCCGAAGGAACGCTTCGAAGCGGCAATGCGCGTTGCGCGGGCGGCGTTTCGCGACACTACGCTGACGATGGAAGACATCGAGGTTGCGGTGCGCAAGGTCCGGAGGAAGCATCACGCCGCGCGGCGAGCGTAGGCGGCGCGTCGTCATTGACACGGGCGTGCTCGTCTCGGCACACGCCTTTGGCGGCGTTCCCGAGCGCGCCGTCCGAGCCGTACTGGACGAGGCGCATCCATGCGTGACCGAAGCGCTGCTTGAGTCGGCCGGGCCAACGCCGTGCGGGGCGCCCCGCACGTGCGCGGAGAGGCACTGCGCACTGTGCCTCCACAGCATGGAGAATATGACGGACGAGCAGGAACGCATCGGCGAGTTGGTGAAGCCGGAGGTGCTGGCGCGCTGGATGGACGCGCGTGAGCTGCCCGGCGCGGGCGAGCCGCTCGAGGCGCGCTTCATCAGTGGCGGCGCGTCGAATGAGATCTTCGAGATCCAGCGTGGCGACATGCGCATGGCGTTGCGCCGTCCGCCGCGCAAGGTGCCGCCGGGGCGCAACGAGACGATGCTGCGCGAGTACCGGGTGCTCGCCGCGCTCAACGACACCGACGTGCCGCATCCGCGCGCGATCGCGGCGTGCGAAGATCCCTCTGTGCTCGGTGCCTGCTTCTATCTGATGGCGCACGTCGACGGCTGGTCCTGCATGAACCTGAATGGTTGGCCGGCGCCGTTCGATGTCGATGTCGCAACACGCCAAGGCCTGGCCTACGAGCTCGTCGATGCCATCGCCAAGCTCGGCCAGGTGGACTGGCGGGCGCGCGGCCTCGATGGCTTTGGAAAGCCGGACGGCTTCCACGACCGGCAGGTGGACCGTTGGCTTGGGCACCTGGCGGGCTTCAAGTTCCGCGAGCTCCCCGGCCTCGACGTTGCCGCCGAGTGGCTGCGCGGCTACCGGCCGCGGTCGTACAAGCCGGGCATCATCCACGGCGACTACCAGTTCGCCAACGTCATGTTCCACCACGGCGCGCCGGCGCGCATGGCGGCCATCGTCGATTGGGAGATGGCGACGATCGGCGACCCGCTCTTGGATCTCGCGTGGGTGATCATGAGCTGGCCCGACCCAGGCGAGGATCGCACCGGCAGCGGCTACGTCGACTACACCGGGATGCCGACGCGCGCCGAGCTGATGCAGCGCTACGCGCGCGTCAGCGGTCTGCCCGTCGACGAGATGGACTACTACGTGATCCTCGCGCGCTTCAAGATGGCCATCGTCCTCGAAGGCGGCTACGCCCGCTTCGTGCAAGGCGGCGCCGACAATCCGAAGATGGAACTGTTCGGCAACGTCGTCCTCGACATGGCCCGCAAAGCCGCGGCGCTGGCGCGCACGACGAAGCTGAAGCGGTGACAGACGCTGGGCGTCGCGGACGGCCATTGTAACCTTCTGGTTCCCGCTGCTTCCCGACTGACGGGTTGACAGCGCCGCTCGGTACCCCCACACTAAGCCGCTTTCGTACCAGGGCCGCAGTGAGAACCGAGGCGCCGCCGGCGCGGTGGCTTGCATGGGGGTGTGACGCATGAGCATCGAGTTCCGGACCGCACGCATGCGGCGGGTCGCCGCCTACGCCGTGCTCGCCGCCGCACTGCTCTGCGCCTGCGGGCGTCGCGCGCCGGAGCTGGTGCGGCGGCCGGCGTCGCCACCGCCGGCGCTGCTGATCACCAACGTCGCCGTCTTCGACGCCGCGACGGGTGTGGTGACGCCGGGCCGCGACGTGCTGGCGGTCGGTGATCGCATCACCGCCGTTGGCGCCGTCGGACAGCTGCATCCGCCCGCCGGCACGCAAACCATCGCGGGCACGGGCGCAACGCTGCTGCCGGGCCTGATCGACATGCACGGGCACATCGGCAACGGCTCCGCACCCAGCTGGAAGTCCAACATGCCGGATCCCGACCGCAACCTGCGCGCCTACCTCTACTGCGGCGTCACCACCGTGCTCGATCCCGCCGATATGGCGACACAGGCGTTCACCCGCCGCGCACAGGTGGCCGACGGTAGCTTGCTCGGCCCGCGCATCTTCGCCGCCGGTCCCATGGTCACCGCTCCGGGCGGCCACCCTGTGGCGATCCTGGACCACTTGGCGCCCTGGTGGATCCGCTGGTACCTGATCCCGCGGCTGACGCGTCAGGTCGATTCGCCGGAAAGCGCGCGCGCCGCCGTTCGCGATATCGTCCAACTCGGTGCGGACGTCGTGAAGCTCAGCGTCGATCGCATTCCCAACCAGGCGCCGCGTATCCGCCGCGACGTGCTGGCCGCCGCGGTCGATGAGGCGAAGCAGCACGGGGTGCGCGCCGTCGCGCACATCGGCAGCCTCGAGGACGCGCTCGACGCGGCCGAGGCCGGGGTGGCAGCGTGGATGCACGGCGTCTACAAGGAGCGCATCCCCGACGATCAGATCGCGCGGCTCGCCGCGTTTCACATCCCGATGGTGGCGACGATCGGGGTCTTCGAGAGCTACGCGCTGTTTGGACAGGGGCGGCGCGTACCCACGGCGCTGGAGCGCGAAACGGTCGAGGCGGACATCCTCGCCGCGTTCGACGACGTGCCGCCGGACAACGACGCCGTCAAGTTCTTCCAGCCCTACTTGGAGAGCCTGCGCGGGCTGCGCGACGCTTGGCGCGACAACGTGCGCCGCTTGCGCGCCGCCGGCGTGACCATCCTTGCCGGCAGCGATACGCAGACCGGCGTGTTCCCCGGCGCCGGGCTGCATCGCGAGCTGCACCTGCTCACCGCAGCCGGCCTCAGCCCGGCAGATGCGCTGCGCGCCGCCACGCTCGACGCTGCCCGTTTCCTCGCCAACGGCAAGGAACCGGAGTTCGGCCTCGTCGCCGAGGGCAAGCGCGCCGACCTGCTACTCGTCGACGGTGATCCGACCGCCGACCTCGCGGCCCTCGACCACATCCGCGCGGTCATCAAGGGCGGCGTTCAGCTGGAGCGGCGGGCGATCGCTGCGGGCTGACTCAATCGCGCCGCCCGCTAGTCGTCGTCGCGACGCTGCGCGGCGATCAGGCGGCGTATACGTTGCCGCACCGCGCTGGCGTTGAGGCCGAGGAGATCGCAGACGTTGCGGAACGCAAACGGCCAGTCGCGGTTGTCCGCCCAAAGCCATCGGTACGCCTCGCTGAAGTCGCGCCGGCGCCGGCCGTGACGCGCATTGACGTTTTTGGTGATGCATTGCAGGGCGTCCTCGAGCACGGCCGCGACCAGACGGATCTCCGGGCCGGGCACATGGCTGGTGTCGGGCGTCAGCTGGGACGGTAAGATGAACGCCGGCTCCCACAGCGGTGCCGTACTGTTCGCCATCCAGGTTTTCACGATCCTACTCTCCTCTCCGCCATGCGCTCAGGTGGCGCTGAGGCCACGAAGTCTCCGAACGCGCACTTCACACAATAGGGGCCACCGTTGCGGACGGCCGAGTAACACGCTGAGTCCCCAAAGTAACCGCAGCTCAAGCATCCGGCAGACGGTCCGCGATGCAGGTGCACCATCCAACGCTCGTCATTGACGAGGACTTGGACCCGCCCCTTAGCGCGAACCCGACTCAGGACGTGCTCGACGAGCAGCTGCCGATCGTACGGGTTGCGCGCCGGCAAGAAGGTTCCACCGCCGCGAAAGGATACGTGTGCCACCCCGTTCGACATCCGGGCACGTCCTACTCGGAGTAGCCCCGCCGCTGCATGCAGGACCGGTAAGCCGCAGCCTTGTCGCGGCCGACATCGCCGGCGTATCGGTGACACGCCTCGATGTCTGCTTCCGCCGGCCCGGGGGCGATGCGTTGTACCGCAGCGTCGCGCCGCAGCGTGATCGGGTGGGGCTTCTCACTGCCGACGTAGTTCGCCACCACGACGCCGGTGATAATCGCCGTGGACAAGACGATGAGTAGGCTCATCGTAGCCACCTTCCACAGATTCCATTGCTGCACCGCCGCTCCGCTGTGAGACATGGCTCCTCGCTCCATCCACTGGAGACATGCAACCGCAACCCGCATGCCAGGCGCGGCGCGATTCACGACGTGAGCATCTCCATTCCCAAACCCACCATCTCCGCGCGCCGCATTGAAAGTCTTACATCCTGGCTTTGAAAAAATGGGGTGCCGAATCGGTCCGGCGATTACTCGGCAGACCATCTATCCCAATGGGGGCACCAGCCGCGGAATTGGCACATCCGTTGCCTTTCAACCCGGCAGCGTTTCGAGAGGGATACGCGAAAGGAGCGACTGGAATGTTCTGGTCAATACTCGTGATCGTTTCGATGGTGACCTTGGAGCCGCGCTTCCCGGCTGCACGTGCCGAGTCGCCTCTGCCGTCACCGGTCAAGCACCGGATCGTGCTGCACCGCGTCTACGCCGACTCTTCAGAGTCCGTCATCGATCCAGGTGGCGTGGCGATGTTGGACGAGGCGGCGAAGACGTTGCGGGGCGAGCTGGGAACCGTCGTCATCGTGGAGCGGACGGCCGGAAGGACGGGTAGTCGCGGGCACGACCCGATGCTGTCGCGACGCCGTGCCGAGGCGGTACGCTCGTATCTGATGAGCCATGGCGTCCCTGCCGAGAGAATCGTCTTGAAGGGGTTCGGCGAGTTGCCGTGGCCATCATCTCCGACCACCACCGCCTCCGGAACCCAGAACAGTCGCGTGGAGCTGTTCGTCGATTGACCGCGGTTTCACGCGAGCCCCGGCGGCGCCGTCCCCTGCCCCCAGGCGTCGGCGCCTCCGGGGCTCCTCCCCATCAACACCTACTGGTTTTGGTAGGCCTTCAGTCGATTGTAGAGGGTCTTCAGACTGATCCCCAAGACCTCCGCCGCCTTCCGTTTGTCTCCCTTGGTCTCCGTCAAGGTAGCCAGGATGAGACGGCGGTCGGCCTCGTCCAAGGAGATGCCGACCTTGACGTTCAGCGTCGCATCCTGGTCGGCTCGCACGCCGCCGAGATCTTCGGGCAGGCAGTCGAGACCAATTTCTTCATCGGCGACGATGAACAAGTGATGCACGAGGTTCTTCAGCTCGCGGACGTTGCCCGGCCAGCTGTGCGCGCGCAGGCGTTGCATGGCCGGGCGTACGAAGCGTTTGGTGGTACCCTCGGCTCGATTCAGCAATCCAAGGAAGTGGTCCGCCAGCACCTCCACGTCGTCGCCGCGCTCGCGCAGCGGCGGCAAGTGCAGCGGAAACACCTTGAGCCGGTACAACAGGTCCTCCCGGAGCTTTCCCCGCGCGACCGCCTCGTCCGGCTGCCGATTGGTGGCTGCGACGACTCGCACGTCGACCGGCAGCGGCCGTTCGCCGCCGATGCGGATCACGGAAGCCGTCTCGAGGACGCGCAGCAGCTTTACCTGCAGCTCGAAGGGCATCTCGGTGATCTCGTCGAGGAATATGGTCCCGCCCGCGGCGCGCTCGAAGTATCCGCGGTGCAAGCGGTCGGCGCCGGTGAAGCTGCCCCGCTCATGGCCGAACAGCTCGCTCTCGATGAGGTTGGGAGAGATGGCCCCGCAGTTCACCGGCAGGAGCGGCGCGGTGCGTCGCCGGCTCAAGGCGTGGACCGTCTCCGCCACCAGCTCCTTACCCGTACCGCTGTCACCCGTCAGCAGCACGGTGGCGTCGGTCGGCGCCACCCGGCCGATCAGGTCGTAGACCTTCTGCATCGCCGGCGAAATGCCGATCAGCGATCCGAAGCGGCCGAGCTTGCGCAGCTCGCTGCGCAACGTACCGACCTCGGCGCGCAAGGCGTGCGCGCGCAGCACGTTGGCCAGCACCGTCTTGAGCCGCGGGACGTCAACCGGCTTGGTGAGATAGTCGGTCGCCCCCTTGCGCAGCGCCTCGACGGCCGTGTCGACGCTGGCGTGGCCAGTGAGCAGCACCACCGCGGTCGAGCCGCCCGCGTCGAGGTCTTCGAGCAGGTCGATCCCTTTGCCGTCGGGCAGGTACAGGTCGGTGAGCAGCAGATCGGGCAACTGGCTGCGCAGCTGCGCGCGCGCCTCCTGCACCGAACCGGCGGCGGTGATGGTGAAGCCCTCGCGTTCGACCAGCTCAGTCAGGGGTTGCAGGAAGCCGGGGTCGTCGTCGACGATCAGTGCGTGCGGCATCAGGGCCTACGCTTCATCCTCAGACAGCGGCAGGTTGACCTGGAAGCAGGTGCCGTGGCCCGGATCGGTCTCGACCTCGATGTGGCCGCCGTGCGACTCCACCACCGAGCGCGTGACGTACAGCCCGATCCCCGTGCCACCGCTCTTAGTCGTGAAGTACATGCTGTAGATCTTCCCCAGCACCTCCGGTGGAATGCCCGGTCCACTGTCGCGAATGGACACCAGCGCGTCGCCGTTCTGGGTCTCGATCGACACGCGCATGCGGCCGCCATCCGGCATCGCTTCCAAGGCGTTGGTCGCAATGTTGAGCAACGCCTGCTTCAAACGGTCGCGATGGCCCGCCAGCAGTACGCGTTGCTCGGGAAGGTGGACGTCCAGCGCCACGCGCTGCTGCTTGGCCTGCGGCGTGAGCAACGCTTCGAGGTCGCGAATCAGCTCGCGCAGGTCGAAGCGGTCGTACGTCTCGCCGACGGAGGTGGTTTGATTCAACACCGCAACGAGCGAGCGGTTGAGACGCCCCAGCTCGTCCCGCAAGACTTCGGCGTAGCGTTTCTGGCGGGTGCGGCGGTCGGGATCGTCGTCGCTGTCGGAGGCGAGGGCGTCGTTGAGCAACTCCACGTTGAGGGCCATGGCACCCAGCGGTGCCTTCAGCTCGTGGGCGAGGGCGCCGTAGACGCGTGCCAGGCTGCGCATCTGCGTTGCCAGACGCAGGTCCGTCTCGAATGCCTCCAGCAGCTCGCGATCCTTCACCAGCACCAGATAGCCTTCGCGTTCGCGGTCGTCCGGATGATGCACTTCCAAGCGCAGCGGCCGGTTGCGGCCGTTCATCGGCAACTCGATGTCGACGCGTGCACCCGACCCGCCGCGAGTCAAGTCCGCAAGTGCGGCGGCGAGGTGCTGCTTCATTTCTGCCCAGCGCTGCGCGAGCGCTGCGGGATCAGTGCATCCCAACAGCTCGTGCGCCACCGGGTTGGCAAACTCCAGCTCCATGTTTCGCCCGAGGAGGAGCACACCGACGTCCATGAAGCTCGCTAGCGCGCTCACCCGGCGCTCCGCCTGCGTGCTGCGCTCGCGCGTCTGGCTCAGCTCGCGTCCCAGTCGACCGGCCGCCTCGATCACCTCCGAGAACTCATCGCGCCGCCGCTGTCCGGGCAACTGCTCGCCGCGTGCCGTGGCCTCCAGCGCGCGCGCCAAGGCTTCGCCGCGCCGCGAGAGCTGCACGTGGAGCAGCATGCCGAGCGCGCCGATGCAGGTGAGGCCGATCACCGCGGCGAACGCCACCTGGCGGCGCGCGCGGCGATAGAAGCTCGCGATGCGCTGACTGCTGAGGGACAGCCGCAGGTACCCGACGACGCTCTCGTCGCGCACCAGGGGCACGAAGAGGTGATACTTGCCGCCGCCGAACGGCAGCTGCGAGCCGAGGAACTGCGGCCGCGTCGTCCCCTCGAAGATCACCGCCGGCACCGCCAGCTGGCGCCCGACGTCGATGTCGTCGCTGACGACCACCTTGCCGCTTTCGTCGACCACGGCAATGGCTGCCACCACGTCGGAGCGCGTCGTCAGGTCGAGGATGATCTGCTCGAGGTGCTGCCGCGTCGCCGGATCACCTTGCAGCAGCTGCGCCAGGGCCGACTCGGACATGGCCGCGGCGATCTCTCCCCCGACCAGACGGGCGGTGTCTTCCATGAGCGAGCCGGCGACGGAACGCAGCTCGCGTTCCATCCATATCGCCAGTCCACCCAGGATCAGCAGATACAGGGCAATCAGGGTGACGGTACTTTTGACGGCGAGCCGCATGGTCGGCAGGGGAACGAATCATGTGTAACCGTTCCATCCGGCCCGGGGAAGAGGCGGGGCGGGACTAGCAGCCCGTCGGACTTGGCGCGCGGAGCGACCCAACCCTGTCCTGAGCGAAGTCGAAGGAGGGGAGCGGGCCATAGAAATGACGCCGGCCGCAGGCCCTAGCTGACGGCGCCGAGGCTTTGGTAGGATCGCGGAACTGTCGGAGTGTGTCTGTCATCTGCCGGAGGAGGGAACGATGAAACGAGTCGTGTTCGGGTGCGTGGCGATGTGTACGCTGATGCTCGGAATCGGCGCGGCATCGGCTGATGTCAACTGCGAGCAAGTGCGCCGGTACCTGAAGACCGGCCGCTCGGCCGAAGACGTCGCCGAGACGATGGTGGTGGATCTGAAGGACGTGAAGAAGTGCGAAGCCCAGGGCGGGCAGGAGGCGGCGCCAACGCCGGCGCCTAAGGCGCAGCCGTAGCCCCGTCGCACCCCCCCTCGAGCGCGGCGTCGATGGCGCGCAGCAGCCCGTCGATGCTCACGCGCCGGTCATCGTTCGTACTGCCGGCGGGGCAGCTCTCGATGCTTGCGTTGCCGAGCGCGATGTCCGCGACTGCGAGCAGCTCCGTGACCGTGACCTCCTGGTCGCCGTTACAATCGCCGGGGCACGCCGGGCCCGTGACCGCGAAAGTGCCCGAGGCGATCTCGTCCGACGCCACGACCCGTACGAGATGGGTGCCGAGCGCTGCGCTCGGCGGCACGATGAACATCGTGCGATAGCCGCCGAGTGCGTCGCCGGTCACCATGCCGACGACCGCCGCGTCGAAAAACACCGTGGCGCGGCGGCCGGCACGGATGAGATTGCACTGGCCATTCAGGGTGACCTGGATCCCGGCGGGACCGCCGGTCGGCTGCAGCGTCAACGTGTGCGGACACCGATCCGGAGTTGATGTTGCGGTGGGCAGAGGTGGCGTCGGGCTGGCCGTTGCTGTCGCCGTCGGCGTCGCCGTCTTCACGACCACGAGCGAGACGTTCACGGCCCCATCGGCGCCCACCACGTCGTCGAGCGGCTGGCCGTCCGGATCGAACGCAATCGTCGTGCTGTTCGTGAGCGTGTACACGGCGGGCAGCGTGGAGGATGCTGTCGTGAAGGTGCACGTGTACAGCGGCCCGTCGGGGATCGGCGCGGCGCTGTCGTCGGCTTGCACGAAGACGCGCACGCTGCGCGTGAGCTGAGTCTCAGGGAGAACGCTGACGGCGAGCGCCTTGTGGATGGCCGGGTTGACGCGGCAGGCAGACGGGTCGAGGCTGAGCACCTGCTTGTTGAAGGTGATGTCGTTGCCCGTCGCCGCGACCTGCGCGCCCGACGTCGTCAGCGCCACCGTCACGTCGATCGGGTCGCCCGGCCGGCCGATGCCGGAGCCGATGTCGATGTGTACGATCCGTGGCGTCGCCGTCGGCGTCGCCGTGAGCGTGCGTGTCGGCGTGAGCGTTGGCGTTGCGGTCACCGTTGGCGTCGACGTGCGCGTCGCGGTCGCCGTTGATGTCTCGGTGAGCGTCAGCGTCGGCGAGGCCGTGGGCGTCGGGGTCGGGGTATTGGTTGGTGTCTGCGTCGGCGTTGGCGTCTGAGTTCCTGTCGGTGTGACGGTCCCGGTCGGCGTGCTGGTGCGCGTCTCCGTCGGTGTCGCCGTGCGCGTGAAGGTGCGTGTCAGTGTCGCGGTCGGCGTCGAGGTTGCGGTCGGCGTCGGCGTCCGCGTGGGGCAATCTTCGACGCAGGCCACGGCGATCCCGGTGAGCGCCCCGCCGATGGTGATCGTCGTATTGACCGTATTCGTTGCCGTGTCGATGACCGTCGACGCGTCGCCCTGTTCATCGAGTTTCCTCCCGCGCCGCCGTTTGCGACGTAGGCGAGGCTGCCGTCCGGATTGAAGGCGACACCGCGCGGCTCGGCACCGACCGGGATCGTGGTGCTGACTGTGTTGGTGGCGGTGTTGATCACCGAGACGCTGTCGGTGAACTGGTTGGCGACGTAAGCGTGCTTGCCGTTCGGCGCGATGGCGACGGCGACCGGCAGGCTGCCGACCAGGACGGTCGCCGTGACCGTGTTGGTCGCCGTGTCGATGACGGAGACGGTGTTGGAGTTTCCGTTGGCGACGTAGGCGCGGGTGCCGTCGGGAGTCACAGCCACCCCGTAGGGATGTGAGCCAACGAGGACCGTGGTGAGCACGCTGAAGCTGGCCGTGTCGATGACCGACACGAAGCCGGAGCTGAACACCTCGTGCGTGACGTACACGGTGGCGCCGTTCGGCGTGATGGCCACGCCGTAGGGGCCGGCGGCGACCGGGATCGTCGTTTTCACTGTGTTCTGCGTCGTGTCGATGACCGCGACGGCGCCGGGGGAGAAGTTCGCGACGTAGGCGAGCGTCCCGCGCGGATCGATGGCGATCCCAACCGGGTTGCCGGCGAGCGTGATCGTGGTGAGGACGGCGTCCGTGAGCGTGTCGATGACCGAGACGTCACGCGAACCCGTGTTGGCGACGTAGACGACGGCGCCGTCCGGCGTGATGGCGATGCCGTTGGGATTTGATCCGATCGGAACCGTCGTCACGACGCTGTTCGTTGCCGTATCCACCACGGCGAGCGGTTCGGAGAGCACATAGGCGAACGTTCGAGGTCCCGTGGTGGGCGTGACGGTCACGGTCGGCGTATGGGTCGGCGTGCCGGCCGGTGTCGACGTGATCGTGGGTTCCACCGTTGACGGTGCCGTCGGTGACGGGCTCGCCGGCGGCGTAACCGTGGGCGGCGTTGTGGTGGATGACGGTGTCGTCAGCACGGTGTGCGTCGGCGACGGTTGCAGCGTCGCCGTGGCCGACGCGCTCGGCGTCTGCGCTGCGAGGGGTGAGATGAGCGCGGCCTGCAACAGCAAGCCCCCGAGCAGCAATCGCCCGGGCAGTCCGAAGAGCCGGCGGAGCATAGCCCGTTGCTACTGCAGGAGCGGAACGGGTGTCAAACCAAAATCCCGAACCGCCTCCGGACACGGCCCAAGTCTACGGACCAATCATCCGCCCCCATCGCCCACTTCTTCGATGAGACTGCGTGTGAAGGCGGCTTCCGACGCAACAGATCAGAAGCACTTGATCCAAGCGGTCCGTGTGGACTGCTTGCTGAAGCACGTGGTCATCGTGCGCCGCAGCGTGTAGCCGCCGCTGTCGCGCACGGTCAAGGTGAGCGGAGGGGTCAGGGCGGGTAACATTGGCGTCGCCGGCGGCGTCGGCACGACAAGCGGAACCTGCAGCTTGCCGATGATCGTCGTTCTGGCTCCATAGACGAACCGCAGTCGTCCGGCCGTTGGGCGGTATTGGTCGATGCCACCCGGGCAGCCATGGAAGTTGATGCCTGCATCCGAGATGGTCATGCCCAGCGACTGCCCCTTTGCATCGGTGATCGTCACCATGATCGGCGGCGCGGTGAAGGTACTGCCGGTCGGTGTTGCCCCGCATCCCGCCGGGGCACTGCACTGTGACCCCGACAGAGAGAGCCGTGCCGTGCCCGGCGACTTGGCGAACCAGCTCAGTTGCACCCGGCTCGTTCCGCCGCACGTCGCCGGCGTGTTCGTCGCCGTGGTCGTCGGGGTTGCAGTCGGCGACGGTGCCTCGGTGCTGCTCGGTGACGGTGTCGGGGTGCTGCTCGGCGAAGCCGTCTGCGCCTGCGCGCCCACCGTCACACTCAACGTGAGCGCCAAGGCGGCGAGGGTCCCTTCCACATTCAACCGTTTGGAGGTTCGCATAGCTGTATCCGTCCAGGGAGAGCCTGAAAACTTTCTACCATCCCCGGTGCCATCTTCCAATACGGATTCGTGTTGCCGCGTGGGACCCTGCTGACAGAAGCGCCGTGGGGTGTCTCGAAACGCTATCCTTCGCCGCCGGCTGCCTGCTACTGGTGGTGCTCATGGGCAGGTCCAGTTCCCCGCGCCGTAGAGCTGGTCGAAGGCCGCATCGAAGATTGCGGGCCCGTGCCAGCTTTGTTCGACCAATTCGGTGAACACGACCGTCTTACCGTTTTCGGCTGGGCAAGTAGCGGCCAGTGCCTTGTTTGCGACCGAGCGATGGCCGTTCTTGAGGCCGATCGCGCCACAGGGACCGCCCGGCTGGCATCGATACCCGCAGTTACCCAACTTCGTGCACGTCGGATCAATCCAGTGGTTGTTGATGGTCTTGGCAAGTTTACTGACGATCGCGTCCGCGACGTGGCCGTTGTAAACGAGCGTGTGGACAGCCGTCTTCGCGATGTCCGCGATCACGGGATCGGTAAGGGCGGCCCACGCCACCTTCGTCCAGTCCTGGGCCGTGACGCGCGAGCCGTACTCATACCCGTGCGGCGATGCGAGAATGTTGCAACCCGTGCCCAGCACCTTCGGGCAGCTGCCGACGTTGATGCAAGTCGTTCCGTTGGTCCGTAGGCAGATGTTCATACCGAGTGACCGTGCTTTGTCGACCATGTTCATCGGCAGGCAAGGGCCGGCGGCGGCCGCAGCGAGGCAGTCTCCGTCCGAACGACAGGACACGTCCGTCTTGTCCTTGCAGATGCCCGCACCGCCCTCCGACATCGGCAAGATGAAGCTCCGCACTGTCTTCACTTGGTTGATCGTTGTGACTGGATCGCCGGTGACATAGGTCACGATCGCCCCGGCGCACTCGTTCGCGCTCTGCAGCAGCATGCAGAAGAGCGCCTCGCGCAGCGTCAGCGTGTCGGGAAGAGCGGTAAAATAGGTGCCTCCCGGGATATGAGTGGTGACCTTGACCAGCCCCTTCGGATGAGTGCCGTCCAAGACACTCAGGCAGGTGCCGGCGCCCGCGCACTCGTCATCGCTCAAGCAGGGCCGGGCCGCATCCTCGCTGCACACGCTGACCGCCCGCGCATAATCCATGGCCACCAACGCCGTCATGAGCTTGATCAACGAGAACGGCCGGCGCATCGCGGTTGGCTGCTTCTGGGTCAGGATCGTCTGGCCCCCGTCGGTCGTCAGCACGTACGCCTCCGCATCGGCCTTATAGTGCGGTGTCGGTGTCGCGGGCGCGACGGTCGGCGTTTCCAGCGTCGGGGTGGGAGTGGCGTCGTCCTCAAGGGCAGTGAGACTGGGGGCACCAAAGTTGCCGACACAGCTCGTATCGCTCATGGGCCAACGCAGGTTATGGCCACCATCGGTGATCGTCCCCACACAGTTGGCGCCGCGGCTGCTGTTGGCGACCGTCGTGCTCTCGAGGGTCGCATCGCCGCTGCTGAAGATGGCGCCGCCGCGGACGGCGCTATTGCGGGAGAAGGTGCTGTTGGTCACGGTCAGTGTCGCGCCGTTGGCGATGGCGCCGCCCAAGCCGTCGATGTCGTCGGTGTTGCCGGTCGCGCGGTTGCGGAAGAAGGTGCAGTTGGTCACCGTCAGCGTGCCGCCGGCATCCCCACCGTTGGAGATGGCGCCGCCCGAGCCGCGAAGCGCGCTATTGTGGGAGAAGGTAGTATCGGTCACGGTCAACGGGGTGTCGCTGTTGATGGCGCCGCCGCCACCTGAGCCGCTGGCGCGGTTGCGCGAGAACATGCTGTTCGTGATGGTCACCGTGGGGGCAAGCATGGAGTCGTAGCTGGAGATGGCGCCGCCGCCGCCGAAGCCCGTCGAGCCATTGCGGGAGAAGGTGGAGCCGGTCACGGCCAGCGCGCCGTAGTTGGAGATGGCGCCGCCCTGCTCCGCGCTGTTGCCGAAGAAGGTGCAGTTGGTGACGGTCAGCGCGCCGTAGTTGGCGATGGCCCCGCCCAAGTAGCCGCGGTTGCGGGAGCAGGTGGAGTTGGTCACGATCACTGTGCCGTAGTTCTCGATGGCACCGCCGAGGCTGATGCCGAACGCAGTGCTGCCCCCGCTGAAAGTCGCATTGCTCAGGCTCAGTGTCACCCCCTCGTTGACGCGGAAGATCTGCACCTTACCGCCCCCGCTCAGTTTGAGGCGGCCGCCGCCATCGAGGCTCGTATCCGCCGCGATCGTCTTGGGAGTTGTCACCGTGAGTTTGAACGGCCGAGCGCCGCAGTTGAACGTGACGCTGCCCCCGCCGGCAAGCGCGGCGTCGAGCGCGCCTTCCGTGCAGCTGATTCGCTTGCCGTTCCCGACTACACCGCCGGCGACGGCGGAACTGGCCGACAATACGGAAAGGACCAGGAGTCCGACGACCACGGCGTTAGGTGTCACCATACCAACGGTGAGCGCTCTCATGGGAGTCCCCCCTCACTTGCAACTTCGCGCGGATAGTCGGCGAGATCATCGCCGGGTTTGCGGTGACCTGTCAAACGAAATCAGGTGTGCCGAGGTGGAGGGACTGCCGATGGCGTCTACTTTGCGTGAAGCGAGGCGTGTGTCGTCGCCAACGATGATGCGTCGATCTCGTCGTGCTGTTCGTGTGCCACGTTCACGCCCACGGCGACCCCAACGCGCCCGCCGACCCCCACGTCGACCTTCGGCGTGCCCGGCGACGCGGACTGCGATCACGAAGTGTCCGCCGCGGACGTGCCCGCACTGTTACAACTGCTGGCAACCGGTGCATTCGGTCCGTGTGGCCGCGCGGACGCGAATCAGGACGGCAAGGTGAGCACGGCCGACATCCCCGCGCTCATCGATGCGATCTTCGACGCCCCGTAGCGTACGCGTTCCGGTACTTTCCGACGAACAAGAGTGAGCCGTGTTGGATTCGAACCAACGACCCTGTGCTTCGTCGGGGTACCATGCCGACGTAGCGCAAGATCTCATCCCGCGGAAACGACCGAGTGAGTGCGTAGACCGCTTCGGCAAGCGCCATGGCCTCCTGCCAGACGCGCAGGCCGCGATGCCCGCTCATGTGCGTTCCATTCCCGAACCCGACACCCTGCACCCCGAACCCTGTAGAGAGTGAGCCGTGTTGGATTCGAACCAACGACCCTCTGCTTCGTCGGGGGACAGGGCACAGGGTTCAGGGTGCGGGATCGGTGGTGCGGGTGCGGCGCAGCCCACTGCGGAGAGCGTTGAGCTTGCGTCCGATACTGGCGGTGCGGGCGAGCAGATCGTCGCCGCGCTCGGTCGGGGCCAGCCCGAGGCGATGCGTCAACTCGATTTGCGTCTCCAGCTCGAGGAGCGATCCATATGCCATGCCGACGAAGCGCTCGTAGTCCTTGCCACCACGTCCGTAGCCTTCGGCGATGTTGGAGGGAACGGAGACCGCCGCACGATTCATCTGCGAGGTCAGTCCGTAGATCTCGTCCCGCGGAAACGACCGAGTGAGTGCGTAGACCGCTTCGGCTAACGCCATGGCCTCCTGCCAGACGCGCAGGTCGCGATGCCCGCTCATGTGCGTTCCATTCCCGAACCCGGCACCCTGCACCCCGAACCCTGTAGAGAGTGAGCCGTGTTGGAT
>CAZCGA010000070.1:0-31203 GCA_964498075.1 uncultured Binatia bacterium (SeqCode) | reverse complement strand
GATGTCGCGCGTGATCTCCGCCTCACCGGCGAATGAGAGGGCGGCCTCGCGTACCGCTGGCACGTCCACGCCCGTCGCCTCGATCTCCAGGCTGGTCTGCGGCGCGTGCTCGGGTGCGGGCACGTCGAGCGATACGTGCGCCGATGCGGTCTTCCAGAAGTCGGAGCCACAGGTCACATCGACGCTGAACCGGCTCGGTGGAAGGTGCACGTGAGCATCTACGTCGGTGAAGCGGAGCCTCCGCCCATCGCCGGCCTTGAGAGTGACGCGGCCGTCGGTCACCACTGCGACCAAGCCCGGTGCCTGTGCAGCTGCCGCAGCGAGAGCCGCCGCCGCGGTTTCGTCGACCGAAGCCGGAGGGCCGGTGCCGCCGCCCGAGGGGCGCGGAAGCGGGAGAGTGACATCTGGCGCTGCGACCTGGACCCGAGCGACCTCGATCTTCCATTTCAGGAGCGACAGCAGGCTCGGGTAGATCGAGATCGAGGCGAACTGTGCGTGAGCTCCACCCGGGATCGAGACGCTCACGTCGTCGAGTCGAAGGTGCGGGCCGGGGAAAAAGGAGAGGTGAAGGGCCGGGAGCTTCACCTCGGCTCCCAGGCGCTGAGATAGCTGCGTGGCAATCTGCGCACGCAGGGGCTCGAGATTGATGAGTCGTTCTGCGATGGGTGCAGCGCTCAGCAGCAACACCAGGATAAGGCCGCACCCACCCAAGGCGGCGAGCAGCAGTGTCTTCCGCCGGCTGGCGGACCTGCTTGAAGGCTGCAACCCGCCCCGCTTCAGCCTTCGGCCTGCAGTTGGCGGCCGTCGAGGAGGTCGGCGAGTGTGTGCGGCGCCAACGATGTGTGGCGCGCACGCGCCATGGTGTTCCAAAGGGAGCTGACGCGCTGATCACTTCCCCTCGGCATCGATTCATCGAACGATGCGGCGAGCGCTGCCAACTCGATCGTCGCTGGGTCGCGCGCCAACACGTAGGTGTCGCGGGCGCCGTCGACGGCGGCAAGCAAGCCGTGCTGGCACAGCTGCGCGGCGGTCTCCGTGACGAGCGCACCGGATACCCGCAGCGCGCGCGCTACGGCCCGCGGATCGACGGCGCCACCGGTGGCTCGAAAGCACTCACCGGCACGCAGCAACAAGTGGACTGCGATCGCCCAGCGTGCGCCCGCTGAGGCGGTCGCATCACCCGCCTCGGGACCGAGCTCGACCACCGCCGCCAGCTCGGCACCTGCAAGGACCACGGCCCAGCTCACGTAGATCCACACCAGCGTCACGGGCAACTGCGCCATCGCACCGTAGATGGCGTTGTAACGGGCCACGCCGATCTGCAAGGCAACGTAACCCCATTGCACCGCCTGCCAGACGGCGCCGGCGACCACGGCGCCACATGTCAGCGCCGGCAGAGAGGGCCGGCGGTTCGGCATCACCGCGTACAGAATGCCGATGGCGACGGCGTTGATGCCCAGCGGCGCCAGGCGCAACGCCTGCATGGCGGCGGGGCCGATATACTCCCGTTGCAGCACCCAGTGCAGCAACGCCTGCTCCTGCATCGACGAGGTCAGCGCCACCGCGGCGAGCAACAGGAACGGCGTCAGCAACACCGTGCTGACGTAGTCGGTGGCCTTGCGCCACCACGTGCGCCCCTCGCGCACGCGCCAGATGTGGTTGAAGCTGCGTTCGATGCTGCCGAGGACGCTGAGCACCGTGGTGACCAGCGCCACCGCACCCAGCGCGCCCAGCGTGCCGACGTTGGTGTGATCAATGTAGGTCAGGATGCTTTCGATCACCTCGGGGCTGAGCGACAGCCGGGAGAGCAGCAGCGGCTCCAGCCGGCGCTGCACCCCCAGCCCCTTGAGCACCGCGAACATCAACGCCAACAACGGCACCAACGACAGGAGCGACGTATAGGTCAGCGCCGACGCGTGCAGGAGACAATCGTCGTCCAAGAAGCGCCGTGCCAGCGCACGCAAGTAGCGCAGCAGACGCGTGAACGGCGAATCGTGTCGCTCGGGGACATCGGGCATGACGGGCGCGGGTACCTCGCGCGTCACTCTACAACAGCGACCGGAGCCCTCAAAGCGAGCACGGCGCGTACGGTTCCTTGACTTAGCGGGAGCCCTACGGTAACCGCACGGCTGCTCGCCGAGCATCGAACCTGCAGGCCGCGCATGCCTACGAAGTACGCCCACGTCAACGGGACCGCAGTCCACTACTTTCATGCCGGGCGGACGACGCTGCCAGGCGTGGTGCCCGATCTGAACCGCGGCGAGCTGCTGCTCTTTGTCCACGCCGCTGGTTCGAACGGGAACACCTGGCAGCCACAGCTCAAGGGGTTCGCGGAGACGCACAGCCCGCTGGCCTTCGACTTCCCCGGCCACGGCCGCTCGGGCGGCACCGAGAGCTTGATGAGCATCGCCGCATATCGCGACTTCGCGGCAACGTTCATGGACACGTTGCGCCTGCGGCCGGCCGTGTTGGTGGGACGGTCGATGGGTGGAGCCGTCGCCATGGAGCTGGCGCTTGCCCAGCCCGAGTGCGTACGCGCTCTGGTGCTGGTTGCGACCGCCGCGCGCTTCGGTCTGCCACAAGCCATGCTCCATACCTGGAAGAACGTCATGCTCGGTCGGGCGCAGCAGCCGTTCACAACCGAAGCATTCTCGCCGAAGACCGAGTTCGCGATCATGCGCGATGCGTGGATGGAGCAGGTGAAGACCGATCCGCGCGTGCGCTACTTCGATCTCGTCGCCTGCAACCAGTTCGACATTACCGCGCGGCTCGGCACCATCAAGACACCGACGCTGATCATTGCCGGACGCGACGATGGCATCACGCCGCCGGATCGCGCCGAGGCTCTGCACCGCGGCATCGCCGGATCGAAGCTCGTGGTCATCGACGACGCCGGGCACGCCGTGCCGAACGAGAAGCCGGCGGAGTTCAATCAAGCGGTGCGCGACTTCGTTGCAACACTGAGCTGAGTCATGGGCTTCAACCGCGAAGTCGTCATCGCCGGAGTCTACGAGCATCCCACCCGCTGGGCGCCGGACAAGACCATGTTCCAGGTCCACGCCGAGAGTACGCGCGGCGCGCTCTCGGATGCAGGGCTCACGATCAAGGACGTCGACGCGTACTTCACCTCAGGGGTCGGTCCGATCGGCGTGTTGTCGATGGCCGAGCACCTCAACCTGCAGCCGCGCTACCTCGACTCGACGTCGATCGGCGGCTCGTCGTTCGTGGCGCACGTGACGCACGCCGCCGCGGCCATCGCCGCCGGGCTCTGTGAGGTGGCGCTGATCACCTACGGCAGCACGGCCTCCTCTGAGCGCTTCGCGGTGGGCACGGGCGGCGCCTTTGCCGGCGATCCTCCCGATCACTTCGAGGCGCCCTTCGGCCCGACCGTGCTGGGCTCGTACGCGCTGGTGGCGCAGCGTCACATGTACGAATTCGGTACCACGGCCGAGCAGCTCGCCGAGATCGCAGTCACCATCCGCCGGCACGCGTCAATGAATCCCGTCGCCAAGTTCCGCGACCCGATCACCGTCGAGGACGTCCTCGCTTCGCGCATCGTTTCGTCGCCGCTGCACTTGCTGGACTGCTGCATCATCACCGACGGCGGCGGCGCCGTCGTCGTCACCAGTGCCGCGCGTGCCCGTGACCTCAAGCCGCGGCCGGTGTTCGTGCTCGGCGGCTCCGAGGCGTGCTGTCACACGAGCATGGGTAAGCGCGACCTCACCGACATGGCCGCGAAGCAGTCCGGACCGCGGGCGATGGCGATGGCCGGCGTGACGCACAAGGATATCGACCTGTGCATGATCTACGACTCGTTCACCATCACCGTCCTGGAGACGCTCGAGAACCTCGGCTTTTGCAAGAAGGGTGAGGGCGGCGCGTTCGCGCAGAACGGTCGGATCGGTCTCGGCGGTGCTCTGCCGGTGAACACCGACGGTGGCGGGCTGTCGTCGAACCATCCGGGCATGCGCGGCATCTTCCTGGTCATCGAAGCGACCAAGCAGCTGCGCGGCGAATGCGGCCCGCGGCAGGTGAAGGACTGCAACATCGCCTTGTGCCACGGCACCGGCGGCACACTCGGCCTGCGCCACAGCGGCGCGACGCTGGTGCTCGGACGGGGATGAAAGGAGAATGAAGCGATCAGCGCTCAGCCTCTGAGCTGACGGCTGACGGCTGACCGCTGAGAGCTGAACGATGGCCGACGAGAAGAAATACAAGAAGCCACTCCCGCGCATCGACGAGGAGTCGAAGGGCTTCTGGGAGGCCTGCCAGCGGCACGAGCTGTACGTCCAGAAGTGCGGCGCGTGCGGAGCGTTGCGCTACTATCCGCGCGCGCTCTGCCCGTCGTGTTTGTCGGACGACATCGTGTGGGTGCTTTCTTCAGGGCGGGGCACCGTGTACACGTATACCGTGACCTATCAGAACCAGTCCGCCGGGTTCCGCGACGAGCTGCCATACGTGCTGGCCTATGTCGAGTTGGATGAAGGCGTCCGCATGCTGACCAACATCGTCGGCTGCGCGCCGGACGCGGTGAAGGTCGGCATGCCGGTCGAGGTGACGTTCGACGACGCGACGCCGGAGGTCACACTGCCGAAATTCAAGCCGGTGGCGTAGTGAGCCCTCACCCTGACCCTCTCCCGTAAGGCGAGGGGAATGACGCAATGATCCTCGATTTGCACACCCACTCCGAAGCTTCCGAAGACAGCCGCGCGCCCGTCGAGACGTACCTCAAGTGGCTGCTCCGCAAACGCGAGCTGCTGCCCGTCGACGGCATCGTGCTGACCGAGCATCGCCAGTGGGATCCGCACGCCGACTACCGGGAGCTCGAGGACAAGTACGGCTTGCTCATCCTGCGCGGCGCCGAGGTGGAGACGGACTACGGCCACGTGCTGGTGTACGGCGTGAACGGCGACATCACGCGACGCTTCGATTTCACCAACGTGCGGCTCTCCGCGCAGGAGCTGATCCCCGCGGTCACACACATGGGCGGGCTGGCGTTGCCCTGCCATCCGGGCCGTCCGACGATCGGCCTGTGCGAGCACTACGCGACCAAGCCGCCGATCGACGGCGTGATCGCGGTCGAGGCGCTGAACGGTGGCAGCCGCCGCGGTGAGAACGAGCGCGTGCAAGAGTTGATCGAGCGTTACGGCTATCGCGCCGTCGGCGGGAGTGATTCGCACCTGGTCAGCTTCATCGGCATTTGCGCCACGGAGTTCGATCGCGACATTCGCAGCGTCGAGGGTCTCGTCACGGCGCTGCACGAGGGTGGCTACCGCCCGGTCGACTTCCGCGATCGGCTCAAGGCAGGGGCGTGATGGCGGTCGACATCGACCGCTCGGTCATCGGGTGCGAGTTCGATCACACCGTCCTCGATCCGATCGCCGAGGAAGACATTCGCGAGTACATCGCCGCGACCGGCGAGACCCATCCGCTCTCCACGCCGGCCGGTCTGATCGCACCGCCGACATTCGTGGTGCGGGTGCGTGGCCGCCGGTTCATGCCGGCGAGCATGGCGCATCTGGGCCGCGCCGGCTTGGACGCGGGCAAGGACATCGAGCTCGGCGCGCCGATCCGTCCGGGCGACGTGCTGACTGCCAGCGGCACGGTGCACGATATCTACGAGAAGACCGGACGCAGCGGCACCATGTCATTCATCGTCTTGCGTACGACCGTCACCAACCAGCATGGCGAGCAGGTTGCGGTGATAGATCAACGCATGATGTTCCGGTAGGCGCATGTCGGAGTCCGCCCATTTCGCAGACATCGATGCCGGTCACGAGTTGCAGCCGCTGGCGCTGACGCTGAGCCCGGAGCAGGTCCGGCGCTACGCGTTGGCGGCGCACATGCCCGGGCCGCGCTTCATGAGCGATGAAGGGGCGCGGGAAGAAGGACTGCCCGGGCAGATCGTGCCCGGCAACATGAGCCTGGCGTTGTTCTCGCGCTTGATCACCAGCGCGCTGCCCGGCGCGACCATCCAGCGCCTGAGCGCCACGTTCCGGGGCCTGGTGCGCCCGGGTCGGTTGTTGTCGTTGCGCGGTGTCCTGACCGAGAAGCACGTCAGGAGCGACGGGCACTTCGTCGAGTGCGATCTAGTGTTGGAGAGCGACGATGGCGACCGCTGGGTGACCGGCACTGCCACGGTGAAGCTCCCGTCTTGATCGCTGGGTGCTGGCCTGGCCAGCACCCAGCGCTGCCGGGCCGTTGCGCCCGCGGAATTGCGGGTGTAGGTATCGCGTCGCGCGGAGGAGGTGGAGGGCAGATGGGGGCAAATCCCGCCGCACACACTAATCAGATGAGCACCGCAGACCGATCGCAACCGCTGACGTACGACGCCGTCGGTGTGAACACGCAGCAGGAAGAGGGCAGCCTGCGCGAGCTGGGGAAGTGGGTCACCAAGACCTTCCACTTCAACGACGCGTCGCCGCTCCTGCCGTTGGGATACTTCGCGAACGTGCTGACGTTGTCGCGCGATCTGGCGCTCGCGATTTCCACCGACGGCGTGGGTACCAAGATCCTCGTCGCTCAGGATCTCGGCAAGTACGACACGGTCGGCATCGACTGCATCGCTATGAACGTCAACGACATCCTGTGCGTCGGGGCGCGGCCGATCTCCATGGTGGACTACATCGCCGTGCAGCAGGCGGACCCGGACTTCCTGGGCGAGATCGGCAAGGGGCTGTACGAAGGCGCGCTGCAGGCAGGGATCAACATTCCGGGCGGCGAGATCGCGCAGGTGCGGGAGATGCTTCACGGCACGCGCAGCGGCTATGCGTTCGACCTTGTGGGCACCTGCGTTGGCACCGTGCACCCCGATCGGATCATCATTGGACAGGACGTCCGGCCCGGCGACGCCGTGGTGGGCATTGCCAGCAGCGGCATCCACAGTAATGGGTTCACACTGGCGCGCCGCATTCTCTTCGAGCAGGCGAAGCTACGCGTCACCGATCACGTGCCCGAGCTGGGGAAGACGCTCGGCGAAGAGCTGCTGGTGCCGACCAACATCTACGTGCGCGAGGTCATGCAGATGCTCGGTGCGGGCCTGGGGATCAAGGCGCTGATTCACGTGACCAGTGATGGGCTGCTGAACCTGACGCGCGTCGAGGCGGAAGCCGGGTTCGTGATCGATCAGCTACAAGAGCCGCAGCCGATCTTCGCGGTGATCCAATCGCGCGGCCACGCCGACGAGGCCGAGATGTACCGCGTCTACAACATGGGCACGGGTTTCTGCGTCGTCGTCGACCCGAAGGACGCCCAGCGCGTCCAGGACATCGCCACCGAGCACGGCCGTCGCGCCGCGGTCATCGGCTACGCCGTGCCCGACCCGCAACGCCGCGTCTGGCTCCCGCAGCGCAATCTCGTCGGCCACGACAACGCCTTCCACCCGACCCGCGAGTCGCCGCCGCCGCGGCCGACCGCGTAGCCTCGCGCGGTGTTGACGTCCACCCCTACCAAGCCAGTCCCACGGCCTTGGTCAGGAACGCCATCAGCGGCGCCGCGCTGCGGCACGCTTCCGTGTACTGATCGAGGAAGCCGGAGGCGCAGACCTGGCGCTCCGAGAACTCGATCATCGCGTAGACGTCCTTCCGCTTCAGGTCTTCCACGAAAGGATGCGCGGGGTCGTAGCCTGCCGGGGGCCGTTTGAGCGCATCTCCCGCGATGGTGATCCCACTGTCGCGCACTGCCTTCCATTCTTTCGCGCGGTTCACGATCCGGTCGCGCACCTTCTGCAGCGCCGGCCCGTTGGGATGCCACAGCCCGCCGCCGCCCACGCACTCGCCGGGTTCGAGATGAAGATAGAAGCCGGGTGCGTGCACGCCCTCGCCTGACTGGCGGTGCGGGAAGATCGCGGCGGCCGCGGTCTTGTACGGGCTCTTGTCTTTCGAAAAGCGCGTGTCGCGGTAGATGCGGAACATCGAGCCGCCCACGGGGCGGGGATCGGCGTCGAAGTTCCGGCTGACCTTCCGAAGGTTCGCGCCGAGGTCCGCGATGAACTGCAGCATGGGCTCCTTCACCTCGGACTCGTACCGCTGCTTGTTCTTCTGAAACCAGTCCCGGTTGTTGTGTGCCCGCAGCTCGCTCAGAAACTTGAAGAGCCCGGGACCAAAGTGGGCGGCCTTCCCGGATCGCGCCATCGTTCACCTCTCCTGCCGTGCGCGCACCATCTCGTCGCGTTCCGGCTGAAGAGTCAAGCGCGTCGCGACCCGACTTGCCCTGACGCAATCGGAGCATGGCCGTATCCGGTGCCGCCGAAGCGCCCCGTCGAATACGTCCCCATCCCTTCGGGTACTATCCGGAGTTTCACGCCGGCGTCCGGCCGCTCGCCGAGTTTCGCTATCGACGTTACTGGCGCGTGCAGAGCGCTACGTCCCGCGACCTCGTGCGTCCGGGTCGGTTGTTGTCGCTACGTGGTGTCGTGACCGAGAAGCACGTCAGGAGCGACGGGCAGTTCGTCGAGTGCGATCTGGTGTCGGAGAGCGACGAAGGCGACCGCTGGGTGACCGGCATCGCTCCGCGCGTCAAGACGGCGCCGCCGGGAAGGAGGCGCCGGTGTGATTCACGGACTAGGCGGCGCTGCGGGCGACGCTCGGGCTCCTCGGAAGCGGGCTTGCCGACTGCTGCGCGCCTGCGACCTTCGCCTGCATCTCCTGGTTCTTGGTCGCGATCTCATCCAGCGCCGCACGGGCAGCCGCCAGTGAACTCTCCGAGAGCGCGGCATGACAGCGCCTGATCGCCTCCACCTGTGCCGAAAGAGAGTCGGTCAGCGCACCAGCCAGGGGCAGAGGGGCCGGTTCAGTCATCCATGAGTACGTCAACGCTGTACACAGCAGGAACGGTACACGAAGCAACATGCTGGACCGCCACAGGGATTCGCCCCCCGGCAGCCAGACGATGAACAGGTAGACGCCGGTCATGGCGAGAGTCACCGCAGCGACGACCCCAAGGCGGAGCCCCGCAATCGCGAGGACCAGAACGCCCAAGCAGAGGACCAAGAGCTCGACCACAAGTTGCCCCGCAACGTAGAGCGACGTTGCGATCAAGACGCTGTCCAACAGCGCGAGCCCGATGCTGAATCGATTCGTATCGATCGTCTCTGGCGACAGCCGGCCGACGGCCAGGTTCGACGTCAAGAAGGTGGCGATCACCAAGAGGCCGAGCCCATGACCGCCCGCCGATCCCTCGCTGAACAGCACCAAATAAGCGCACGCGATGATCAGAGCCCACCGCACCATCACAATGGTTTCTCGACGGTCGGGCTGTCCCTGATCCTTGGAAGACCACCAGTCGGTTGGCGAAGGCTGATTTGCTCTCATGGTACCCTCCCTTGTCTCGTGAGATACAAGTGGAACCTCCGAGCAATTCGGGTACCGTTGGACCTTGCCGCCCAACGGACGCTTCTGTACGACCGGGATCGCCCTCGGCATGGAACGAAATTGTCCACTGGGTGGCATCCAATCGACGAGCGCGATCGCCCCCAGGGTGGGTGCCTGCCCCGGCACACTCAGGGCCGGTCGTCACTCAGCGCGCGTTGGCGCTCAGCTCGGGGGTGGAGCGCCAGAGCCACCGTAGGGGTCGAGTCGTGGCCGATCCCTCGTCCGTGGCATTGAGGTCGCCGTGCAGGAGTGCGGTCAGCCGGCGGACGAGCGCCACACCCAGACCGATGCCGCCGTAGTCCCGGCTCATGGAATCGTCGGCAAATGGCGTCAAGAAAGCTTCCTGAGCCGACTTGCCGTGGCGCCTTGTCTGCGTCAACATCCGCTCCCATGACTGTGTCCGCTGCTGCCGAAGCGCGTCGCCGGCGCCCGCGCCCTGATCCCTTCGGGTACGATCCGGAGTTTCACGCCCGCGTCCGGCCGCTCGCCGAGTTTCTCTATCGACGTTACTGGCGCGTGCAGACCGAAGGGCTTGAGCACGTTCCCGGCTCCGGCGCGGTGTTGATCGTGAGCAACCACTCGGGCGGTATTCCGCTCGACGCCAGCATGATCGGCACGGCGATCGATCTCGAACATCCGCAGCACCGGCTGGTGCGCTTTCTCTACGACCGGTTCGTAGCGTCGATGCCGTTGATGGGCCAGTTCTACGACCGGCTCGGCTCGACGGTAGCGTCGTTCCAGAACGCGCGCCGCTTGCTACAGACGGGTGCGCTGGTGGGAATCTTCCCGGAAGGCGTCGCCGGCGTCGCCAAAGGCATCGGGCAACGTTATCGGCTGCAGCCGTTTCACACCGGCTTCGTCCGCTTGAGCGTCATGCTGCGCGTGCCGATCATTCCAACTGCGGTGGTCGGCGCCGAGGAAATCTACCCGGTGATTGGCAAGTGGGAGCCGCCGGCGCGGTTGAAGGAGCTTTTGAACGTTCCCTACGTGCCGGTCACGCCGCTGTTCCCGCTCCTCGGCGTTCTCGGCATGATCCCGCTCCCGACGAAGTGGCGCATCCGCTTCGGTGCACCAATCCGACTCTACGAGAGCCCACGCCTGCCGCGTACGCTCGCGCCGAAGACCACCCGCGCGCTGGCCGAAGGCGTGCGGCGCCGGATCCAGGCGATGGTGCACGAGCTGCTCGCGCAGCGCGGGTCGATCTTCTGAGTCTCAGCGGGTGACTTCGGCTTCGATGCGGGCGGCCTTGCCGGAGAGCTTGCGCAGGTAGTACAGCTTGGCGCGCCGCACTTGGCCGCTCGTCATCAGTTCGATCTTATCGACGCGCGGGGAGTGCAGGGGAAACGTGCGCTCCACGCCCACGCCGTAGGACATCTTGCGCACGGTGAAGCTGGCGCGGTTCGCGCCGCGGCTCTTGCGCAGCACGACGCCTTCGAACACCTGGATGCGCTCCTTCTCGCCCTCGATGACCTTGACGTGGACGCGCACAGTGTCGCCCGCCTTGAAGTCCGGGACGTCGGTTTTGAGCTGCTCGCTCTCGATCGTGTCGATCAGGTTCATGGCACCCCCTCGCCGGAGTGGACTTTCAAGGAAACGACCTCTTAGCGTGCCCCGTGGAGGCGGTCAAGGATGACGGCGGCTGCCGAGCGTACGGAGAGGTGGTTGTAGTCCGTCGGCCCGCAGATGGGTTCGAGCATGACGTCGGCGCGTTCGGTCACTTGCGGAGTGAGCCCCCACCCAGTGCCGAGCACGATCAGATGCGGCTCGTTACTCGCTTCGAGCTGAGCGCGCAGGCCGGCGAAGCTGGTGCGGTTCGGCCCGCTGCGCGCCGAGGTCATCACCAACCGTGGTCGCGCGCCGGTCTCGCGTTCGAGTGCCAGCAGCGTGCTGTCGAGGTCATGCTCGAGGCCGACGAGGCTGAGCGCGTCCTTGCGCGTGACGTTGTAGGTGCTGCCGTACCCCGTCTCCCAATGTTCCATGATCTTCGCTGCCAGAACGCGCAACGCCTTGACAGGATGGGCGACGTAAAACCGGCGCACCCCGTACGTGCGTGCCGAGCGCGCGATGTCGTGGATGTCCATGTTGGTGAGCGCCGTGGTCACCACCAGGCCGTTCTTGTCGATTACCGGGTGGTGCAGCAAGACGAGATAGAGATCAGCCATCGCGGTGCGGCGGGAGCGTGGACAGGAAAGCGCGGTCCTCGTCGCTCAGGGTGACGGACCCTAACAAATCAGGACGCCGCACGTGGGTGCGCCGCAACGCCTCCTGCCGCCGCCAGCGCGCGATCACCACGTGGTCGCCGGACAGCAGCACGTCGGGGACCCGCAGGCCGCGGAACTCCGGCGGTCGCGTGTACTGCGGGTACTCGAGCAGTCCCTCACTGAACGACTCGATGGCCGCCGAGGTCTCGCAGCCGAGCACGCCGGGCACCAGCCGGCTGACGGCATCGATGACGACCAGCGCCGCGACCTCGCCGCCCGAGAGGATGAAGTCTCCCACCGAGAGCTCCTCGTCGACGAAGGTGCGCACGCGCTCGTCGACGCCCTCGTAGCGGCCGCACACCAGCGCCACCGCCGGCCGCACAGCGAGCGCCCCGGCGATCGTCTGCGTGAACAATCGCCCTTGCGGCGACAGGAGAATGCGCCACGGCCGGTCGGAGCCGTTGCCGAGCGATTCCACCGCTGCCACGATCGGCTCGGGCTTCATGACCATGCCCTGGCCGCCGCCGTAGGGGGAGTCGTCGGTGATGCGATGCTTGTCGGCGGTGAAGTCGCGAATGTTGTGCAGTACGAACTGGAGCGCGCCGCGTTCCTGCCCTTTCTGCAGCATCGTGCTGGAGAGCACGGACGCGAACAGCTCCGGGAACAACGTCAGGAGGTGGAAGCGCATCAGTCGAGGAGCCCGGGTAGGGGTTCGATCACCAGGCACCGGGAGTCACGGTTCACGTCCCTGACGACGTCAGCGATGAGGGGAATCAAGTGCTCGCGCTCGCCGGCGCGCACGACGCAGACGTCGTTGCTCGGACTGGACAGTACCTCGATCACCGCGCCGATCTCCGCCCCGGCGGTGGTGACCACCCGCATGCCGATCAGCTCGTAATGGTACACCTCGTCGGGACCGGCCGGCGGCAGGTCCGCCTCCGGGACGCAGACGTCGCACCCGACCAACTCGAGCGCGGCGGTCATCGAGTCGCACCGTTCGAGCGTGAGCAGGGTATAGTGTTTGTGCCGTCGCAGGGCCGTCACGGTCCGCCGTTGCTGCTCGTCGCTGCGTCGCAGCACGACGGTGCAGCCGGGTGTGAGCGTCGTCGAGGCCGGATTGAACAGCCGCACGCGCAGCTCGCCGCGGGTCGCGTGGGCGTTCACCACCTGTCCGAGCGGGATCAGACCGTGCCGCGACACGGGATTTTCAGGCGCCATGCTGATGTGGGCGCGCGGCGCCGCAGCACGCGACAGCGCGTCTGAAGCGGCTACTTGTCCTCAACGATTTCCAGGACCACCTTGCGGTTGGTGCGCGAGGCGGCGGCGTTGAGGATCGTGCGAATGGATTTAGCGGTGCGGCCTTGCTTGCCGATGATGCGCCCAAGGTCTTCCTTGGCCACTCTGAGCTCCAGGACGGAAGCCGTATCGCCTTGCGTCTCTTTGACTTCGACGGCGTCCGGGTTGTTGACGATCGAGCGGGCCAGGAATTGGACGAGTTCCTTCATGTTTGTGCCTCCGCGGGTTCAGGCACGTGCGCCGCCGACGGTTCGGGAACCAGCCCTTTGCGCGTGAGGCCGCTGCGCTTGATGAGCTGCGCCACGGTGGCGGAGGGTTTTGCCCCGCGGCTCAACCAGTGCGCCAATCGTTCTTGCTTGAACTCCACACGTGACGGCTGGTGGGCCGGATCATAAGTGCCAACCTGATCCAGTCGCCGCCCATCGCGCGGCGCGCGGCTGTCGGTGACGATGATGCGATAGAAGGGATGTTTCTTGGCGCCATGCCGGGCCAAGCGAATTGTCGTTGCCATGGGTGAAATGTACTCCTCTCGGTCAGGGCCGGCAATCACATCGGCAGGCCTTGCGGCGCGCCGCGGCCGGCGAGTTTGGTCATCTGTTTCATCACTTTCTTGGTCTGCAGGAACTGCTTGAGGAACTTGTTCACGTCGGCCACCGAGGTGCCGCTACCCGTGGCGATGCGGCGCCGCCGGCTGCCGTTGAGGATGAGGTGGTTGCGTCGCTCTTCGTTGGTCATCGAGTTGATGATGGCCTCGACGTGTTTCAGCTCGGTCTCCGCCGAGCTCATGTCGAGACCGCGGGTGAACTTCTTCATGCCCGGAATCATCGCCAGGAGATCGCTCATGGCGCCCATCTGGCGCACCGCCCGCAGCTGATCGCGGAAGTCCTCCAAGGTGAACTCGTTGCGCCGCAGCTTCTTTTGCAGCGCCAGCGCTTGCTTCTCGTCGTAGACGCGTTCGGCCTTCTCGATCAGCGTCAACACGTCGCCCATCCCGAGGATGCGCGTCGCCATTCGATTGGGATGGAAGATCTCGATCGCATCGAGCTTCTCGCCCGTGCCGGCGAACAGGATGGGTGCGCCGGTGACGGCACGCACCGAGAGTGCGGCACCACCACGCGCATCGCCGTCAAGCTTGGTGAGGATGACGCCACTCAAGCCCAGACGGCCGTGAAAGCCGCTCGCGACGTTGACCGCATCCTGCCCGGTCATCGCATCGACGACCAGCAAAATATGATGCGGGCGGATCGTCGCTTTGAGACGGTCCAGCTCCTCCATCAATACATCGTCGATGTGCAAGCGGCCCGCGGTGTCGATCAGCAGGATGTCGTGCCCGTGGTTCTTGGCGAACGCGAGTGCGTCGCGGCTGAGCGCGACCGGATCCGCCCCTTCGTGCGATGGGTGCACGGGACAGTCGACCTGCTGCCCGAGCGTGTTGAGCTGTTCGATGGCGGCCGGGCGGTAGACGTCGGCCGGCACCAGATACGGGCTGCGCTTGTGTTCAGTTTTCAGGTAGCGCGCCAGCTTGCCGACGGTGGTTGTCTTTCCGGAGCCCTGCAACCCGACCATCATGATCGCAACGGGCGGCGGCGCCGCGAGGTCGAGCGCCGCCGCCTCGCTGCCCATGACCGTCGCCAGCTCGGCGTTGACGATCTTGATGAACTGCTGCTCGGGCGTCAGGCTCGCCAGCACTGCTTGTCCGAGCGCCTTGGCGCGCACACTGTCCGTGAAGCTCTTGACCACCTGGAAGTGCACGTCGGCTTCCAGCAGAGCCAGGCGCACCTCGCGGACAGCTTCCTCGATGTTCCGCTCGGTGACCTTGCCGACGCCGCGCAGCTTGCGGATCGTCTGGTCGAACTTCTCGCTGAGTGTATCGAACATGTTCCCTAGTCCCCGCTTGGCAGGGTGCAGGCGATTGGAGATCCCGGACGCTATAGAAAGGACACTGGGTTGTCAAGAAAACGTCCCGCGCCGTCCGTCGGGCGCGCGACCGCGTCTCGCACCCCCTCGGCGCGACGATGTCAGCGCGACCGCTTCGAGAAAACTACGGATTCGCCGGTGCGGCACCAGCCGCCGCGGCTCCCGCCGCCGCCGCCGGCGCGCAGCGCGCTTGCAGGTCGAGCAGGCGCTTCTCGACCTCCTTCTTGTCGCGATCGATGATCGCCATCTGGCTCTTCAGCGTGTCGCGCTCTTTCTCGCGAATGTTGACGCGCTCTTCCAACTGCGAGACCTGTTCTTTGAGGGCTCCGGCCTGTCCCCACAGCTGGTAGCCGATGAAGAGGCCGGCGAGCATGGCGACCAGCAGTACGACGCCCCGTTGCGCAAACGTCCAGACCTTTTCTTGCAGCTGCTGTTGCTCGGCGCTACCGGTGTTCGGCTGTTGCATCGAGGCCTCCTTGCATGCTGAGGATCAAGGCCACCGGGGATACCACAGCCACGGATCGAAGAAAAGCCACGCACCCGCGCGGGCCGAGGGACCGCTGTCCGGTTGGGAGTGCCTTGCCGCCGCTCAGGCGGCGTGCAGGGTGGCGGGCCGAAAGCGCTGCCGGCGGTAGACCCGCTGTGGAGACCGTCTCCTCCGAGGCGTCAGCGCCTGCCGCAACGCGGCCGGACTCAGGCCGAATACCTCACACAGGTTGACAAATGAGAACGGCCAGTCCCAGTCGGTGCGCGAGATCCAGCTCTCGGCTTCCTTGAATGCCACCTGCTTCTCGGCGGACGTGGCTTGGGCGTTCTGGCGGTAGCATTCGATGCCGTCGGTCAAGACTGCCCACATCAGGGCGCGCTCGCCGCATGCTGGGGAGCCCTTGATCAGGCCCCAGTACTGCTCGGGTAGGATGGCGTGCGCACCGAGCAACTCTTGCAGCACCGGTCCGGCAATCTCGCGTGGGTCCATGATGCGCCTCCATTCTCCCGACGTGGGTCGCGGAGTGCGCAACGAGCAATTAAGTTGCCAGGCGAGGCGGCAGAGCGGAACGACACACCGAGGGCTGCGGAGACGAACACGTGCAGGTGAGGTGACGAAAAAGTGCTATGTCCGCGCCAGCGCCCGGTCAACCATTTGGCGGTAGAGGCGCTGCATTCGTTGCGTATGCGGACCCACTGCTCCGTCGGCAATGCTCCGCGCGTCTACGGCAACGATCGGTACGACTTCCGCCAAGGACGAGGTCAAGAACGCTTCGTCCGCGTCCAGCAGGTTGTGTGTGGTCAGCGGTCGTTCGCTGACGCGGAGGCCGTCGGCCACGGCCGCCTCGATGACCAGCCGGCGCGTGAGACCGGGGAGAAGGCTGGTGAGCGGCGGCGTCAGCAGGTGGCCCTTGTGCCACACAAACACGTTGGCGGTGGTCCCTTCGGTAAGCAGACCGCTGGCGTCCACGAACAGCGCCTCGAACGCACTGTGGCGCGCCGCAATGACTTTTCCAAGCACCGCTGGAAGGTAGTTGAGCACCTTGTGTTCGGCGAGGAACCCGTCGCGGGAGAACGGCAGGAGTGTCACCCGCGCTCCCCGCCGCTGCACCTTCGCGATGCCCGGGTCGAGCGTGCCCGCGTGGATGATCAGCGTCGGATGGATGCGGGGTGGCGGCAGCAGCGCTGGAGTGGCCACTCCGCGGGTCACAGTGATGCGCACCGCGGCGTCAGTGGCCATCAACTCATTGCGCCGCAGGACGCTTTCGACGGCATCGCGCCACGGCGTCCGCGGCAGCCCGATTCCCAGAAAGAGCGCGGAGGACTGGAGACGCGCCACGTGCTCTTCCAGCGCAAAGGGCTGCCCGCGGTAGGCGCGAAAGGTCTCGAACAGCCCGTCGCTGTATAGCAAGCCGCGATCGAAGACGCTGATCCGAGCGCGCGTCGCCGGTACCACGCGCCCGTTGAGGTAGACGAATTTCGGGAGCGGCGCGCTCATCCAGCCGTGGCGGCCAGCGCTGCGAAGAAGGGCTGCGCCTTCAGGAGAGTTTCCTCGTACTCGCGGATGGGATCCGAGTCCGCCACGATGCCACCGCCGGCATGGTAAGTGAACTCCCGCCCACTCGCAACGGCCGTGCGAATCGCCAGGTTGAAGACGGCGTCACGGTTGCCACCGATGAACCCGATCGCCCCGGTGTAGAATCCCCGACGCACGGGCTCCAACTCGTCGATGATCTCCATGGCGCGGACCTTCGGCGCTCCAGTGATCGAGCCGCCCGGGAAAGTGGCGCGCAGGACGTCGGCCAACGCCGTCCCCTCTCGCAACCGGCCGGTGACGTTTGACACCAGATGGTGCAGGGAAGGAAAGGTGTGGATGCGGGCGAACTCCCCGACCCGAATGCTCCCCGTACGACAGACCTTGCCGAGGTCGTTGCGCTCCAAGTCCACGATCATGACGTGCTCGGCGCGCTCTTTGCCGTCCTCCTGCAGCGCCCGACGCAGCGCACGATCGGCCGACTCATCGGCACCCCGCGGCCGGGTTCCCTTGATCGGGAAGGTCGCGAGCGCGTCGCCCTGCAGCGTGAGGAAACACTCCGGCGAGTTGGAGACCAGCACGAAGTCACCGAGGTCCACATACCCCGCGAACGGCATCGCGTGCCGTTGCAGAGCGCCGAACAGCGTCGCGGGTGCGGACGGAAGTGAGATCGCGAAGCGCTGTGAGAGGTTGACCTGGTACACGTCACCCGCCGCGATATAGTCGAGCACGGCGCGCACCGCCGCGAGATAGCGTCCCTGACCGCACTCCAGGATGGGCTGCACGGCCGGTGACGGTGTTGCCGCAGCGGCTGGCGCGGCGACCAGTGCCTGCAGCTGGTCAGCGATGGCGCGCAGCTCGCGGGGCGAGCAATGGGCCGACGACAGCTGATAGCGGCGCTCCGCGTATGAGTACGACAGCAGCCAGTCGTAGTAGGCGGCGTGCAGCACCGGCAGACCGAGATCGTCACGGCCGCCGTTCGGAAGACGCTCGACCCAGTGGCGCAAGTCGTAGCTCAGCGCCGCCAACACCCCGCCCCCCAGGAACGACGCACCCCGGGCTGTCCCGGCGCCCTGCTGGTGGAAGCGGTCAAGCAGCGTGAACGGATCGCCGTGCCATTGTTGCGGCTCACCGTCGCACACGGTCGCGCCGCCGTCGGCCGTGACGCGCAACGTCGCGCGGGGGCGAAACCCCAGCAGCGCACGCCCCATTGCCCACGAGTGCACGGTGCCGCCGTCGAGAAGGAAGACGAACGGCTCATGCGCACACCGCGTGAGCAGCGCGGTCGGCGTGACCGGCAACTCGACTTCTTGCGTCACCATGCTATTCCTGCCCTGGGAGCTGTAACGAGGACGTTTCGGAGTTGCAACCAACGTAGACCGGAAGCAGCGTCACATGCTCAGCGTCCTATGAATGCCTCAGTGAAGCTCATCGAGCTGGTGCTGCCGGCGACAGTGGCATTGCGGACGACCGTGTCGGAGGATCATCCCTCGGCGGCGATCCTCGGTACGGAGCGATACGGTAGCGGCGTGGTCATCGATGCCGCCGGCCTCGTCCTGACGGTGAACTACGTCGTGCTCGGGACGCGCGCGGCGCAAGTCACTCTCCTCGATGACACAACCGTCGACGGGGCGGTCGTGGCGCAGGACTTCGCCAGCGGCATCGCGGTCATCGACATCGGGCCGAAGGCCCTGGCGGCGCTGCGGTTATGCCGGTCTGCGGAGTTGCGTGTCGGGCAGGAGATCTTCATCGCCGCGGCTGCGGACGAGAATCGGCGGCGCGCCAACAACGGCGCGATCACCTCGCTCGCGCCGTTCGACGCCTACTGGGAGTATTCGCTGGAGCGCGCTGTCATCACCACGGCCATGAACCCAGGGCTCGGCGGTGCACCGCTCCTCGATATGCTGGGGCGCGTGGTGGGTATCGTATCGCTGGACCTCGGCGAAGTCGGTCGCTTCACGCTCGCCATTCCGGTCGACGACTATCTCGAACACCGCGACGAGCTGCTGCGCCACGGTCGGCGGGTGACGCGGCCGTCACGTGCCTGGATCGGCTTCTATTGTTACACCTTCCGCGAGCATGTCGTCATCGCCGGCGTGTTGCCTGGGGCGCCCGGCGAGCAGGCAGGACTGCGCGCCGGCGACGTCGTGCTCGCCGTCGACGACCATCGCATCACCGGCCGGCGCGAATTGTACACGTGCCTGTGGACGCACCGTGCCGGCGAGCAGATCAACTTTCGCGTCTTCCGCAACAACCAAGTGACCCAGGTCGCCGTCCCCTCCGGCAACGCCGAGGAGTTCTTCGCATAAGCCGCGGTCCGGCTGAGCTTCACCACCCCGTCGCGCCACCACAATGATTGCATGTCTATACGGCCGAGACTTCGCGCCCTTCGTCGAGCCCGTGATCCGGGATCTGTGCGCCGCGGCCGCGGCGGCCGGCGGTGAGATTCAGCCGCTGACGATCGAGAGCGCTCTGGTCAATCGCCAGCGGTGCCAGGACGTCCATCGCCTCTACGTGCTGCCGTTCGATCACCCCGCGGCGACAGCGGCCCCGGAATCGCCCGCCGCATTGGTGCGCGCCTTGTTCCCGCGCGCCGAGATCGCCACCAGCTTCACGGTGCAGGACTTGTGTTGGGACAAGGTCGCCACCCAGGAACGCTTGCTCGACCGCGGCGTACCGGTGCCGGACACGTTGGTCAGCTCCGACCCCGCCGACGCACGAGAGTTCATTCGCCGACACGGTTTCGCCATCCTCAAGGAGCGCTACTCCTGCGCCGGGCAAGGACACGTCGTGGTCTGGTATGACGGCGACCAGCTCGTCGGCGACAGTGGCAGCCACCAATGCACCATCGACTTGGTGTCGGACGGAAGGCGGCGACTGCACGGCGATCGACTGACGTATCCGGCGCCGTTCTATCTGCAGCGTCTGGTCGCCGACTTCGGCGCGCGCTCGGTCACGCCGGGGCAGCTACTGCGCGCTTATATCGTCGACAACCAGATCGTCCTCTGGACCGAGCGCTATCGCGATCGCTACCTCCGCCCGTCCGACTGGATCATCAATGTGGCCCTCGGCGCCAAGTACCGCTTTCTCCACGGCGCGAGCGAGGAAGCCAAGAAGATCGCCTTGCGGGCCGCCGAGGTGGTCGGGCTCCGCATCGGCGTCGTCGACGTCATCCGCACCGGGAGCGGCGGGCCGTACGTCATCGAGGTCGACACCGACAGCCACCACATGCTGATCGATCGGCAGTTCAAGCATATTCCGGAGTACCGGGACTTCTTCGACCTCGATCGCTACATCGCCGAGGCCTTGCTGCTCGAGCCGGCGTTGCCGGCACCGCGCGTGTTGAGCGGCGCCGAGAAGTTTTGACTGGCTCGCCGGCTGGTCTTACCCGGCTGCGCTCGGACGTACCCTCGTGAAGGAGGTCTCGATGAGACGATCAGCCATCGGCGGTGCAGGTACCGTCTTGCTCTTGCTGACTGGTGTCGCGCTGGCACAACCGGCGACCGAGCCGGTGCCCTTCTCCAAGCTGATGCCGTTGCTGCCGGACAAGGTCGAAGGTTTCGTCGCCGAGAAGGCGGGTGGGACCACCACGTCGGCCGTGGGTTTCAGGCTCAGCGAGGTGTCGCGCGTCTACCACCGGGGCGAGGAGGATGCGGACGAGTCCGTGACCGTCAGGATCACCGACGGCACGGGCAATGAGTTCTTCGCCGCGGCGCACGCCGGGTCCGCACCGTTCAACCACGAGAGTGCGCAGGGCTACGCGAAGGGGTTCACGCTGGACGGCTACCCCGCCATCGAGAAGTACACCAACGAGGACAAGGCCGGTGCGCTGACCGTCTTCGTTGCCGACTGCTTCCTGGTCGAGATCAGCATCAACGGGCTCGACAGCAAGCTGCTCCAGGAGTGGTGGAAGAAAATCGACGCGCCGAAGCTCACGGCGCTGAAGGCGTCGTAGCTGGAGAGCTGCGCTGAACAGCGGCGTCGCCGGAGGGGCAACCGCCGCGAACGGCTCGGATCACGCCGCGGTTTGCCGCGCCTTGGGGTGGTGCATCACGGCGCGCGGCGGCGCTTCCAGCGGCGGCTGTGGGTCGGTGAGCAGCCGGCGGGCCTCCTCGCGATCGGCGGCGGTCATGGCGCGCGTCGTCGTGCAGAACTCGACGAGGATGCCGTTCGGGTCGACGGCGTAGATCGACGTGCACCAGCCGTGGTCGATCTCGCTGACCGTGAGGCCGTGATCCAGCCAGCGTTGCTTGCGGGCTTCGATGTCGGGCAGATCGGTGGCGCGGAAGGCGAGGTGGTTCACCCAGATCGGCAAGCCCATGCCGGTCGAGATGGAGGGCGACCATGTCGACGGCAGACTGTCGTCGTGCAGGTCCCAGAACGCGATGAACTCGTCCGGGCTGATCTCGTAGAAGAGATGCTTGGCCCAACCGCCGTTCTCGGTCGGTGCGGCGATCACCTTGACCAGATCGAAGCCCATCGCCTCGCTGTAGAACCGATGCGTCGCCTGCAGATCGCGCGTCGCGAACGCCGTGTGATGAAAGCCCATGGTGCCCTCCTTCCGCTGTGTGCCGCAACGCCACGTTGGCAGAAATCGCTTCAACGCTCAACGACGAATTCGCCGGCGTCGAGCAGTTGACTCCGGTGCCCCGTCCCGCCACATTGCACCCCGTGTCCACCTTCGCCTTGATCTCGGATCCGCACGTCACCGTCCCCAACCCCACGACCGGCTGGGTCGCGCCGCACATCCCCAACGAGCCGACCATGTACCACCAGAGCGTCGAGCTGCTCGAAGCGGCGATCGCCGAGATCAACGCCATCCCCGAGCTGGACTTCGTCCTCGTCGCCGGCGATCTGACCAAGGACTCCGAGCCGTACAACCACGACCGAGCCCGCGAGCTGCTCAGCCGCTTCCGCGCGCCGGTGTTCTGCGTCTCGGGCAACCACGATCAGCCGCGCTCGCACCGGCTGCGGCCGCCGGCGTATCTCGATCCCGACGTGACGCCGGTGCGCACCACCGACATCCCCCGCATGTACGGCGATTTTGGATTCAGCAGCCTGCAGCGCACGGCGTACAGCTGCGACCCGACGCCCGACGTGCATCTCGTCGGGATCTGCTCCGCCAAGCCGGACGAGGATCGCGGCTACATCAGCCCTGAGATCCTTGCGTGGCTCGATGACGATCTCTCCAAGCAACGCGACCCCGCACGCCACACCATCGTCATGCTGCACCACAGCATCATCGAGCACGTTCCGGGGGAGGCGGTGAACCCGACGTTCTCGTGGTTCCACGTCGAGAACTCGCCGGAGGTGAAGGCCCTGCTGCGCAAGCACGACGTCCGCTTGACCTTCACCGGTCACTTGCACATCCAGGACGTGAAGGAAGAAGCCGGACTCTACAACATCGCGACCGCGTCGCTGGCGGGGTACCCGCACGCCTATCGGATCATGCGGTTGCACGACGGCGTGTTGGAGATCCGCAGTCGCCGCTTGCAGTCGATTGCGTCGCATCCGGACCTGCAACGCACCTCACGGGCGCAGACCGCCGAGGCTTTCATCAACATCATCGCCGACGCGTTGGTTGGACCGCCCTTCCAGTATCCGCGTGCCCGCGCCGAGGCGGCGGCGCAGCGGCTGCGTGACTGGTGGCCGTCGATCGCCGACGGCGACGCGCAGTTCGCCTACACGGCCGACGAGGTTGGCGATCCGGCGCTAGCCGCGTACGCCAACGCCTTCAGCGACGGCCCGCCCGCAGATAACGATCTGACGATCGAGCTGGGTGATCGTGAGTCGTGACTCGTGCTCGTGAGTCGTTGACTATGCCGAGCCCGATGCGCGAACCGGATTCTCCAGCACGCCGATCCCGCTGATCTCGACGCGCACCGTATCGCCCGGTTTGAGAAAGCGTCGTGGCTCGCGTTGCACCCCGACGCCCGCCGGCGTACCGGTGGTGATCACGTCGCCGGGTTCCAACGTCACGCCCGCCGAGATGTACTCGATCAACGCCGGCACGTCGAAGATCAGCTGGCTGGTGTTGGAGTGCTGCAGCTCCTCGCCGTTGACCAGCGTGCGCAGATCGAAGCCGTTGCCCGACGCGAGCTCGTCCGCGGTGACCAGTGCCGGGCCCATTGGCGCGAACGTGTCGAAGGACTTCCCCATGCAGTGCCCGCTGCGCACTTGATAGTCGCGCGCCGTCACGTCGTTCATGATGGTGTAGCCGGCCACGTACGCCGCGGCGCGGGCGCGCGCCACGCGCTTGGCGCGTGCCCCGATGACCACCGCCAGCTCGCCCTCGTAGTCGATCATCGTGCTCGCCGGCGGGATTTCGATCGCCGCCCCCGGCCCGATGACGGCCGTCACCGCCTTGGAGAACACCAGCGGCACTTCCGGAATTGGATTCCCGGTCTCCAGCGCATGATCCCGGTAGTTGAGTCCGATGCCAAAGATCTTCCCCGGTCGGGGCAGCGGTGCCAGCAGGCGGACCTGATCGGCATCCACCAGGCCGACGCCGTCATCAATGGCGCGGGCGACGATCGCGCGCGCCGTCTTGAGCGCCGATGCCCCGGCGGCGAGCAGCTCGACCAGGCTCGGCGGAAGCGCGGGTGCTGCGACACGGAAGTCGACGATGCCGCGACGCGTCTCCGCGCCGACGTGCACCGTTCCGTCGCGCTGAAAGGTCACCAAACGCATGCACTCGCGACCATGGAACAAACCGTTCGATGAATCAATGGATCAAGCGCCATCGAGGGTGCTAGCGTGGCGCCGTGGATCGCGCCCTGTGACCCCTCGACGAGTACTCTCCGACGCTGCGCGGCGTGCGGCCTGGTGGCCGCTTGCGGCGTGTGTGGTGGCGTGGTGGACCCACGTGTGGTGGGTCGGGGGAGTGCGCGTCGACACGTTCGTCAACTCGGACATGCTGGTCTACTGGGCGCCGCTGCAGCGCCAGGTGGCGGCACAGTGGCTCGCCGGCAGGCTGCCGTTGTGGAATCCGTATCAGGGCTTCGGCACGCCGTTGCTGGCGACCGCCCAGATCGGCGCCGCCTACCCGTTCAACCTGCTCTATCTGGTGTGCGACCTCGGCTGGGCGTGGCTGCTCACCGGTGTGCTCCACCAGCTCATCGCGACTGTGGGGATGTACGCCTTCGGCCGCGCGCTCGAGCTGCGTCCCGCTGCGGCGCTGGTCGGCGCGGCGAGTTACGCCTTCGCCGCCGGCGTGATCGGCCAGTACCTCGATCAACCGCAATTCCTGTGCTCGGCGTGGATTCCGGCGATGTTCGCCTGCGCGGAGCGGCTGCTGCGGGCGCCGCGGATCCAGGTCGCGGTGTGTCTGGCGTACGTCTGGGCGCTGCAAGTCCTCGCCGGGCATCCGGAGACCATTGTCCATTCGGCAATCGTGCTCGGCACGTACGTCGGGGTGCGGCTGCTTGTCTCCGTGGTACACGCGCCGCGTGACGCCGTGCGTACCGGTGCGGCCGCCTTGGCGGCGGCGGGGCTCGCGCTGGGGCTGAGCGCGTTTCAGTGGCTCCCCACACTCGAGCTGCTGCAGCGCAGCGTGCGGGCGATCGGGTCGTTGACTCCGGGGCAGCAAGTGATGCTGTCCATCGACCCGTGGCAACTGCTCACCGCCGCACAGGGAGCGGCGCCGCTCTTCCTCGCCGGAGTTGGGTTGTGGACGTGGGCCCGCCGTCTGGAGGCACGGCTGTTCGCCGGCATCGCGGTGGCCCTCGCGATACTGGCGGCCGGCCCCGCAACCGCGCTCTTTGAGGTCGTGCGCCATGTTCCGACGGGAAGCTGGTTTCGCGCACCTGGCCGATGGCTGCATCTGTGGCCGCTGTGCATCGCGGTTCTTTCGGGTGCCGGCGCGCAGGCGTTGCTGACGCTGCCCCGCCGCTTGGTGGTGGTCGCCGGCAGCGCGCTGTTCGCCGTGACGGCGCGGCTCATCGTCATGCCGCATACCGGGCTCACGGCCGCGACGGCTGCGGGTATTGCTTGCGAGCTGCTGCCACTGCTCTTCCTCGCCGCCGTTCAGTCGGTGCTCCGCGCGGCGCCCGGAGACCGCGCGTGTGCGGCGGTGCTCATCGCTGCACTCGTGGCGCCGGCGTTCTTCCATCCGCGCTACCTGTCGCCGTTTGGTGTGGCGCCACGCTACGACGAGCAGCGCGAGCTGCTCGACGCGTTGCGGCGCGAGGCGCCGGCGCGCGTGCTGTCGCTGCTGCCGCTTGCCGATAGAGGAACATGGGCGAAGCTGGGCAGCTACTTCGACGTCCCGGTACTCAACGACCTCGAGCCGCTTTCTCTCGGCGACTTCCGAACCTTTGTCTCCGCGCTGAGCCGGCCGCCGGCGCCGGCCGCCGGGTTCGCCGCCGGCCTGGGAGTCTTCATGGGAACGATCGGCGCGCCGGAGAGGAGCTTCGATGCGCGCCTGCTCAACCTCAGCGGCGTCCGTTTCGTGATCATGGATCCCGCCAGCGAGCCGCATGTGGCGACGTGGTTCGACGCGCCGGCGTTGGCCCCGTGGCGCCGGTCCGACGCCGCCGTGGTCTATGAGAACCGCAACGTCCAGCCGCGCGCCTTCTTCGTAGCGGTGAACGCGGTGCGCGTCCCGGGGCGGAGTTGTATCGATGACCTGCGCGCTCCCGGCTTCGATCCACGACGTGAAGTGCTGCTGGCGAGCGCGCCGGAGCCGGTCGCGGGCGCTGGCGTGGCCGCAAGCACGCAGGTGAGCATCATTGGCTACGCCCCCAACGAGGTTCGACTCGCGGTGAGTGCGCCGCAGCCCGGGTACGTCGTCGTCACGGATGCCTTCTATCCGGGATGGCAGGCGTCGGTTGACGGCGCTGCGGCGGCTGTCCTGCGAGCCGATTGTTTCTTCCGCGCCGTGCCGGTTGCAGCCGGGACGCATGATGTCGTGCTGCGCTATGCGCCGCGGTCACTTGCCTTCGGCGCGCTCGTGTCGCTGCTGGCGTTCGGCGGTGCGGCGGTGGCGCTCTGGGTGACGCGCGTCGTGCGGCGCCCGTGAGAATTGCCGTTTTGCCCAGCGGTGCTAGGCTGACACGCCGTGGAAACGGCGGACGTCGTCCTCATCGGTGCGGGATTCGCCGGCGCGTCTACGGCGTGTCATCTGGTCGCGCGCGGCGTGCGCCGCGTCCTGCTGCTCGAGCGCGAAGCCATCGCCGGCGTGCACGCGTCGGGACGCAACGCGGCGCTGGCGTTCCAAGCCTTGTCGGACACCGCCGAAGCGCGTCTGGCGGTGGAGGGTGCGCGCTTCATTGCAGCGCCGCCGGAGGGCTTCACCGACGTTTCGTTGCTGCGACGCTGCGGGTCGCTGCTGCTCGCCGGGGCCAGCGGGATGGCCGCGCTGCAGGAGGCACAGGAGGCAGGTCGCCGGGTCGGCATCGACGGAGAGATCCTCGACGTGGAAGACGCCTGCCGTCGCGTTCCCGTTTTGCGCGACGCTCCATTCGCCGTCGCCTTCTGGAATCCACAGGACGGTGTGGTGGACATCCACGAGCTGCTGCAAGCGTACCTGCGCGCTGCCCGCCGCGAGGGAGCGCGCATCGAGTACGGGCGCGCCATCGTCGGGGTAGAAGTCGAGGGCGGACGCGTCGCAGCGGTGCACACGGATCGGGGCAGCATCGAGACACGCTGCGTGGTCAACGCCGCCGGCGCCTGGGCGGGGGAGATCGGGACACTCGCCGGTGTTGGGACGCGCACGCTGGCGCCGCGCCGCCGGCATTTGTTTCAGACGAGCGTCGACGTGGCGGTGTCTCGCGACTGGCCGTTCGTGTGGCACAACGACCTGGACGTTTACTTCCGTCCCGAAGGCGATGGCTTGCTGATGAGCCCGTGCGACGCCGCGCCGCATCCGCCGCGCGCGCCGATCGTTGACGCAGCCGTCGAGCAGCTGCTGGCCGAGAAGATCGCTGGCGCCTTTCCGGGGCTGGTCAACGCACGCGTCGTTTCGGCCTGGGCCTGCCTGCGCACCTTTGCGCGCGACGAGCGTTTCGTCATCGGCCGCGATCCAGAGCTGGACGGCTTCGTCTGGGTCGCGGCGCTGGGTGGACACGGCATGACGACAAGCGCCGCCGTCGGGCGGCTGGGCGCGGCCGCGGTCCTCGGTGATCGCAGCGAGGAGCTGCAGCACTTCTCCCCCGCACGGTTCCTGCCTTGAGTCGCTGTACCCCTTCGGCTAGCTTGCCCGCATACTGATGGAAACCCAGGGAACGCGACAACCGACGCGTGCCGTGCGCATTGGTTCAGGGCAGATCGGTGCGGGCGCGCCGATCGCGGTGCAGAGCATGTGCGCCACGAAGACGCGCGACATCGACGCGACTGTGGCGCAGACCGAGCAGCTGCGGCGCGCCGGAGCTGGCGTCGTGCGCATCGCCGTCGACAACGACAAGGAGGTCGAGGCGCTCAAGGAGATTCGCCTGCAGACGGACGCGGTGCTGGCGGTTGACCTGCAAGAGAACTACCGGCTCGCCCAGAAAGTCGGGCCGCACGTCGACAAGATCCGCTACAACCCAGGCCATCTGCACCACGTCGAGCGCGACAAGTCGATTCGCGACAAAGTTGCGTGGCTGGTCGCCGTGGCGCGCGATACGGACTGTGCGATCCGCATCGGTGTCAACTGCGGCTCGGTGGCGCCGGAGTTCCTGGCGCGCTACCCCGATGACCAGCTCGAAGCGATCGTCCAGTCGGCGATCTTTCACTGCAACGTGATGCAGGAGATGGGCTTCGAACGCTTCGTGGTCTCGCTCAAGGATTCGGATCCGCGCACGGTGGTGGAGGCCAACACGCGCTTCGCGGCGGCGCGGCCGGAGGTGCCGCTGCATCTCGGCGTGACCGAAGCCGGCATGCCACCCGAAGGCATCATCAAGACGCGCCTGGCCTTCGAGAAGCTGCTGGCCGCCGGCATAGGCGATACGATTCGCGTCTCACTGACGTTGCCCAACGAGCGCAAGCACGAGGAGGTCGAGGTCGGTCACCGCATCCTGGATGACGTTGCTCACGGCCGCTTCATCTCGGTCCCCGACTTCGGCAAAGGGCTCAACATCATCTCGTGCCCCAGCTGCTCGCGCGTGGAGAACGAGAGCTTCGTGGAGCTCGCGGCGCACGTCCGGGAGCTGACGCGCTATGCACAACTGCACCACATCACCATCGCGGTCATGGGCTGCCGGGTAAATGGACCGGGAGAGACCGACGATGCGGATCTCGGGTTGTGGTGCGGGCCATCGACGGTGAATCTGAAGAAGAAGGACGTGAAGATCGGTGCGTTCAGCTACCAGCAGGTCCTGCCGCGCCTGCGTGAGGAGCTCGATCGTCTGATCGCAGAACGCTCCCAGGGCGCCGCTTGACGACCGCGTCGCTTCTGCGGCATGAAGCCCCCGGAATGACTGCTCCGACCACACCACTGCCGAAGATGATGATCGGCTTCGTCGTGCGCCGCTGCGCCGTCGCCGTCGGTCACCAGCCTTCACCCGAGGAGTTTGCGGCGTGGGCGAACAATCGTCAGGACGGCGACCGCACGTACTGCCTCTTCGGCAGGCCGATCTCGGTCGGCGAAGCGCGGCTCATCCTGCGCCATCCCGCCCGGCCCGTCAGTGCACGCGGTGCGGCACCGCACGAGCAAGTGGTCGAAGAAGGCAGCAGCGGCGCCACCAACGTCGTGACTCTGGCGTCGGCCCTCGCCCGCTTGAAGGCGAGAAGGAAATGAAGCCGTCAGCGGTCAGCAATCAGCTCTCAGCTCAGAACCCATCCTCTGCCGATCCGAAGCTGAATGCTGAGCGCTGACGGCTGAACGCTCTCCGTGCGTCCACGCGATCTCACCGCTCTCGAATTCGATCACGTCTGTGATCGACTGGCCGGGTATGCGTGCTCGGCACCCGGTAAAGAAGGGTGTCGCGCCTTGCGGCCTACCGCCGACCGCGCCGCGGCCGAGCATGCTCTCGAGCAGGCGTGGCAGTGCTTCCGGCTTATCGAAGAGCAGGGCCCGCTGCCGCTCGGGGAATTTCCCGACATCCGCGCGGCGCTCAAGACGGCCGCACACGAAGGCTTCGTCCTCGACGGAAAGGCGCTCGTCGAGATCCGCACGGCGCTCGGCGTCGCCGATGCGGCGCGGGCGTTTCTGAAGAAACACGCGGGTGCGTACGCGGCGCTGGCGCACCTGCCGGCGCAATTTGTGCGTGTGCCGTCGCTGCAGACGTCGTTGAGCCGCGCGCTCGATGAAAACGGCGACGTCAGTGACGATGCCAGCGACGAGCTGGCGGAGGTGCGGCGCACCGTGCGCCAGTTGCGCGAGCAGCTGACCCGGCGCCTGGACGACTTGCTGAACCGACCGGCGATGACCGAGTTCCTCGTCGACCGCTACGTCACGCTGCGCAACAACCGATTCGTCTTGCCGATCAAGACCGCCTTGGCGACACAGTATGAGGGCGTCGTGCAAGACCGCTCGGTATCTGGTGAGACCACGTTCATCGAGCCGCTGTTTGCCGTGGAGCTGAACAACCGCCTGCTGCTCGCGGCCAAGGAGGAGGAAGCGCTGGTGCGGCGGATCCTGGCGGACCTCACTATGTCGGTGCTCGCCGAGATCGAGCCGCTGTCGCAGACATTTGCGGCGCTCGTCGAGGTCGACGTGCTGGTCGCGCGGGCCAAGTTCGCCCAGCGCTTTCATTGCACGCAACCGCGGCTCAGCGACACGGAGCTGGCGCTCAAGCAGGCGCGCCACCCGGTGTTGCTGTTCGCCGAGCGCCAGGTGACACCCATCGACTTGCTCCTGCCGGACGGCAAACGCGTGCTGGTGATCAGCGGACCGAACACCGGTGGCAAGACCGTGGCGTTGAAGACGCTCGGTCTGCTGGCGCTCATGGCACAGAGCGGCTTGCTGATCCCGGCAGCCGAGGGCAGCTGCCTGCCGTGTTTCGCGGGCATCTACGGCGATCTCGGCGACGAACAGAGCATCGAGCGCAACCTGTCGACGTTTTCTGGACACGTGGCGAATCTCACGGAGATCATCGAGCAGCACGCGACGCCGGCGCTGGTGTTGCTCGACGAACCGGGCGTGGGCACCGACCCGGACGAAGGCGCGGCGCTGGGCATCGGCATGATCCAGGTGCTCGAAGCCAGCGGGGCGCGAGTGGCGGTGAGCACGCACTACGCGCCGATCAAGGTGTTTGCGTTGAGTCACCCCACGTGCGTTGCGGCGGCAGTGGAGTTCGATCTGCACGGCATGGTGCCGCGCTATCGCCTCATGTACCACTCGGTCGGAGAAAGTCTGGCGCTGCCCATTGCCCGCCGTCTTGGATTGCCGCCGGCCGTGCTCGCCGCGGCCGAAGCGGCGCGCTCGGAACAGGCCCGGGCGCTCGCCGCCGCCGTCGAGCGGCTCGAAGAGAGCCGCCGGCAATACGAGGAGCGGCTCTCCGAGCTCAACGAACGACTGCGCGCGACGGCTGAGACGCAGCAGGAAGCCGAGGCGCTGCTCGATGAGCTGCGGGAGAAGCGCCGGCGCCGCTGGGCCGACGACCTGCACGCGGCGCGCGATTTCGTCCGCTCCGTACGTGAGCAGGGCCGTGAGCTGCTGGCCGCCATCGAACGCGGCGCCGCCGACCGGCGCGCCCTGACCCACTTCGTGCAACAGCAGGAGGCGGCAATCGACGAGCACGCAGCGGCAGTGGAGCCGCAGCCGACTCCGTTCGGCGCGCCGCAAATCGGCGATCAGGTCGAAGTGAAGGACACAGGTATCCGAGGCCAGTTGCTCTCGGTGGAAGGCGCACGCGCCTGGTTGCAACGCGGCACGCTGCGCTTCGAGGTACCCGCCGCGCAACTCCGCCGAGTGGAGGGTCGCCCGGCACCGGCAACCGAAGTACGGCTGCCGCCGGCCCCGGAAGACGTGCGGCAGGAGATTACGCTGTTGGGGTTGCGCGCCAGGGAGGCGGTGGCACAGCTCGACGACTTCCTGGATCGTGCGGTGCGGGCGGGCTACCCGTCGGTGCGCATCATCCACGGCATTGGCAGCGGCGCTTTGAAGCGTGCCGTCGCGGACTATCTGGCCCACTCCCCGTACTGCGTGCGCTTTCAGCCCGGCGCGTCGGGCGAAGGCGGCGCGGGCGTGACCGTCGTCGAGTTGGGCGCCGTTTGACCCGCGGCTTCACCTCACCTGCACGTTCGGATATAGGAAGGAGTCGCTGAGGGACACATTGGAAAGGACGGATGTCATATGAGCCAGCGCAGGCGTTCGCGAATCACCAAGCTTCTCGTCGTGTCTCTTCTCGGTGCGTGCGCGGTGTCCGCGTCTGTCGCACAGGCGGCGCAACCGACGCACGGCAGCCGCTCGAGCGCGCCGCCAACGGCTCGGCCGCCGGCGCAGCCCGCGGCGCCCGCGGGGGCCGGCACGACGCCC
>CAZCGA010000069.1:0-31828 GCA_964498075.1 uncultured Binatia bacterium (SeqCode) | reverse complement strand
GACACCAAGGCCGACGTCACCATCGCGGTTTTGCCGGTCGATGGTGAAAGCGCGCTGCGGCTCGCTGCCCCGCGAGCCTGAGGATCCGGCGCGCCTCGCGCGGAAAGCTGCGTGCGATGATCGAGGTGCCCTCGATTCCGGCGGCCTTGGTCAGGATGACGACGTCACCGGCCCGTGCGCCGCTGGAGGTTACCAAGTCAGCCCGCCGCACGAGGCCTTGCATGTCTCCCGCGACAATGGGCCGGCGCACGGCCGGAGACACCTCCGTGTGCCCGCCCGTAACGGCGATCCCCAAGCTGCGAGCGCTGGCATCGATGTCGCGGAAGATCCGGCGGACCGCCGGCACCGTTGTGCCTGGCGGAACGATGATCGTTGCCTGAAACCAAGCGGGCCGAGCTCCCATCACGGCGACGTCGTTGGCGTTGACGTTCACCGCGTACCAACCGATCTCGTCGGCGGTGAAGGTTACGGGATCGCTTTTCAGAATCAGCAACTGCGAGCCGAGGTCGATGACGGCCGCATCCTGTCCGAATGCCGGGCCCAGAACGACCCTGCGGTCCCTTGCGCCACGAAAGCGCAGCAAGGCCTGGAGAAGCGCAACTGGCAATTTACCGGGCAACAAATGTGCACCGGTGCTCATCCGTACCTCACATCTTCCGGCTCACGGTCTGATGACCAAGGATGTTGATCGGCGCGGATAGCGAGCGTCCGGGCAATGGCGAACCTGCAATTGTGCCACGCACATCCACTTGCCTGGCGAAATAGCCAGATTCTCAACGCGGCCTTCGGAGTGCGCCGCAGCGGTTCGCAGTCGTGCGCCCTTCCCGGCTCAACTGGCATGCATTCTGCTCATCGAGTTTCGCAGATGGGACTTCGGGAAGGGGCACAGATGAAAACCACTCAGGCGCAATCGGATGTCACCGTCAACACCCGGCTCCTGAAAGTCGGGCTGGAGGTCTTCCCGGTGTACGGGGACGAGAAATCGGGTTGGAGCGTCGATCCGGGAGACCTGTATCCCCAGACGCCGGTATGGTTCCGATACCGGTCGCTCGATGAGCTGTTCTTCGCGTTGGTGAACCTGAACGTAAGTACCGAAGGATCTGCCTAGTTGCCGTGCGTCTCACCACTGCAAGCGTGGCGCTAGGAGAGCTCGGCTCCAAGTTTCTACGGAATTCCATATAGCGCTTTCGCGTTCTCGCCGACGATTCGCCGGCGGTCACCTTCCGGGACGCCGGCGAAATGCTTGGCCAGGACTTGGCGCGACTCCGGCCAGGTCGAGTCGCTATGCGGGTAGTCGGACGCCCACATCAGATGATCGACGCCGACGAGGTGACGCGTCGCCATGCCGGCCACGTCGTCCATGAAGGTGGCATACACGTGTTGTTTGAACATCTCGCTCGGGAGCGTCTGTAACGGTCCTTGTCCCATCCAGTGCCGGTGCCGCTCGTAGGCGTGATCCATGCGGCCGATGTAGTGCGCAATCCAGCCGATATCGTTCTCGGCGGACACCACCTTGAGTCGTGGAAAGCGCTCGAAGACGCGGTTGAAGATCAGGTCGGCGATGGAGCGTTGGACGTAATGGATCACGGTCATCACCCCAGCCATCGGGTTGCTGCGTGGCGCGCTGGGATTCAGACTCTGCCGCTTGCCGCTGGTCAGGATGTGCAAGCTCACCGGCAAGTCATGATCCTGCAACGCTGCCCACAGCGGGTCGTAGCGCGGATCGCCGTAGGGGCATTCCTCGGGCGAGTCGCCGCGGATCATTGCGCCGCGCAAGCCGAGCGCCGCGATACGCTCGACCTCCTGTGCCGCGGCATCGATATCGAAAAGCGAGACCAGGCCGATGCCGACGAGGCGTGTCGGATGCGCCCGACAGAAGTCCGCCAGCCAGTCGTTGTACGCCTGGAAGCACGCGTGCTGGTAGGTGCCGTCGGGAATGCCGAACATCGGCATGGCGAGCGTCGGATACAGCACCTCGGCGGACACCCCGTCGATATCCTGGTCTTTGAGGCGCTGGTCCGGGTCCCAGCCGCCCGGCCGCGCCTCTTCGTACTTCACGCCGAAGAACTTGTAGTCTTTCGGGTCGCGCGGCGCGGCGATCCCAAGGCCCACTGGCAGCGGCAGGATGCCGTCGGCAATCATGAAGTCACCCAGCTCACCGCGGTTCTCCATGTGCGGTGCGTGATCGCGATGGGGTGCCGCGATACGCGTGGTCCACAAGTCAGCGGGTTCACTCACGTGCGAGTCGGCGGACACGATGCATTCCGGCATGGAGCAGCCCTCCTCCGTAATGATGTAACTACGGCTTCATGCTTGGCTCAAAATGGGGTTCGGGGTCAAGATGCCTCGACCCGAGCCACCAAGCCAGCTTCAACTGTCAGAGCGCTCTGCCAGCACGCGTTCGACGAGATCGACGGTCAGCTCGTCGAGGTTCTCCAACACCGCCGCAGCGAGCGAGAAGTCGTTATCGCGGGTGTATGCGTTCGGCACCGCGACCGACCGGGCTCCGGCGCGCTGCGCAGCGACGAGGCCCTTGTAGGCATCCTCAACGACCAAACATGTACGGGGTGGTGTTCCCAGGCGCGCCGCCGCCATGAGGAACGCGTCGGGCTCGGGCTTGGCGCGTTCGTAGTCGTCGCGTGCGACGATGGCCGCGAAGCGGTGTTGGATGCCGAAGTGGTCGACCACGAACAGCACGTCGTGCCGATAGGAGTTCGTGGCGATCGCCAGCGGAAAGCGTGGGTGCAAGCGGGTCACCGCCTCGATGGCGCCCGGCATGAGCGTGACCTCGCGGCGCAAGATCTCGTGGTACACCGGGCTGCGGATCGCGCGCAGCTCATCCGGCCCGATCGGCAGCCCGTAGGTCCGCACCGCATACTCCGGCCCGCGTCCCGCCGCCACCCAGTGCTCGGCGTACTCCTCCATCGTGATGCGGACGCCGAAGCGCGCGAGCACCTCCGTGTAGGCGCGGTGCTGCAGGGCTTCGGAGTCGATGAGCACCCCGTCGAGATCGAAGATGATCGCCTTCTGGCTGATTGCTGATGGCGGATGGCTGATCGCGGTCACTTCACTACAGTCACCGACTTGATGATCACCGGCTCAGCAGGGACGTTCTGATTGGGACCCTTGTTGGTCGTCTGCACGTGCTCGATCTTGCGGACGACGTCCATTCCGTCGACGACCTTGCCGAAGACCGTGTAGCCGAACCCGCCTTGCGTCTCGTCGCGGTGATTGAGGAAGCCGTTGTCCTTCACGTTGAGGAAGAACTGCGCCGTCGCACTGTCCACGACGGAGGTGCGCGCCATGGCGATCGTGCCCACGTCGTTCTTCAGACCGTTGCCCGCCTCGTTCTTGATCGGTGGTCTGGTGGTCTTCTCTTTCATGTCCTTGTCGAACCCGCCGCCCTGGATCATGAAGTCGGGCATGACGCGGTGAAAGACCGTGCCGTCGTAGAACTTGTCGTTCACGTACGTCAGGAAATTCTTCACCGTCACCGGCGCCTTCTCCTCGTTCAGCTCGATCTTGATATCGCCCATCGACGTGGACACCAGCAGCATCGGATTCTTCCCTTCCGCTCGCGCCATACCGCTGACGAGCATCGTTGTGAGTACGAGAGACCATACACTCCGCATCATCGTCTGACCTCCAAGCCTGTGAGTGCCGGCCTTCATAGCAGGTCACCGGCGGCCGGCAAAGGAGGGGCAGGCGTTGCAGCGGCCGGTGGCCGCGCGATATGAAGCCTCGAACTCGGAGGCGCGCATGGCAGACGACGCACCAGCGATGGACGGTCTCTATTACTTCCGCGACCAGCCGGATCGGATCGCCGACGGGGTGCACCTGATCTCGGCATTCGGCAACTCGACGTGCATCGAAGGTGAGGACGGCCTGGCGGTTGTCGATGCCTGCGTCCGGCCGATGGGGCCGCGACTCCTGGAGCAGATCCGCAGCCTGTCCGACAAACCGATTCGCTACGTCATCTATACCCACGGCCACTTCGACCATGCCTTCGGCGTGTGGGCGCTGTTGGAAGAGGCGGAGCGCCGCGGCCGCCCGCGCCCGCAGATCGTGGCGCACGAGCGGGTGCCGTCACGCTTCGACCGATACATCGAGCTCGCCGGCCAGCACGACCACATCAACCGTATTCAGTTTGCCCTGCCGCCGCATGCAAAGGTGGTGGTGCGCGAGCAGTTCTTCTACCCGGACATCCTCTACCGCGACACGATGGTGCTCCGACTCGGCGGCGTGACGCTGCACTTGCACCACGCCATGGGCGAAACGGATGATGCCACGTGGGTGTGGGTGCCCGAGCGGCGAACGGTGTGCAGCGGCGATCTGTTCATCTGGTCGTGCCCCAACATCGGCAACCCGTTCAAGGTGCAGCGCTACGAGGTCGAGTGGGCCGCAGCGCTCGAAGCCATCGCGGCGCGCGAGCCGGCGGCGCTGTCTCCCGGGCATGGGCCGGCGATTCTCGGCGCCGAGGCCGTGCGCGACGCGTGTCTCGACACGGCGAGGGCGCTACGCTGGCTGCACGATGAAGTGGTACGTCGGCTGAACGCCGGCATGTGGGCCGAGCAGATCCTCGCCGAGGTCAACGCACTGCCGCCGGAGCTGGCGAGCAAGCCGTACCTGCGGCCGATCTACGGCTGCCCGACCTTCGTCGTGCACGGCATCCTGCGCCGTTACGGCGGCTGGTTCGACGGCAACCCGTCGCACCTGTTTCCGGCGCGCTCGGCGGCGATCGCCAAGGAGGTGGTTACTTTGGCCGGCACGGTGCCGCTGTTGCGGCGCGCTCGCGACCTGCAGCAGAATGGCGACGTGCAGCTCGCGTTACACCTGGTCGATTTCATCCTCGACGCTAGCGACGCGGCGGCCGCCGCTGAAGCACTGCAGCTGAAGAGCGAGTTGCTGGAAGCGCGCGCCGCCCTAGAGCCCAGCTTCATCGCGCGCAACATTCTCAAGAACGGCGCGGCGGCCGCCGCGGAGCAGGTGACGAAGGCGGGCGCGCTCGGAACGTGAACCATTGGCCTGCTGGTGTTCGGTTGAGGCATCGTGCTTTTCCACCGGACGACGCTGCTGTCGGTGTGCGTCCCGTCGCCCGCAACTGGTCCTCGCAGCGTAGCCCGTGATAGACTCCCCGGTGAGGTGCCGAGATGAACGAAGTCCATTCCCAAGAGCCACGACCGCTGGCGTTGGAACGGGGCCCGCTCCTGCTGCACCTGCGTCCCGTCATCAACATGACCAGCCAGCAGTTCTTCAAGCTGTGTCAGCTCAATCGCGATCTGCGTCTCGAACGGACCGCAGAGGGAGACATACTGGTCATGCCACCGACAGGTGCAAGGACGGGTGCACGGAACTCCGAATTGACCATGCAAGTCAGAGTGTGGGCCAAAGGCGACGGCTCAGGGGTTGCCTTCGATTCGTCGACGGGCTTCGAGCTACCCAACGGCGCGACGCGCTCGCCGGACATCGCCTGGGTGCGCCGCACGCGCCTCACGGCGGTGCCGCCGGCACAAAGGGAGAAGTTCCTGCCCTTGTGTCCCGACTTCGTCGTCGAGCTACGCTCGCGGTCCGATACCCTCGCGGTCACCCAAGAGAAGATGCAGGAGTACTGCGCCAACGGCGCGCAGCTCGGCTGGTTGATTGATGCCGACCAGCGGCGTGTGTACCTCTACCGTCCCGGCGCCACGGTCGAGTGCCTCGACGCGCCGACGCAGCTGTCCGGCGACCCTGTCCTCCCCGGTTTCGTCCTGGACCTGGCCCCGATCTGGGAACCCGGCTTGTAGCGCCGCCAAGGTGCTGCAGCCGCTCCAAGCAACCAGGATGGTTGGAAGCGTTTCTTCAGGCGGGCGCTGGTATCTGGCGGTCAGCCGAGGATGTCCGTGACCCGAAACGAGAAGTGGGGGAAGGCCGCGATGTTCACCCGTTGGCCCCTCTGGAAGCGGGCGACCTCCCGATAGCGTCCACGCCACGGTTTGCGGTAGACGTCGACGACCGCGTCGATCACGTCCACGACCCATAGCTCAACGATCCCCGCTCTGGCGTAGAGCGGAGCCTTGATGGTGCGGTCGAACGCGCGCGAGCTGTCTGCAACCTCGACGATCAACAGGACGTCGGAGGGCTCCGGGTGTCCGGCGGCGTAGAAATCTTCCCGTGGCTTCAGCACGCCGAGATCGGGTTGCGGCTCCGAGAGCTGACTCAGCAAAACGGGGTCCTGGACTTGGACGATCGCCCGCGTCCCCAGCCGGCGCACCAAGAGTCGGTTCAGCCGTTTCACACGCGCCGCGTGCGGGCTCCCAATCGGGCTCATCTCGATGATCTCCCCCTCGATCAACTCGACGCGGTCGTCCTCCCCAAAGATGCCGGCTTCGCCCATGCGATGGTATTCGTCGACCGTAAAGAGGTGACGCGCGACCGGAGCGGGCGCGGCGCTTGCCATGCGGTTCATTCAGCACCCCGCTGCCGACGGAGTCAAGTTGCGCCCTCGCAGCCGTCCATTCTCAGAACGTGAAGCGGCGCATGCTGATGTTCATCAGCAGGCCGATGGCGATCATGCTGGCGAGCAGCGAAGAGCCGCCGTAGCTGAAGAAGGGCAAGGTGATGCCGACGACGGGAAGCGAGCCCGTCGCCATGCCGATGTTGACCAGCACCTGGCCGAAGATCATCGCAGTCAGACCGAACGCCAGCAGCACACCAAACGGATCGCGCGCGCGCGTCGCCGACATGAAGCAGCGCAGCAGCAGCGTTATGTACAGGCAGATCAACACGCCGGCGCCGATGAACCCCCACTCCTCGGCAAACACCGAGAAGATGAAGTCGGTGTGCTGCTCGGGCAGGAAGTTCAAGCGGTTCTGCGTGCCGTGCAGGAAGCCCTTCCCCTGCAGCATGCCGGAGCCGATGGCGATCCTCGACTGAATGATGTGGTACCCCGCCCCGAGCGGGTCGGCGCTGGGGTTGACGAAGGTGAGAATGCGCCGTTGCTGATACGGCTTTAGGTGGTGCCACACGTGCGGCACCGCCGGCACCAGCACGGCGGCCATGATGAGCACCAGCCGCAGCCGCAGCCCGGCGACCAGCAACACCGCCGCGGCGCTCACGGTCAACACGACGACCGTCCCCAGGTCGGGCTGCTTGAGAATCAAGATCGCCGGCGGCGCCAGCAGCAACAGCGGCACCACCAGGGCGCGCAGCGGCAAGGCGCGCTCACCGACGTGACGGTGCAGATGGCGCGCCAGGCCAACCACCAGGGCGAGCTTCGCGAACTCGGATGTCTGCAGCGACGCCGGACCGAGGACGATCCAGCGGCGCGCCCCGCCGCCGGAGGCCCCCATGACGGCGGTCAGCAACAGCAGCAGCAACGCCCCCGCGTAGACAAAATACCCGTAGCGCTCGAGCCGGTGGTAGTCGAAGCTCAACGCCGCGAGCAACCCGATCACGCCGAGGCCGGCCCACATGATTTGCCGCAGCAGCAGGCTGCTCACCGCACGACCCGGTGTGTGCGTGGCGCTGAGCACCGTCATCAGGCCGCAGCCGATGACCAGCAGCGCGCAGGCCAGCAACGGCCAATCAAAATGGGCGATCAGCCGGCGATCGATTCTCAGCATACTTGCTGCTCTCCCGTTCCTTCTTCAGTGCAAAGAACTTCTGCATCACCTGCCGCGCAATCGGTGCCGCCACCGCACCGCCGCCGCCCTCGGCATGCTCCACCAGTGCGGCGACGGCGATCTCGGGCGCGTCGACCGGTGCATAGGCGATGAACCAGGCGTGATCGCGCAGCTGCCACGGCAGCTGCGCCGACTTCACCCGCTCCTTGCCCATCTTCACGACCTGCGAGGTGCCCGTCTTGCCGGCGGCCTCGATGCCGTCGAGGCGGGCGTTCTTGCCGGTGCCGCGCGCCGTGTTGACGACGTCACGCAGGCCTTCACGCACCTGCAACAGCGTCGTCTCGCGCACCTTCAGCGTTGCGGTGACCTCCGGCGCCTGTAGGTAGATGACCTCCCCTTGCGGCGTTTCCACCTGCTTGACGAAATGGGGACGATAGCGCTTGCCGGCGGCGAGCGTGCTGATGGCGTTGGCCATCTGCAGCGGCGTCACGGTCACATAGCCCTGCCCGATGCCGACGGACAACGTCTCGCCGGCGTACCACGGCTGCTTGAAGCGTTGCCGCTTCCACGCCGTGTCGGGGATCGTGCCGCTCTTCTCGTGCTCGAGGTCGATGCCCGTCGGCAGGCCGAGCCCGAAGGCCCGCGCGTAGCGAGCGATGGCGTCGATGCCGAGGCGCTGCGCCACTTGATAGAAGAAGACGTCGCACGACTGCACCAGCGCCTCGTGCAGGTTCACCGATCCGTGGCCGCCCTTCTTCCAGCAACGGAAGTAGTGGTTGCCGAACTGCAGGCCGCCCCCGCAGTGGATGTGCGTGAACGGGTTGATGACGCCTTCTTCCAGCGCCGCCGTCGCCACCACGATCTTGAACGTCGAGCCGGGAGGATACTGTCCCTGGATGGCGCGGTTGTTCAGCGGGTGGTGCTTGTCGGACAAGAAGGCGTGCCACTCGTCGGACCGGACGCCGCGCACGAAGACGTTGGGATCGAACGACGGGCGATTGACCAGCGCCAGGATCTCGCCGCTGTTGGGGTCCAACGCCACGATCGAGCCGTCGTGATCGCCGAGCGCTTGCGCGGCAGCTTCCTGCAGGTCGAGGTCGACGGTGAGCTTCACCGTGTTGCCGGGGGCCTCTTCGACCTCGCGCAAGACGCGCAGCTTGCGGCCGACCGCGTCGACCTCCACTTGCTGGCCACCGTTGACGCCGCGCAGGTACGGCTCCCAGCGCTTCTCCAACCCGACTTTGCCGACCAGATCGCCCATGTGGTAGCGCGGATCGGCGGCGAGGTCTTGCGGGCTGGCTTCGCTGACGTAGCCGAGCAGGTGGGCCAGCTTCGCCCCGAGCGGATAGCTGCGGCGCGAGGTGATCTGCAGACTGACACCGGGCAGATCGAGCTGGTGCGTCTCCAGCGCCACTATCTCGTCCCAGCTCAAGTCGCGTTTCACGGTGATCTCCTCGAACGGCGGCCGCGTGCTGGTCTGCGCCAGCAGCATACGCATGTCGGCGGAGCTTTGATGGAGGAGCTGCGCCAGGTTCTCGATGGTCAGCTCGACGTTGTGCGCGTCCTCGGGGACCAACACCGCGTCGAACGACGGCCGGCTATCGATCAACACGCGGCCGGAGCGATCCACCACTGTGCCGCGCGTGGCTTGGACGCGGTGCAGTCGGATGCGGTTGTTCTCCGAGAGGGTGCGCATCTCGTCGCCGTGGAGGATCTGCAGGTCCCACAACCGTGCCAACAGCAGTGCGAAACCCAGGAGGCCCGCCGCGAGCGCCACCGAGAGACGCCGGCGCAAGATGAGCGGGACCTCACGCTGGGTGAGCGGGACCACGCTACTCTTCCTCCGCGACGGCGAGCTGCTGGGTGTGCGTCAGCACGGCGAAGACCGCCGGGCTCAGGAGTGCGGCGAGCACCGCCTCGATGAACAAGTAGCCGAGAATCGTCTGCCACAACCCGTCGACGGACATGAAGAACGCCGCCAGCGCCAAGAGGGCCATCGTTTTGAGGACCGAGGCGAGAAAAACGACGACGATCTTCGATACCGCGTTGTCCACCCACAGTCGTCGCGACGTGAGGTACACCGTGATGAAGACCAGGCACATCCCGAAGGCGTTGAGCCCCACCACGCTGCCGGAGAAGGTGTCCTGCAGGTATCCGAGGACGAAGGCGCCGAACGCGCCCGGGACCGAGTGTTGATGCAGGCCCAGGTACACGCAGATGATGAGCAGCAGGTCCGGCGTGGCGCGTCCAATCGCCGCCAGCGGCAGCACCGTGGTTTGCAACAGCAAGGCGACCACCGCGATCATACCGAAGAGCATTGCGCCACGCACCACCCACCTCACTTCGACATCGGCTCGAGCGACTCGGCGTCCTTCAACTGCGTACCCCCACGTACCACCAACACCTCTTCGATGCGATCCAACGGCACGCTCGGCTTGACGTCGGCGACTTGCAGCAGGCCGCGATTGCCGCGCGTCACGTGGATGACGTCGCCGATGAGGATGCCCTTGGGGAAGATGCCGTCGAGGCCGGAGGTGACGACGCGATCCCCCACGTCCACGTCTTCCCCGCGCTTCAGATACTTCATGACGCAGCCGCCGTCGAGAGCCCCTTCCACGATGCCGCGGGCGCGGCTGCGCTGCACCACGGCATCGACCCCGCTGTTGTGATCGGTGATCAGCAGGACGCGCGCGGAATGTGCGCTGGTCGTCATGGTTTGCCCGACGACGCCGAACGGCGAGATGACCGCCATGGTCTTGTGCACGCCGTCGGCCTCGCCTTGGTTGATGATGAGGGTGCCAAACCAGGGCAACGGATCGCGGCCGATGATGCGCGCGGCGCGCACGTCGCCTTCGAGCGCAAAGCGAAAATCCAGCAGCGCGCCGAGGCGCTTGTCGGTCTGCTCGACCTCGGCGAGCCGCACGGCCTGCTGCTCGAGATCGAGGATGCGGCGGCGCATTCGGTCGTTCTCCTGCTTGACGCCAATCAGCGCGATGTACGTGCGCCACCAGTCGGCGAGAACGCCGAGGCCACTGGCGACCGCGTCCTGCAGCGGCCGCATGCCTTCGAGCACGATGCTGGCCATGGGATCGGTGCGGCGACGCGCCCGTGAGCCGGCGGACAGCAGCAGGAGCGAAATCAGCAACAGCGATCCGGAGGTGAGTACGACGCGATTTCTCCGGACGAACTCCAGCATGAACGGTGCTTACGGCTTCGCGAACGCCAGCGCTCGCAGGTCGCCGCTCATTGCGGCTCCGAACACCCGGCGCCGCGCCTGCGGCCACGAGGTTTACTGAATCGTGACATCCTTCAACAAGGACAGCTCGTCCAACACCTTCCCGGCACCCATCACGACGGCGGTCAGCGGATCGTCGGCCAGGATCACCGGCAAGCCGGTCTCCTCGCGCAGCAGCACGTCGAGGTTGCGCAGCAGCGCCCCGCCTCCGGCCAGCACGATGCCCTTGTCGACGATGTCGGAGGCGAGCTCGGGGGGCGTACGCTCCAGCGCAATGCGCACCGCGTCGACGATCTGATTGATCGGTTCGAGCAGCGAGTCCCGGATCTCTTCGTCGGACACCTCGACCGTCTTCGGGACGCCGGCCACCAGATCGCGGCCCTTGATCTCCATCGTTTGGATCTCGTTGCCCGGGTAGGCCGAGCCGATGGTGATCTTGATCAGCTCCGCGGTGCGTTCGCCGACGAGTAGGTTGTACTTGCGCTTGATGTACTGGATGATGGCCTCGTCCATCTTGTCGCCGCCGACGCGCACGGACTTTGAGAACACGACGCCCTTCAGGGAAATGACCGCGACCTCCGTCGTGCCACCGCCGATATCGACGATCATGTTCCCCGTCGGCTCGGTGATCGGCAGGCCGGCGCCGATCGCCGCCGCCATCGGCTCTTCGACCAGATAGACCTCGCGCGCGCCCGCCGACTGCGCCGACTCGGTGACGGCACGCTTCTCGACCTCGGTGATTCCGAACGGCACGCCGATGATGATGCGCGGCCGCACCAAGGCTTTGCGGTTGTGGATCTTCTGAATGAAGTAGCGCAGCATCGCTTCGGTGATCTCGAAGTCGGCGATCACCCCGTCCTTGAGCGGCCGAATGGCAACGATCGAGCCCGGCGTCCGGCCCAACATTTTCTTGGCCTCGGCGCCGACCGCCAACACACGGCGACCGCCGCGCGCATCCTTTTGCACCGCGACGACCGAAGGCTCGTTGGAGACGATACCCTGGCCCTTGACATAGATCAGCGTGTTTGCGGTTCCCAAATCGATCGCCAGATCGTTTGAAAACATCCCCAGCAGAAAATCGAATACCATGTGAGAGGCGCCCGCGTCGCGCTTCCGTGTACAAGAATTCCGGCAGCAGGGCAAGGTGAAGTTTGGCAGTCCGACGCCAAGGACACCCATTCGAGCGGTGCGGCCACACCCGTGCGGCGCGCCGCGTGCGATATCAATCACCTCAGGATTTTGCTTATAATTGCGCCACGTGGGAAAGACGGGAGAAGGATCCCGGAGCACGACGTCAACGCCCGAGCCACGACAATGATTCGCGCCGTCCTGACCGCGCTCCTCTGCGCCGCCGCCATCATCGCCGGCGACGCCCTGTTTCGCACCAGTCTCCTGCGCTGGCTGCGCCCGGTGATTTTGTCGCCCGTCGACCAAGCGGTAGTCGACCCTCCGGTACGCGTCAGCTGGGACGGACCGGAACGCATGCGCGTGCGGCTGTCGATCGTTGGGGAGGAGCAACGCGACCTTGGTGTCCACGAGTCGCCGTTCGAGATCGACAGCACCCAATTCCCCCGCGCGGGAGGCTACGAAGTGGAGCTGCAAGGGCTCCAATTCGGCGACTGGATCCGAGCGAGCCGGCGCTTTCAAGTCCACGCCGCCCCAGAAACTCCGCAAGCGGCACAGGATCACAAGCCGCCCTCCTGGGATGCAAAAGACCTGCTGCGCGCTCTGGAAGCCGCCCGCACGGCGCGCGACAAGGCGCAGGGACGGACCAAGTTCCTCAACGAGGAGAACACGGCGTTGCGCGACGAAAGCGAGCGCTTGGCCAAGCAGCTGGAGGCGCTCTACAAAACTCAAGAGGAGGACGCCGACCATCTCGCCGAGCTGGAGAGGCGGTTGACGCAGCTGGCGGAAGAGAACCGGGTGCTCGCCGATGAGAACGCGGCGATCCGGCAGCGCCTCGGCAGCGTCATTCCCTGTACCGTCTGGGGGTACTTCAGCTATCCGCGCCCGCAGACCATTCCCCCGACACGCCGCGTCTTGATGGTGAGCGACACACGTGGACAGATCTTTCGCGCCCAGGCCGAATGTGAACTCCTGCGACGTGCCGACCCGACCGCCGCGTCCATCTGCTACTGTGTCGGCAACTCGTGGGGAGGGTGAGATTCAGACCGCGCTGGCTCAGTGCGGGCGGCCGGCGTCGGGACCGTCGCCGGAACCGCCGGCGTTGATGTGGTGGCGCTGCGGGCTCGGTGAGTCCACGTCCTCGTCTTTCACCTCGTTGAGGTCGGTGTCGAGGGAGATATCCATCGGCACGCCCGACTGCTCCAGCACCGCCCGCTCGATGCGCTCCATGTCGACGCGCGACCGCCACCCGTGCTTGTCGATCAAGCGCATGGCCTCGCGGTACGGGCCGGGCAACATCTGATAGATGTCCTTATGCACTTCGAGATGGATGCGTCCGTCACGCACCCCGATTTTCACCGGCTGGTAGATGAACTCTCCCGGCGTCCCGACCGGCACCGCAGGGAAGAGGCGTTCGATGTCTTCCGGGTAGAGGCGCACACAGCCGTGGCTCACCTGCATGCCGACGCCCCACGGGATGTCTGTCCCATGGATGCCGTAGAGGGGCAGGGTGAGCTCGAAGCGATACTTGCCGAGCGGATTGTCCGGCGCGCCCCCGGCGATGAAGTCGGGCGCCGGTTTGCCGTCGCGGCGGTGCTCCTCTTTGATCGACTCGGGCAGCACCCACATGGGGTTGACGGTCTTGCCGCGGATGCGGAACTTGCCTTCCGGCGTGCGCCAGTCATCGCGGCCCAGACCGACGGGGAAGGTCGTCACAATCATCGTGCCTTCGCCGCCCGCATGGAAGTAGTAGAGCCGCATCTCCGGAATGTTGACGACGATGCCCTTGTAGTCGGCGTCCGGCAGCACCCATTCGGTTGGTAACAGGATGACCTGGCCCACGGGTGGGACCCACTCGTCGACCCCGGGGTTGGCGTCGAAGATCTCGTTGTAGCCAAGGTCGTAAAAGCGCGCGACGTCCAGGAAGGTGTCCTTGGTCTGGACTTGATAGAAGCGCGTCGAACCGATGACCGTGTGCGCATGAGCCAGGTCTTGACCGGCCACCGCGACAAACGGCCGTCCGGCGCTGACCTTGCTGTTGAAGACCTCGTCGGTCCAGTCACGGGCCACCGCCGTGTTCGCCAATGATGTCGTTAGGACCACCACTAGCCCGCAGACTCGGGCTGTCGAAACCATTGAACGCGTTTATGGAATGGGGACCACGTCTCCGGCTCGGAGGCGGTCGTTCGGGGTGGGATTCATTCGCAGCGCCATGAAAGCACAATTCACCGCCCAGTCAAATGTAGCGGTCCATCGCGGTGGCGGCCGCCGCGAGCCGCGGCGGCCCAGGGCGACCGTCCCCGATGGCTTTGACGCGGGTCGCGCGTCAGGCTCGTCTTCTCTTCCTTCTCGACAAAGTTGATTACGAATTCCGCCGCTTCAAGGGGGAGCGGCGATCGCGCCGCGTGCTGCGCTTGCCTGGCAATCCACGACGATCCGCCCTATCATCGGCCGGCGTCAAAACGACAATGGCCGACAGAGCGCAAGTTCGATCACTGGCAGCCGCAGGGCAGATACGGCCGGGCAACCGCACGGTGTTGGCGGCGGTGTCGCTGGCATCCGTGCGCCCCAACCCGCAACAGCCACGCCGGCATTTTGATCCGCAGGCGCTGGCCGAGCTGGCCGAATCCATCAAGGCGCGCGGGCTGCTGCAACCGATCGTGGTCAAGCGCGACGGCAACGGTTACTTGATCATGGCGGGCGAACGACGCTGGCGCGCGGCACAGCTCGCCGGCTTGGAGTCGGTTCCCGCCTTGCTGCGGGACGACGACCCGCTCGAGATCGCCATGATCGAGAACCTGCAACGGCAGGACCTCACCGCCCTCGAGGAGGCGGAAGGGCTCGGCCAGCTGATCGAGCAGTTCGGTTACACACACGAGACCCTGGCGGAGATGTTGGGCAAGAGTCGCCCCTACGTGAGCAACACGCTGGCGCTGCGGCGCCTGCCGGAGGACATCAAGACGCAGTACCACGCCAGCCCCGACGTGTCCCGCGAGGTGCTCATTCAAATCGCCCGCGCCGAAACGCCCGAACGGCAAGCGATGCTGTGGCACCTCACCCGCCTGCGCAAGCTCTCGGTGCAGAAGTTCCGCGCCGCCGCCGGTACGGCGGCGGACGGAACCGCCCCCGCCGCCGACAGCCTCCGCGACCTCGCCCGTCTCATCCGCCGCCTCGGCCGCAAGCTGCGCACGATTGATGTGACAACGGTGAGCCGCGATGAGCGCCGCCATCTGGAGCGGCTGCTCATACATGCGCGCGACCGCTTGAGCCGCGCACTACGAACGCTTGCGACGGAGGTCTGATTGGGCATCCCGACCCCCGGCCGCGCATCCTTGTCTTTGGCGCCCGCGTTGTGAATACTCGCGCTGATGGCACTGACCCAGTTTACCGTCGCGGCGGCGCAGGTCAGCCCGCGTCTGGGTGACGTCGAGGCGAATCTCGCACTGTACGAGGAACGGGTCCGAGCGGCACGCGCCGCAGGGGCCGACCTCATCGTATTTCCGGAGCTGTCGCTCACCGGCTATTTCCTGAAGGACATGGTCTCTACCGTGGCCTTACGGCTCGACGCCCCGGAAGTGCAGAAGCTCCGCGACCTGAGCCGCAAGGGCGCGCTGGTGGCGGGTCTCGTGGAAGAGACCGACGACTACCGCTTCTACAACAGCGCCGTCTACTTCGAGGATGGTGAGATCGTGCACGTGCATCGCAAGGTCTACTTGCCGACGTACGGCCTCTTCGACGAGGGGCGCTACTTTGCCCGCGGCGACCGCATCCGCAGCTTCGACACGAAGTTCGGCCGCAGCGCGCTGCTGATCTGCGAGGACATGTGGCATCCGTCGACCGTGTACGTCGCCGCCCTGGATCAAGCACTGACGGTGCTGTGCCCGTCGACCAGCCCGTTGCGCGGCCTCAGCGATGATCAGGACCACGACAACAACGCCCGCTACTGGGAGCTGCTCAACGCGATGTACGCGCAGACCTTCTCGCTCTCGATCGTCTACGCCAACCGGGTTGGCTTCGAGGACGGGGTCGGGTTCTGGGGCGGCTCGGAGGTCCTCGATGCGTCCGGGGCGCGACTCGCCAAGGCGAAGTACTACGAGGAGGATCTCATCCTGGCGGAGATCAACCTCAAGAGCGCGCGGCGCCAGCGGGTGACGTCACCGCTGTTGCGCGACGAGGACGTCGATCTGACGATCAACGAGCTGCTGCGCATCCGCGGCCGCGAAGTCGAATTGGCGGCCCGCCAAGCGGTTGTGCCGGCGAAGCACGGGCCCGGCGGGCAAGGCACGGTCACGACCGGGGGCGCGTCGCCACCCGGCAAGGCCGCGCGGCGCGTGCCGCGCGTGGCGCGCAATCGCTGAATGAAAGCCGCTGCGCAGCCGCTGGTCAATGCCGTGGGACACGCTCCGCGTCCCACCATCCCGACCAATCCCCCACTCGTCCGCCGCATCGTGACGGCGTTCATCGCCAACGAGGTCCGCAAGGTTGGTGTCGAACGCGTCGTCGTCGGGCTCTCCGGGGGCGTCGACTCCGCGGTCAGCGCCATGCTGGCCGCGCAGGCGCTCGGCCCCGCCAATGTGCTGGCGATCAAGATGCCGTATCGGACCTCGAGCCCGGAGAGCCTGCAGCACGCCGATGCGGTGATCGCACGCACCGGCATCGCGGCGTTGCAGGTCGAGATCACGCCGCAGATCGACGCCTACTTCGCGCGCTTTCCCGATGCCGACAACATGCGCCGGGGCAACAAGATGGCGCGCGAACGCATGACGATTCTCTACGATCATTCGGCGCGCTGGAAGGCGCTGGTGCTGGGCACCAGCAACAAGACCGAGCTGCTGCTCGGCTACGGCACGCTGTACGGCGACATGGCGTCGGCAGTGAATCCGCTCGGCGACTTGTACAAGACGCAGGTGTGGGCGCTGGCCGCAGAGATCGACGTGCCGGAGGCGATCGTCCACAAGCAACCGTCGGCGGATCTGTGGACCGGGCAGACCGACGAGGCGGAGTTGGGCTTCGGCTACCGCGAAGTGGACGCGTTGCTCTATCTGATGGTCGATCTGCGCTACTCGCGCGCCGAGCTGTACGCCGCCGGGTTTTCCGAGTCGTTCGTACGACGCGTCACCGACATGGTGCGCAACTCGCAGTTCAAGCGCCGCCTGCCGGTGATCGCCAAGATCTCGAACCGCACCATCGACCGCGATTTCCGCTACGCCCGCGACTGGGGGCGGTAGGTGCTGCTGCCCACGGAAAGCGCGGCTCCGCGATGATGACCTGGTGGCATGAACTGCGTCAGCATCCCGTCCTGGGCGACATCATCCTCGTCGCCCTGGCGCTGCTGACCCTCGGGCTGCGCCAGCTGGCACACCGCAGCCGGATGGGCCGGCGATTCGACCCGGCGTTTACCCTGGTCGCGATCGGTCTGTTGTCCGGCGCGGTCGCCACCGGCCTTCGCCTGGCGGAGCTCACCGCGGCGGCGCCGTACTTCGATGCCGCCTGCTTCGGGGCCCTGGCAATCGGCGTCGTGCAAGCGGCGCTGACGCTGTTCATCGACTTCTACCTCAGCCAGCGAGGGGGCGCCGCGGTCTCATTGATCTTCCGCGACGTCGCCAGTGTCATCGCCTACTTCCTGGTCATCGTCGTGGTGCTGCGCTCGACGCTCGATATCAACTTGGCCTCGCTCATCACCACCTCGGCGGTACTGACCGTCATCGTCGGTCTGGCACTGCAGGATGTCCTCGGCAACTTGTTCAGCGGCCTGGTGCTCGAGCTGGAGCAGCCGTTCAGCCCGGGCGATTGGGTACGTGTCGGCACCTTCGAAGGCACCGTTGAACAGACGGGGTGGCGCACGACGCGCCTGCGGACGCGGGTCAACGAGCTGGTGACCTTGCCCAACGCGATGTTGTCGAAGGAAGCGGTGGTGAACTACTCGCGTCCCGATCCGCTCTACGGCGACACGCTGCGATTCGATGCCGCATACGAAGCGCCACCGAACCTCGTGAAGGAGGTCGTGATGGGCGTGCTGGAAACCGACCCGGACGTGGAGGCGACACCGCGCGCCGACGTGCGGCTGGAGTGCTACCGCGAGAGCAGTATCGGCTACGCAATTCGGTACTGGATCGAGGACTTTCGTGCGCTGGAAACCATCCGCAGCCGCATCCTGACCAACACTTGGTACGCGCTGCGGCGGGCCAACGTCCGCATGCCGTTCCCTGCGCGCGACGTGTTCGTCTACAGCAGCGCGCCGACCATGGTCTCCGCACGCGAGGTGGATCCGGTGGCAACGCTGCGCGCTGTCTCGTTGCTGGCGCCGTTGAGTGACGCAGCGTTGGCGCAGCTCGTCCGCCAAGTTCATCGACATACGTTCGGAAAGGGCGAGGTGGTGGTCCGCGAGGGTGAACCGGGGGATTCGTTCTACGTCATCGAGCAAGGCAGTGCGGAGGTCATGCTCGGCCACGATGGCGGCATGCGGGCCCTCGGCCAGCTGAATGCGGGCGATTTCTTCGGCGAGATGTCGCTGCTGGCCGGCGACCCGCGCAGCGCGACGGTGCGTGCCGCATCGGACCTGTCGGTCCTGGTAGTGGATCGGGCGGCGTTCAAGGAGATCATCAGCGCCGATCCCGCCATCCTCGAACCGTTGAGCAAGATTGCGACGGGCCGCCAAGTCGCCCAGCAGGAGCACCGGCGGTCCTTGGAATCCCTCGGCAGCGAAGCGCTCGCCGCGCAACACGCCCACAACCTGCGCGATCGCATCCGAATCTTCTTCGGGCTGTGATCGTCCCGGCAAGGCTCGACACCGTGGCGATGGAGGGGCTGAGTGCGAGAAACGAGATCCTGGCATGACGAAGGCCGGGACGCTGTACGTCGTCGCGACGCCGCTCGGGAATCTGGAGGACATCACGCTGCGCGCCCTGCGCGTGCTCAAGGAGGTGGATCTCATTGCGGCGGAGGATACGCGCCACAGCCGCAAGCTGCTGGCGCACTACGGCATCGGCACACCGCTGACCAGCTACTACGACCAGATCGAGCGGCACAAGGCGCCACGGCTGATCGAGGGGCTGAAGCACGGCAAGCGGATCGCGTTGATCTCCGACGCCGGTACGCCGTGCATCGCCGATCCGGGGTACCACCTGGTGCGTGCGGCGATCGCCGCCGGCGTCCGCGTCGAGGCGATTCCCGGGGCGTCGGCCGTCGCCGCCGCGTTGAGCGTCGCCGGTCTGCCGACGGATCGCTTTACGTTCGAAGGGTTCGTCCCGGCGCGACCCGCCGCCCGCCGCAAGTTCTTCGCGGCGCTGGCGAGTGAGCCGCGCACCGTGGTCGTGTACGAGGCGGCGCGGCGAGTGCCCGCCTGTCTCGACGACCTGCGCGCCACGTTGGGCGACCGGCAGATCGTGGTGGTGCGCGAGCTGACGAAGATGTTCGAAGAGATCGTTCGCGGCGCGGTCGGTGAGGTGGTCCAGCAGCTCGCCGACCGTTCGCTCCGAGGCGAGGTGACCCTATTGATCGCCGGCAGGGAAGCCAGGGCAGCCGACGTGGCTCAGCCGGACGACTTGAACACGGCGATCGAGCGCCGACGCGGCGAAGGGATGAGTCTGAAGGAAATTGCGCGGACGTTGTCACGCGAACGCGGCCTGTCACGCCGCGCGGTCTATCAAGCTGGCCTCGCCCTGGGTGAAGGCGAGCGGTCGTGAGCGAGGAGAAGTCATGAAACCGAGACGGTGCGCGGCGCTGCTTGCCGCCGTGATCCTCCTTGCCGGTGCAGGCGGCGCGCCGGCTGCTCCGACGCCGGCTGCGGTTCGATCGAACGGTGGCCGCCTGTACCGGGAGTATTGCGCTTCCTGTCACGGTCTCGACGCGAAAGGGGACGGTCCCGACGCCGCGATCTTCGCCGCTCCGCCGCGCAACCTGCGGGAGGGGTTCCTGTCAAAGTATCGGACCGAGGATCTGGTGCGTCGGGTGCGCGACGGGCGGCCACTCGAGCTCGCTCTCGACCTGCCGGCGTTGCGCGCCCGCGCCAGCGAGGTGGAGGAGCTGGTCACTCATCTCAAGCGGTTACCATCGATCAACTGGCGCCGGGCGGAGACTGGCCAGGAGATCTACTTGGACCGCTGCGTCCTCTGCCATGGGCTGTACGGGCGCCCCGGCCCCACGCTCCCGCCCGGCGTGCGTGCGCCACGCGATCTCACCGATGCGGCGCTGCAGCAGTCAGTCAGCGACAAGGAGATGATCGTTCTCGTCCGTCACGGACGCAAAGGCATGCCGGCGTTGGTGCCGCGCGTCGGGCGGGACGAGGCACAAGCGCTCCTCACCTTCGTGCACCTGCTGTCGCCGGGGTTCGAGTTGTACTCACGCTACTGCGCCAGCTGCCACGGGGACGACGGGCGCGGCAGCGGCAGCTTGGCGGAAGCGATTCAGCGGCCGACGGTCGTTTTCGACCGCGCCTACTTCGCCCGGCGTGATCCCGAGCAGCTGCGCTCCTCGGTGTGGCACATGGTGGCGGAAGAAAAGCCCGCTATGCCGCACTACCGCCACGTCCTGAGTGCGGCCCAGGCGCACGCCATCATCGAGTACCTGAAGCATCTCCCGTGACTCGTTGCACACTGCGCTACGCCCGCAGCGTGTCCGCACTCACAGGTCGAGCGTCTCCTCATAGCGGCGGTGGATGGCAGCGATCTCGTCATCGAGCCGTTCCGCGGTCCAGCGCTTGGTGGAGATCGGGGGCTGCACGACGACTTCCACGGTCGCCGGCCGGACAACGATTGCGTGCTTGGGCAGCGCGTCGAGGGCGTTGCGAAACACGATGGGGACGATCGGCACCCGCGCCGCCATGGCCAAGTGAAAGGCGCCCTTCTTGAACCGCCCGAGGCGAGGTGTGGGGCTGCGGGTGCCCTCCGGGGCGATGGCGATCGACAGACCTTGGCGCAACGCGTCCACCGCCGGCTCCATCGCCTGGATTGCCTTCTCGCGGTTGAAGCGATCGATGAAGACGGTGCCGGCCAGCGCAAAGGCGGGACCGAAGATCGGGTTGCGTCGCATCTCCTGCTTGGCGATGCCCACCATGTCGCGCCGCAGCAGCTTGCACAGGAGCAGCACGTCGATGCCGCTCTGATGATTGAAGATGAAGACGGCGGGGCGGTGCGACCACAGGTGCTGCTCGCCGGTGACCTGCAGATCGATGCCTGCCAGCGCCGTCCCCACCTCACCCCAGGTCGTCGTGGCGATGTTGACCGTCCGGCGCCAGCCGGCCCCCAATGCCGCCGCCGGCAAGCCCAGGAGGAAGGACGGCACGAGGCTGCCCAGCGCCAGCGAGGTGCGCAGAATCGCCGCCACGCCGGGCGTGCCGCGGCTCGTGAACCGCCGCTGTGGCCAGCCGCGTTTCACCGCGATCTCCGCCAAGCGCCGGTTCGGGTTGGTCGGGCGTGGGTTGCCGATGAGGTCGAGCAGTGGGAGATCCTCGTCGCTGTCGGTGTAGAAGTAGCTCTGCGACAAGTCGAGTCCGCGCGCCGCGGCGAGCTGGCGGACGGCGCGCGCTTTCCCTTCGCCGTAGCAGGTGGGCCGCAGCAGCCGGCCGGTGAAGCGGCCCTTGTGCACCTGCAGCCGCGTGCATAGGACCTCGGCGATGCCAAGGTCGCGCGCCAGGGGCTCGATCTGGTAGCGCGTCGCGGCGGAGACGATGGCGAGTGTGTGGCCCTTGCGCCGGTGTGCATCCACCAAGGCCCGCGACTCGGGATAGATCTCGGCGGCCAGCCGTTCGGTGAAGATGCGCTCCCCCATTGCAGCGAACTCGTCCTCCGGCCGGCCGCGCAGCATTCCGGCGGTGCCGGCGACGAAGCCCGAGAAGCCGATCTGCCCCAGCTGAAAGCGCGTCGCGGTCAGCAGCGCCTCCGCTAGGTCGCCGGGGCTCATGAGGCCGCTGCGCAACGCATCGGTGAGGAACTGCGCCGCGGAAAAACCGGCGATCAGGGTTCGGTCGACATCGAAGCAGGCGCCGACGTGCGGCCCGGCGGGCCCGGCGTCGATCTCGCGCGTGAGGTGGGAGTGCACCGACATGCGTAGCGTTCAGCTATCAGCTTTCGGCAGTCACGGTAAAGTGAGGGCATCATCTCCGCTTACGTCTCCTTTTGCGCTCCGCGGCCTGAGCGCGCTATGAGGATTCCCGTGCCGGACCCTCAACCTGCCGTGGAGAACGAGCCGACGTGGCCGGCGGTCGACGGACGGCGCGTGGTCTTCCTGCTCGACGCGGCAAGCGCACTGGAGCGGCGACTGCTGGAGGAGTGGATTGACCGCCGCCGTCCGGACGCTGTCGGTCCGGCCGGATTCGAACGGATCACGATCCCGCCGTCACGCAACCGGCGGCACGCGCGCCTCGATCCGCGGCTCGAAGCATGTCTCGCCACGGACGACGATCCGCTGCTGGCGCCGCTGCGCGTGGCGTGGCAGCCGGGGCAGCGCGACGGCCAACGCGCCGTGCGCCTCTCCGACCTGCTCACCTTCGGCGATCCACGCGATCCGGGGCGCGTGCGCCAGACGTGGGTGCTGCGCCGCCATCCGGACCGCTGCTGCATCGTGGCGGGTGAGCCGGCACCGCTCTCCGAGCTGCGCGAGCGCTGGCGGCGCGCCGGCGGTACCGACGTCGGCCAGACCACCGGGCTGCCCGAGTTCGTCGCCCGGCAAGCGGCGCTGGCGCTCGAACGGGCCGAACGACGCCTGCGCGGCGCGCGCTACAAGGTGCCGCGTCTGGTGCACGAGGATATCCTCGCCCGACCCGCCTGCCGCGGCGGCATCGCGCGGCTGGCGCGCGAGCTGGGTCGCGACGAAAGCAGCGTAGCGCGCGCCGCGGCGCGCTACCTGCGCGAGATCGCCGCCAGCCACAGCCCCTACGTCATCGACCTGGTCGCGCACCTGATCCATTACATGTACACGCAGGGCTACGGTGAAGCCCTGCACTACGACCGCGAGCAATTGGAGTCGATCGCCGCACTCGGGCAGCGCTATCCGGTGGTCTTCCTGCCGTCGCACAAGTCGAACCTGGATCATCTCGTGTTGCAGTACGCGCTGCACGAGCAGGGCCATCCGCCGAACCACACCGCCGGCGGCATCAACATGAACTTCTTCCCGATGGGTCCGCTGATGCGCCGCAGCGGCGTGTTCTTCATCCGCCGCACCTTCAAGGACAACGCCGTCTACAAGTTCGTGCTGCGGCAGTACGTCGACTACTTGATCGAGAAGCGCTTCTCGCTCGAATGGTACGTCGAGGGCGGGCGCTCGCGCTCGGGGAAGCTGCTGCCACCGCGCTTCGGGCTGCTGGCCTACGTGGTCGACGCCTACCGCCGCGGCAAGAGCGAAGACGTATTCCTCATCCCCGTATCGATCGCCTACGACCAGATTCAGGACGTCGGCGATTACGTCGCCGAGCAACGCGGCGCCGCCAAGCAGCGCGAGAGCTTCGGATGGTTCCTGGGCGTCGTCCGGCGCTTGCGGCGGCGCTACGGCACCATCCACATCCGGTTCGGCGAGCCGCTCTCCCTGGCGCAGGCGCTCGGGGCGCCCGATCCCGGGGCTGAGCCGAACGTCGATGAGCAGAGCGTGGCGCTGCAGAAGCTCGCCTTCGAGGTGTCGGTGCGGATCAACCGGGCGACCCCGATCACGCCGACCTCGCTGGTGACCATGGCGTTGCTCGGCACACTCGACCGTGCGCTCACCGTCGACGAGACCGTCGCGGCGCTGCGCAACCTGGTCGACTATGTGCGGCGGCGGCAGCTGCCGACCTCCGGCGAGCTGGATCTGGATACCGCGGCCGGCGTGCGCCGCGCCCTCGACGCGCTGGTGGACAGCGGCGTGGTCTCCTGCTTCGCCGAAGGTCCCGAGGCGGTCTACGCCATTGGACCGGACCAGCACCTGACGGCCGCCTACTATCGCAACACCATCATCCATTTCTTCGTCAACGGTGCGATTGCGGAGCTGGCGTTGCTGCGCGCCGCCGAGCCGGATGCCGGCGACGCGACCACGGCGTTCTGGGACGCGGCCCTGCGGTTGCGCGATCTGCTCAAGTTCGAGTTCTTCTTCGCCGACAAGGACGTCTTTCGCGCCGAGCTGCAGCAGGAGATGGCACTGCACGATCCGCAGTGGGCCGGACGGCTCGCCGGCGGTGCGGGTGAGATTCACGCGCTGCTGCGTCGCATCCGTCCCTTCAGTGCGCACCGCGTGCTCCGTCCCTTCCTCGAAGCCTATCGCGTCGTCGCCGACGCTCTCACGCAACAGGCGCCGGGCGCGGCATTCGACGAGGCGACGTTCCTGTCGCGGTGCCTGGCGTGGGGCAAACAGTATCGTTTGCAGCGCCGCATCCGCGGCACCGAGTCGGTATCGAAGGTGCTGTTCGAAACGGCGTTGCGATTGGCGCGCAACCGCAATCTGCTGGACCCCGGCGCACCTGACCTCGCCGCACGCCGGCGGGTCTTCGCGGACGAGATCCGCGACGCCATCCGCCGCGTCGATGCGATCGGTGCGCTGGCCGTGAGTCGGTTGGCGGGGCTGATTGCGTAGCGGATCGGAATTAGGATGGCAGCATGGTCAAGCTGATCTTCCTCTGCCGGCGGCGTCCGGACATCACGCACGCGCGATACGCGGAGCTGCTGCTCGGCGGACATGTGCCCATTGCACTCAAGCATCACCCGACGCTGCGCAAGTACGTCGTCAACGTCGTCGAGCTGACGCGCGCCGGGCAGGAGGAGCTCGACAGCATCGGTGAGCTGTCGTTCGATCGCCTGCAGGACTACCGCGACCGGCTCTACGACTCGCCCGCCGGGCGCGAGACCGTGCAGCGCGACGTAGCCGGCTTCATGGGTCGGGCCGACGCGTACGCGACCACGGAGCACATTCAGAAGTCGGTGAAGACGCCCGGGCCGCTCGGCAAGCGCTCCACCGGAGTGAAGTTGATCTGTCCCATCAGGCGTCGCGACGGCATGACCCACGCGGAGTTTATCGATCACTGGCTACACCGTCACGCGCCGCTGGCGCTCGATCATCATCCCGGCATGATCAAGTACGTCAACAACGTCGTCGACCAGCGCCTCTCTGACAGCGGCGAGGACTGGGACGGCATCGCCGAGCTACACTTCGCCAGCGAACACGATCTCAAGGAACGCATGTTCGACTCCGCTGCCGGCGAAGCGATCATCCGCGACGACATGGCGCGCTTCATCGGCAAGCTCGCCGCCTACCACGTCGCGGAGTACGTCCAGAGGTAGTAGGGGGCGAGCCTTTGGGGACCGACGGCACTCATCTGAAGTACCTGGTCGCCTGGATCGGTCGCCAAGACATCGATGGCGCTCGCACGGACCGGCCGACCGGGCCCATCGTCGACTTCCTGCGCGTCTACCCCGACGTCAGCGTGGTGCTCCTCTCGGATTGGCCCAAAGCTGATGCCGCCAACTACCTGGCCGCGCTGCGCCGCGCTGTGGGCCCACGCATCGACGTGCGAGAGGTGAAGCTGAAGGACCCGACTGACTATCTCGGGATCCTTCGGGCCGCTGACGCGGCGCTGGCAAACCTAGTCCGGCAGACCCCGTGCAATCAGATGGCTATCCATACCAGCCCCGGCACCAGCGCTATGGCCGCAGTCTGGATTCTGCTCGCCAAGACGAAATACGCGGGGGCAAAACTCTTCAAGAGTTGGCTCGACAAGGCGGGGAAGCCGCAGCTCGCCGAAGTGGAGATCCCGTTCGACCTGACGCTCGACGTCCTTCCAGACATCGCCGCCCGCCGCGCGATGCTGCTGGCGCCCGTGGACACGCAGCTTCCGGCGACCAACGCCTTTGATGCGCTGGTCCATCGCAGCTCGGCCATGGTCGCGGCGATTCGCGACGCGCGGCGGGTAGCTCTCTACCCGAACCCGGTGTTGATCGTCGGGGAATCTGGAACGGGCAAGGAGCTACTCGCCCGCGCTATCCACGCCGCCAGTCTGCGCGGGCACAAGCCCTGGGGGGCCATGAACTGCGGGGCGATACCGCGCGATCTGCTGGACTCCGAGTTGTTCGGCCACGCCAAGGGCGCATTCACCGGCGCGACGACCGACCGCACCGGGCGCTTCGAGGCGTGTGACGGCGGCACGCTGTTCCTCGACGAGGTCGGCGAGATGCAGCCGGAAACCCAGGTTCGTCTGCTCCGTGTTCTCCAAGAAGGCGAGATTCAGCGCATCGGCGAGACGAAGACTCGCAAGATCGACGTCCGAGTGATCGCTGCCACCAACCGCGATCTGGTTGCCGCCATGCGCGACGGGAAGTTCCGCGACGACCTCTTCTATCGGCTGGCTGTGTTGGTGCTGCGCCTGCCGCCGTTGCGCGAGCGACCCGACGATGTGTTTCCGTTGGTGCAGCACTTCCTCGCGAAGCTGAACGAGCGAGCGGCTTCCATTCCGGGAGCGGAACGCAAACATCTTTCCCCTGGCGCAAGGGAGTTTGCGGAGAGCTATCCGTGGCCGGGCAACGTGCGGGAGCTGGAGAACACGCTGGCGCGCATCTTCGCGTTAGTCTCCGGCGACACGATCCGCCGCGAGAACTTCGCGGCGCACGTCATCCCGACGGACGCCGCCGGCGCTTCCGCGGTGCCACTTGCCGCTCGCCGGAATTTCAGTCTGCACAAGGAATTGGAGTCAGTGGAGCGCCGGCTCATCGAGCAGGCGCTGCGCGAGGCCGGCGGTGTGAAGGAGCGCGCGGCGAAGCTGCTCGGCATGGCGAGCCGTCAGGCGCTGGCCCACCGGATCCGTAAGTTGGGCATTACTGGTTGAGGGGCTGGCACGCGGGCTGCTCTACGAGTCTGCCAGCGATGCCGAGAAAGAGGAGGAGAGGGATGGTCGACTTGCAGCACGAGAGCGCCGCTTCAAACGGAGATCGAGCCCATACCGATAGTATGGTGAACCTGACGTTGCGCGTCGCCGATCCGGAAGTGGTCGCGGAGCTGTTGCGCCACGCCGACGGGCCGACGCGCGAGCAGTTCGCGTTGTCTGCCCTCCGTTTGGGCGTCCTGGCGCTGCGTCAAGCGAGCGGGAGTATCGATGCCGATCGCATTCATAGCGAGGGCGAACGGCTCGTCAGCGACATTCGCGTGCTCCTGTCGGATCAGGGGACGGCGCTGACGGAGAAGCTCGGCAGTGCCATCGCGCAATACCTCGATCCGCAGACCGGTGATCTGACTCAGCGTCTCGACCGTCTTGTGCGCCGCGACGGCGATCTCGAAGGTGTGCTCACACGCCATCTCGACGGCGAGGCGTCCACGCTGGCGCGGACGCTCGCCGCGTATGTGGGCGAGAGCAGCCCGATCCTCAAGCAACTGTCGCCGGCACAGAGCGACGGTTTTCTCGCGGCGTTGCAGCAAGCCATCGACAAAACCCTGCAGGTGCAGCGTGACCACATCCTGCACCAGTTCAGCCTCGACGATAAGGCTTCGGCCCTGTCGCGGCTGGTCGCGGAGATCACCGGAAGCAACGGCAAGCTGCGCGAGGACCTCGCCGCCGACATCGACACGGTGCGCAAAGAGTTCTCACTTGACCAACCCGACGGCGCGCTGTCGCGGCTCGTCAAGCGGGTCGACGAGACCACGGCACAGGTGCGCAGCAGCCTCACGCTCGACGATGACACCTCACCGCTTGCGGTGTTGCGGCGCGAGTTGCTCGACGTCATCAAGAACCTGAACGATGCGAACGCGGCGTTCCACACGGAGGTGCGCAGCACGCTGGAAGCGTTGCAGGCCCGACGTGCGGAGGCGGCGCGTTCGACACGTCGCGGTGTCGATTTCGAAGAGGCGGTGCACTCGCTGTTGGCTGAACAGAGCACCAACAGCGGTGATGTGGGCGTGCGACAAATTTGTGGGTAACTGAGCGCCATGGTTAAGCGGCGGCCCGCCAGAGATCATCCCAGCGGTTGCTGAGCAGCCGACAGCGCAGAGCGATCACGGCGTTCGCACCGACGACGGTCCACCGCATACCGGATTGTTTGAGGCGCTGGCCGATGACGGTTTTGCAGCCGGCTTCGATGACCCCGGAGCCGACGAAGAAGCCGCGGGCGCGAAAGTGCTGGTAACACATCCGCAGCTTGTTGGTGTCGAAGTAGTCGGCCTCCTTGCGTAGCTCCTGGCGCACCTTGGGATGGCGGCGAGCCAGTTGGCGGATCTCGTGCACGATGACCTCGACATCGCCGGCGTCGAGGTCATCCCGGCGCGCCGCGATCCAGGCCGTGGCCGACTCGCTGGCGCTGCCGAAGCCGAGCCGCGCCACCAGGGCCAAATGTTCGCGAGCATGGTAGAGATCGACGATCTGCACCGCGCCGGGGAAGTCCTCGTCAGCCCGGTGCCAGATCCAGGGAGCTCCGTCCCCGAGGACGATCACCGTGGTGGCGTGCTGGAGGCCGCGGCGCACGGCCTCGGCGTGCAGGCGGGGGCCGAACGTCTCGACCGGCTCGATGGCGCCGACGTAGGTGGTGGAGTCCGGATCGCGCACCGGCCAACCCTCCTCGTCAAAGCTCGTCTGCGTGAACACACATCCCAGTTTCGCCTCGCGCGTGCGGGCCCGGCCGTCGGGTCCCTTGCCCGGGCGCCCCTCGGTGTCCTTCGGGACGGCGGGGACGCCGGTACCGTCCATGGCGACGTACAGCCGTGAGGCTGCGGCAACAGGCTGGCCCCCGCCGCTCAGCATAGCGGCGCGCTCGGCTTGATTGGCCTCTTCGGCGGCGGCGCCGGCCGCCTCGGCGCTACGTTCGATCGTCTTGCTGGGCACCACGACACCCGCCAGTTCGGCCAAGTCCCGGCTGGCGGTGGCAAACGCCTCCTGGGCCCCCACCCGCGCCATCAAGCGGCGCAGCCCCGGGCTGAACGAGGTGCCCGCCACATCGAGATCGTGGTCTTTCGGAATCACCCCGCGCCGCTCGGCGGGGCACGCCGCGCAGTAATAGTAGGCGCGCTCGATCCGCACCAGGCCGAGGATCGTCTGCAGCTGCTTGGGCCGGTAGTCGATGAACTCGGCCTGATGCCCGTCGCCACACGCCAGACGCTGGCCGCGGTGGCCGCCGTGATCGCTATTGAGCAACTGCTCCAACAGCACGCTGCCCACCCGCTGCATCGCCGTGCGCACCGCGAACTCGGTGGCCCCCAGATCGAGCGACTCGCCGCGCTGGCGCGCCGCGAGAAAATGCTGCGTTATCCGCTCGGCTTCCCCCCCGCCTCCGTCTGGACGATCTCGGCAATTTTTTTTTGAGCGCGCGCCGCTCGCGCGCCGCGTCCCCGGGAGCGCCGACCGGGCGGGCCTCGCAGATCTCTTCGTTGACGGTCACGAGCTGCGGAACCAATTCCTGAAACCGGCGAAACGCGGCGATCTCCCGTTCTACCTTGGCCAGTTCCGCCCCGACAGCCAGATGCCGGGTCACGGTCGTTCCCTCCGCTTTCACCGTCAGCGAATAGTACGGGCCGTGGCCCGGATGATCTGCCTGCTCGCAGCAACACGGGTGCTTCCCGCACTGGCGGTAGCGCTCCGCGATCGACCCACGGCGCATGTCGCCGATCTCTTCAATCTGCTTGAGCACTGCCGCGCGGCGGCCTTCCAGTTCCTCAACCGTCTGTGCCATCCCCCTCACCTCCTCTACCAGCCTATTATACTGGTAGAACGGTGAACCAGGCAAGCACTCCCTGCAATTACCCACATCCATGACGCGCGCCCCGGTGATGTCCTTGAGTCGGTCGGTCATAGCGTCGGCCGCATTCCGCGGTGTAAGATCGGCGACTTCGTGCTGGCCCTCGGCCCGGAAACCGCCGCGCCGGGCGCGCGCATCGTCATCGAGGCGAAGGAGAGTCAGGGCTACAACCTGCGCGAGTCCATCGACGAGCTGGCACGCGCACGCGAGAACCGCGACGCCCAGGTCGGCATCGCCGTGCTGTCCAAGGCGACGGCGCCGGAGGAGTTGGAGCCGCTGGTGCGTGTCGGTGCGGACATCGTCGTGGTGTGGGATCGGGACGACGCCACGAGTGACGTTGCGCTCATCGCCGCGCTCTCGCTCGCCCGGGCCCTCGTGGTGCGTGAGCGCTTGCAGCAGGAGCGGGTGCAAGCCGAGTTCACCGCGATCGAGGATGCGGTGCGCCGCATCACCAAGGCGGCCGAGTCACTTGGTGAGATCGTCACCATGGCCGGTACCGTCCGCTCCCACGGTGACAAGATCCGCACCCGTGCCGAGCGACTTCAGGAAGACATCGATCAACAACTTGCAGTGTTGCGGCAGAACGTGGAAGGACTGAAGCACCACGCAAGCGAAGAGGCCGCAGCGGCTTGACCAGCAAGACGTGAGACGCCCGATGAGAATCGACCGAGACTTCCTACCCTGCAAGCCGATATACGACATCCTCGTACGATCGCAGGGCGAGCGGGGTGAAGGATGCAACCACCTTGACGAGTGCGCGAGGTGTTTCGGCGCGACGAGACCGGACTTGTGGGATCCAGAGGGCGGCCGCATCCCGCGGAGTTTTGCGGGTGCGCTGCGCTCTGTTGAGGACGTGCGACTGGTGATCGTCCAAGGCGAGCCGAGCAAGCCCGGGACGGAGAACGGGCAGGTGGCGGACAGTTCACTTGATCGATTTCGAAACGCAAGGGCGGAAGAGGCAGCAATGGTTGAAAAGCTGAAAGATCCCTGCCCCGCCGCCTCGTCCTCCGAGGACGAGCAGGCCGACGAACGCGAGCGGCAAGCGATTCAGAGCGGACCGCTGAGCCAACGGTTCGAGGTCGGCACCCAGACACGCGTTTGCTTCACTTCGGCAACGCGAGATATCGCCGTGCGCCGCGCGCGACGTCTGGCACGAACGGAGGGCGTGCAAGTGATTGTGCGTGACCGGATGGCTCGGCGTGGGGCCCAGCACCTCTGGCTCTTCCGTGAAGATGGAACGGTTCGGCGGATTGCGCGGCGGGTGGGCAACGCGCTGGCGGACAGGCAGCCACATTGAACGGTCTGCAGATTGGCGAACGGTGTGCAGATTGCCTACCCGAACTCCGCCAGCGGCCAAGCTGTTCCCTCCGGTCGGCGATGTCCCGGCGAACCGCTCACAGCAGTGCGCCCAAGTCATTGCCCAAGGTAAGGGCGGTAGAGTGAGAAGGGAGGACTTCGATGGATGAACTGACGGAGACCACACGGATCGCCTTGGCGCCGCGGTTCAAGCACGACACCGCAGAGGAGAGCCTGGAAGCGATCCGATCCGCCCGGGTCAAATGCCTGACCGCGGGCCAGGAGTTAGTCAGGGCGCACTACGATCTCAGCAAGCGCAACAGAGTTGAGCCGACTGCGATCCAGCTGATCGAAGCTGCCCGCCAGCGGTACACGCCGCCGCGGTCCCATGAGGATCGCAGAAAGTTCTGGTGGGACTACATCCGAACGAACATCCGGCGCGGCATCTTCCAACAGCGCACCTGAGCGCGCTGGCAATTTCGGAGGTGCTGGGTGGGATAAGAACGCCCAACGTCGAGCTTCGCACGCCGCGACGGGCGGCGGCGTTTGGGTCCCTTTGCGAGCCCGTTCGCGCAGCCACAGGTTGGCGACGGTCTCGGGTGACAAACCTCGGGATACCGCACGGAGCTGCGCCGCAATCTCCGGACCTACGGCCAGCAGGCGGACACGCCTTCGCAACCGGAATCGGATGTTTGCCGGCTTCAGATGCTCAGCCCAGCCAGCCGCGCTGTGACTGTCCCAGAAATGCCGCGGTCGCAAACACAACTATCAACTATCTGGCGCAAACGGTGGCGCGAACGTGGCGCAAACCCTCCCCGCGACCATCGCCGGTTCTGTCGCAGAGAAGGATCGACCGTTGCGCCTGCCCGTCAGGCCGGCTTCCTCACCGCTACAGCCGC
>CAZCGA010000068.1:30599-32467 GCA_964498075.1 uncultured Binatia bacterium (SeqCode) | reverse complement strand
TTGTGCCGCTTGACCCGAATACGTTGCCGAACTTATGAACCAGAGTACTTAGCCGGCCGGTCCATCGACCGCCCGGCCAAGCTGGAAGCCGGGTGTTCAACCTCGGAGCGATTGTGCGTAGTGTCTCAGTTTGAGCGTGGCGGCCATTCCAACCGGAGCATGCCATCAAGAAGCTCCAAGGTGATGGCGCGTGCCGACATCATGTACGCATCATCCATTGACAGTGCCTCGCTCACTTGCGCCCGCGCCCTTGGGCCAGCTTGTTTGAGGTAGTGGGCATCGGCGATGAGCTTCGGCTTGTGAACCAGCAGATTTCTGGTAGCGACCAGTTCTTGGAAATCCAGCCAGCCGTTGTTGAGAAAATAGGGCTGCTGAAGCTGCGTCGCGAGATCCCTCAAGTACGTAGCTACTCCGCTTCTCATGATGTTCTTAGCTTTCCGTTCGATTTCGTCCGGGCTGCTTTCTCGAAGCAGATCGCTCAGGACCACTATCGCGACATCTTCGAGGGCGGCTTCAACGGTAGACGCAACGGCGATGCAAAGGAGCCGCGGCAGGCGACGAAGTGTGATGTCTTCGCCTATGCGCTCGAATGAGGGCGCGCCGTCGGAGTCCCACGCTACGAGCTGCGAGACGCTGGCCATCGTTTCGAGCCGGTGTCGCCACTTAGCCCCTTCAGGTCCCGAGAAGCCCTGAAACGCCTGAAACACCAGAAGCACATACGAGTAGATGGTGTTTGCCTGATCAAGCTGGTCCATGGCCTGACTGACCCGAAGCCGTACCATGTCCGCCACGCTCCCTTGTCTTAACATATGTTGGTCTCTGGCAACCTTGGTCAGTTTGATTGCTCCGCCGCTTTCTGCTCGGCCTCCCAATTGTCCGTAACCTGCACAGAGTCTTCCATCCGGACCTTCCTTGCTCCACGCACCAGCCGTCAAGAGAACGTACAAGCCTCCTCCCCTCGGCTCCCGCATACCACAGCACTCGTGTCCCGCGTAGAGACAGAGAGCCGCACCCGCGGCACGACACCGCGCCATTGCGGCCGCTTCGCCCGAACCAGCGCGCGTGAGACGCTGGCGCAAGAGTTCGGCGTTGCCACGTTCGTGAACGTCGCCCTGAGCCCGCGTTACAACATCGCCCCGAGTCAGAATGTCGAAGTGATTGCCAACGACGGCGCCGAGCTGCGCATGGGTCCGATGAAGTGGGGCTTCACGACGGCGGCCACGACGGACACCAGGTCAGCACCGATCAACGCACGCGCCGAGACGGTAGCGAGCATGACGCTGTTCCGCGAGGCATTCCAACGGCGGCGGTGTCCGGTCGCTGCGGACGGGTTCTGGGTGAGCTGCGCTTGCTCCCGCAGCTGCGAGGCGACTAGAACGACACCGGCGACCGCTGCAAGGGCAGCGGCGACAGCCGCGAGTGCGGCAACGGCGCTCCAGTCAACGCGGCCCATGGGTGACAGCCGCTCAATGTGTATCGCCGTGACGTGCTCGTCCAAGCCTGCCTCCACTTGCCGAGGGCGCAGTTGAGACTCTCACCGATTCCTCATCCTCGGGCCGCCGACTGGGTGGGCCCACAAGCGACCGTGCCGAACACGCACATCAAGGGAGTCAACGTTGGTGGGCGGTAGGCTGTGCCGTGCGGAAGGCCTCTGACCTCGCGGCTTGGTCGGGCTCGGGCCATGCGAGTCCCTGCTCGGTGAGGTGTTCCAGCCATCCGGCGATCGCGACTTTCAGCTCCTGAATCGCGCCAGCCTCTGTTGGCGCAAGACCCGAGAGGCCGGGGATTTCGGCGCACACAGCGACGAACTCACCGTCTTCTTCGGACCAGAACACCCGATAAGCGTATCGGGGAACCGTGGGCATTGC
>CAZCGA010000068.1:0-30582 GCA_964498075.1 uncultured Binatia bacterium (SeqCode) | reverse complement strand
TCGTCATCACTCACTTCTCCACCAGCGCCGCTATGATACCAAGCGCCTCCGCCATTTGCAGCATCTGCTTGACCTGGTATGCCTTGGCTTTGCCGTCGCGCCCCTTCTGCAGATTCAGAGGACGGGGAAACTGCTCGCGAACCATCGACGCACCTGGGTGGTGGAAAAGGTGATGACTGCCGGCGGTCCGCACGTGCTCAAACCCGAGTTCCTCGGCCAAGCTCAGCCGAATCGAAGGTCTTGCGGGCTTCGGTACGCTCGTTCGAGCAGGCTCGGGTCGACCGACATTCACGAGCGGCTCACTGACTGCCGGACATCGGCGAGCGTTCCACGACGGACGCAGCTTTCCAGGAAGAAGGCGAGCGCATCGATGAGGTTCTGGCGCGCTTCGTCCTTCGTCCGACCTTGCGAGTGAACGTCAAGCGACGGGCAGGATGACACGTACCACTTCCCCTTCTTGCGGATCTTGGCGGGGAGACGGAACTCGATGCCGATTTGCACGTGGATCACCTGCGACCGCATTCTATGTGCTCGCCGTCCTGGTGTGCAAGCGCGATTGCGATGCAACCGCGGCCTCGGCAAATGAAATCACGAAAATACGAAACGCCGAAAGCACGAAGCAGAGATGCACATCACAGTACGACCCGCTTCGCAACGATGGAACTACTACTTCTGAATTGCGCGCGGTCTCGTAGCGAAGAGGAGCCGCGAAGCTGGCACCCTCGCCGCGGTCGCACGTTCAAGGCGCGGCACGCCACCGGGTTCGCGTGGCGTGCAACTCGCTCAGACGGACCCTGCCGGCGAGGGAGGACCCTGTCGCGCCTGGAGAATGAGATCGAGTGGGGCTCCATTGCGCGGCTGACGCGCCTGGGGGTGGAGTGGTTTGAGGCGCCTGGGAGAGCACCAGGCGAAGTGATCCTCGACGTCGACTCGACCGACGATCCCAACACACGGCGCGCCACAGTGGAGGTTCTTCAACGGCCACTACGACGAGCACATGTCCCATCCGCTCCTGGTCTTCGAGGGGACCAGCGGCGTGTTGTTGGGCAGCCGCCGGCGCGCTGGCTACGCTGGCCGCGATGCATCGTCACGTTGCCCGCGTACCCCCCGCTCGTGCTGCTGTCGTGCCCGGACGTGGCGGTGCTGGCCCAGGCTGTCCCGCCGCCTCCCGATCAGGGAACCCTCATCCAAGTCCTTTTCGGTGGCTTGCCGTTCGTTGATGGTGTGGACGCAAACCGCGACGGCGCCGCAACGGTGGCGGACATTCCCTTGCTCAGTCCTCCCCCGCTCTTCACTGGCACGATAGCGGAGCTGGTGCCGCACGCTATGGGTGACCGGCTCGTGTATCGAATCATCGACCTCGACCACCAGCTGGACGCGGATGGGAACTAGGCTACGCTAGCCCCGGAGCTGTTCTAGATGCTGTTCGGCGCACTCTTGGATCTGGAAGAAGCGCACAAGATGGCGGACATGTCCGATTTGGACGTCTGGATCGCTACGCTTACTATGCGCATTACGCGGGAGGCGCGGATAGGCCCGGTCGCCGTGCGCCACGAGCCAGTTATGTTCGCGCCGCTTGCGTATGTATCCCGGCAGGCAAACATCAAGCATCGCCCAAATCTGTGATAGCGAAATCGTTCCAAAGGAACTCACGCTGCTTCCGCGAGTTCTTGGTCGAAGATGTTGAAGTCCGCGGGTTCACGCACTGCGTCTCTGTCGATAGGTCGAACGTCAATGTATGGCGGCCTCGTTGCCGCGTCGCGGCGGGGAAGATCGTCGTTCAAGAGCTGCCCGTTCTTAACCTGTGCGTGAGCCGCTTCCCATTCCTTCGCGGTCGGTTCATTGGATTGAGCGAAGAACCGTTCAACCTCGGCTTTAAAAGCCTCGAACGACGGTGCCTCTGCCGCAATGTCGAACAGCACGGAGAGGTAACTTTTTTTCAATTCTCGGCTTGCCTCGGCGAGTGCCTTGCCGCCGCCAGCCACGCCTCCAGGATAGACGCCATAGAGCCAGTACCCTTCCTCTTCCTTGGTCAAGAGGGCGCGTCCATCTGTCTTAACGAACGCCATGAAATCGCGACCCGTGATGACGTCACGGTAGCCGAACAGCACTGGGTAGGATGTCATTGGTTGCGCTCCCTTGGCCCGAAGTGAGCGTGCAAACCCCTCGCCAACCCTGCCCTGCACACCGATGCCACGATCCATTTCGAGCGCGACTGCCGCCAATCACGCAATAGTGTAACTCTGAGCATCAAGCGCACAAGTCATAGGCCGAAACCCTTCGCCATTGCAAGCGCCTTGGGGGTGGGTACTGTCTGGCGCAGAGTACCAGCGCCTGCCCCCCGCCAGTGGAGTTCCCAAGAGAAGGAAGTGGGCCGCCCCAGACTCGAACTGGGGACCCGCTGATTAAGAGTCAGCTGCTCTAACCAACTGAGCTAGCGGCCCATACCCGCCGGACAACTCGCGACCACGTCTAGCATGACCGCCGCTTCGCGTGAATTGCCGTTGTTGTCCGGTGATGCTCCCCCACGCGTTCAGCGACGGAGCGCTGCTTGTAGCGGGCGGAGACGCTCTGCGTCAAGTGGGGCGGCGGCGCTGGTGCGGCTTACCCGAGCCGGCCGGCATGAGAAAAAAACAGTTGACGGGCGTCGCCTGCGTGTGTTTTCTTGTGCGCGCACTCGGACAACGCGTACCGGGTGGTGACGGGTCGAGCGAAGGAGGACGCGGCGATATGCGGCGTGGGTTGTTGTACGGGGTGATACTCGGGTGCAGTGTGTTCGCAGTCAGCCAGGCCTGGTCAGCGCGCGGTTCGGAGACGCGCGAGTTGACGATCCACGTATGGAAGGGCCGCCACCTCATGCGCCTCGAGGAAGGCGATCGGGTGCTGAAGGAATTTCAGGTCGCGCTCGGCAAAGACCCGAGGGTCGGCAAGCTCCAGCGCGGCGACGGGCACACCCCCGCGGGCAAGTACTATGTCTGCGAGAAGCGCCCGCAGAGCCGCTTCCATCGCTTCCTCGGCATCAGCTATCCGAATCTCGATGACGCCGACCGGGCGTTCGCCGAACGCCTGATCTCGGCGAACGAGTGGGCCGATATCTTCTTCGCCAACCTGCGCCAGACCACACCACCGTGGTCGACCGCCATGGGCGGGCGCGTCGGTATTCACGGCCACGGTGGACGTCCGATGATTCCGGTCGACTGGACGGAAGGCTGCATCGCGGTCAGTGACCGCGATATCGACTACTTGTACGACGTGGTGCCGCTCGGGACACCGGTGATCATCAACGAGTAGCAGACCGTCCCGCTATTCCATTCCCAGCAAGGCGCGACCTTCGGGCGAGATCATTTGTGGGCTCCAAGGTGGGTCCCACACCAGCTCGACGTCGGCTTCTTCTACGCCCGGCAGGCCCAGCAACTTCTGGCGGGCGTCGTGTGCGATCGAAGCGCCCATGCCGCATCCGGGTGCCGTGAGAGTCATCTTCACGTCAACCTTGCTGGCGCCGTCGCCGAGCGGCGAGAGCTGCATGTCGTAGACGAGACCGAGGTCGACGATGTTGACCGGAATTTCCGGGTCGTAGCAGGTCTTGAGCTGCTCCCACACCTGGGCTTCGAGGCTGTCGTCGGCGCCGCTGTCCGCCGCACTGGCCGGCGCCTCGCTCTGCTTACCGATGGCGTCGGCGTCGGTGCCGGTGATGCGGAACAGTCCGCCGAACCGCGGCACCTGGAGCGTGTACGTCCCACCGAGCGACTGCGTGATGATTGCCACGGTGCCCTTCGGGAGGGTGATCGTGTGCCCTGCCGGGATCTGCACCGCGTCGCAATCGCGGCTGAGCTCGACTTGTTCGGTGCTCATAGAGTGCCTCCTTCTCGATTGAGGTTACTCTAGGCCCCTAGCGCCGGTGCAGCAAGGGTGCGAGTCGGGCGTCACGCCCCCGCTTCGTCGACTTCCGTCGGCCGGAACTTCTTCCACCACGGCGCGCCGGTCTGATCGTACTTCTTCGCCGGTTTCTTCGAACGCGCAGCCGGCCGGCTCACCTTCTTCGTCGCGGCTTTCTTCTTCGCAGTTCGTGGCTTTGCTTTCTTGGCCATATCAACGTCACCTCCCAAGCACTTCAAGCGTCTCCTCATCACATAAGCCGCGCGGCGGTTCAAGTGGCAAGCTGCCGGTGCGAGGTCGTGCGCGACTTGATTTGGCCGACAAATCCCGTTACGCACAACACCCGCTTGCCTGAAGGCGGGCGCTATCCCGGGAAATGCGATCGCGCTCGCGAGGCTGGCGGTTCACTACGCACGTCCCCGTCGTCTAGCCTGGCCCAGGACACCGGCCTTTCACGTCGGCGACACGGGTTCAAATCCCGTCGGGGACGCTATATCCCGCCTGGGTTTTTTGGCGCAAACCCGAGACCCCACCCTCAAGGTCTCGGGTTTTGTGACCGGGATCTACGAGTTCCCGAGGTGTCTTGGTGTGGTGATCGCGTTGCCGATGAGCAATTGAAGCTCGCGCTCACCGCCATCCGCGAGGAAGCGAGCATAGTGCTCCTCGCCGGGAAGGACAACTACACCCGGCTTCGCAGCCGCCGCAGGCCCACCGCCAGCAGGGCCACGCCCACGCACACGAGACCGAGCGGCGCCAGTGCCGGCGCTGGCTTCGGACGATCAAGCGCCGCCACCTCCGCCGCACTCAGCGCCGTATCGAAAAGTCGGATACGCGCCACCGCCCCTGCCGATTCTTCCGATGAACCGTCATCCTTGAAGAATCGTAGGGTGTTGCCGACGACGACGCCGTCGTTGCCCGAATCGGGGAACGCGAACTGCTGTGCGCCATTGACGTAGCCCACCACCTGGCCACTGCCGTCGCGCGTGAGCACGACCTGCACGTAGGTCGCTGCGGGGATGACCGCAGATGCTCCGATCGCGCTGTCGAAGAAATTGAGAAAGCCGTCGAGGCCGTATAGGCCGTTATCCACGGGGGGATCCTTGAAGTCGACGATCCGCCGATAACCGGAAATCTCATCGAACCGAAAGAGCGCCACGATCGTTCCACGTCTTCGCGAACAGCGACTTCTGCGGCCACCGACTCAGTTCGGAGCGCACGACGAACCGGGTAGCGTTGGCGACGCCGAGCGCGGCTACAAGGGCCTTCCAGCCCAGCTCGCGGAGATCCTGTTTGCGCAGTGCTCTAGCTCTCGCCATTGGTCTTCGTCGATTTCTTCGACGCAAGGGATTTCATTTGAGTTGGCTCGTTGTCCCGATGGGCAAAGGCCTCACCCGATGCCGGGATTCCTCCACGATGACCACGGCACCTGCAGCGAGATCGCGCTCGACGCGCGGCAAAACGCTGCTCAGGCGACTGATCACGTTTGCAGCCCGACCGTTTTGGAGCCGGAGAAGCAGGACCTTGCCTGCAGTGTCCTTGAGCGCTGCGGCGATCTCTCCGAAGTCGAGATCAGACGTCAACACGATCCGATCTTCCGACAGAGCCTTCTCGAAAATCTCGCCGTTCGGCATCCGGTGTAACCCTTCATCGCGGAGATGAACTGCATCGTGGCCCTGGCTGCGGAGCCAATCCGCAACACGGATGTCGACGCTCATGTCCACCAGGATGCGCACGACCGCCTACGCATTCTCCACACGCTCTTGGGCCAACCACGCCGCGTACTCGATGGCCTGCTGGATGTCGTCTCGTTCGAGATCGGGGTAGCCAACAAGGATTTCGTCGAAAGAGGCACCATGCGCGATCTGGCTGACGATCACTGAAACCGGTACCCGCATCCCACGAATGCATGCCCGTCCGCCCATGATCTTCGGGTCAAACGTCACTCGGTCAAACATGGCGAACCTCCGTACCTCATGATCCACGCTCTCGGCGGATCCGATCCGAATCAAGTCGGATGATACCCGCTGGCACCGCTGTTTTCGAGGACCACCCGGAGCATCGTGGTTTCTGCGATCCGGGGCGGCCCGTTCTCCCGACGGGCATCACCGGGGTTGCCGACGGCGCCGTGACGTCCCGAAGATCTGCCGGGCGAACTCCTCGCCCCAGCCTCTGGTGGTCTGGCGGCGGAGCTCGCTCGGGAAGCCGCGAATCTGCCGTGCCGCCTCGTCGCGGATCTCGTTGACGACCTTCTTCAAGCACACCTTCAGCGCGTCGTTTTGCTCCGTCACAGTCATATAGTGCTGGAAAGTTGCCCACAGCCCGCATCACCATCCACACCTCGACAACGCTGACAGCTGACCGTGGCGCGCTCACGCTTCTTCCTTCCGGCCGACCGCACTGCGCCACTGCTCGACCTGCCATTTGCCTTGGCGCGTTTCGCTGGCACGTTCGCGATGCTTCTCGGCCTGATGCTTGTGCGGTTTGCAGAGGAGGCAACCCGCTCGTGTCGACTTCGGCTTACCTCGCTTGTGATGCATGCGGCTCGATTGTGCCCCGCCCAGGCAGCGTCCGCAATCCTCGGCCGGCGTCTTGCCCGCCGGCAACCGGCGCACATTCGTGCAAACGAAGCAGCAGCCGATCCATTGCCCATCGATCGGCAGCGGCGCTAAGCATGACGACTCAACTGCAAACGGTGTGACTGTGCTCACGTGCGGAACAAAACATGACTGCCTTCCCCCGCAAGCCTCTGGGCATCAAGAACTATGGGCACATTCCGCACCTTCCCGGCAGCCGGCTGGGGCCTGGTGACCATCACTGTGACGATGGACAGGCGCGTATCGCCACGCTGGCCGCGCGTGATCGGCACGACCTCGCAATCGTGCTCGAAAAGCTCGACGGTTCAAATGTCGGCGTTGCACGCGTGGGCGAGACTCTGTACGCGCTGAACCGATCCGGCTACGAGGCACTCTCTTCGCCGTACGAGCAACACCGGATGTTTGCGTGCTGGGTCTATGAGAATCAGGACCGCTTTCTCACGGTACTCCACGACGGTGAACGGCTGTGCGGCGAATGGCTCGCCCAAGCCCACGGCACACGATACGAGCTGCGGCACGAGCCGTTCGTTGCCTTCGATCTCATTGGCACGAAACGGAGACCGTTCGATGAACTTGTTGAACGAAGCGGACGCGGCCACTTCATCACGCCCACGGTGCTTCATCGCGGCCCACCGCTGGCAGTCGAGAGCGCAATGGATCACCTTGGCGAACACGGTTTTCACGGAGCGCTCGATCGCGTTGAAGGCGCAGTGTGGCGCGTCGAACGCAACGAGTTAATTTGCCCCGGCCGCGGCGGGGAGCGCCGCCGGGTTGTCGACTTCCTGGCGAAGTACGTTCGGCGCGACAAGGTCGACGGTCGCCATCTGCCCGAGATCACCGGGAGAGAGCCGCACTGGAACTGGCGAAGAGACAAAGCGCGATGACTCTTGCAACAGGCGCCCACGGGATGCGCAGAGGCTGACCTGCGTTCTGGCTCCTCGGGAGGCGGTTGATTGCAACGACGCGTACCAGGAAGCGATCGCACTGCTTCGAAGGGTCCAGCGCCTGACGTCGCGCTGCGACGAGGCGCAGGCTTTGCTGCCTACCTGACGGCGCACAAGCCCAAACGCACCTTCATCAAGCTGCTCGATGCTGCGAAGTGAGATGGCTGATCGACCACCGACACGCCGCGCAGTTGGGCCGTGATCGCAGCCTGATCATTGGTCCGTCGCGCCGACCGCGCTGCGCCACTGCTCGACCTGCCGTTCGCCCTCGCGCTTTTCGCCAGCGCGGGCGCGATGCTTCTCAGCCTGATGCTTGTGCGGTTTGCAGAGAAGGCAGCCCGCGCGTGTCGATTTCGGCTTGCCTCGCTTGTGATGCATGGTTCTGATCGGCGACCTGCAGTCAAGCAGTCCAGACGGTAGTCGCGAGCCCTTCCGGTCTTGTTGGCAACTTGCCCTCCTCAATCATGCGCTCGAGCTCATCAACGTCACCCGCTTCGAGATCAGGCAAACCTCGCATCGCGTGCAGGACTGCCAAGGGTGAACCCAACGACAGCTCCTGGATCGGCCGCAAGGTCACCTCGACCGCGCCGCGGATGCCGGACACGGGTTCGTCTAAATCAATATGATTGAAATCACTTAGGTGCCCACGCACCACAACGGCTCGTTCCATGATTCACCTCCAACCGCTCCGAAGCGCGGGTCGAATCATATCTGTGCGCCGCGATCTTTTCGAGGACGGCCGAAGACGCGGACGAGGGCGGCGGCACTACGCTTCCTCCGTGCGATCGATGATCTCCAGGCGGAACTGCCAGCCCTCGAACGACAGGAGCATCCGGCCGAACTCTTCCCAAGTGAGCTCACGGCCGTCGATGACGACAACCGGAAGCGGCTCCGGATCACGATCGAAATCGCTCGAGATGTACCCACGCACAGGGCCGGGCGACCTCGGCTACATCGACGACGCCGGTTACCTCTACATCGTCGATCGCTTCGTAGCTGGCAAGGTCTTCCTGGATTGCTCAGAGCTCGAACCGGATGCCGTCCACCCCGACGGTCGTCCCGATCAGCTCCTCGCGCGTCGCGCGTTCCGCCAGCGCGGCGTCGGCGGACGACGCCATGCAGCGCGTACCGCTCGGCGTGTCAGCGATGATGGTGCACTGCGTGGGCTCGGTTTGCCCGTAGGTGACGGTGTATGCCGCAACCCGAGCCGGGCCGCGGTACCCGGCAATCAGCTCGACGCGCGGCGTCGCTCGATCGGCTTGATCGGCCAGGTCGCCGAGCAGGAGGGGCAGGGGGTCGGGTCGTGTGGCGTACACGGCCAGGCCGGGCTTGTTCACGATTCCGCTCACGGTGGACACGAGCCCCTTCACGTTGCGTTGTCCCCGCAGGCGCTCGACCATGGCAGCGGTCGCCTGGAGCACGAAGTTGTTCCACGGCCCCCCGGCGAAGCTCTCGCCGCCGGTGATGGTCGGCACGCCGTCGGCGGGCAGTCGCAGCGCGCGTTGCTGGACGCGCACGGCAGCGGGGAAGCAGCTGTAGAGCTCGACGAGATCGAGGGCGGCCAGAGCGTCCTGGCAGATCAGCATGACCTTGCGCTTTTGGTTCAGAGAGATGGCCAGGGAGCGGACGTTGGTATTCTCGCGGGAGAGTGTGAGGATTTGAGTCTTGATCGTCGAGGGCCACGAGCGAGCCACGGCAACCACTGCGGCCCGCTTTCTCGATGCGCTCGATCACCACGCCCGATGCCAGTCGGGCCAACCGAGGTGTCACCAATATGCTGGAAGAATACAGACACTGTTGCTGACACTTGACAAGCGGTTTGTCCGCGCCCTACAGTTCGTCCGGGATTTCCAGGGGGACGTCGGGGTTTTTGGGACCGTCTCATACTGGGGCATTATGTCGAATCGGCCGTTGATGCGGGCTATCTGCTTGGTCCGCGCGTCGTACGCGGCCGGTCGTCGCGCCGTCGGATAGCTCATGTCGCTGGACCCCGGAGCGCACTCGTCCTCATACGAACGCCGCCTAGTTGCGATCTTGTGCGCCGACATCGTCGGTTACACGAAGCTCATGGCGACCGACGAGCGTGCCACCATCGAAGCCATGAAGGATTGCCAGCGCCGCATCGCCGCGTTGACGGAAGCCCATGGCGGACGCGTGGTGGACTACGCCGGCGACTTCGTGCTCGCCGTCTTTCAAAGCGTCGTCGAGTGCGTGCGCTGCGCCACTGCAATCCAGCGTGATCTCCAACAGCGCAACCGCGATGAAGGCGGAGGCGCGATGGAGTACCGCATCGGCGTCCACCTCGGTGACCTCGCCATCGATGGCGACAGCGTGTACGGCGATGGCGTCAACATCGCTGCACGCCTTCAGGCACTGGCCGCACCCTCCGGCGTCTGCATCTCCGAATCGGTTCTCGAACAGGTGCGCCATCACATCGACCTGCGCCTGGAGAGCCTTGGCGCGCAGCACGTGAAGAACGTCCCCGAGCCGGTAGTCGCCTACCAGATCGTCGTTCCCGAAAGCGGTGAGCCCCAGCCGGCGGCTGCCACCGTCACCCCGAGCCTCGGCGCAGCGCCAGCGCTGTTCGAGCGGCCGGCGATCGCGGTGCTGCCGTTCGACAACTTCAGCGCCGATCCTACGCAGGAGTACTTCGCCGACGGTTTGTGTGAGGACCTGACGACGCAGCTCTCGTTGTTCCGCTTCTTGCCGGTCATCGCCCGCAACTCCTGCTTCCAGTTCAAGAGCCGGCCGGTCGATGTGAAGCAAGTGCGCCGCGAGTTAGGTGCGCAGTACATCGTCGAGGGCAGCGTGCGCCGCGCCGGCAATCGCATCCGGGTGAACGCGCAGTTGATCGACACCTCAACCGGCCACCACATATGGGCCGAACGGTACGACCGTGAGATCGAAGATCTCTTCGTTGTGCAGGACGACATCGCCGAGCGCATCGCCGCCTCAATTCATCAGCAGCTCTCGTATGCCGAGCCGCAGCGCGTGGTGCGGCGCAATCATCCGCCGCTCGATGCGTGGGACCTGGCCCAGCGGGGCTGGTGGCACGCGAATCGCCGCACGCGCGAGGACACGGCGCGCGCGCAAGAGCTGCTGCGCGCTGCGATCGCGCGTGATCCCGATTTCGTGTGGGCGTACTACGCGCTGGTCTTCTCGCTGGCCTTGGACGTCTTTTACCAGTGGACGGATGATCCGCAAAAAGTCGCCCTCGAGATCTTCGCGATCTCACAGGCCTGCATGCGGCTCGACGCGAACGATCCACACGCCTTGCTTGGCATGTCCATCGGTCAGGCCTTTGCCGGCCAGCTGCGCCTCGCCATCCAGGCGGCGGAACGCGCGGTGGAGTTGAGCCCAAGCTTCGCCTTCGGCCATTACATGTTGGGCTTTCACCTCTCCGTCGGAGGCGATCCCCACCGGGCGCTCGAAGCCGTGCGCCGCGCCATCTGGCTGAGCCCGCGCGATCCGCTCCTGTGGGTCTACCTCGCGGCCGAGGCGTCTTGCCATTTTGCGCTCGAAGACGACGAGCGCGTGATCGAGACCTGCGGGCGCGTGCTGCGATTGCGGCCCGACTTTCCGACGGCGCACGCGCTGCTCACTGCGAGCTGCGTGCGCCTGGGGCGTGCGGATGAAGCCCGTGCGCATCTCGCCGCGATGTTGCGGGCGCAGCCCGAGTTTACCGTCGATGGGTTTCGCGCGTCGTTCCGCGGTGCGAAGCCGGAAATCGTCGAGCGGCTCATCCAAGGGCTTCTGGATGCTGGACTTCCGCGAGAGCGTGCCTGAGGTAGCTGAGTGCCAGGAGGCGCCATCTCTTCAGGTGTCGTCTCGAAGGGCCGGCTTGTCCTGGCTCCGCCGCCTGCGTTGGCGCATCGAGCTGCTCGGGTGGCAAACGCTCGCCGCGCTGCTGTGGCAACTCGGGCATCAGCGCGCTCTCCGGTTGGGCGAGATGGTGGGGCGCCTGCTGCCATGGGTCTCACGGCGGCGGTTGCGCATCGCCAAGCGGGACCTCCGTCGTGTGTTCGGCGAAACGAAGACCGAGGCTGAGATCGAAAACATGGCGCGCCAGTGCCTCACCACGCTCGGCGCCACACTCGCCGAGCTCCTTTGGCTACGGCGTGCGACACGGGCGGATGTGGACGCGCTCGTGGAGTTCGATGACGGTGCACGCCTGGCCCTTGAGCAGGCCGCGGCCTGCGGTCGGGGCGCGATCCTGGTCGGCATCCACTTCGGCCGCTGGGAGCTCATGTTCCTGGGGATCAATCTGAGCGGACAGCAGTTCACGCTGGTCGCCCGGCCACTGGCGAACCCCTACCTCGACACGTACGTGAATCGGATTCGCTGTAAATTCGGAAACTCGATTGCATACATCGCGGACATGCGATCGATGCACGAAGCGTTGGCGAGGCGTGACACACTGTTGATTGCCATGGACCACCACAGTGAACAGCAAGGCGCCACGGTTAATTTCCTCGGGCAAGCGACACGGCTCAAGACTGGCGTCGCGCGCCTCGCGTTGCGGCACGAGGCCAGCCTACTTCCAGTGTATGCGCTGCCGCTCGCGCGTGGCCGCTTGCGTATCACGATCGGGCCGATCCTTGAGTACACAACCAGCGACAATGGCGAGCGCGATATCCAGCGCCTCACGCAGCGCTCCGCCGACGTGCTCGGCGCCGTGATTCGCGAACATCCGCAGTACTGGATGTGGAGTCACAAGCGGCTCTGGGATTCTCCATCTGTGTGAGTAGCTATTCGAAAAGCGTTTGCGTTCATGCCCAGACGTGCGCCATGGTGCGCGCGAAGGGAGACCATACAGATGCGAGGACTGACCGTACGCGCACGACGGTGTCTCTCAGCCGCGCTGCTTTGCGCCGCGACCCTCGCGGGTTGCCTTTGCGGACCTCAGAAGCCAGCTCCGATGGGCGGTCCCGGCGTGCCGGCGGCCATCGGCCCGCTGCTCGCCGGGGCGGCAACCGCTGCGATCACGATTGAACCCGGCGCGCCACTGGCTGGCTTTGGTGCCAGTCCGCGTCGCGAGTTTACAGCGACGACGATTCCGCTGAATCTACTGGCTCTCGGCGGGACCTGTTTCGATCCCGACTCGAGCACGGCAGCGACGTTCTTCGAGCCCAATAAAGGAACGCATGACCCCGTCATGGCGCGCGCGCTGGTGCTGAGCAACGGCGTGCACAAGGTCGCCGTGGTGAAGCTCGACCTGATCGGCACCTCGCGCAAGCTGCGTGAGGATCTCTTCAAGGTGGCGACGACGCTGGGCATCGCGTATTCCGACTTCGTTGTCCTGGCCACGCACACGCACTCCGGGCCCGGGGCCATCTCGGAGCACACGCTGCCGCAGCTCCTCGCCGTCGACTGCTTCTCCGACGCGATGTATCAGCGTGTCCTGCTGGCCGCGACCACGGCGTTGCAGCAGGCGAACGCCGCACTGCAGCCGGCGCGTCTCGGGACTGCTTCGACGAAGGAGGATCAGGCATCGAAGAACCGCAGCGGTCAGCCGACGGTGTACGATACGGAGCTCGGCATCGTGAAGATCACCACGCCGGGCGGGACTCCGATTGCCGCGCTGTTCAATTTCGCGGTGCACGGCACATCGCTGGGGAAGTCGAACTTGCTGATCTCCGCCGACTGCATGGGCGAGATGGAACGCGTCATCGAAGCCGGCATCCCCGGCGTGGTTGCCATCTTCACCAATGGGGCCGAAGGCGACGTGGCACCCAAGCACGGTGATTTCCTCGGCATGCAGCAGGAAGGCACGATTGTCGGCGGTGACGTCGTCGCCTTGTGGTCGAGCATCGCGACCAAATCGGCGATTGATCTGCGCGGCGCGCTCCAGGACGTGGCCATGCCGTCACCGTCATGGAACGCCGGCACTTGCGTCCCGGTTCCCGGGACGAGCAAGACCCTGTGCGACATGATTCCGGGATTTCCGCTGACTCTCCCGCTCAATCCGGCTTGGCTGCCCACGACCCTGCCGTTCCAGGCGCTGCGCATCGACGACACGGTATTCGTCGCCATCCCCGGCGAACCGGTCACCGAGATCGGTTGGGACTTGAAGGCGCGAGCGGTGACGAAGGGATTTGCGCACGGCTTCATCTTCGGGCTCGCGAATGAGTACGGCGGCTATTTCGCCACCCTCGCGCAGTACAACGCCGCGACCTACGAAGGCCAGGCAACGCTCTACGGGCCCACCACCGCACAGGTCGTGGTCGACAGCGCCGATGCCGTGATGGCCCAGGTACAGTGACCTGCATCGCCCGTTGCGCCTCGCGGACGCCGCAGATCGTCCTTGCCTGCGCCATCCGAGACTGTCGATTTTCTCGCAAACAGTGCTTCGACAAGCTCAGCACGAGCGGTTGGGGATTCAATTTCAAAGAAGAATTCCGCTCACCCTGAGCTTGTCGAAGGGTCTGCCTCGCGTTTATCGACAGTCTCATCCGGTATCGGCTCCCGGAACCGACCCGCCGCGCCGACCAACTCGTCGGCGCCGCGAAGCGGGCGATGGGGTGATTCGAGCAGAGAGGGATCCTCCTCCACCGAGCGGGCGATCGGCCCGGAAGCCGATCCCGCCGTCCGTCGCTTGCTGCAGCGGCGTACCGCGCGGAGCGCGAGGCGGTAGGAACCGGGCCACGTTGACGAAGCGCCGCTCTAGGGCAGCAGCGGGAGTGCGTTCGTTAGGTCGAGTGTCCCGGTGGCGCTGAGGGCAGCCGGAGCCGGGGCCCCGGCGAGGAGGTCGATGAAGCTGCCGCTCTTCGGGAGGCAGAACGTGGCGCCGAGCGTCAGACTGAGCTGACCGTTGGCGCCGAGGCCCGAGCCGACCTCATGGATGCTGCCCGCGTTCGCCAACCCGAAGGCCGTCGGGACAGGGGGGCACAGCGGCGGCACGGCCGGGGTCGGATGCGGGCAGAATTGCGCGGCGCTCTGGGTGAGCGTCGAGGTACCACTGGTCAGCGGCTGGAGCGGAAGGGTGAGCGAGGTCAAGTATTCGAACGGGCTCGGCGGGCATTCGACAGTCGACCCACCGGGTCCGATGGGTGAACACGGCTGTCCAACGTTGGGACCATCGCTACACGCGCCGTTGATACACTGGGGGCATGGGGCATCGGGATTCGCGTTGGCGTAGAGTCGTGCTGCAACGACTGCCAATACCTGCGAGTTCCCGCTCGAATCCGCTGAGCCGCAGATGTCCGAGACCAGCGCGTTGACGGAGCATATGCCGAGCGGCGGCACTACCGTCGGGACGGGTGGGCCGAAGAAGCAGTGGGCGTCGAGGGCGCACGATCCGACGATCAGTGCGCCGCCCGCGAGTGTTCCGCAGTCGGCGTCAGAGTCGCAGGCCCCTTCACCCAAACCCGCATTGCCGTTGATGCAGTGTTTCTCCGGACCGGCGCCGCGGGTGCAGTCGGTCGGGCCGCTGCCGTCGCTCGCACCCAGGATCAGCGCCGAACCCGAGACGCCGATGACGCTCATCGTCGTGGTGGAGCCGCCCGGCACCGGGAGGGCGGGCAGACTGCCCGCGTAAAGGCAGCCGAGGCCGAGATCCGCCATCTTCACGCCGTTGACGTCGTCCACCTCACCCGAGAATGGAGGAGACGCCGGCGGGTTGAACTTGAGCCCCCCGCAGTTGGTGGTCCCATTCCCCAGAGTCAGCGGCACCGTGATCAAGTTGGGCGGGAGCGGCACCAGCGCCTGTGGGCAGGACAGCGGCGTCGGGGTCGGCACGGGTGTCGGTTGAATCACGCAGCCGGTCGTCGTGCAGCCGTCGCAGACGTTGATTGCGTACGGCATACAGGCACTGCCGCCCTTAGGTGCTTTGCACAGCGCCGCCTTCGCCTTGATCCTGCCGCGCGTGACGCCGTGCGAGTTCGTGGTACAGCAGACCACCGCACCCAGCCGGCCGACGGTCGACCGCTGCGCACATTTCATGACCGCCGCGAAGCAGCGCCTGGGCAAGGTGCCGGCGTGCCGCGCGGCGAGCGCGAGGGTGCGCGCACAGCGCACGTATCGCCCATGGGTGAAGCCGCCGGCGTGCGCGTCGCAGTTGCACTGCGCGGTGATCGCCGCCCGCACTGCCGCGACGGCGTCGGCGTCGGTGGGATCATCGCCGCAAACGGTTCGCGCTTGCGAAGGTGCGGCGAGGAGCCAGCAGATTCCACACAGTCCAACCAGCGAGCGTGACAAGCGAGTCATCATGATTTTCCCCCGTAGTGAGTGACGTGCTCACTCCTACGTCCGCGGGCGGGGTGTAACAACTAAGGGATTTCCCCAAGGAGTGGGGACTAATGCGCAGGAGCGTTTCAGGTCGGCCAGTACACGTACTCGTCATCCGGACTGTCCGGTGCGTGTCGCGCGCTGTCGGCCTCAGTGCAGCTGCAGGTTGCTCTCGTCCCAGAAGCTTGGATCCTCGCGCCGCCCACCAGTCGTCCGTTCACGCCTTGGCAATGCCGCGAGCTCGTCGGCCTCAGCCTACCTGCGTCGGCAGCGAGCCGATGTGGTCTATCGAGGCACCTTCAGCCCCGACGCTCGCGCCAATGCGGCTTGGCGCCGATCGAAGGTGACGAACGATGTCGATCCCAGCACCAAGGCGCTGGCAACGTGCAAGATGTCCAGGCTACGCGTCCCGAGCTTCTCCGAGTAGAGGGCGCTCAGGCGCTCGGCTTCGGCCATTAACGGTTTCCTTTCTCCAGACCGCTGCCGTCCCACCCTTGAGCACTTCCGTGCTCAATTCAAGTGGTGGAGAGAGTCGTCATCATCGTATGGGCCAACCCCTGAGGCGTGGTTCGCATTCGTCAAGAGCCGGCCGGGCCCTGCTGAAAACGTCCATCGCGTAGAACCTCGATCACCCGGCCGCAAAACTCTTCTCGTGTCATCGACTCCAGTAGCGTCTTGTCCTCGGTTCTGACCACCGTGCGCTCGCCCTTGGGCGTGTCGCAAATGGCGATGCCGTGCGAGACCTCGTCTCGATTGAACATCACGGTGTAACCGACGATCGTGGCCGGACCGGCGTAGTCGCCGGTGAGGGGCACAGGAGGATCCTTCTCGGCGATGGCGCGCGTAATGTCCTCGTAGGCGTAGCCGCCGCCGTTGGGCACGGTCGAAAGCACCACACACGCTTGCTTCCCGAAGATGCCGCTGAGGTTGGAGACCAGTCCGACCCGTCGTTCCGATGTTCTCCCCAGCGCACCCGAGCGCAACACCTCCACCATCCTAGCGACCCCCTCCAGGCTGAAACTATTGAAGGGGCCGCCCGCAAAGGGCATGGCGCCGGTCACGGTGAGCGGACACACGTTTTCCAATTTCAGATCGTGCGCAAAGGATTGGATGGCGGCCGGGAAACAGCTGTAGAGCTCCGCAGCAGTGAGGTCTTGCGTAGCGATCCCGGCGAGAGCGAGGGCCCGCTCGCCGCACAGGACCGTGCCCGGATGGCTGTGCAGCTGTCGTTGCTGAGCGAGGACCACGACGTGCTTCGACTCCACCGCCGCCAGGGGATAAACCCAACCGTCACTTCTCAAGCCGAGCTGCTCGGCCTTTGCTGCCGAGCAGACGATGATCGCAACCGCCTGGTTTACGTTCCACTGGGTGCAATGGCGCTTCGTATACGGGAACGCCAGCATGGAGTTCTTTGCCGTAGGATTGCGAATCTCCTCGGCGCGCATCGGCTCTCGCCGCCAGGCATGGGGATTCGCGGCGGCGATCTCGCTGAAGGACCCGTAGAGACTGGCCACCTTGTCTCGGTGCGCTTCGATGTCCAAGCCCTGGTGGTAACGCAGGGCAGACTCGATGATGGCGAAAAGCTCGGCCGGCAAGTGCAGCCCGCGTTGCCCTTCGAGGTCGCTACAGAACGGGTCCTGCGACGTGTGGTGCACGTCCGGCGGCGGCGTGTCCTCGGGCTGCTGCGTATCCGTGACCGGTTGGTGGGTGATCATGCTGCGCAGCTCGCGAAACTGCGCTTCTCCGCCGGTGACCACGCCCAGGCCCTGCTCGCCGGCTGCGATGGCGCGACACAAATCACTGAGGAGTGTCAGCTGCAGGACTCCCAGATCCGAGACGACGCTCTTCGCCGACGGGCAGCCGAGTGCGTCGGCAATCAACCTGCCGGGGTTGCGATACTGCCACATCCCCTGCGGCACGGAGATCGACTCGATCTGTTTCAGCAGTTTCTGTGAGCCCGCATCGTCGGCGGCACGGCGCACCGCGCGCACCATCAGCCGGTACGGCTCCGCGCATTGCGTGGGATCGTCGATTCGCTCTTGATGGAATCCGATCCCGACGATCACCGGCGTGTTCGGCGCCAGCTTCTTCATGTGCTACTCGCCCGTGTAGACCGGCTTGCGCTTCTCCGCGAAGGCCTTCATGCCTTCGCGGGCGTCCCGGGTGCCGAAGATGGGGCTGCCGTATTCGAGCTCCTTGGCCAGCGCGTCCGCCTCGCTGTAGCTCTCGTCGACTTCTCGCAGCATGTGCATGAGGGCACGGATCGAGAGGGGGCCGTTGTCGCAGATCGTCGCAGCGATCTTCTTCGCTTCGGCCAACGCCTGCCCCTTCGGGGTCAGCCGCCCCACCAGACCGAAAGCCAGCGCTTCCTTGGCGGTCACATGGCGCCCCGTGAGCAGGATCTCCGCCGCCAGAGTGTAGGGGATCTGTCGTCGCAGTCGCACGCTGGACCCGCCAAGCGGGAAGAGCCCGCGCCGGGCCTCGGTGATGCCGAAGACCGCGTCCTCGGCGGCAACACGGATGTCGGTGCCCTGAAGGATCTCGGTGCCTCCGGCTACCGCGAAGCCCTCCACCGCCGCGATGATGGGTTTCAGCGGCCGGTTGTGCCGGAGAAGCGCCTGCCAATGGATGTCCGGCACCTCCGACATCAGCTGCATGAACTCGTCGTCCGACTCTCCCGCTCCCATGGCCTTCAGGTCGGCGCCGGCACAGAAGACGTCGCCACGGCCGGTGAGGATCGCCACGCGCAGCTCGGGGTCGTCGTCGAGCTTGCGCCAGGCGCGGTACATGCCGGCCAGCATTCCGGCACTCAGGGCGTTCTTCGCCTCGGGGCGGTTGAGGGTCACGATCAGCACGTGGCCGTCGCGTTCGATCAGGCAATGCTCTGGATTCATGGAAGCTCCTTATCTCATCTCGATGTCGCTGAGGCGCGGCCTGCTCATTCCAGCCCGGAAGCGGTCGGAAGTCCTCGGCCACGTTGTTTGTAGACCATTGGCATCGAGATACTAGCGATTGCAGCCTCTGTTCCATATCGTGGTCCAAGTGATCCATCGCTGCCCGCGAGACGCTGCGCTCGTCACACGAACCGGTTTCCGATGCCGCCGACGCAGGGGAGCAGCGGCCGAACACCTCCGGATCCTTGAAGGCTTTGCCAATGCAGTGTGCGGCGCGGTAAGAGTCCCGCCATGACGGGGTGCGCACTGGTGAGGTTATGAAGGAGCGCTTCGATCCCCTCTGCCCAGATCCCATCGAAGAGCGCCACGCAGCATCGCTCGCTCGACTGGAAGCTACCATCGCGCGCCGATTCGGTGCTCGCCCCGTGGCGCTGCTGGCGGTGGCCCTGCTGGTCATCGGCTGGATGACGCTGTGCTGGCCGGTGCCGGAGGTGATGCTGACCTCCAAGGACTGGGTGCACCAGCTCGGCGGCGCGAACCAGATCCTGCATGGCGAGCATCCCTTCATCGACTGGCGCACCGACTACGGGCCGCTGCGCTACTATCCAAGCGCGCTGGCGCAACGACTGCTCGGTCCGCGCACACTGGCGGAGCTGTTGCTGACCACCGCCGCCTATGTGATCGCCTACGTCTTGCTGTTCCACCTGTTGTGGATGGCGAGCGGACGCGGCCTGGTGGCCGCCGCGCTGTTGGTGGTGGCGCTGATGCTGGCGCCGCGATTGGATAAGTACTACGTCGTCCTCGGCCCCGTGGTGTGCCTGTGGGCGGCGTGGCGCTGCATCGATCGGCCGACGGCTGCCGCGCTCATGGTGCTTGCGGCGGCGGTGGTGGTGACGGGCCTCTTCCGCGCCGACTTCGGAGCCTTTGTCGGTTTGGCGGCCGGGGTCGCGATCGCCACCGGCCCGGGCGGCGCACGGGAGCGGGCCGGGCGGCTGCTGTGCTTCGCCGCCGCTGCGATGCTGTTCGTGGTGCCCTGGCTGCTGTGGCTGGCGCAGCGCGGCGGCTTGGCCGGCTACTTCGTCGACACGTTCCTCGTCGCGCCGCAGCACGCCAGCGCCATGTCGCTGCCGTTCCCGCGCTTCGCTCCGCCACTCCTGGACCGGCGCAATGCCGTGTTCCTGCTCTTCGTTGCCGCCTTCCTCGTGCCGCCGCTCGCCTTCATCGTCGCGCTGCGCCCGGGCGCCGTCGCTGACTCGAACGAGCGCCGGCGCATCGTCACCGCCGCCGTGCTGGCGCAGGCGGTCCTGGTGCACGCGTCGCACCGGTCCGACTTTTCGCACCTCCGGCAGACCATGCCGGTGTGTTTCGTCCTCTGTGCCTGGCTCGCCGGGTGGGCAATGGCCCACCACCGAGCCGCCTCTCGAGTGGGAATCGGGCTGGTCGGCCTGGCGGGTGCGGCGTTGCTGTGCGCGGCCGCGCGGGTGGCGCAGTGGCCGAATTCACACGTTGGCACGGCGCTAAGGATGGCACGCGTCCACGCGCTACCGCGCGCCGCCATGGTGGCCGAGTTGGCGGCTCGCCACCCGGACGATACATGGCTACAGGCTATCCAGTATGTGCGCCGCTGTACCGCCACCGACGATCGAGTCGTGGCGCTGCCGCCAGACATCGGCGCGTACTACTTCGCCGACCGCCGCTTCGCCGGCGGGCAGCCAGCCTGGTCGCCGGGCTTCTTCAGCGGTCCCGCCGATCAGCGGCGGTGGATCGATACCGTGCGCCGTCAGGGCGTGGCCCTGGTGCTAGGCGATGCCTGGCACAACCTCGACGACCGTCCGGAGCGCCTATTCGCCAACTACTCGCCGCTCATCACCGAGTATGTCACGACGCAGTTCATGCCGATCGGTGCCTTCGGTCCGGTGGTCGTGCGTGCGCCGGGCGTGGCGTGGCTGCGGAACGACGGCGTCCCGCCGTGCATCCGCGCCGCGGCGGCAGAAGAAAGCTCGGGTGCCCCGCCATGACCGCCATCACCGTCGTTGTACCGTTGTTCAACGAGCAGGCCAGCCTGCAGGCGCTCTATGATCAGCTGGCCGCAGTGCTGGCCGGCATCGCTGTGGACTGGGAGATCATCTTCGTCGACGACGGCAGCAGTGACGGTTCGTTCGCTGTCCTGGCGGATCTCGTCGACCGCGATCCGCGCGTGCGGGCGTTACGCCTGCGCGCGCACGCCGGCAAGGCCGCCGCGCTGCGCGCCGGCTTCGAGCGCGCGCAGGGCGAGATCGTTGTCACCATGGACGCCGATCTGCAGGACGATCCGGCGGAGCTGCCGCGCCTGTTGGCGCGCCTGCGCGAGGGTTTCGATCTGGTATCGGGCTGGAGGCGGGTGCGGCACGACCCCCTCGGCAAGGTCATCGCGTCGCGGCTTTTCAACCGCATCGTACGCGCAGTCCTCGACCTGCCGTTGCATGACATGAACTGCGGCTACAAGGCGTACCGCCGCGAGCTGCTCGAGCAGTTGCACCCCTACGGCGAGCTGTACCGTTACATGCCGGCCTTCGCGCAGCACTTGGGCGTGCGCATCGGCGAGGTCGAGGTGCGGCACGCCAAGCGGCGCCACGGCCGCTCGAAATACGGTCCCATGCGCCTGCCCAAAGCGTTGCTCGACCTGGTGACCGTGCTGCTGCTGACGCGCTACCGCGATCGGCCCCTGCATTTCTTTGGCGCCGCGGCGCTAGCCGTGAGCCTCGGTGCCGTCGTCGTCTGCGCCGGCGCCGCGGCGCTGTCGGCGCTGGGCGTCGTTACGCTGGCGAGCGGATGGGGGTGGGGCGTGGGGGCGCTGACGCTGGTGGTGGTGGTGCAGCTGCTCGGCGTCGGCCTTGTCGCCGAGCAGTGGCGGACCAGGGCCGGCGCGCCGCTGCCGACGCCGGCCGACGAATACCAGTCCACCAACCGGCATGTGCAGCGGGTTTCGAATGACTGAGTGCGCCGTGACGCGCTCGGACAACGTCCGCAAACATACGACGCGCAACCCGCTGCAGCGCCTGCTCATCGAGCGCTTCCACGGGGGGCTGATGCAGTTGCTTGACGGCCTCGAGTTCTCGACCGCGCTCGACGCCGGCTGCGGCGAGGCCTTCATCCTGCCGCGGCTGGCGGCGCGCTACACGGGGGCGCGCTTCACCGCAATGGATCGCGAGGCGCTGGCGTTGCACTATCCGGGCAACTTTCCCGCCGGCGTGCCACGTGTCTGCGGCGACGCCGTTCGCATGCCGTATCGCGACGAGGCCTTCGATGTCGTGGTGATCAGCGAGGTGTTGGAGCACCTCGAGACGCCGGCGGCGTGCCTGCGCGAGATCCGCCGCGTCACGCGCCGCTACCTCGTCGCCACGGTACCAAACGAGCCGTACTTCCGCCTCGCCAACCTGCTGCGCGGCAAGAACATCGCCGCCCTCGGCAACGATCCAGGCCACATCCAGCACTGGTCGAGCGCCGCCTTCGCGGTGCTGGTCAATGAGCAGTTCCGAGTGCTGCGCCGCACCACATCGTTTCCGTGGACCCTGGTCGCCGCCGAGCGGCGGGACGGGAAGCCTTTGGCTTCTTCATAGTGCCCAGGCGGTCGGAGCCCATCAAGACGTTGTCCACGAGTCAATGCTCGAAGCCGGGCGGGGCGACGAAGCCTCCGAATTCGCGCTCGGCAAGCTCCGCGAAGGCGATCGTCGTGCGGTCTTCCAGATAGGGCCCGATGATCTGCACGCCGATGGGCAGGCCGTCATCGCTCAGGCCGATCGGCATGGCGGTCGCCGGGAGCCCGGTGAGCGTCGCGACGCTCGACCACATGCTCTGCGCCACGTAGGGGATCTCCGTTCCGTCGATCACGATTCGCCGGGCGTTCATGTCGATGTGGTCGTGCGAGAGAGCGGGTGTCGGCATGATCGGGCACAACACCACGTCCCACTCGCGGAACAGCTGTCGCCATTGATGGGCCAGGCCAGCGCGGAGGCGATCGTTCCTGATCCAGTCGCGGTGGCTCATCACATTGCCGCGCAGAGCCATGGCGGACATACTATCGTCGTCGGGTGAGAGCGTCGCGGCGGCGGCGTGCAAGCGCTGATAGACATCATCGGGTAAGTCGGCGCCGATGAATGACATGAGCAACTGCCCATAGGTGCGCGCCACGAGTGCGAGGTCGGGCAGCGCCGGGCTCGTCCGACCGACCGTGCTGCCGGCCTTGACGAGGTTGTCTGCGAAGGTGCCGAGCGTCGAGCGGACGATGTTCGCGGTGGGCAGAAGTGGATGATGATCCACAACGAGCACGCGGAAGCTCTTGAGGTCGGCGTGGCGCGGCGGCGGTAAGGCGAGCTTGTAGCCCGCGGCCTCGTCGTCATCGGGGCCCGCGACTACATCAAGCGCGAGCGCCAGATCGCCGGCGCTGCGCGCCATGGGGCCGACCGCCGCGAGGTCGACCTTGGTGGTCACAGAGAGCGCGGGCGTACCTGGCGGCGCGAAGCCCCGAAGCGGGACCAGACCATGCGTCGGCTTGTGGGCGAAGACGCCGCAACAGTGAGCGGGGATTCGCAGTGAGCCGGCGAGATCCGATCCGAGCTCGAGCGATACGTAGCCCGCGGCCAGGGCTGCGGCGGCGCCGCCGGATGAGCCGCCCGGTGTGCGGCCGAGGTCCCATGGATTGTTGGTGACGCCGTAGATGGCGTTGTAGCTCTGCCAGTCGGCCAGCATGAACGGCACATTGGTTTTGCCGAGCACCACCGCGCCGGCGGCCTTGAGGCGGCCGACAGCCACCGCATCCTCGCTCGCCTGGAGGTGTTGCGTGCCCGGAATGCCCCAGGTGGTCGGAAGGCCCGCGACGTTGTGGCCTTCCTTGACGGTGATCGGCAGACCGAGCAACGGGCGCCGCTCGCCACGCGCCAGCGCCTTGTCGGCTGCGGCGGCCGCGACGCGGGCGCGCTCGAAGTCGCGCACCACGACGGCGTTGAGTGTGCCGTCATGGGCCTCGATGCGGGCGATCGAACGATCGAGGAGCTCGACGGCCGATACCTGCCGAGCCTGCAGCGCGGCGACTAGTTCCTTCGCTGTCCAGTAGTCCATGCAGAATGTCGATGCAGTCTCAGTCGCGCACAGTGAGCTCGAGGCCCCCCTCAAACGGCAGCGTCACCGTGCGAAGACCGTTCTTCCGGTCGTTCACGAACTCGAAGTACTCGCGATACGCGTCGCGGAATTGTGTGGTGTTGTCGCAGACGACGATTGCGCCCGCGCGCAGCGCGGGCGCAACGAGCTCGAGCGCGGGGCGTGCCATCGGAGTCCAGATGTCGATCAGCATGAAGTCGACGGGGCCGCCGACGTCCTTGAGTGTCTCGCGCAGGTCGCCTTCGCGCAGCTCGATCAAGCTGGACAGCCCCGCCTCAGCGAAGTGAGCGCGCGCGGCCTTCGCCTTCTCCGGCTCGTGCTCGGTGCCGATCACGAGCCCTGCACCGCCGTCTCTCTGTACGTTGTCGCGCACTGCCGCCGCGAGGTAGAGGGTCGAGATTCCGAAAGAGGTCCCAGCTTCGACCACTCGCTTCGCGCGGAGGGCGCGGCAGAGCTGGTAGCAGAGTTGCGCCTTCTCGCGATCGAGGGCGATGAGCTTGTCGCTCATGAACCGGTGCATGCCCTCGTCGAATCCGCTCCAGTCGAGCGTGCCCTCTTGGGCCCTCGCCATGAAGTAGGTCATGACCGTTTCGTTTTGCCCTGTGCTGTGCGCGTGCAAGCGGTCGAGCAGTGCTTCGAGGCGCGGATCGTTCAAGATGCCCATCGGCGCGGCTCCTCTCCTGATCTTGATGTCACCAAGCTGGCCGGCCTCAGCCTTCCTTCGTCGGCATCGAGCCGATGTAGTCCATCTTGCCGAGCTCAACGCCGTTGTGACGCAGGATCGCGTACGCCATCGTCGCATGGAAGAAGAAGTTCGGCAGCGCGACGTGCACCAGGTAGTCGTCGCCGCGGAGCCACTTCCCACCGAGCCATGGCGGCGCCACCTTGCGCTCCTCGGCTCCGGCCAAGTCCTTCGCCTGGACGGTCTCGAGGAAGCTGAGGCACTTCTGGATCCGCTGCCGCAGCTCGGCGAACGTCTTCTCCGTGTCCGGGTGGGACGGCGCCTGCTTGCCGCTCAGGTACGCGGCCGCGTACTTGGCCTGGTCGCAGCCGGCCTGCACCTGTTGGACGAACGCGAACTGATCCGGCGCCAGGCGGGCCTGGGCCAGCACGTCGACCTCGAAGGATTTGGCCTTCGCGTACGCGGTGGCCTTGTCCATCCATTGATCGAGGTTCTGCAGGGTCTTGGCGAACAGCCGGATTGCATCGTTGTGATTCATGAGAGCCTCCTTTCGTGAGCACCGGACGGTAGCCCAGGGCGTGCGCTGAAGCGACCCCCCCCAAGGCGCTTGCCGCAAAGGCGCAAAGACGCGGCGCGCTGCTTTACGGGAGCACGAATTTTCGCGTAGGTTGGGTAGTGATGCCGTTGCACTCGGACTCGGACCGCATGCGGAGGGTCCGTGGTTTTGAAGAAGGATCGGCTCAGGCTCCGCAGACGCGTGTGGAGCGGCACGAGTCAGAGTCGGGCTGGTGGGAATTGGCGACCCGTGGGCCGCATCCTCAGCTCCGACCGCATGTCCTCGGCTACGTCGGAATCGACTGCCGCATGGACCTCCCGCGCGAGCGGCACCTGCCATCCGGAGAGGTGGAGCTGCCCGTTAACTTCGGGGCGCCGTATCGGGTCATCGATGCGGACGATCCGCTGCGCTCGGGCACGCATCGAGGGGCCACTGTGGTGGGTGTTCATGACCGGTACGTCGTGACCGAGGAGACCGGCGCACAGCACGTCTTGGTGGCGCGCTTGCAGCCGACGGGCGCGCATCTGCTTTTCGACCTGCCGATGCACGAAATCGCCAATCGGCTGGTCGAGCTCGACGACGTCAGCAGCGCGCTGGCCCGACGTCTGGGAGACAGGCTCTACGAAGCGCGAACCTGGGAGAGGCGCTTCGCCCTCATGGACGCTCGTGGCAGGCGAATTCCTCTGGATGACGGCTGAAACGCCGAGAGCTGCGCTGGTCCGACATCAAGACCGCATCCAATCCAGCCCGTAAATTGACTTCGCTCTGGGCGTAAGCAACGATGCCGGATATGGAACTGAAGGACTTCGGCACGTACTTGCGCGGCAAGTCTGTTGCGAAGCTCCTGCACCGTGCGCGCAAAGAGAGCCTCAAGCGGATCACGGCCAACGCCGAGGATCTTGAGATGCCGGTTAGACTGATCGGTCTTGGTTGTGGGAGATAAAGGGAAGCTTTGCCGCCATGGAAGCCGTGAAGATTGCCAGTGACGGTTCGATCCGGCTACCGAAGGCAGTGCTGCGACGATTCCCGAAGTGTAGCGAGCTTGCCGTGTGGACCGAGGGGGACGTTATCGTGCTCAAGCGGCTGAAGCCGGCCAAGCTCTCGGCAATTGCCGCGCGGCGGCTCGAGAAGGAGATGCCGCTTGCCGAAATCGACGCGGAAGTCCAGGCGCACCGGAAAGAAAAGCGCTCGCGCAAGGCGTGAGCCGCGACGCTTGGTGCTCGATACCAACGTCTGGATCTCTGCGCTGCTCTGGAGCGGACCGCCCAACGATATACTGCGCATCGGTGAGTCCAAGCGCGTCGTGTTGGTCGCGAGCCCGTCGATCGTCGAGGAGGCACGCGAAGTACTCGCCCGTCCCAAGTTCGCGCCACGGATTGCTGCGCTCGAGACCTCGGTGGGTGAGCTGGTTGAATCGCTGCTCACCATCGCTGAGGTGATCGCGGAACCGATAACGGAGCCGGTGATCGCCGCGGACCCCGATGATGACCGTGTGCTGGCGTGTGCGGTGGCCGGCAAGGCCCGCTGGATCGTTTCCGGCGACGCGCATCTGCTCGCGCTCAAGCGCCACAAGCGAATAGCCATCCTTGCACCAAGCGAGGCGCTGCTGAGGCTGCGGCGCGGACGCCGCGAGCCGGGAGTAAGCTGAACCAGTGGTTCAAGGGAGAGTTGGCTTTGCCAATCGCCTTCCCAAGCTGACCTCGTGCCGCCAGCCGGGTGATGCGGCAGCCGCCGGCGTACCTACGATTCTGCGTCGCAGACGCCCCGCACTTCGACACCGCGGAGCGACACACCGGGCAGTTTCCGTGCCCAGCCGATGGCTTCTTCCCTCGACGTGCAGTCGATCAGATAGTATCCGCCGATCACTTCCTTGGCTTCCGCGTACGGACCGTCGGTGGTGACCAGCTCGCCGTTCTGCACCCTGACGGTGGTGGCTTCGGTGCCCGGGCGCAGTCGTTTCGTTTCCACGAGCTTTCCCTGCGTCTTGAGCTCGTCGTTGAGCTGGGCATGCACCCGGAACGCCCGCTGCTGTTCTGCCTGTGGCGCGCGGTCCCAGGCCGCTTCGTCGTGCCAAATGAAACTTCATCATACGTACTCCTTCGCGGGACGTAGGCTTCTCGCCACCCATCACCCACTTGTCTATTGGTCGAATGACGCGGAGCAAAATCGACACCCTGAGCGAACCGTCTCCACCAACGCGGGCGGTAGGGCTCGCACGATGGGAGCCCAGCGGTTGGCGCCATCTACCGTTCCTAGTCCTTCTGCGCGTTCCCTAACCCGGGGGGCGCAGGTCCGAATGCTGTCGCGCGCGCCAGAAACCTCCCGTGCCACCGATCGCTGCGCATGCCGCGGCGACGCACAGCAGAACCAGCACCGACAGCCAGCCCGCGCTGACATAGCCCATACGCTCGAGGGTGGTGACCCAGGGCAGGCGGGGACCACTGGAGACGATGCTGGCGGCTGCGGCAAGTACACCGCGATCGTCGTCGACGACGCGCGCCATGGTGAGCGCCCAAGACCAGAGGCCGGACGCCACACTCACCACCACCACCAGGGGCCTCGGCCAATGCAGTAGTACGCCGGCGGCGACGACGAAGAGCAGGGGCACGACGGGTAGGGCGTACCTCACGCCCGTGACCCACTGCCAGCGTCCGTACTGATTGGCAGCACAGAAGACTGCGAAGGCTACGCAGAACGCCACACCGATCCGGGACTCGCGTTGCGTCAGCAGGCGGATGCCCGGTCGCGTCCAGGCCCCCGGCCAGAGGGCGATTGCGAGGATCGGTGCGTAGGCAAAGAGGCCGAAGCGCAGTCCGAAGGCCGTGTCCCAGAGCAGGTCGAGCCGCGGCCAATCGATGCCGTTCCAACCCATGTCCGAGTACAGACCTGGCGGCATGTAAGACTGCGCGGGCCAGAAGGGAGAACCGAAGCAGAGCTGCTGGCAACTCCAGAGCACGCACAGCGACGCCAGGGCGCCCGCCCCGAAGGGCCACGCGCGCTGCCACGCCGTCTCATCGGCCTGGCCCGAGGGCTCGCTGCTGAGGGCCAGGGCCGCCAACCAGGTCAGCTCCAACAAACCCGCATAGTCGAGCACGACGGCCCAGCCCGCCAGCAGGCCCGCTGCGAAGCGCCGCCCGCGGCCGAGCGCGGTCGCGAGTGGCGCAGGCGCCAGCAATGCGAAGCCGAAGAGCGCCGCATGCGCGGCGAGCAGGTTGTGGTTGAGATGAACAGCGTGGAAGAAAATCGGCGTCGCGATTCCGTACAACAGCGCGAGCCCCAACGCCGCGCGCGGCCGCCCGCTGCGCGCCCGCAACAGTCGGAACATTACCACGACCGCGAGTGCCGAGAGCGGCGCCATCAGCAGCGCCTGGACGATGCCCGCCGCCACCCCCAGCTTCAGATCCAGACCTCGGCTGCGGGCCGCCTGATAAAAGACCCGGTCCTCCGCATTCGGTGTGCGATACTCGCGAGCGCTGATCGTCGCATCGCGGCGGGCCTGCGCCCACGAGACGAGGACATCAGCCGCCGGCCAAGCGAGTGCCAACGGAATGGCCGCCAGCAGCGAGGCCCCGGGGTTGTTGTTGATGAAGGTGCCGCGCCCCGGCACCTCGAAGATGTCGTCGTGCAGTCCTGCGTACTCGGAGACGTCGAGGCTGCCGCGCTCCACCAGCGCCAGCGCGGGGTACAGCTCGCGCTCGATGTTCGTGGTGAAGTGGGCCGCGTAGACGATCCAGCAGCACAGGAAGAGGCGAAGCGAGAGGCCCAGGCGGAACGTCATGGGGGGCTTCGTCTGACGTCTACGCGCCCGCCGCGCACGTACAGGAAGAAGCCCGAGACGTCGAGAATGCTCGTCAGGATGCGCCAGGAGAGCAGCGCGCCGGCGCCGCCTGCGACGCCCGCCAGTGCGAAGAGCCGGTCGAAGGCCACCTCCCCGACGCCGAGCCCACCCGGGCTCAACGGGAGTGCATTGACCACGAAGCCCAGGGGAACCACCAGCGCCACGGCGGGACTCGCGAAGGGCGAGCCCGTGGCCCGGACCAGCAACCACAGGGCCACCGCGTTGGCCGTCTGCACGGCCAGCGAGATGCCCAGGGCGAGGGCGAGCGGGGCCGCGTCGTGCCGCCCGAGCCGCAAGATGCCGAGCGACCGTTCGAGCACGGCGCCGCCCGGAAGGCGCCTGAGAAGCCGCAGGAGCCGCGCCTCCTGGTGGCGCGAGATCCAGGCGATCAACGCGACGCCGACCCCGCCAGCGACCAGGGCGATCCCCGGCCCGGTGATCAACAGGGCCAGCGTGGGTGACGCCGCCAGGATGTGGAGGAAGAGCGGTGCCGCGAGGAGCGGCCACAGCAACAGTCCGCTGACCCCGATCGCGCGGTCGAGCAGCAGGACCGTCGCGATCTCCACGCGACGCCCCTCGTTGGGTGCCACCGCGTACCAACCCCGCACGATGTCGCCGCCCGCGGTGCCGGGCAGGCCGGCATTGAAGAAGGCGCCGATCAACGTGAGACGCAGGGAGGCGAGCAGCGAGAGCTCGAGCCCGCGGGCGCGTAGCAGCACGCAGAGCCGCCAGGAGGTGAGCAGCAGCACCCCGAGCAACAGGCCCAAGGCAGCCTGGGCCGGGAGCGACACATCGAGCAGGCCCACGAGCGACCGCCAGTCGAGCGCGCCCGAGCGAATGAGGAACGCGATCAACGTCGCCCCGATCGCGACCCGCCCCAGATCGATCAGCCGCCGCACCCAACGCGGGAAACGCGACGATGCCTGGCCTAGTCTCGGGCGGAGGAATGAGAAACCGTCATGCATCCTGGAACCAGCTCGGGCGTTCGAGCGAGAGGTGACGCTAGTAGTTGACGCATCGCAGGTGCCGAAAGCGACGCTACTGTTGCCTTCAATTCCACCAGCTCGCCGTCGTTCGAGGTTCAGCGAAGACGCAAGCGGTCTACACCTAGCGGGAAATCCCTGTCAAACGCCAGATGCAACTGCGGCTCGTGTCTCGCGTGCGCAGCATCGGATCGCGCGGAGGGTCTCCACGGCCTCGATTTCAGCGGAGCTGGTCGCGGTGCGTGTAGAGATACCACGCGCCGCCGCCCGAGACGCCGATGGCGACGATCGCGTAGATCGCTCCGAAGACGGCACCACCCGAACCGGGCGGCGGGTCCAGGGCGAAGAGCACCAGGTTCACCGGTACGTAAGCGGCATACGCGAGCGCGATCGGCACCACCCACCGCCGCAGCGTCCAGACGCCGTAGGCGTATGCCGCGAGGAGACAGCCGAAGAGCGGGCCGATGATCGTGTTCGCGACCCCGTGCAGCCGATTCCCGAAGAACACAAAGCCCGCCGAGGAGTCGGGCGACATCGTCTGAGCAATCGGCTTCCAGAGGTTCGAGAACGCCATGATCCCCATGAGGACGGCAAGCATGGTGAGCACGCGGTCGCGGCGAATCGCCTGGCTATTCATCTTCTGAACACCTCCTTCTGCTCGTCTCCGGTTCCGATCCCGGGCTCCTTCAAGGCGTGGCCAGGCCCTAGCCGCCGGCCATCGCCCCCACGACCAGAAACGGCTCGGCCCCCGTCGTGACCGCGTCGGGTAGCGGGGCGTCCGGCGGTTCGTGGGAGAGATCCTCCCCGCAGGCGAAGAACCTCACGAACGGCCGGCGCTGTTGCGTGACCTGGT
>CAZCGA010000067.1:0-32660 GCA_964498075.1 uncultured Binatia bacterium (SeqCode) | reverse complement strand
TCGACGTGGCGATGCTCGAGCACAGCATCCGCGAAGATCTCAACAAGCGGGCGCCCCGCGTGATGGCCGTTCTCAAACCGCTCCGGGTGATCATCGACAACTACCCCGCTGACCAGGCGGAGGAACTTGTGGCGGTCAACAATCCGGAGGACGCGTCCGCCGGCACGCGCACTGTGCCGCTTTCCAAGGTTCTGTACATCGAGCAGGACGACTTCCGCGAAACGCCTCCGCCGAAATACTTCAGACTATCGCCGGGGAAGGAAGTCCGTCTGCGCTACGCGTACTTCGTGACCTGCCAGAGTGTCGTGAAAGACCCGCAGACGGGCGAGGTGACCGAGGTCCACTGCACCTACGATCCCGCCACCCGCGGGGGCGATGCGCCCGATGGGCGCAAGGTGAAGAGCACGCTGCACTGGGTGTCGGCGGCGCACGCCGTCGATGCCGAGGTGCGGTTGTATGATCGGCTCTTCGCCGTGGAGTTTCCGGACCGCGAAGAGAATTTCCTGAGCGCCCTCAACCCCCACTCCCTCGAAGTGCTGCGCGGCTGCAAACTCGAGCCGGCGCTGGCGACGGCGCGTTCCGGCGATCGCGTGCAGTTCGAGCGCCAGGGCTACTTCTGCGTCGACCCGAAGCTCTCGAAACCGGGCGCGCTCGTTTTCAATCGCATCGTCGGGCTGAAGGACAGCTGGGCGAAGATTGAGAAGCGCGGCGGGTGATGAAGGTGCGGCCACGGCTTTGAGCGATCTCGCGAGCAGCGCGGGTATCGTGACGGGGTACCGGTGCGGTCCGGCCGTCGTCGACGTGGAAGTGGACGACCCCGACGCCGCTCGTTGGCTGGCGGAGTTCTTCACGCCGTGGTTCGACCTGTGCGCGCCTGGCGAGGGCGCCGTCACCGTGCGCTTGATGTGCTCGGCTGCCGCCTTCGCCGACCTGCAGCACCGGCGGGCCACGGCGAGCACCTACCCGATCGCCTGCTTCGCGCTCGACAGTCAGGTTGTCGAGCTCCCCGGCTGGACCGACGGCGAGCACACGGTGATCGCTGATGACATGTTCGCCTGCTTCTATCGCGTCCGACAAGCCCACGTGGAGATCGTCGCCCAGCCCGGCGTTCGGGCGAAGCGAATCGGGCTCATGCGCGTAGTGCGCGAGCTCGCAGCGGCACGCATCCTCGGGCAGGCGACCGTCCTCGATCTCCATGCCGCGGCCTTCGCGGTGGACGAACGGGCCGTGCTGCTCGTCGGTCCGAAGCGGGCCGGCAAGACGACACTTCTCGTCAGCGTTCTGGCGTCGGGTCTGGGGAGCCTGCTCGCGAACGACCGCGTCTTCGTCGACACCGGCCGGCACCTGGGACGCGCGTTCGGCATGCCGACGCTCGTATCCCTCAGAGCCGGCACGCTGCAGCTTTATCCGAACCTGCGTCGCGGCTTTCCCGAACGTCCGACCCTCCTGCACACCGCCGAGCTCGAGTCGCTCGATGTCATTGCGCCTGAGGGTGACGGCGCGCTGCGGGACTTCGGCCTGTCTTCGGCACAGCTCGCGCGGCGCCTTGGCGTGCCGATCGTGCGTAGCGCGCCGGTGGCGGCGATCGTGTTTCCGGAGATCACCACCACGATCGACGCGTGGTCGCTCGAGCCTGTCGTTCCCGCAGACGGGGCGGCGCGGCTTCGCGAGTGTTTGTACGGGGTCCAGTCGAGCCTTCGTCTCCGTACGATTTTCGAAGAGATCGGCGGTTGTGCAGCCGGGCGGCGAGAGGATCAGACCGCGATCGTGGACCAGCTCGCGGCTCGGCTCCCGCTCTATCGCTGCCGTTTGGGGCGGGACGCCTATCGCGACGGCGCCGGCGCGTGGCTGCGCGCCCTGCGTCTCGAGCCGGCAGCTGGGGAGTGCGTCACGTGAGTGAACCTCTTGACGCCGAGATCGCGATCGCCCTCGATCGCGCCGGTCTCCGCGTGCGGGACTTCCGCCAAATCTCGACGATGCGCTCCCGTGCGACCGGGCGGTCGGCCTATCGGATCGACCTCGAGTCTGGATGCACGATCAAGGCGCGTCGCGTCGAGGACGAAGAAACCGCGCGCCGGCTGTTCGAGATTCGCCGGGACCTGCCCGAGGCCTTCGCCGCAGCGTTCGGTCGCTACGGAGCCGTGCTGCTCGAAGACTGGATCGAGGGCGAGGAGCTGTCGGACGCGGTGCCAGCCGACGCGCACCTTGTCGAGGCCGGGTCGCTTCTCGCCCACCTCCACGCGACGAAGATGGTGGCCGGTCATCCGATGCACGAGGTGCGCAGCACGGCGGCGTTGCGCGCGGAAGTCGAAGCAGCCCTGCGGGCGATCCGCGCCGCTGGCGGGCTCGACGAGCCGGATGCGCTGCGCATCCGCGACAGTCTGGAGCGACTCGACCCGGGGCGGGCGAGGCTCGGGCTCGTGCACACCGACTTCTGCGGCGAGAACATGGTGGTCGATCGGACCGGTCGGCTGCGGGTCGTCGACAACGAGCGCGTCGGGGTCGGTATCCTCGGCGTTGATGTCGCGCGCGCCCGGTATCGATGGGACCTTCCCTTCCCGGCTTGGGAGCGCTTCCGATCGGCGTATGCGGCCCGGGCGCCCTTTGCCGAGCCGCTCGAGTATCTCGGCTTCTGGAGTATCGTCGCGGTCGTGAAGAGCGCCGCGCTCCGCTTGCGGGTCGATCGAGGCGGCGCGCACGTGCCGCTCGATCGCCTGCGCCTGATGGCAGTCGAGCTCGGCGAAGCAGAGACCTCGCGCCAAGAGGGCCGATGATCCTCACAGGCGGATCATGACCGGCGGGTCTGCGGTCGTCTTCTGCATGCGGGGGCGGGGCCACTTCCAGCGGCTGCGGTCGCTGATCTCGGGTCTGGTCGGCGCGGGGATGCCGACGCACGTCTTCACCGACCTCAGCTTCCGCGAAGAGGTCGAGCGCATGGGCGGCCACTTCGTCGACCTCTTCGCGGGGCGTCCGATCGAGAGCGCCGACGCGACGTCGCTCCCGATGCCTTGCCGATGCGTGAGCTTTGCGGGTCACTACGCCGATGACGTCGTGCGGGAGGTCGCCACCTTTCGACCGGCGATCGTTGTCCACGATACGTTTGCGGTGATCGGGGTCGCGGTGGCGAACCATCTCAAGGTGCCTCGCGTGAACGTGTGCGCCGGTCACAACCAAGCGCCGAAGCCGACCCTGGAGGCCCTGCGCCGCGACCCGCGGGTGAGCCTCTCCGAGGAGTGTTGGCGCGCCGTTCGCTTGCTTCGCGAGCGCCACGGCATGCCTGACGCGTCCCCCTTCTCCTACGTCTCGGCGCTGAGCCCCGACCTCAATGTGTATTGCGAGCCCCCTGAGTTCCTCCGCGCCGAGGAGCGCGAACCGTTCGAGCCGATCGCCTTCTTCGGCTCCCTCGCGCCGGAGGAGATAGGCGGTGAGACGAGCGCCGCATCGGCGTTCGGGGAGGAGTCCGACTCCACGCATAGGCTTCGCATCTACGCATCTTTCGGGGCGGCCATCTGGCGCTACTACGAGGACGAAGCGTTGAGCGCCCTCGAGGCCCTCTCGGAAGCCCTCTCGAAAATGAACGATGCAGTGGCGTTGGTGAGTCTGGGCGGCTGGCGCCTCGGGGAGCGTGCGGCGCGACTCGTCCGGCGAAACCTTCGGGTGGAGCAATATGTTGACCAATGGAACGCGCTGCGCGAGGCGTCCGTCTACCTCACTCACCACGGATTGAACTCGACGCATGAGGCCATCTTCCACGAAACCTCGATGATCTCATATCCGTTCTTTGGGGATCAGCCGGGCCTGGCGAAGCGGTGCCAGGAGTTGGGTCTTGCGGTGACGCTGGTGGACGCGCTGCGCGGACCTGTCGGCCCGGGCGACGTTTGCGCGGCCCTGGCGCGCGTCGCGGCGGAACGCGAAGCGATGCGGACGCGGCTGGCGGAAGCGCGGCGTTGGGAGATCGAGACGATCCGCGCGCGCGGATCGGTCATCGAGCGGATCGTCGACTTGACTCGATGATCTACATTGTCGTGCGGCACAAGATGAAGAGTCTTCCCTGGCAACCGGTGTGGCATCGACCTTCAGTCAGGTTCGATCTGGAAATGTGGCGTCCCACAGTTCCCCAAGGTACTTGTCCGCAAAGGCGGTGAACTGTCTACCGTTCAGAGGGGTCGAGGAGAACTCTCCGAAGACGCATCCCCTGTCCGTTGCATAGCAGTCGACTCTGACAAACGTGCCGTATGCGCCCCCGAGCTTCTTCGCGCACGCCAGTATTTCCTCGACGCACCGAGGCGGGTCGACGTAGTCAGCCGGAGGATTATGCGTGTTCATCTGGTCCTCAAAGGGTTCCCACGAAGGAGCGTAGAATCTATGGCGTGCGTGACGTCCGGTCCGTTGAACAACTTGGACCGCTCCGACCGTCGCCCCGAACGTATAGCACTTGTATTCGGTCGGCAGCGCGTAGTCGCCGGCTTCAGTCTTGACGAACTCTTCCACGAGGACCGGAAACCGCGGGAACCATCCCTGATCCCGCCGGACTTCAGACAGCAACTGATCTTTGGAGTACACGCGCTCGTGCAGGAGATCGCGGTCATGCGCCAGCACGTACACGCGTTTCCCAGCAGCGCCCCAAATCGGGCGGATGACGAAGTGCGCGGGGAGCAAATCGAGCGGCAAGGCTGCAGTGCGTCTGCCGTACCAGTAGAGCGCCGGAACACGGTATCCATACCCTTGGACGAACTCCCGCGCATTCCATTTGTTGCTCAAGGTGCGCTGCCAGAGCTCGCAACAGTGCCATTGGTACTCCGGGTCGTCCTTGCGGCGCAGAACATGAGTCTCCTTGAAACGATGGAACACGCGTCGATAGCTGTGGCGGTTGCGCCATTTGTTGGGGTCGGCCCACCACACCCGTCGTCTCGTCTGGATGCGCTCGGAGAACAAGCTCACGGTCTCATCCTGTCGCGTGGTTCACGGCGCCATCGACCAATTCACGAGCCCTGTTTGCGTCGTGGCCCGCGGGGCGTCAAGCGCCGTCCGGCTCGCGCCGGCGTTTCACTATGGCCGCGCAGCCGCTCCGTCCTTGTACGGTCGGCGGACATATCCGAGAGCTTTCAGTTTCTCGACCGTTGCCGCGGACTACGCCCACGACCGGACGTTGGCGGTCACGTCCAGGCAGCGTCACTGCGTCCCGGCTGACTGCGTGGACGCTGGGGCTGGGCTGGCACCTTCGGCAATCCGTTCGATGGCGTGGTCGAGCCGCTCGATCGTGCGCTCCTTCCCCAGCACATCGAGCACCTCGAAGATGCCGGGGCTCGAGGTGCCGCCGGTCATCGCCACGCGGACCGGTTGCGCGATCTGCCCGAGCGACAGCCCGAACCGGCTGGTCACTGCTTCAAAGCATCCGTGGATCGTGTCCACCTTCCACGGAACCACGTCGACCAACTGGGCGCGCAGCGCACGCAGGGGCTCGATCACTTCCGGCTTCAGGAACTTCCGGGCAGCGCTCCCGTCAATGCTGATCGTGGGACTCAGGTAGAACTGTGCCAACTCGACCAACCCGACCAACGTCTTGGAGCGCTCCCGGAGAGTGGCGGCCATCCGTGCCAGCCACTGATCGTCGCCGGGAACCACAAGTCCCCGTTCGGTGATGTACGGTTTCACGGCCTGCGCCAGTTCCTCCGGCGGCATCGCCTTGAGGTAGTTGAAGTTCACCCACTCCAATTTCTCGGTGTTGTACACCCCGGCTGAGGTGCCGACGCTCTCCAGCGAGAACTTCTCGATCAGCTCGGCGCGCGTGAAGATCTCCTGGTCGCCGGATGACCAACCGAGCCGCGCCAGGTAGTTGACCAGCGCGTCGGGGATGTACCCCATGTCGCGGTAGGCCATGACCGACGTGGCGCCGTGCCGCTTGCTGAGCCGGGCCCGGTCCAACCCGAGGATCAGCGGGAGGTGCGCGAAGGCAGGGACGGGATACCCGAACGCCTGATACAGCTGGATCTGTTTGGCGCTGTTGGTGAGGTGGTCGTCGCCGCGGATGATGTGTGTGACGGTCATGGCCGCGTCATCGACCACGTTGCAGAAGTTGAACGTCGGCGTCTCATCCGAGCGCACCAGAATCAAATCGTCGAGCTCGCGGTTCTGGAACAGCACGTGCCCCTTCACCAGATCGGCGACGACCGTCTCGCCGTCCAGCGGCGCTTTGAAACGGAGCGCGAATGGACGGCCGGCCATCGGCGCCGTGAGGCTGCGGCAGGTGCGGTCGTACATCGGCTTGCGTCCGTCCTTCAGGGCCGCCTTGCGCTTCGCTTCGAGCTCGTCGGGCGTGCAGTAACAGCGGTAGGCGTTGCCCTCGCGCAACAGGCGCTCCGCATGCTCGCGATAGAGAGCGCCGCGCCCGCTCTGGAAGAATGGTCCCTCGTCCCAGTCGAGACGCAGCCACGTCAGCGCATCCAGAATCGCCTGAATCGATTCCTGGGTGGAGCGCTCGCGATCGGTATCTTCGATACGCAGGATGAAGCGGCCTGCGTGGTGGCGCGCGAAGAGATAGTTGAACAGGGCGGTGCGCGCGCCGCCGACGTGTAGGTACCCGGTTGGACTGGGAGCAAAACGCGTTCGGACAACCGCCATGGTGGGTCGGTTCCGAGTAACAGGGCCACCCAGCCAAGTCAACGCAGCCCGCATTCCACGACCGTCCCGAAACTCGCTTGCCAAAGCGCCTCTTTTTTTAGTATGACGGCTCCAGTTTGCTAACGTCCGGCGGTTGCTCGGACCGCAGCGACGAAGGAGGGGGAGTCATGCGCGACACACAGTGTGGACGGACTGGCTCGTGGCAGATGAGAGCGGCGGTTCCGTTGCTGCTTCTCTCCATCGCCGTCGCGTTGCCGGCCGGGGCAACGATGAGGTACGGCGCCATCGAGATCTCGGGAAACGTCGAGTCCCAAAACCTCATCCGGCATTCGGATGTCGACAAGTACCAGTTCGTCCAGAACCGCAACACCTTCCGTCTGCGGGTCGATTGGGACTGGCTGCAGAACGGGAAGCTGATCGACAAGATCAGCGTCCCGTTCATCGAACGCTCGAAGCTCTTCATCCTCTATCGCGGCGTCTATGATGGCTTCTATGACATAGGACCGACCGACCGGCAGCATGGGCAAACACGATTCGACGACCTCGTCGGGGGCCGGGTGACCGACATCAGCAACAGTCAGCTCGACGGGATCAAGTTCGAGAACCGGCTGCGCGAGGCGTACATCGATCTCAAGGTGAAGGACGCTCCGGTGAGTTTTCGTCTCGGGCGTCAACAGGTGATCTGGGGCGAAGCCGATCAGTTCCGCCTGATGGACATCTGGAACCCGCTCGACGTCACCTGGCACTTTCAACAGGAATCCGGTGGCGGCGTCGGCGGCGGTGGCGGATCGTGGGACAACATCCGTATCCCGCTGTGGCTGGCGAAAGGTTTGTGGGACATCGGCGACCTGGGCCCGTTGTCGAACACCTTCCTCGAGGTGGTGTACAACCCGTTCGACTTCCAACCTGGTGCCAAGGTGGCGTTCCTGCCGCAGCCGTGGTCCCTGCCGTTTCCGGATCCGCTGCGGACCGGTCAGATCAACAACTCCAACGGTCTGCTCGTCACGCCGCAGATCGATCTCCAGGGGACCAGTTTGAAAAAGGGGGACTTCTCGCGCAATCCGCAAGATGCGAGCGAGGTTGGTACCCGTTTTCACGCGGCGACGCCGCAGGGATTGGAATTCTCCTTGAACTACCTCTACGGTCGGGGCCGCGGCATAGGTGCGGCGTCGCCCTTCGCCGTGAAGATCGACTCGATCACCTTCTCCGACTCGCCGATCGTATTGGCCGATAACCCCGTCGGGATCTACCAACCCGACATCAATAATCCGGCGGTCACGCAGGGAGTCATTCCCGTCAATGTGAAGGCGGAGGTGGTCCATCCCTACATGCACATCTTCGGGCTCACCGGGAACTACTTCGAGGGTGACTACACGGCGTCGGTCTTCCGCTTCGAGACCGCATACGCCATGGGCGAGCCGTTCCAGACCGTCGAGGAAGACAAGCTGGTGCCGGTTTGCGTGTTCAACCCCAGTACCGGTAAGCGGACTTGTCCGAAGAAAACGTCGTCAGCGTTTCTGGGGACCTCACCTCTTGGATTCACCAAACGCGACGTCTGGGCCGGTATGGTCGGGTTCGACCGCCAAACGTGGATTCGCTGGCTCAATCCAAAGACCACCTGGTTTCTCACCGGCCAGTTCTTTTGGAGCTACACGACCGGTGGGCATGTCGATGACTTGCGCGGCACTTCTGGCGCCGGTGAGTTCCCCTACTACGGCCCTGCCGGGAAATGGATCTCCGGACCCAATGCCGGGCAGGTCGAACGGCAACAGCTTTCGGGTCCGGGGGTCGTCGGCAACGCAGACAACGTTCGCCGTTGGGAGCACCTGATCACCTTCGCGGCGACCAGCTTCTACCGCGGCGGGACGATCGTGCCGTTCGTCGCCGATGCGTGGGACCCCGTGAACGACAACAACGAAGTGATCTGGAACCTCGATTACTTCTACAGCAACGACATCATCATTACCGTGGACCAAAAGTTCTTCATGTCCTACGGCAGCAAGGCGGTGAGCAACGATCCGTGGTTCGCAGGCGGCCGGTTCAGCCGGCGCGACGAGACCGGGATCAAGGTCACCTATCAGTTCTGACGGGCGCCGCGCGCTCGATCGAACGGCCGCCTGGAGTCAGGCGGCCGTTTCCTTTGGCGCGACCTTCGACTCGCCGCCATCGATCGCGGCCAGGTGACCGCGCGCCGCCAGCTCTTCCCGCAAGGCGTCGCGAAACGAGTGGTACGAGTCCTCGTAGGCCTCCCACCACTCGTCGGTCGCCTCGCGGGCAAGCACGATCGACATCGGCGCACGCAGCCGCGGCGTGAAGATCCGGACGAGCGGCTCGTCGGCTTCCGCAAACACCGCGAGCGTGGAGTCCGGTGACGCGAGACGCAGGGTCACGGGCGTGTCCAGAGCCGTCGGCGTGTCCGCCGCACTGAGGAAGGGGAGGTCACACTCCCACCATTCCGTCCCGCCTCCCTCCGGTGTAATGCCTTCTTCGAGTAAGCGCAGGATGCGGTCGGCGCACTCCGTGGCGCTGAGGAACGGACTCGCGCCGGGACGGCGCCGCCCGGCCGAAGGAGAGACCGGGAAGTACAGCGGCGGGGCGGGATGCAGCCGCCGTACGCCGGCGACGATCTGTGGGATGAGATCTGCGATCTCGGCTTGCCGATCCGCGGCCAGCGCGGCGCGGGCCTGCTGATAGACGGCCGCCGCCCGTACCTGCTCGAGCTCGACACGCCACTGCGATCCGAGCGCGACCATCTCGCGCGCCGCCGCGTCGATCTGTTCCGGTGTGAGCTGCGCGGTGCGCAGCAAGCCGCGCAGCCGCCTGCCGAGAGCGCTGATTGACGGGAACAGCTCCGACTCGGCACGCGCCTGCAGTGCGGTGAAGCCCCTCGCCACGGCGTAGAGGGTGCTCAGCTCCCCGAGTGCGGCCTCGATTGCGATCAGCTGCTCTGCGGACACGACGCTCATTGTGCCGGCAGGCGGGCAGCGGCGCAATTCCATGAGGAGGCACCCTTCGAGGGCCTCAGTGTGAGCGGAAAAGGCCGTCATCAGATGGATTCCGAAGCCGCTCGTGCTGATCGAAGCACGTCTTCACGTTCGTCTCGCCGACTGTCCCGAGCTACCTCGATCTGCTAAGCGTCCGCGCATGGCGTCGCAGTTCATGCGCGCCGTTGTCTCCGCCATAGCGGGGTACACACCGGGAGAGCAGCCACAGGACCGGCGCTACATCAAGCTGAACACCAACGAGAACCCGTATCCGCCGTCGCCGCGGGCCATCGAGGCAGTGCGGGCGGCGGCGACGGACGATCTGCGGCTCTATCCGGACCCGCTGGCCGATCCAAAGAGCGGTAGCTTCTCGCGTCCAGGCTCAATGTCTGAATTCCGGCGGATGGAGGACGCCACCGATCATGAAATCCTTCTCCGAGTTGTTGGCGTTGATGATCGACGGTTGATCGGCGGGTTCGAACAGCAACGGGCTCGCGGCGTAGGCTCTTACTCGTCCCTCTCGCACCAGGTCCTCGGCGAGAATGCAGTCGATGGGCTGATAGATCGGAACCGCGCCCTGCAACACCTCTCTGCGCCGCGGCGGGAGACGGCGTAGGCTGCAGCGCCATAGGGAACATGGGGCACGACGGTCCTTGGCGTCCGCCGTTTGACCCGGTCCCTCAGGTCCAGGCAGCGATAGAGGAACCACACGTCCCAGGCCCAGGGCAGATCGGCGTAAGCGAGTGCGAGCCGCTGTCGCCAATCGCCGTCACTGCCGGTAGGAACGATGTCGTCTTCGAGAATCAGCGCGCTGTGCAGGCCCCGGCGAACGATGTCCGTCAGGACACCGAGATGGCTCAGCGCGCACCCGATTTCCTCGTTGACCGTATTGGCTCCGAACTTCGACAAATCGTTCGCCAGGATGCCGATCGATTGCAGGGTGCGCAGACAACCGTCATCGAGCCTGCGGCCGTCCACGGCTTCCCAGCGGATGACACGCGGCAGCCCGGTCCGTTGGAGCACGTCGGTCATTGCACTCCAGCGCGCCGCACTGTGGCGCAGATTGATGACGTACGTTGCGGCGACCGGCAGAGGGCCGCGGTCCTTTCGCCGCGTGAACCACGGCGCCAGACCCTCTACGAGACGCATCGGCCGCCGTTCGGCTCGTAGCCCATGTGGCCGACGAAGATCAGGGATGACGGGTTTGTAGAGGTGCGCAGCCAGCGACACCTGGTGACGACCGGCGCCGCAGCAGATTGTAGCTGCGCAACTTGACCCCCGAGATGGGCGGGTAAGGCACTTCGTTGGTGATGATCAGGATCCGCACGGCCCGTCAGGGTGTTGGGCTCGACTATCTCGCCGGCGCGCCCTCATGCCCCCCGATCCTGTCGCCGGCAACGCGAGCGCACCCGATGCTCACATGCCGAAACATCTCACTTCCGTTTCCCTCGGACCAGTTGCAGGATGTCCACCTTCACAAACTCCTGGATCTCGATCAGGTGGCCATATCTGCCTGCAACTTCATCCAGATTGGCCAACACCCGCAGGTGATCCGGGGCGTCAATGGTGGGACAGGATATATGAATGGGCTTCCCCGATGGAATGGCTTCCATGATCTCTCGATCCTTCTCCAGATGCTCCCAACTCACGCAAATGACGCCTTCAAATGTTTCCCAGGGAACATGCGGGTATTCAATCTCGATATCAATGTCACGAATGTCCAGGGTTTGCGCGTTCCTTCTCGCGTTCTCCAGGGCCGGTACGGAAAAATCACTCCAGACATAACGAATGTCGGGAACCTTGCGTACGATCGTCTGAGCCAGTACGCACCCACCCGCTGCAAACTCGAAAACGCTCCCGATGCCGTCCTGGACGGCCCAATTGGAGATGATCTCAGCCCGCTGAACGAATATCTCGGCAGTGTCGAACTGAGACACCCCTTGCTTGAACTCGTTGTTGTACCACTCCCTAGATCGATGCTCGCCCATACAGGTCGTAGGTCGTTCCCCAGTGGTGTTTGCAGAAGGGTTGAAAATCTCCTTGGTACGGTGGCGCTTCGTGATGCGTCGGCAAGAAATAGTAGCTGGGATATACGTTCATCGGATAGTTCAGGCGTTGGACCGTATCGGTCAGGAACTGTGGCCCGACCCATCGCCATGCCGGTTCGTCGATCCGTGTCCTGCTCCTCAGTTCGTCGATCAGCGCGCGCATCAATTCGTTGCTCTGACTTGCGCCCAGGAATCCGTTGGCCAACAACCCCGGCCTGGCCGACTCACTATCATAACAACAGAACGCCTGGTTCTGCAGGAAGGATTCGTCCAGGGGACGCAAGCATTCCGAATCGGCATCGATGAAGACCCCACCGAAGCGGTACAGGATCTCGTAGCGGAGCACATCGGCGATCCCATGCCAGCAGGTGCTGTTCTCGAAGAGATGCTGGCATTCCCATGTGTGGGCTCGCATTCGCTCGTTATCCCACAACGTATAGGTCCAATGAGCATGCTGCACGGACCAGGTGGACATCCATTGACTGGGCGGTGGTTTGTCTCCGATCCAGATTTGGTGGATATGGCGGGGAATCATCGCTCATTCACCGATGGACGACGGAACCCTGCGGCCCAGGTTCCTCTCGGCGGCCCGGACGCCATCCCTTCGGACCGTGTATACGGCGCGGACAAACCGCCTGTCAAGCGTCGCGGCGGCTCGAGCAAACCCGAGTGGAGGTCAGGCGGGCGCCCGCTTGGCCGTCAGAGCGGCGTTGCAGCGCGTACGGAGGCCCGGGCTGGTCACGCCTTAGGGTGAGCGGAAAAGGCCGTCATCAGATGGATTCCGAAGCCGCTCGTGCTGAGGCTCTCGAAGCACGTCTTCACGTTCGTCTCGCCGACTGTTCCGAGCTACACCGATCTGCTAAGCGTCCGCGCATGGCGTCGCAGTTCATGCGCCCCGTTGTTTCCGCCATGGCGGGGTACACACCGGGAGAGCAGCCACAGGACCGGCGCTACATCAAGCTGAACACCAACGAGAACCCGTATCCGCCGTCGCCGCGGGTCATCGAGGCGGTGCGGGCGGCGACGACGGACGATCTGCGGCTCTATCCGGATCCGCTCGCCGATCGGCTGCGCGACCGCGCCGCGACGGTCTACGCCCTGCGCCGCGACAACGTCCTCGTAGGCAATGGATCGGACGAGCTGCTGAACCTCATCGTGCGCGCCTGCGTCGGCAAGCGTGATCGTGTCGTCTTCCCCTATCCGACGTACAGCCTCTACGACACCTTGGTCACGATCCAGGAAGGCACGGCGATTCACGTTCCGTACCCGCTCGACTTCTCGCTGCCCGATGGGTTGGCCGACGCCGCCGGGCGGGTCACCTTCGTCTGCCATCCCAACTCCCCCTCTGGTACCCCCGTTTCGCTGCACGCGCTGCGGGCGTTGGCGCGGGAGGTCCCGGGTGTTTTGGTCGTCGATGAAGCCTACGTCGACTTCGCCGATGCGACCGCCCTGCCGCTGGTGCAGGAGTGCGACAACGTGATCGTGCTGCGCACGTTCTCGAAGTCTTTCTCCTTGGCAGGCATGCGCATCGGCTTGGCCTTCGGACCGCCGGGGATCATCCACGACTTGCTCAAGGTGAAGGATTCGTACAACGTCACGCGCCTCAGCATCGTGGCTGCGACCGCCGCGCTGGAGGACTACGCCTGGATGCAGCAGAACGTGGCGCGCGTCTGCCGCACGCGGGCGCGGTTGATCGCCGGCCTCAGGGAGACCGGGTTTGGCGTGCTCCCGAGCCAGTCGAACTTCGCCTTGGCCCGCCGCCCCGGCCGCAATCTGGAAGGCCTGTACGCGGGACTGAAGTCCCGCGGAATTCTGGTGCGCTACTTTCCGACCGCCGAGCTGAGCGACGCGGTCCGCATCAGCGTCGGCACGGATGCGGAGATCGATGCCCTACTGGCGGCGATGCCGGACGGGACCTAGGAAAAGTCCAGGGGCTATCCCTGCTCGCCGCCGACCGCGTCTTCGTCGTTCAAGGGCTCGTCGTCGGCGGGCTCGGCGTCGGCGTCCTCGCCGCCGCCGGCTTGCACGTCCGGCATCCCCGGTGCGGCCGTCGGGGTCGGCTTTTCCAGGAAGTCCGGTGCCTGTTTGTCGAGGCGCGTGACCAGGTAGTCCCGGATGAGAAACACCGTCGGCCCGCCCTCGGCCATGGCGGTGTACTCCTTCTTCCCTTCGCCGCTCTGCCGGGAACCGATCAGCACCGTGCCCAGTGGTGTACTCTGTTCGCCGATGACGGTCAGTGCCAACTGCGGCTGGTCGAGGCCCACAGTGGAGAGATCCCCTGGGCTGTCGGCGGCGATCTCGTATCCCTTCAGGTCGTGGAGGTCGCCGATGTACTGGCTGATCGTCGTCTCCGCCGGTTTGCCCTCGGTGGCGTCGACCCGCCACTGCTTGTCGTCGCCACGCACCAGTTTGAACTGGGTCCCGTCCTTGCGCTTGCCCACCACACCCGTGACCTTCTCGCGATCGAACGCGAGCAACGTTTTGTCGCGGAAGTCGGCGACGGTCTTGTTCAGATCGCGAAAGACCCAGTCGCTCACCGTGTACACCGTCGGGCGCCCGCTGGTCTGCACGTACACTTCCTTCTTGTCGGTGTCCTTACCGATCAAGACGCGCTGCTCGGCGTTGTCCTTTCCGACGAAGAGCGTGATGCGCAGGCGCGGCGCATCGAGACCGTACGTGCTCGGATCGGAGGGGAGCTCGTCCGCGAAGTCCACGGCACGCATCGAACGCAGAGTCGACAAGAACGTGCGGATCGTGGCGCTATCGGCGGGGTAGGCTGCCGGTTGATCGAGGCTCCAGCTGTCGCCCTTCTGCACCAGGCGGATGTCCTTGCCGTCGCCCTGGATTCCGACTTTCTGGACGTCGTTGTCACCGAAGTTGAGGATCGTCTTGTCGCGCAGGTCCTTTGGTTTCTTGTCCATCCCGGAGCGGAACGCGGAGCTGGCGAGGAGCACCTTCGGATCGTCGGCCTTCTTCACGTAGGTCGAGACACCCACGGGGGTGTTCTTGCCGACCAGCACGGCCGGCAGCTCCTGGTCCTTCAACTTCACCGTGACCGTGACGAACGGCTTGTCGAGCCCGTACTGCGCGAGGTCCGGTGTGGTGTCCTCGATCGCCTTCTTCACCTCGCAGTCGGCGATGGCGCTCACCAGGTTCTTGACGGTGGTCGCATCGGCGGGCGCATCCATCGGCTTGACCAGACGCCACTCGTCGCCGGACTTCTTCACGATGAGCTCGTGATCCGGATACGCCAGCGACACCTCGATCGCGTCGTCCGCTTTGAACTCGAAGAGCGTCTTCTTCTTGGCCTCCTGCTCTGCCTTCGGCAGCTCGACCCAGTAGACGTAAGCTCCCAGCCCGATGAGAACCAGGATGAGCAGGATGGTGGTGCGAAAACGCATGAGCGGGCGGTTTCAGCAGCCGGGGGCGAGGCTACTCGCGGCGCCACCACACGGCGATGCCGGCAACGAGCAGCACCTCCGGAATCACCAGCACGGAGAGATAGAAGATCACCACGCTCTCCTCGGGGGTGAACTGGACCCGCGAGGCGCGCACGTTGCGCGGGCGAATGGACAGCAGGTCGGTTTGTCCCGCCAGCCAATCGATGGTGTTCACCAGCAGGTCCTTGTTGTAATAGGTGCCGTCCAGCTCGCGATTGCTGGCGAATTCCACACTGCCAAACGCCGCCAGACGGGCGGTGCCGTCCTTCGTGCCGCCCATCTGCTTGAGGTCGGCATTGACCGCCACGGCGATCGGCACCGGACCTTTCGTGTCGGTGTCGTCGAGGCTTGCCTGGCTGCGTTGAAACAGCCCCTCCAGATCCGTCTCGGCCCAGCTCGACGGACTGGTCTTCACCAGCTCGGTCACGGTGAGCCCCTTCTTGCCGGCGGCGTCGGCGCGCACCGAACGAGTCATCGGGAAGACGGTACGCTGCTTGAAGTCCTTGGTGATCTCGTGGACGCCGTAGGTGTTCACCAGCGGCGTCAGCCCCACCGCCGGCCCTTGGAAGAGCCGCAGCACTTGATCGAGCACCACGTCGTTGCCGAGCTTGATGCCCCAGTTCGCCAGCATCGCTCGGAACTCGCCGCCCTGACGTGGTGGCAGCAAGAACAGAGTGCGTCCGCCGCCATCGAGGTGGGCCGCCAGCGCGTTCAGCTCGCTGTCCAGGTAGGGCTTCTCCGTCGCCGTGGCGATGACCACCGAGCAATCGTCGGGCACGCTGGCCATCGATGCCAGCAAGATCTTTTTCGCTTCATAGTTCTCGTTGCTCAGGGCCTGCTTGATGCTCGAGAGCGCCTTGGCGTTCTGGACGTCGTCGATGTCCGGCTCGCCGTGTCCTTCGATGAAGCACACCGTCCGGCGCGTTCCGCGCGTCACCTTGATGATGGCGTTGGTGATGTTCTCCTCGGTCGGCTGGGAGATGGTGGTCGACTCCTTGCCGTACTCGAAACGCACGGTGTTGTAGTTGGTGACGTGGTACTTCTCCGCCAGCTCCGGTTGCCGGTCCGGATCGATCAGCTGGAACTTCACCTTGGGGGCATTGAACGCGTAGCTCTCGAGCAGATCGCGCAGCTCCGGATTGATGCCGCCTTCGACGAACGCCTGGATCTGCAGGTCGTCTTGCAGATTCTTGATGACGTTGGATGACTGCGGCGACAGGCTGTAGACGCCTTGCTCGGTGAGATCGAAGCGATGGCTGTGACGGGCGGAGAGATAGTTCAGCAAAGCGAGCACCGCCAGAAACACCACCGAGCTCAGCAAGACGTTGGCCCCATACTTCGTGGAGCGCTGGCTGACGACGCTGCGGACCTGTTCCAGACCAGCGCTGAGATAGGCGATCAGCGCGAACAGGCCGAACAGCCCGTTGACGAAGATGTAGAGGACGTCGAAGAAGGTACGCGCGCGGGTGAGCACACCGGCCACGCCGGCGAAGAGCAACAGCACCAGGCCGATCAGCCCGAGTAGGGAGTTGCTGCGCCGCACGCCTACCTCCAGCGCACCGACTCGACCGACCGTTGCGTCAGGAAGAGGGACAGCAGGATCACGCTCACGAAGTACACCAGGTCCTTCGTGTCGATGATCCCCTTCACCAATTCGCCGAAATGCTCGGTCAGCGAGAGGTACTTCAGGACGGCGCCCATCACCGGGCCCGCGGTGTCGGCCGGCCAGGCGATGACGTACAGCAGCAGCAACAACACCAGGCAGCTGACCGCGGCAATGATCTGGTTCTCGGTGAATGACGAGGTGAGCAGACCCACGGTGACGAACGCCGTCGCCAACAGCAGCAGGCCGAGGTAGCCGGAGAGGATGATCCCCGGCTCCGGGTTGCCGTACGCCAGCAGGATGATCGGGTAGATGCCGGTCAGGCCGATCATCACCAGCAGGAAGGCGAAGCAGCCGAGGAACTTGCCGGCGACGATCTCGGTGATCGACAGCGGCGAGGTCAGCAGCAGCTCGTAGGTGCCGCTGCGCTTCTCCTCGGCGAAGCTGCGCATCGTGATCACCGGCACGAGGATGACCAGCACGACGGAGAGGTTGTGCAGCAACGGCGAGATGACGAACTCGTTCAGGTTGAGCCGCGTCTGCGCTTCGGGGTTGCGCATCGCCGAGTAGATCGACAGCAGGAAGTTGAAGCGCGTCAGCAGGTTGAAGAAGAACCAGCCGCCGAGCAGCAGGAAGCCGGTCAGCACGACGTAGGCGATCGGCGACACGAAGTACGAGCGCAGCTCCTTGCCGGCGATGGTGAACGCGTTCTTCACGCCGACGCCTCTTCTGCAGTCTCGCGGACGGGGGTGTCCTTCGTGATGTACTGCAAGAACACCTGCTCGAGGCTCATCCCCTGCGTCAGGTTGGCGACGGTGTCTTCCACCACGATGTGCCCTTCGTTGATGATCACCACTTTCTCGCACAGCTGGGAGACCTCGGGGAGAATGTGGGTCGAGAGGATGACGGTGCGCTCGCCGGCCAACGCGCGGATGAGCGTGCGGATGTCGATGATCTGTCGCGGATCGAGCCCGATCGTCGGCTCGTCGAGCACGAGCACGCTGGGGTTGTGGATCAACGCCTGCGCCAAGCCGACGCGCTGGCGGAACCCCTTCGACAGATGGCCGACGACGCGTCCGGTCACGTCGGTGAGGCCAGACTTGTGCAAGACGCGGTCGACGCTGTCGGACAGCTCGGCCTTGGCGATACCACGGATGCGGCCGACGAAACGCAGGTAACTGACGACGGTCATGTCACCATACAGTGGGGGACTTTCCGGCAGGTAGCCAATACGCTTCCGCACCTCGTAGGAGTCGTCGAAAATGTCGTAGCCGGCGACCTTTACCGTCCCGCTGCTCGCCGGCATGAAGCCGGTGATGATGCGCATGGTGGTGGTCTTCCCGGCCCCGTTGGGTCCGAGGAACCCGAGGATCTGGCCGGTAGCCGCGGTGAAGCTGATGTCGCGGATCGCGACCAGGTCACCGTAGCGCTTGGTGAGGTTGCGGACTTCGATCATCTCGGTTTACGACGTGCGCAGGCCGCGGAGATTCAAGGTGCCAGTGACATAAACGGTGGGCTGTGTAGCCACGGCTCAAATCTTTGTCAATATCACCAGTGCGAACCAGGTCGGCGCAGGCAGTGCGATCGTCGCCTGCACAAGTTGGACTTGCCGCAGACCATTTGTTAGCGTCCGCGGCACCAGCCGCCGCGAGACATGAGCGCATGTCCAAACCCAAGTCGACCCTCTACCTGATTGATGCCAGCTCCTATGTCTACCGTGCCTTCCACGCGTTGCCGCCGTTGAGTACCGCAAGCGGTTTGCCGACCAACGCGGTCTACGGGTTCACCACCATGCTGTTGAAGCTGCTCCGCGAGACCGCGCCGCAGTACATCAGCGTCGTCTTCGACGCCCCCGGGCGCACGTTTCGCGACGACCTGTTCGAACAGTACAAAGCGAACCGCCCGTCGATGCCCGATGACCTCGCAGCGCAGTTCCCCCTGATCCACGAGGTCGTCGCCGCCTTCGCCCTGCATACACTGTCGATTGCCGGCGTCGAGGCGGACGACGTCATCGGCACCGTCGTGCAGCGCATGGCCGCCTCCGCGGTCGACACGGTGATCATCACCAGCGACAAGGACCTCATGCAGCTGGTGGATGAGCACGTGTCGCTGTGGGATACCATGCACGACCGCCGCTGCACCATCGAGACCGTCCGCGAACGCTTCGGTGTCAGTCCCCCGCAGGTGGTCGATGTGCTCGGACTCATGGGCGACGCCGTCGACAACATTCCCGGCATCAAGGGCATCGGCGAGAAGACCGCCAGCACCCTGATCCAGCGTTTCGGGACGATTGACAACCTGCTCGATCACCTCGACGAGCTCGCGGCGAGCGACATGCGGGGCGCGATGAAGCTCGCAGCGACGCTCCGCGAGCACGCCGCCACCGCACGCCTCAGCCGCGACCTGGCGATCGTACGCCGTGATGTTGCTCTGGAATGCACGTTGGAGGACTTCCGCTATCGCGCCCCCGATCCGAACGCCTTGCGTCCGATCTTCACCCGCCTCGGCTTTCAGCGGCTGGTCCGCGAGCTGACGATGACGGCGCCGGAAGTGGCGGTGGCGTTGCGTCAGGCGGCAACCGAAGACGAGCTCCGCGAGTTGCACGCCGCCATTCAACGCCACGGCCGGGTGGCCATGGCGTGCGACGGACGATGGGATCACGAGGGCCGGCATGTGGCCGGAGTCGTGCTCGCCGCCGGAGCCGAGGCGCCGGTGTACGTGCCGTTTTCGGAGGACTCGCACGCCGTCGAGTCCGTAAGGGCATTGCTGCAGGACCAACACGTCGAGAAGATCGGGCATGATCTGAAACGCGACCTGTTGCTGCTCGGCGAGCCGGCGAGTCGGATGACGGCGGCCTTCGACGTCATGGTGGCTTCCTATCTGCTCGAAGCATCGGCGACGCACCGCCTCGAGGACTTGGCTACCGACGTCCTTGCCAGAAACCTGCCGGTCTTCCGTGACGGTCCGGAATCGCTCGCCAATGGCGTCTCCCTCCTCCCCGGTCTGCGCCAGCAGCTCGCCGCCCGGCTGCACGAGTACGAAATGGAGCGGCTCTTCTACGAAGTCGAGATGCCGCTGGTCGGCGTGCTCGCGGCGATGGAGCGGTGCGGCGTGCGGCTCGACGTCGCGGCGTTGGCGAGCATGAGTCGCGAGCTGGATGCCCGGCTCAGCATTTTGGTGCAGGAGATCTACGCGCTCGCCGGCAGTGAGTTCAACATCTCCTCTCCACCGCAGCTGCGCGAAGTGCTGTTCGATCGGCTGCAGCTGTCGCGCAAAGGGGTCAGGCGCGGCAAGACCGGCCTCTCGACCGACGTCGACGTGCTGACGCGCTTGGCCGCGGAGCACCCGCTGCCGGCAAAGATCCTCGAGTACCGCGCCCTGGCGAAATTGAAGTCGACGTACGTCGATGCGCTGCCAGCGGCGGTGAACCCGGCCACCGGGCGGCTGCACACCTCTTTCAACCAGACTGTGGCGGCGACCGGCCGACTGAGCTCGAGTGATCCGAACCTGCAGAACATCCCCATCCGCGGCGAGGAGGGACGCCGCATTCGGGCGACGTTTATCGCGGCCGACGGCTGTGTGTTGATTGCGGCGGACTATTCGCAGATCGAGTTGCGCGTGCTGGCTCACCTGTCGGAAGACTCGGTGCTCCTGACGGCGTTTCGCGGCGGCGACGACGTTCACGCGCGCACAGCGGCCGAGGTGTTCGGCGTCTTGCCGGGAACCATCACGCCGGAGATGCGCCGCGCCGCCAAGGTCATCAACTTCGGCATCATCTATGGCATGGGTCCGCAGCGACTGGCGCGCGAGCTGGACATCTCGGTGGGTGATGCGGAACAGTACATCGCCAACTACTTCCGCCGGTACGCCGGGGTGCGTGCCTACCTTGAAGCCACCCAGGCCGAGGCGCGCGCCCGCGGCTACGTCAGCACCATGCTGGGGCGCCGGCGCGCACTGCCGGATCTCGCCAGTCAGCACCGCGGCGTCGCCCAGGCGGCGGAGCGCACCGCGATCAACACGCCGATCCAGGGGTCGGCCGCCGACCTCATCAAGATGGCGATGGTGGCCCTCGATCGCCGCATCCGGGACGAAAACCTGCGGGCCGCGATGATTCTCCAAGTGCATGACGAGCTGGTCTTCGAGGTGGCAGCAGCCGACCAGGATCGGGTCGTGGTGCTCGTCCGCGAGCAGATGGAACGGGTTTTCCCGCTGAAGGTGCCCCTCCGGGTCGACATCGGCTGCGGGCGGAGCTGGGCCGAGGCCCATTAACTTCCGTGAATAACACCGGAACGCATCCGTCTATAGGGTGTCACCGTGGAGCGTAGCGACCACGAACTGGTCCGTGCATGCCGCCGCGGGGACAAGGAGGCCTTTCAAGAGCTGGTGGAACGCTACCAGCGCAAGGTGGTGTCGGTGGCTCTCGGAATGGTGCACAATCGCGAGGATGCGGTGGAGATTGCGCAGGAGACGTTTGTCAAAGCGTTCGAGAATCTGGACCGGTTCAAGGGCGAATCGAGCTTCTACACCTGGCTGTACCGGATCGTGGTCAACCGCGCGATCGATTTCCAACGCCGGGAACGCCGCCATCCGACGGTGGCCTTGGAGGAGCACGCTGGCGCCGGGGAGGGATACGAGGACATACTCAAGGAGGAACGACCTACGGATCCGTACCAGAAGGTACAAGCACACGAGATCGGCGACCGCGTCAGCGCGGCGATCAACGAGTTGACCCCCGATCACAAAGCCGTCATACTCCTGCGCGAAGTCGAGGGCCTCTCGTATGATGAGATCAGTCGTGTGATGCAGTGCTCGAAGGGTACGGTGATGAGTCGGCTGCATTATGCGCGCAAGAAGCTCCAAAAGAAACTCAAAGATTGCCTGTAGTCCCAGCATGACGCCGCATCTGGCCTCGGGTGTCGGTCCCGGAGACCGACTTGGATAGTACGAGGGGCGCCATGACCTGTCGTGAAGCATCGAATCTGCTGCCGCTGTTCTTTGATGGTGAGCTCGATGCGCGTCAGATGCGGGTCATCGCCCTGCACAGCACGCGCTGCACAAACTGCGAAGCCCAGCTCCGGCGCTTCGAGCAGGTGCACGAGTTGGTCAGCGAGAACATCAACGCCGCGGTCGACGAGGTCGACCTGTCTCAGCTGTGGCCCGCCATCGAGTCGCGCTTGGGCAACCTCGAGCTGCCGTGGTGGCGCCGCGCGTACGCCCGCTGGCGCGACGGCGAGTATGGCTGGGCGGTCCGAGTGCCGGCCTTTGCCGCGGCCGCCGCCATCGCCGTCCTCGCGTTGCTGCTGCTCACCCGCGTCCCGCAACCGACCACGGAACCGGCGGCCCCACAGGTGGCCGCCGTCGACAATGCCGCCTCGATTGACTCGCTGGACACTGATGTCGACTCCGTCGCGGTTCTCAACGATCCCGAAACCCACACAACGGTTCTCTGGGTGAACGACGAGAGCCCGGCGGGTGGGGATCTGCCGTGAGGACGATCGGATCGGCCATGATCGGTACCCTGGCGATCGCCGGGGTACAGCACGCCGCGCTCGCACAAGACACTTTCTCTGCCGCCCCCGGTAGCCCAGCTGCCAACGCCGTCGAGGTACACATCGGTGCGGTGCTGGCCAGCAACTCGGGGAAGGAGTTCGATCAGCGCCTCGCCTCCATGCACCGCCAGTTCAACACGCTCTTCCCGTACTCCTCCTACCGGCTGGTGAAGGAGACCAGCCAGCAAGTGCCGTGGGGCGGAAGGGTCGGGTTTGATATTCCCGGCGGTCGCTACGTGTTGGTGATCCCCAAGGAGTTCAAGAACGATCGCGTGCTGATGAAGGTAATGGTGATCGAGGGGTCGCGCCCGATCGTCGATACGGCGTTGTCGCTGCGCAACCACGCCACCTTTCTCTTCGGGGGGCCGCGCCAGCAGGAAGGCGTGTTGATCTTGTCGATCGGCGCCGGGACCTTGCCGTGATGGTCACGCAGTTCTTGCAGCTCCTGGAACAGGCGTTAGCCGGTGCAGCGACCGCGCAGCGTCTGCTGGCGTTCTGGGGACCGGTCATCGACGCACGCGCCTTGGTGGCGCCGTTGCTCGCCGTCGCTTCCGTGCTCGTGCTGGCGCTGCTCACCGGCGTCGCCATCGGCACGCTCTCGACGCTGGTGTTCACCGTGGCGGCGCTCTACCTGCTCCTCACCGAGGTGTTCGGCTTGTCGGTCGAGCTGAACCCGGTGTCCACGCGTCAAGCCCGCTGATCCTTCTCCCGATAGTACGCGATCAGGATATCCGCGATCTCCGGGCGCAGGATGCGCGCGTCCGGGCGCTGGCCGGTGGTGAGGGCTTCACGGATTTTTGAGCCGGAGATCGCCACCGGCTTCTCGTCCGGATGTTGCTCGAGCAGCTCGACCCGCTCGGCGCTTTCGAAGTATGCCGCGAAGCCGATCTTGCACGGGCGGATGCGCAGATCGCCCTTCAGGTTGTCGAAGATCTCCTGGGCGTCGAAGTCGCCCCAGATCGGCGTACCGTCGTCGTACGGTGCGTCGGCGTGCTTGCGGCCGATGACGATGTCGGTGAAGCCGAGATTCTGGCGGTAGATGCCGTGCATCACGGCTTCCTTCGGCCCCCCGTAGAGCATCTTGATGTCCAACCCGACGAGCTCGAAGACCTCGGTGAGGTCGTAGCCGCGCGACTGCCAGAGGGCGTCGTCCTTGTCGCCCTTGCCGAGCAACTTCAGCTCGTGCAGGGCGCGGTAGCAGCGCATGCGCACGCGCGCCGGGACGTCATCGCCCTTCAGCTCGCCGATGAGCGGGTTGAGCACCACGCCGGCGAAATGGCCCTCGCGCGTCAGGCGCTCGACGCCGGCCACTAGCGCGTACTCGTGCGCCCGATGCAGTGGGTTGCGGGTTTGGAAGGCGAGGGCACAGTCCCAGCGGCGTTCGGCGATCAAGGTGCGGACCTGGCGTGGCGTGAGCACGAACTCGCCGTACTCCGGGTCCACTTGCTGGGGCAGCGCCCAGATCTCTCCACCCACCAGCCGCGTCCGCGGATCGTCCATGATCATGTGCCCGCCCGGGTGATCGGTACGCGCGGTGCCGTAGAACTTCTCGACGTGTTCGGCCTTGTCCCACTCGAAGATGCTCGACACGTGCAGCACGGCGACGATATCCCCTTCGTGGCGCAGCGCCGCCGAATGCCCGATGCGCAGGCGGCGCCCCTCCTCGTCGGTGACGGGAAACGAGATCGGGGCCGTCCACGCGTAGTGACGGAACCCGAAATCGAGCACGTCGTGGTCGAGCGCGTCGTGCCACGTCTCCTCATCCATCGGGCCGGTCAACGGCGAGAGCGTGCCGTCGGCGATGCGATAGACGGTCGACAGATCCGCGCGCGTCAACTCGATGCTGGGTAGCTGACGCGCCTCGCTCAGGAACTGCTTGCGACGCGAGAGCGGGACGGTGCGTGAGACCGGCGCGTCGAGACCACCGTGAACGGGAACCAAATCGGGCATGCTGTGCGTCTCCTTCGGTGTTAGTCGTCCATTACCTTCACTTCGCAGCCGGCGAGCGCCGGCAACTTCACCGCCGTCGCACGAGACAGGAAGCGGGTCAACCACGAGCGCTTCTCCGCGACCAACACAGCGGCCTGCACACTATGAGCCCCGATGATGCGGCTACAGACTTCGCTCGGATCGCCGACCTCGATGAGCGAGGTGAACGGGACGCCCTCCTTCTTCGCTTGTTCCGCAATCTGGTTCAAGAGGGCCTCGGCGTTCTCCCGTTGCTCACGCACCAGCGCCTCGACCACCCCGTCACTGACCTTCTCGCCGACGAAGGCTTCGTTGGCGAGCGTGGTGGCAACCCGTTGGCTGAGCTCCGGATCGAGGAGGGCAAGGGCGAGCAAGCCACCGCCGATCTCTTTGGCACGGCGGAGGGCGTAGGCGATGGCGTTGGGTGCATCGGCAACGGGAGAGGTGACCAGCAAAACGTTTCTCATCGGACCCCGTGGATGTTGAGCCCGAGCCACGGCCAGTACCAGTTGGCAATCACGTTGAAGACCAGCCACGACACCACTCCCAGCAGCGCCCCAGGAACCACCATGTCGCGAATCGAAAGATGGCCGGACGAATAGGCGATGGCGTTCGCCGGTGTCCCAATGGGCAACGTCGTGGCCAGCCCCGCGGGCACGGCAATGACCAGCGCCATGACGCGCGGGTCCATGCCGAACTCGCCGGCAATCCCGAGGCTCACCGGCATCAGCAGGGCCACGACTGCAGAGTTGCTCATCGCCTCGGTGAGCAGGATGGCGAGGAACGAGAGCATCAGCACGACCGTGGTGCCACCCGTGGCCCACCGGCTGATGGTCACGTGCGCGATCCATGCCGCGGCGCCGGACTTGTTGATCGCTGCTCCCAAGCAGATCGCTCCACCGTACATCAGAATCACACCCCAGTTGACGTAGCGCTCCACCTCACGCCAGCTCACCAGCTGGAACACGAAGAGCACGACCACCGCCGCCAACGCGATGTTCGCCAGCCCGAACTCCTCTCCGCCAACGACCCAGGCCGCAAACGTGCAGAGCATCACGAAGCCGATGGCGCGCTCCTGGTAGCGCATCCGGCCGAGCGCCATGCTCTTGGCGTGCAGGACGTCGTCAGCGGCCTGGACGCTATCGATATCGATGGGGAAGAAGAACACAATGATGCCGTACGTCACCACCAGGAGGACGAGCACCAGCGGCAGGATCGCCACCGACCACTCGACGAAGCTGAAGGTCTTGCCGGTGGCTTCCTTCATGATGCCGAGCGCCAGCGGTGCCCGCCCGCCGCCCAGCAACGTTGCCACACCACCGATCGTGGAACCCCACGCCATCGCCAGGAAGAGCGCCTTCCCATAGCGGCTGCGTCGCGGGCTCAGACGCAGCACCGAGGTGATCTCGACGATGATCGGGAAGTTCATCGCCGCCACGGCGTGCTCTGACATGACGAATGCCATCAGGGCGTTGAGCAGCAGGACGCTGATCAGCAAGGTGCGCGGCGTGGTGCCGAAGCGGCGCAGGATGGTGAGCGCGATGCGCGTGCTCAGCCCGGACTTCATGAAGCACGCGGCGAGGATGAAGGCGCCGAGAATGAAGAAGACGGCTTCGTTGCCGAACAGGGCGTACGCCTGCGTCGCGGTCATCACCCCCGAGAGGGGAATCAGGATGATCGCCAGCAGGCTGGTGATCATCAGCGGCAGCACATCGAACACCCAGTAGAAGACGCAGAGACAGAAAACCGCCAGGGCCTTCTGCCCGGCCTCGCCGAGTCCTTCCGGAGGGCTGGCGCGGAGCACGCCCCAGAAGAGCCCGGCGCCCAGCAGCAACAGCGCCGCCTGACGGCTCCGAGCCAACAGGATGACCCACATGGGGCGCGTGTCGATGACCACTTCGGGGCGGGCGGCCATGGGAAACCGGAAGCTCTTCGTCGCGCGCGGGTGGCTCAGAGATGCGACGCATCGAACGAGTCGCCCACCGTGCGGACACGCAGGCGGCGGCGCAGGCGCGACAGGCTGCGCGCCGCCAGATGTCCGAACCGGGAACGGTAGAACTGCTGCATCGCGACCGTCATGCGCGCCGCGTCGCCGGCGAAGAAGCGTCCCTCCAGCGGCGTGATGGCAAAGCTCAGATCCCGCACCCAGCCCATATTGATCTTGGCGTTGCGCACCGCGTGGAAGAGATGCGCGACGACTGGAGCGGCGGTGTCGAGACTCGGCACCGCATCGGCCTGCAGGGTCGTGCTGCCGCCGGGACGGACGGCCGACAGCACCGGAAGGACGCCGGCCTGTACCAGTGCGTCGATCCCGCGCACCGTCGATTCGGTCGGCTCCAAGCCGAGAATCAGATCGCTCCACACGGTGCCGCTGGGAAAGATCGTGGCGGCGTGTGCCAGCGCCTCGTAGTAGCGTTCGCGGCCGATGTGGCGCACGCGGCCGGGGCAACGGCGCGCCAGCGTTCCCTCGTCGTGGATCTCGATCCCGTAACTCAAGGCATCCACCCCCATCGCGTACGTCCGGTCGATCCAGCGGTTGGTCTTCGGCGGGTGAATCTGCACGGCCACGAGCGTGTCGAAGTGGCGCTTCACCGCCCGAACGTACGGCTCGAGAAAGGCGATGCCGGCGTCCTCACCGCCCACGTAGGCGAGGTTGAAGTAGACGAAGTCGATTGCGCCCTCGGCGAATGCGGCGCGTACGACCTCGACGATTTCCGGCACGGAGGGAAAGCCGTCCTCGATGGCGACTGCACTGCCGCTGCGGCAGAACCGGCACGGCGCGCCACGGAAGCTGTACCCGCAGGCGAGCGCCGGCTGGATCGCAATGAAGCCGCCGTAGACGGTCCCCACCCGCCACATCGGCGTACCCCGGCTGGTGGTCAGGTGATAGAAGCGGGGCTGCGGGACAAGCCGGACGTCGACCCGTGTTCCGTTGCGCTGCAGGACGAACTGCTCACCCTCGCCCGACAGCACGAACGGCGACTCCGCGCTCACCGCGTCATCGACGGGAACACTGACGCACAGGTGCTCGGGCAGAACCAGCTCGATGTTGCTCGTCAGCTCGTTGCGCAGCTCGGGCAGCCGCAACACGCCGGGGTGCGCGCGCGCCGCGTCGTCCAGGCGCACGCCTTTCACGGAGAGCTCGAGCTTCAGGTACCCAGGGTTCGGGCAGGATTCCGGCGGTCCACTCATCGAGTTGATGGGGCCGGCACCCCGGCGCCAGGCGCACTGCACACGGGGCAGCGCGGGTCTTTGACGATGGCGGTCTCACGCACGGTACCGTCGAGCGCATCGTACGTGAGCAGACGCCCGCAGAGGGACGTCTCCATGCCCAAGACGATCTCGATGGCCTGCGTCGCTTGCAGCGAACCGACAAATGCTGCGGCCACCCCCGCGAGGACCGCGGCGGCGTCGGAGACTGGCGCCGCGGGCGGAAACAACGCCTGCGCACAGCTGTAGCAGGGCGCGCTCGCGCCGCGGCCCGCGAAGGTGCTGACGTGTCCGATGCTCCCGTTCGCGGCCCCCCACACCATCGGTTTCAGCAGCGCCAGGCACGCGGTGTTGAGGAACCGGCTGATCTCCGGCGTCGCGCTCGCGTCGATCACGACGTCGGCGGTGCGCGCCACCTCCACGGCCACCGCGACGGTGCAACACACCGGCCGCGCCGTGATCGCGCAGTCCGGATTCAGTGTGTCGAGCGACGCGGCGACGGCCAGGGCGCCGGGCTCGCCGGCACCAGCGTCGATGATGTCCAACCGGCCGACGCCGGCGGCGGTCAGATAGGTCGCCGCCAAAGTGCCGAGGTCGCCGGTGCCAACCACAGCGATGGCCGCCGACAGCAGCCGCTGCTGCCCGCGCCCGCCAACTTGCGGCAGGATGATCTGGCGGCTGTAGCGCTCAATCTGCTGCTCGGTGAGCATGGGCGTCAGCGTTGCTCCGCGTTCGTGTGCGCCGCTGCCTCGCGGGCGCGCAGCTCGCGCCAGCCGACCCACAGGCTGGTGCTGAGATAGCGATCGCCGAAGTCCGGAAAGATCACCACCATCACACCCGCATCGAGCTCCTTGGCGACGTGTAGCGCGGCGACCATGGCCGCCCCGGACGACTGGCCCACCACCAGACCTTCTTCACCGCCGAGGCGGTAGACCATCTCATACGCGGCGTCGGTCCCGACGTTGATCTTTCGGTCCAGCTCTTCTTCCTGGTAGATCCCCGGTACGATCGAGCTCGCCATGTGTTTCAGGCCTTCGAGCCCATGCCAGGCATCATCGGGCTCGACGGCGATCACCTGCACGTTGGGATTGCGCTCCTTCAGGTAGCGGCCGGTTCCCATGATGGTGCCGCCGGTGCCGATGCCGGCGACGAAGTGCGTGATCGTTCCCTCGGTCGCCGTCCAGATCTCCGGCCCGGTGCTTTCGTAGTGCGCCTGCGGATTGACGGGGTTGAAGTACTGATCCGGTTTGAAGTACCGATCCGGGTTCTCCGCCAGGATCTTGCGGCAGAGGCGAATGCCGCCGTCGGAGCCTTCGAGCGGGTCACTGGAGATCACCTTGGCGCCGTAAGCGCCGACGATCTTCTTGCGCTCGACGCTGACGTTGGCCGGCATCACCAGCTCGACCGGGTATCCCAGCACAGCGCCCGCCAACGCCAGCGCAATGCCGGTGTTGCCGGAGGTCGAATCGATAATGGTCTTGCCCGGGCACAGCTTGCCGGTGCGCAACCCGTCGCGCACCATCCACACGGCGGGGCGGTCCTTGACCGAGCCCCCCGGATTGAACCCTTCGAGCTTGGCGAAGACTTGTACACGCGGCGAGAGCCCCTGGATGAGCCGAGAGACCTCGATCAATGGGGTGTTCCCGACGAGATCGAGAATCGTCTCGGCCCGACGCAGCTCGTCGGCCGCAGGCACTGCGGCCGACGGCCGTGCGCGTGAGGCTGCCTCCATGCGCGTCTCACCCGCCGGCAATCGCCGGGACGATCGCCACCTCGTCCCCGTCTTTCACCGGGGTATCGAGGCTGCTGAGGAAACGGATATCGTCGCCATTGACGTAGATGTTGACGAAGCGGCGCACCCGTCCCTGCTCATCGCACAGCCGTTCCTTGATCCCGGGAAACTTGCGCTCCAGATCCTCGACCACGCTGCCGATGGTGTTGCCGCCGATCGCGACTTCTTCGGCTCCCGCGGTGAACCGGCGCAGTGGAGTGGGAATGCGTACGCGCACGCTCATGGCTCTGTTCCTCCTGTCACCTCATCAATCGTGATCGGGCCCCGGCCTGCAGCGGCCCGACTCCTGGGTCCTGGCTGCCTTCTTTCTTTAGCCAGATGTCGGCCGTAACGAAAGCCTCGCTACGGTGATTTGCCGGGCGGGCTCGGCGGCGTCTCCAGGTGCCGGATCGTGGGGCGATCGCCGCACAGGGGACAGTCGCGATTGCGGGCGAGCGCCACGGCGCGCCAGCGTGCCGCCGTCGCGTCGTAGGTGAGCAGACGATTGCCCAGCACGCCGCCGATTCCGAGCACCGACTTCAAGGCGTCTGCCGCCTGCAGGACGCCGATGCTTCCCGCCAACGCCCCGATGACCCCGGCTTCCTGACACGTCGGAACGTCGTCCGGCGGCGGCAACGACGGAAACAGGCAGCGCAAGCACGCTGTGCGGCCGGGCAAGACGGTCAGCGTCTGTCCTTGGAATCCGACGATACCGCCGTACGAGAACGGCACGCCGGACAGCACCGCGGCATCGTTGACGAGATACTTCGATTCGATGCGATCCGTGCCGTCGATGATGAAGTCCACGTCGCGGAAAAGCGCCGCGACGTTGTCCGCGGCGAGACACGCCGCTACGCCCTGCACCGCCACGCCCGGGTACCACGCCGCCAGTCGCTCGGCTGCCGCCCCCACCTTCAGACGCCCGATGTCCGGCGTGCGGTAGAGGATCTGCCGGTGCAGGTTCGACAGTTCGACGACATCGAAGTCGACCAGCACCAAGGTGCCAACCCCCGCCGCGGCGAGACGCAGCGCTGCCGGCGCTCCGAGGCCGCCGACGCCGGCGATGAGGATGCGGCTGCGCCGCAGAATGCTCTGCTCGGCGTGCGTCAATACGGGCGCCCGCGGCCGAACGGATCGAATCCTGGAGCGATGCCGGGGACCGGCGCTGCGGAGCTCGGTCGGCGCGGCGGCCGCGCCGTGTCGAGGCCGGGCACTTGCACCACCTCGAAGCTGCCGCTGCTGCGCTGCCTGCCGTTGGCTGCGAACAGCAGATCGAGCGGGTCGCCGGCGGGCGGCGGATCACCCGCCAGCAGGTGATCGAGCGCCTGGCGCGCCACTGTGGCCTGCACGCTGCGCGGGTGCAGCTGCGTCAACGCCTCATAGGCGAGTGCGGCATGGTCCTCTTGCTTCTCGTTTCCGTACAGCTTTGCCAACCTGAGCAGCCCATCGGCAGACGTCTCGGTATCGCCGTAGCGCGCGGCCAACCCCAACAGCCGGATCTCGGCGGCCTTGCCGTTGCCCTGCCGAGAGTAGAACTCCGCGATGTAGAGCTCATGCTCCGCCAGCGCCTCGCGGCAGCTCACCAACTCCGCGCGGGCGAGCTCCGAGAAGGGACTGTCGGGGTACTGCTGTGAGACGGTCAGGAAGTAGCTCTGCGCATTCTGCGCGGCCGACTGGTCACGGTCGATGGTGACCATCTGCTGCACGTAGCACATCCCCAGGTAGTACCCGACGAACGGCAGGAGCGGGCTGGTCGGGTGGCGGCGCTGGAAATCCGTGAGCGCGACGATGGCCTCGGTGTAGTTGCCGGACAGATACTGGGCGTGCGCGATCTTCAGCTCCGCCTCCTCGTTGTACTGGCTAAAGGGATACTGATCGAGCAGCTCGTGGAACTCGTCGGTGGCCACCGCCAGCGCACCGGTGCGAAAGTTCTCCGTGGCTTCCGTGAAGTACTGGTCCGCAGTGAGGTGCTTCTTGGCGCTGCACCCAACCACCACGATGGCGAGCAGGCCAACGACAACTGGCGTCTTCATCGCCCGGCGAGTATGCCGCAAAGTTTTCAGGCTGGCAAAACCCTCTGCGCCACGTTCCTTCACAGCACGGTCACCCAAACACGCCCTGAATCCCAGATGCGGGTCTGTACCTCCGGCCATGCGTCGAACAGCGCCGTACCCAAAGCGGTGCACGGGCGTTCGGCGCCGTAGCAGATCAACACGCCGCAGTCGTACCGCCAGCGGCGCGACGGGTCGCCGCTGGTGGCGGCGTACATCGCCACCTGATAGACGCCGCGCTCCATGTCCTTGCGGGTCGCCGCGTACCTCACCTCTCCTGCGGCGCCGAAGGGCAAGGGATGCTGGAGGCGGAACGCTGGGGCGATCGCCTTGGTCGGCGCTTTGGCGACGAGGGCACTGCAGTCCGGGATCTCCGGGGCGGCCTCGCGGAGTCGTTCGAAGGTCCGGTTGACGAAGGGCAGCGACGGGCCGATGGCGGTCTCGTGCTGCGTCGGTCCGCGCTCCGCGCCGCCGTAGCGGAAGACGGTATAGGCGTCGGTGCGAATCTCACGGCGCCGACACCATGCGGTAATCACGTCATCGACCTTGCCAAACAGCACCTTGCGGCGGAACGCGTCCTCCGCATCGAACCGCTTGCGGGAGAGGGCGGCGTGCTCCGCCTGTGCCTTCTCGATCATCAGCCGCACGCAGTGCTTGTCCGCCAGCACCTCGTCCGCCTGCAGCTCGCGCTCGAGCAGCTGGAAGAACGCATGCGCCGCCTCGCGACGTGCATCAATGTGAGTCGGCATTGCGCGTCCCGTGCCGCCAGCACCGCCCTCAGGAACGATCGCGTCGCACGCGGCGGGCCAGCCCCGCGGCGGCGGCGCCTTCGGGCTTGACGTTGAGTGCGGCCTCGAGTCGCTCGGAGATCAGCTTGAAGGCGGGCTCGCCCTGGAGCACGAGGTCGTCGTAGAGGTCTTCCAGGTCTGTCTGCTCGAGGGCGACGGCCACGGCCAGCGCATCGTCGAGGCTGTGCGCCGTCTGCGCCTGGCTCTCCAGGTGCTTCAGCTCCGTGTCGAGGCGCCGCAAGCGTTCGGCGTACTCAGGCAGATACGAGCCGCTGTAATCCTGCTCGCGAAACGACTGGAGCTCGCGCCGCAGAATGTCGGCGTGGGTCTCTTCTTCCAGTGCCAACTCGCTCCACAGGCTGACGCGTTCCGGATCGCCATGAAACTGCCCCGCCAGACTGCGGTACACGCGGGCCGTACGCGCCGCCAAAACACTGCAGCGTTCCAAAATGTCAGTGACGTACACGTGCGGTTCTCCAGTCAGAGTTGATGGTCGACTCAATCGGTACAGTGGCGCAGTTCCGCATGGGCTTCAAGAGTTGTCCCGGGTGCAGGTTCGAAGCGAAAGGCCCCGACGAGTCAGGGCTTGTATGAAAAGCGGGTGACCGGGGTCGAACCGGCGACCTT
>CAZCGA010000066.1:0-33426 GCA_964498075.1 uncultured Binatia bacterium (SeqCode) | reverse complement strand
GAGAGCACGAGCCTGGCGAGGCCGGCGGCCTTCGCGACGGAGGGGTTGCCGCCGATCTCGCAGTAGTTGGCGGGCTTGCCGCCGTGCTTGCGGATCGCGTCGAACAACGTCAGTGAGCCGCCGCCGGCGCCGATGACCAAACCGAGGTCGCCGTCGAACTCGACGACGTTGCCGGCCACGCCGCGATGGTCGACGGCGTCAACCTGCGCGCCCTTGATCTCGAAGGGTGTCGGCGGGCGCGCCTGGCGCTTCTCCTCCGGGTCGATCTCCAGCTCCTTGAGGATCGCCTTCTGACTGTCGCGGGCGTCGTCTTCCATGTCGACGTGGCCGTCGAGGCAGACGAAGCGCCCGTCTTCGAGCCGCGCCAGCGGGTTGATCTCGGCGAGCGTCAGGCCGTAGCTTTGAAAGATACGCGCCAGGCCGGCGGTGATCTGCGTCAGCCGCGTGAGGTCCGAGCCGCTGATGCCAAGCGAGGCGACCAGCTCCTTCGCCATGAAGTCCGAAAAGGGGAAGAGCGTGGAGAAGTTGCGCTTGGCGATGCGCTCGGGGTGTTTCTCGGCCACCTCTTCGATGTCGATGCCGCCCATGTCGCTGCAGATCATCACCGGCAGGCGCGCCACGCCGTCCCAGGTGACGCCGATGTAGTACTCCTGCGCCACCGGCGCGCGCCCTTCGACCAGGACGCCGCGGGGTGTGTGGCCGTTGATGGTCAGCGCCAGGATCTTCTGCGCCGCCGCCGCGGCGTCAGCTGGCGTGTCTGCGAACAGGACGCCGCCGGCCTTCATCCGCCCGCCCGTGAGCACCTGTGATTTGAGCACGACCGGCCCGGCGATCTCCGCTGTGATCGCGCTCGCCTCATCCGGCGTGCGCGCTACGCGTGATCCCTTTGGCAACGGAATGCCGTGCTTGCCGAACAACTGCTTCGACTCGAACTCGTAGAAACGCATGACCTCCGCGCCTAGCTTTTTCGCCCGGAAAGGTCAAATACGAGCGGCTCGGAGTCTCGAGAGCCTCGGCATGCTAACCAGGAATCACGAAAGCACGAAACTTCGAAAGCACGAACAGCAGACACAGCCGCCGCTCGGTGCTGGTGCAGAAGTACTACGTGCGCGAGCGGCAGACGGGCGAGGGCGCGGGCATCTACCTCCGGGACTCCGAAGGCTGAACCCGTTCACCCGGGGATGTGCACCAGCTCGAGCTTGATGCCGTCGGGGTCGGCGAAGAACACGGCGTAGTAGCCGGGAACGTAGTGGGGATACTCGCGCGGCGGGTCGAGGATCGTCCCGCCCCACGCGGGAAGGTCGCGGGCGAGCGCATCGACTTGCGCGCGCGACTCAGCGCGAAACGCGACCTCGCACAGCCCGACGCGATCCTTCGAAAACATCTCGCCGGCGTGCTGCGAGGCCGCCTGCTTGATCCAGAAGCTGCCGCCCGGGCCGAGGAAGCCCACGCTGGGCGCGCCTTCGTACTCCCACATGCCCGGATACCCGAGCCGGGGCATGAGGGCGGCGTAGAACGCGCGCGAGCGGGAGAGATCGTTAACCGTGAGGAACACGTGATGGACGCCGTTCACGGATGGTGTGGCGGGCGCCGTCGGCGGGCACCCACAACCCTCGGTAGTCACACTAGCCATTACGGCGGGATCTCTTACGTGCACTCATGGAGTGACACCTCAGCCGCGCGCGAACGGGTCGTCGACGACGAAGCGCCAGGTCCCGTCCGGCTGCCGGCGCACGATCTCGATTGCCTTCCCCGCCATCTTGACGGTGGCACCGTCCGGGCCCTTCATCGTGCCGGTCCAGTCGTTGTAGAGCACCGCCAAGTCGTCGCTGGCGCGCACCGCCTTCACGACGTTCATCGCCAGCGTCATGGTCCGGCCCTCGAACGCCGCCAGCTGCTGGCGGATCGCGGCGTGGCCGGTGACCGGCTCGCCCGACTGTGGCACGAACGTCGCCCGCGGCTCATAGAGCGCGACCAGGGCGTCGATGTTGCCGGCGTTGGCGTACTCGCCGAACAAGCGGTCGCACTCCTCGGGGGTTTTGGGTGGATTCGGGATAGCCATCGTGATGCACCTCCTGATCTAGAGTGTCCTCATCCCATACCAAAGATCTGCGTGGATGTAAGGCGAGAGCCACGGGTCGCTCAACTCTCTTCACCCGCCGCGAACGTCAGCAGCGCCGGGGATGAGCTGCTCCTGCGCCATCGAGGCGACCAGACGCCCGTCCCTGGTGTGCAGGATGCGGCGCGTGAACGCACGGCCGGCGTGGGCGATGTCGCTCTCGGTGGTGAGCAGCCACCAGTCGTCCCAGAAGAGGTCGCGGTGGATCCAGAGCACCTGATCGAGGCTCGTGAAGCCCTGGGGTTCGAAGTGCCCGCCCAGCTTGCGGGCGACGGAGAAGTGGGAGTGGTAATCGCTCATGTGAGGGTGAGCGTCAGTGCGCTCGCTCGAAGCCGATCGGCAGTCGACCGAGGACGCGGAACAACGACCGGCCCCATTCGAGCTGACCGGTCCGCAGCTCGAGGCCGTGGAAGCGCCGCACCAAGCCGCCGATGGCTTCTTGCGCCTCCAGGCGCGCCAGGTGCGCGCCCAGGCAGAAGTGTGCGCCGCCACCGAACGCGAGATGGTCGTTGTCGGTGCGTGTAATGTCGAAGCGGTCGGGGTCGCGGAAGTGCGCCGGATCGCGGTTGGCGGCGGCGAGCAGGCACATGACCGGCCGGTCGCGCGGGACGATCTTGTCGCCGAAGGCCGTGTCTTCGCGCGTGACGCGGATGGTCAGCAGGATCGGTCCGTCGAAGCGCAAGCACTCCTCGACGGCACTGTCGATCAGCTCGGGGTCGGCGCGCAGCTTCTCCAGCTGCTCGGGGTGGCGGATGAAGGCGAGCACGCCGTTGCCGATGAGGCCGATGGTGGTTTCGAAGCCGGCGATGAGCAAGCCGATGGACTGCGAGATCAGCTCCGTCGGGCTCAAGCGATCGCCGGCTTCCTCGGCGCGGATGAGGCCGCTCAGCAGGTCGTCGGTCAAGCTCGTGCGCCGTTCCGTGATCAGCGCGGTGAAGTAATCGGCCAGCGCGGTGGCGCCGGCGGTGGCGCGCTCGATGACGTCGGGAGGAGAGATCGCCGCCGCCAGCAGGTGCGTCGCAGCCGCCGTCCACTCGGTGAACTTGTCGCGGTCCGCCAGTGGTACGCCCATCAGCTCGCAGATCAGCGTCGACGGCACGGGCAGCGCGAGATCGGCGATCACGTCCATCTCGCCGCGTGCCGCGACGCGGTCGAGCAGATCGTCGACCAGGCTGCGGACGCGCGGCCGCAGCCGCTCGATGGCGCGGGGAGTGAAGGCTTGGTTCATGAGCCGCCGCAGGCGGGTGTGGTCGGGCGGGTCCTGTTGCAGGATGAACTGCCCCGGTCCGCCCGGGAGAAGGAAATTGCCGGCGCCGAAGACCGTCCCATCGGCCATGCGTACCCCGGACGGTACTTCCTTCAGCATGCGGATGACGTCGGCATAGCGGGTCAGCCGAAAGAGGCCGATGGGCGTCTCGTTGACCGGATCATACGCCCGCAGCCGCGCCAGCAGTGGGTACGGGTCGGAGCGGAGCGCAGGGTCGACGGGGTTCACGCCGAGCCACGGGTCGTGTTTCCACTCGGCGTCGTCTGTGGCTGGTTGTAGGTTGATCGACATGGTGCCTACCTCCTCGGTGGCGATCGTTCCGTCAGCGTGGCGCTTCGTGTGCGTACACCGATGCCGTGGCTATCACAATGGAGGGAGGTTCCCGCAAGCCGCGGGCGGCAGCCCAGGGCGATGCCCTGGCGATGCCCTGGGCTGTTATGGGATCGCCGCCCTTTCAGGGCTGAAGAGTGCGGGTCGTTGAAGGCCGATTGCTCAAAAGCCCCAACGGGGCGAAAGATCTCAGCCCGAGGCAACGCCCCGGGCTGGGCGGCGGTTGCGGCTACCACCGGTGTACGCGGGGAGATCTCAACCGCGGGGGTCCGGATGTCTGAGCCTCCACTCACCGATCGTCGGCGTTTGGAGGCGCGGGTCGATGGCATCATAGACCGGGATTGAGATTCTCACGCGAGTGGAGAGAGGCTGCGAAATCTTGCGAGAGTTGTCCAGGCCGCGATATACACGGCACCAGCGGGAACCCGTGAAATCGTCGAGCGAAGCCACGAATCCGACGGACCGCAGCCAGGCGTGATTGGCTGACAGGAAGTTGCAAGGGTTGGTGAATTGAGCGGGCAGCCGACAAGTAGGTCAGCAGATAGCTCGGCGTGGAGAGGCAGGATCGAAAGCTCATGAACGAAATACTCCGCGAGTCGGCCTGCGCGTGTCTGCAGAACGGCCGTCGATTGCTGGACGACGCAGCGTTCCTTGAGTTCGGCGAACCGCCGACAACCGCTCATTTCCTCGCGTTAATCGCGCAGGAGGAATTCGCGAAGGCGTTTCTGTTGGCCCTCGTGGTCCGCGGCGTGATCCCGTGGGATCAACGCATTCTCCGCGCGGCACGTGATCACGTCTGCAAGCAACTCCTGTGCGTCGTGATGGAGTATGTCAGTCCGGACACGGAGGAGTTCCTTGAACGATGTGATGCCGTCGTCTTGCGCCATGAGATCCGAGACCTGCCGCCTAAGGTTATTGACGCAATCAACATCCTGCGTCACGAGAAACTCGGCCGCTGGGTCGACCACTCGTGGGTGTGGGCCGACGATCCGGAGTACGACCGGGAAGCCTTGGCCGTCGCGAAAGGCAAGCAGGACAGATCCAAGCAGGACGCTTTGTACGTCCGACTGGGTCGGGACGGCAGCGTGGCGAGTATTCCGCATGGCGCAACGTACGAAAGTGTCCAGATAGAAAGGCAGCGAGTGGCACGTATTGCCCGATTGACCGAAGGTGTACTCAATGGTGAGAAGTATCCGGGGCTCGACTACGACAAGGTCGAGGAGCTGTTCAGGGCATTGTTCGAGTCGCTTCCTCATGACCGCATGCCGAACAACACGCTCGAGCCGACGGCATGATCGTCCGTCGGTATCGCGAGCGCCGGTCGGCCGCGGCTCAGCATGAGCGTTGACCGGCAACCACCAAAGAGGAGCAGACGCCATGACTCAAGCACCTTCCACTCCGCTGGATCCGGTTCAATTGAGGGACAACTACATTTGCCAGTATTGCGGGAAGGACGGCCTAGGGTGCCTCGACGCCTGGCACGATTCCACAAGGGATCATTTGATACCCCTGACGAAGGGAGGCATCGATGACCCGTCCAATATGGTCACGAGTTGCAGCTACTGTAACTCCATCAAGAAGGACCGCGTCTTCGACAGCCTGGAAGCCGCGAGGGCCTTTGTGCTCAAGCGACGCGCAGAGTTGCAAGCCGATTATGAGCGCGTTCGGAGAGCAGTACGGGGAGGCTGACGCAGTGTCCACGACTACGCACCCGACCGAGATGGTGGCGACCCGGTGATAGCGGCTGATACGCTGGAGACCCTGGCGCCGCGGCTGAACCGGAACGTTGGCGAAAACATTGCGACCATGCGGGCCTCCACCCTGGGCGATCTCCATGAGTGACGATGGCCGCCGCGATCAGGGGCGCGCGGGCGGGTACTCCAAGCGGACGACTTGAAGATCTTCGACGCGCGCGAAGTGCGGGTCGGAGGTCAACAGCGCCACATCGGTTGCGAGGCAGCAGGCGGCGATCCACAGATCGTTGGTGGGTATCGGAGCGCCCCGACGGCGCAGCTGGTCGTGAATCTGCGCGTAGCGCTCTGCCGCGGCCTTGGTGACGTCCAGCCACTCGACGTCGAAGGTCTGCGCAAACCGTTCCAGCCGCTCGACGTTCTGTCGCGCGCGGCTGCCTTTTCGAAACCCTGACAGCAGCTCACCGAGGACGACAGTTGGAATCGCCAGCCGAGCCGCACGCTCCAGTTGTTCGACTGCGGGTACAAAGCCGGCATCGAACAGGGCGTAGCCGCTCGTGTCGAGTGCGAGCGTCACTTGGACCACAGCTCATCATCGATCACGCGATGTTCGCGGCTGGTATGCAGCACGCGGTCGAGGTCACGGCGCGCAAGCTTGCCGCCCCAGGCGCGGAGGCTGGGACGCGCCTGCGGTGAACGCGCCACGCGTGCGCCGCGTTCGAGGTATTCCAGAACCACCGCCGTCTTCGTCGTGTGGCGCCGGCGCGCTTCCTGGGTGATCTGACGATCGAGCCGGTGCGGGAGATTTCGGATGCTCAGGTACCCCATGCACACCTTGTAGTACCGTACTACAGCTGCGTCAAATCTCCGGATGGCTTCACGGAGCGGCAGCGTCAGCGGGTTTCCAGCCCGCTTCAACCTCTAGGTAATCTGCCCACGGCAGCCGGACCAAAGCCGCCGCGCAATCTCGTGGCGTTCGGGCGGACCAGTTGACATAGCCGGCTCGCTGAGTCAGTTCTGTTTTGGAACTTGGACCGCGATCGTGCGCTGGGGTGATATTGGAGACATGACGTGCTCGGTGGCCCGCACTCTGTCGGTGGTGGGCGACCGCTGGACGCTGCTCATCTTGCGTGACGCCTTCTTGCGCACACGACGCTTCGAGGACTTTCAAGCCAGCCTCGGCATCACCAGGCATCGCCTGGCAGATCGGCTGCGGAAGCTGGCGGATGCGGGCATCTTCGAGCGCGTACGCTACCAGGAGCGCCCGCCGCGCTTCGAGTACAAGCTCACGGAGAAGGGACGCGACTTGTACCCGGTGATCGTCTCGCTGGTCGGCTGGGGCGACCGCTGGATGGCCGGCAAAGCCGGGCCGCCGATCGAGCTGGTGCACCGCAGCTGCGGCCGCCACGTCATGCCGGTGCTCACGTGTCCCGACTGCGGTGCGCCGCTGACCGCGCGCGATATGCTGGCGCGCCCGGGCCCAGCGCTGATGAGAGCGCAGAAAACCGTGAGTCGTGCTCGTGAGTCGTGAGTCGCCCGGCATGTCGCGTCCACCGAGCACGATTCACGAGCACGAATCACGACCTGAAGGAGGAGCCTCGATGAACGCGATGCAGTCAGTGGATCCCTCGGTCTCTCGCACACCGCTGCCCTTGCACGGTACCGACTTGCCAACCTTGTGCGTGCTGTGCAGCCACAACTGCGGTGTCCGCGTCGACGTCGAAGACGGCTGCATCACCGCGGTGCGTGCCGACGAGACCAACCCGATTACCGAAGGCTACATCTGCAACAAAGCCGTCAGCATCCCGGCCTACGTGCGCCACGCGCAACGCGTCGAGCATCCGCTGCGGCGACGGCCGGACGGCAGCTTCGAGCGTATCAGCTGGGACGTGGCGATCACCGAGATCGCCGCACGGCTGGACAGCATCCGCCAGCAGCACTCGCCGCGCGCCATCGGCCTGGTCGGCATCGGCGGGCAAGGCAATCACATGGACGCCCCCTACGGCATCGGCTTCCTGCGCGGGCTGGGCTCGCGCAAGTGGTTCAACGCCTTTGCGCAAGAGAAGACGCAGCACAACCTCATGGATCAGTGGATGTTCGACGCCTCGCCGGCGGCGTGGCTGCACGCCGACATGGAACACGCGCGCTTCCTGTTCGTGCTCGGCACCAACCCGCGCATCAGCAACCGCGGACACAACGCCACCGAGAGCTTCCGCCGCTTCGTCGAAGATCCGTCCCGCACGCTGGTCGTCGCCGATCCGCGTGAGACCGAGACCACGCGCCAGGCACACCGCCACTTGCGGGTGCGGCCCGGAACCGACAGCTATCTGCTGCTCGGCATGGCGGCGACGATCGTGCGCAATGAGTTCATGGCCTACGAGTTCGTTCGCGACCAGACGTGTGACTTCGAGGCGCTGCGCAATGCGCTCTCGGCAGTGGACGTGGACGAGATGGCGACGCGCTGCGGCATCGAGGTCACCGCCGTGATCGAAACGGCGACCGCGTTTGCGAAGGCCGAGTCGGCGTCGATCTTCTTCGACCTCGGCGTCGAGCAGACACCGTTCTCCACGCTCAACTCCTACTTGATCCGCCTCCTCCTCACACTCACCGGCAACCTCGGCCGCCCCGGCGGCGGCATCTTCATGGAGACCTTCGTCCCGCCGGCGCTCGATGCCGGCCTCGTGCGCGAGCCGGAGCGAGCGTTGGTCTCGGGCATCCCCGCCATCCGCGCCCTCGGCAACTTCGGCATGTTCTCACCTACCCTGGTTCCCGAGGAAGTTCTCGTCGACCACCCCGAGCGACTGCGCGCGCTGATCGTCGAAGGGGCGAACCCGTTCCTCTCGTACTCCGATACGGCACGCTGGCGCGAGGCGCGCGTGCAGCTGGATCTGCTGGTGGTGATCGAGCCGGCGATGACCGAGACCGCGCAGGCCGCCGATTACGTCCTGCCGACGCCGGTGGGCTATGAGAAGTGGGAGATCGCCAACTTTCCCAAGCGCTATCCCGAGGTGCACGTGCAGCTGCGTCCGCCCGTCGTTCCGGGACCGGCGGAGGCGCTCCCCGAGCCGGAGATCTACGCACGGCTGGCCGAGGCGATGGATCTCTTCGGTACGCCGCCGGCGCAGCTGTACGACTTGGCCGCGCACGCGCTCGAGCCGGACGGTGGAGCGCTCTTCATCTCCGCCGCGCAGGAGCTGGCGCAGCAACACCCGAAAGGCGGCAAGGACCCTTCCAACCAACTGCTCTTCTGGGCCTACCGCACGCTGGGTCCGCAGTTGCCGGCGCCCTCGCTGGTGGCCGTCTGGCTGCTCTGCGGGGCCAACGCGATGCTGCGGCCGGCCGCGGTGTTGCGCGCGCTCGGCCCGGAGTGGGAAACGAAGAGCCCGTTCGAGATCGCCGCGGAGCTGTTCCGGCGCATCCTCGCTCATCCCGAGGGCGTAGAGATCGCGCGCCTCGCCACAGAGACGAACCTGAAGGATCACCTCGGCTTCGACGACGGACGGATCCGCCTCGCACCGGAGGCGATGCTGCAGGAAATGCGGCGCGCCGCGGCGACGCCGCCGGCGCACGATCCGGAGTATCCTCTGGTGCTTGCTGCCGGCCTGCGCACGCGCTGGACGGCCAACACCATTCAGCGCGATCCGTCGTGGCGCAAGGGTCGCGGGCCGCACTGCGCCCTCAACTTGTCGCCCAACGACGCCAAGCAGATCGGTGTCCGCGACGGCGAAACGGTGCGCGTCGCCACCCGCCGCGGTGCCGTCACGCTCCCGGCGCACATCGACCCGAAGCTGCGCGACGGCCACGTGTGGATGCCGAACGGCTTCGGAATGGCCTACCCGGGCAACGGCGCGGGTGAGATCCACGGCGCGAACCAAAACGAGCTCACCGATGCGAACGACCGCGATCCGTTCACCGGCATCCCGCACCACCGCTACGTCGCGTGCCGCGTCGAGGCGGTGCGGGCGTAGCGCCAGGACCGCACCAACGTTGCCGGACCAGTAGGGCAGGCGTCTCGCCTGCCCTCACCTCGCAGCGGTCAGCGCCGCCATGTCCGCCTCGAGCGTGTCGCGGATGAGCTGCACGATGGCGGCGCGCTCGCGATCCTTGGTGTTGCGGAAGGCGGGATCGGGCAGCGTCGCCAGTTGGCGGGCATGGTCGAGCGCCACGTCGAGCAACGCCTCGGACGGTGCCGTCGCGTCGAGGTAGCCGGCATCCTTCGCCGTCTCCGGATCGAAGATGTGCGCCTGTGTCGCCGCCGCCGTGAAGTGGCGCTTCGAGAGGCGGGCACGCGCCAGCTCCATCGCGAAGATCGGCACGGTCATCTGAATCGCCACTTCATTGAGACCGATCTTGAAGTCGCCGCTCGCCCCGATGCGCCGATCGCCGACCAGCAGCAGGATCGCGCCGGCGGCCAGCGCGTGACCGGTGCACGCCACCACGACCGGACGCGGGAACGTGTAGAGCCGGAGCATCAGCTCGGCGCCGGCGGTCACCAGCCGGCGCGTCGCATCGAGGCTGCTGGTCATCTCGCGCAGATCGAAGCCGCCCGACAAGCGGCGCTCGCGGCCGGTGATCAGGACCGCCGCTGCCTCGCGCTCGGCACGATCGAGGCACTCGCGCAACGCGCCGATGACCTCGTGTGACAGCGCGTTGGCCTTGCCGTCGTCCATGGTGATGACGGCCACGTTGTCGCGCAGCTCGTAGCGTACCTTGTCGGATGACACCGGGCAGCCCTCCTCAGCGCGTCCGCGCGATGAAGTCGACCACGACGCGGGCCAGATCCTCGCCCTTGTCCTCTTGCAGGAAATGTCCGCCGCCGGTGATCGTGGTGTGCGCCTGGCCCTTGGCGCCGGGGACGGATTGCTGCAACAAGCCATCGGCGCCCTTGGTGATCGGGTCCATGTCGCTGAACGCCGTGAGGAACGGCTTCTGCCAGCGGCGCAGCACCTCCCAGGCTTTGCGGTTCGGAGCGGCGGCGGGATCGTTCGGTGACGTCGGCACCAGCATGGGAAACTGACGGGCGCCGGCCTTGTAGCGATCATCAGGGAACGGCGCGTCATACGCGGCAATCACTTCCGCCGGCAGGTCGGTGACGCAGCCGCCGCGCACGATGCCGCCGACGTGGAAGTCCGGCGTCTCCTGTGAGTACTTCTGCCACGCCTTGAATGACTCGCCGAGCGGAACGTCGCCGGTGGGCAGGAAGGTGTTGGCGGCGACAATGCGCGCGAAGCGGTCCGGATGCTCGGCGGCCAGGCGCAAGCCGATCAAGCCGCCCCAGTCTTGACAGACCAGGGTGATGTCTCGCAGTGCGAGCTGCTCGATCACGGCGCGCATCCAGTCGACGTGGTGCTGGTAGGTGTAGTCCTCGCGGCGTACCGGCTTGTCGGAGCGCCCGAAGCCGACCAGGTCGGGCGCCACCGCGCGATGCCCGGCCGCGGCGATGATCGGAATCATCTTGCGGTAGAGGTACGACCACGACGGCTCGCCGTGCAGCATCAACACCGGCGCCGCGGCGCGCGGGCCTTCGTCGACGTAGTGAATGCGCAGCCCTTCGACCTCGACGTAGTGCGGCGCAAACGGGTAGCCGGGCAACTTGGCGAAGCGTTCGTCGGGCGTGCGGACAGCTTCCATGACACTTCCCCCCTCCTGAAGGATGGGCGTACCGTAGCTGTTGTTGCGCTGCTAGCGCAATCGAGGGGAACGGAGACTACCAGCGGTAGTGAACGGTCGCGCCGAAGTCGCCGGGGGTGAGCAGCTCGAACTGCAGGCCGCGCTGCGGCGGCTTGTGCACGGCTTCGTTCACCTGATCGAGCGGCGACGTCGTGAGCGGGTGGGTGACGATCTGCCAGATCTGGAGCTGCAGCAAGTCCCCGAGTGTGAAGCCTGCCTCGTTGCCGCCGTTGAGCATCAGACTCGACTGCTTCCGAAACGACTCCGCCCGGCTGGTCCCGCCAGACAGCAACAGCGCGGCGGCGATCATGACGGCCGTGCACAGCGAGGTGAGTGGTGTTTGTCGAGAGCGGAAGGACCGTTGCGGTGTAGCTCGATGAGCTCGCTGTAGAATGCTCACAACTGCATTGTAGGCCCCGGGGGCATGCATTGATATCGAAAAATTTTCTCGTGTCTCCGCCCCTCGCATTCCGTGCTCGAATAGATCGCCTTGCGGCCGGTACCGGCGACGGAGTACGACACGCAGGCTGACCATGACCATGGAACCGGACATCGCGGCCACGTCCGCCGGGCCGCTGGGGTACGTCACCCTGCTGCGACGCAACCGCAACTTCCGCCGGCTGTGGCTAGGGCAGGTGGTCAGTCAGGTGGGTGACTGGCTCGACTACGTTGCCCTGCTGACGCTGCTGCTGACACTCACGGGCTCGGGTACCGTGGTCGCCACCATGCTGGTGGCGCGCTTCCTGCCGACGTTCTGCATCGGCCCGCTCGCCGGGGTGGTGGTGGACCGCCTGAACCGCAAACACGTCATGGTTGCCGCCGACGTGGGTCGTGCCGTCGCCATCCTGGGCTTGCTCCTGGTACGGCGGGCCGATCAGGTATGGATCAGCTACCTGGTGGTTGCGGTGGTCGTCAGCCTCACCGCATTCTTCGAGCCGGCCCGGACCGCCTCGATTCCGAACGTCACGAGACCGGATGAACTGATCGTCGCCAACACGCTGGGAGCGGTGACGTGGTCCGTGAGCCTCGGCGCGGGTTCGGCGCTCGGCGGGTTCATCACCGCGGTGGCGGGCTGGCGTGCCGCCTTCGTGCTCGATGCGCTGAGCTTCGCCGCCTCTGCCTGGCTGATCGCGGGTATCACACTGCCGGCGAGCGTCCGCGCATCGGCGCAACGCGTCGGCTGGTGGGCGATGCTCGGTCTGGCGGATCTGGTCGAGGGCGCGCGCTACCTGCGCCACCATCCGCCGGTTGCCAGCGTTGTGCTGGTGAAGGCCGGCTGGTCATCGGCGGGCGGGCTGATCTTGCTGCACAGCATCTTCGGCGAACGCATCTACCCACTCTGGGGGAGCGCCGCGGCCGGCATCGGTCTGCTGGCCATGGCGCGGGGCATCGGCACGGCGCTCGGTCCGATCTTCGCCCGGCGCTTGATCGGCACCACGCCACCGCAGATGGCGCGCGGCATCGGCGCCGGCTTCTTCGTCGCCGGGGGGCTGTACCTGGTCTTCGCAGCCGTCACCAGCCTGCCGGTTGCGGCGATCGTTCTTGCCATCGCGCACATGGGGGGCAGCACGTTGTGGGTCTTCAGCACGACGCTGCTGCAGATGCTGGTTCCCGATGCGCTGCGCGGTCGCGTCTTCGCCGCGGAGCTGGCGGTGCTGACGCTGGGCCTGACGATCTCGAACGTCCTCACCGGCTGGGCCCTGGATACTCTGGGTGTCGATCCACGCACCCTGGCGGCGCTGCTGGGCGCGCTCTGCTTTCTGCCGGGAAGCGCTTGGCTGTTGCTGCAGAGGTCGCCGCGCTATCGGGTCGACGCACGAATCAGCGCCGCGGCGTGACGGGTACAACCTGGCCGCGGCGGCGCGTGGGCTTCCCCGAGAGATCGGCGCGGGTCACCACGTCGTCACCGAAGCGCTCCGCGAGCTGGTCGACCGCCCGGTTCAACGCCGACCGCCGCCGCAACTCGGTGGACGGAAAGAGCGGCAGCTGCCCCGGCTCGCCGTCGATGCCACTGACTGAGACACCGATGAGCCGCACCGTCTTTCCGGCCTGCACGGCACTCCACAGGGCGAGCGCGGCTTCGCTGATCGACTTGCCATCATCAACCGGCGCCGGTAGTGTCAGGCGGCGCGTCAGCACCGGGTACTTGCCGGGACCGATCCGCTGCGCCAGCTTGAGCTTGAGGGTGACCGTACGTCCGCGGCAGCCGTCGGCACGCAGGCGGCGCGCCACCGACTCGGCGTGCGCGCCGATCATGCGACGGATCGCCGCGCCGTCGCGCAGATCGCGGTCGAAGGTTTGCTCCTCACCGTACGACTTGCGCTGCCGTTCGGGATCGACCACACGACCGTCACGCCCGTGCGCCAGCTCTCGGAGGGCGACCCCGAGACTTCCGAAGCGCCGCTCCAGGAACGCCGGGTCTGCATCCGCCAGCGCCCCGATCGTGGTGATCCCCCGCTTTGCCAGCTGTGCGTGCGTCGTCGGGCCGACTCCCCACAGCTGATTCACATCGAGCGGTCGGAGGAATTGCTCCGCCTCCTCGGGCTTCACCTCCAGCAAGCCGTCCGGCTTGCACATCGCGCTGGCGATCTTGGCGATCATCTTCGTTGGGCCGATGCCCACGGACACGGTCAGGCCGGTGACTGCGCGGACGCGTTGCCTCAATTGCTCGCCGATGGCGCGCGCGCCGCCAAACAGCCGCAGCGATCCGGTCACGTCGAGGAACGCTTCGTCGAGCGACAGCGGCTCGACCAGGGGCGTGAACTCCTCGAACACCGCACGGATCTGCGCCGCCACCTCAGCGTAGCGCGACATCCGCGGCGGGACGAAGATCCCGTCGGGGCAGAGCCGGCGCGCGTGCACCGCCGGCATCGCCGAGTGTACGCTATACACGCGCGCTTCGTACGACGCCGTCAGCACCACACCGCGATTGCTGCGGCCGCCGACGATCACCGGCTTGCCGCGCAGCTCCGGATGGTCGTGCTGCTCGACCGCGGCGTAGAACGCGTCCATGTCGGCGTGCAGTATGCTCGGTGCGGGGCCGGACATGATGGCAATTGTGGCGCGCCGCGAGCGTAGCGACAAGCATGGCGCGAAGCGTCGTGTCCGGGGAATTCATTCGCCGGTGATGGCCACGCATCCGCGGGATGCATCCGCGGACCTTGCACCTGCGGCGCGCGCACAGTAGGGTTGCGCCCTCCACGAAACGGTATGCCGTCACACGTCGGGCTCGACTTCGGAACGACGAACAGTGCCATCGCCGTGGCCCGTCCGGACCGGAGCGTTGCGCTCGCGCAGTTCTCCAGCCGCAGCGGTACGACGAATACGTTCCGTTCCATCCTCTTCTTCCATCCGGAAAGCCTCGACCCGCAGCGGCGTCCGGTTCCCTTCGTCGGCAATCAGGCCATCGACGCGTACCTGCAGTCGGACGGTGCCGGCCGGCTGCTGCAGTCGATGAAGTCGTTTCTGGCGAGCCGCTTGTTCTCCTCGACGAGCATTCTGGGCACAGTGTTCTCGCTGGAAGATCTGATCGCCGGCGCGATCCGCGCGCTCCAGGCCGGTGCCGAGGCACAGTTCGGCGACCTCGGCCACACGGTCGTCGTGGGACGTCCGGTACGCTTCTCCGGGGCGCACGACGCGGACGACGACGCGGCCGCAGTGCAGCGCCTGCGCGTGGCGTTGCAGCATGGCGGCTTCGACGAGGTGGTATTCGAGTACGAGCCCGTCGGCGCCGCTTATCACTACGAAAGCATGCTCGACCATGACGAGGTGATTCTGATCGCCGACTTCGGCGGCGGCACCAGCGACTTCTGCCTGATGCACGTCGGTCCCGGCGTACGTCGGCGTGGCCGGTCGCCGCGCGACATCCTCGGGACGGACGGCGTGGCGGTTGCCGGCGACGCCTTCGACAGCCGCATCGTGCGTCACTTGGTCGTACCGCGCCTCGGCTTGGGCTCACGGTATCGCACGATTTTCGGGCAGATCCTTCCTTTTCCGTCGTGGATCTTCTCCAAGCTGGAGCGCTGGCATCACCTGTCGCTGCTGAAGTCGCGTGAGACCATGCGGACGTTGCAGGACCTGCGCGCGCAGTCCCTGGAACCCGCCAAGATCGATGCGCTGATCCACCTCATCGACTACGACCTCGGGTTTCATCTGTATCGCTCGGTGGAGCGTACGAAGATGGAGCTGTCGTACGCCGAGTCGAGCCGCTTCGAGTTCAACGATCCGCCGGTGCGCATTCGGGAGACGGTGACGCGGCAGCAGTTTGAGAGCTGGATCGCCGAGGAGTTCGACGACTTTCGCGCCTGCCTCGAGCGTCTGCTGGCGAGCACGGGCGTCGCGCCCGGTGACGTCGACCGCGTCTTCATGACCGGCGGCTCGTCGTTCGTCCCCGCCGTGCGTCGCATCTTCGCGGAACGCTTCGGAGCCGATCGCATCCGCACCGGCGACGAGCTGACCTCCGTCGCGCGGGGCCTGGCCCTGCGCGCCCTCGACTTGCCCGACTGACCTGCAATACCGATGCACGCACAGACCCACGCTCCACGAGAGTGGAACCTTCCGGCGCCGCAGCCTGCGTGCTACGTTGGCCCCCCTCAGGTTACGGTATGGCCGATGCGCTGGGGCAGTTCGGGAATGACGACGCGTGCATCTTGTGCCGGGTCGCCGCGGACGAGGTGCCCTGCGCCTTAGTGGCGCGCACCCCGGAGGTCCTGGCGTTCATCAGCCCGCTGCCCTTGAACTCCGGACACACGTTGATCATCCCGCACCGCCACGTCACCAATCTGTACGACCTCCCCGATGAACTGGCCGGCCCGATCCTCATCATGGCGGCGCGCGTCGCACGTGGCGTCAAGCGAGCGTTCGCAGCCGATGGCATCACCGTACGGCAGCACAACGAGCCGGCGGGCGGACAAGAGGTCTTCCACTTCCATCTGCATGTCATTCCGCGATTCGTGGGTGACGACGAGCGCATGAGTCGTCGCCCCACGCAAGTCAGGTTTCGAGAGCAACGGGCTGTCGCGGAGCGCGTCCGCGCCGCATTGATCGAGATCGAAGGCCAACCCTGACCGTCGAGGCGCCAACCGATCAGAGCCAAGAATGGCGAACACTTGGTAGCCGTGGAGATATCACGGAGTCGCGAGGAGCCGCACCTCCACATTGACGGGGTCGCTCTCCTCCCCACTACTGTCGGTGACGATTAGTGCGTACTCGTAGGTGTTCTCGGGGCACCCCCCGCCCGAACAGGTAAAGCCTCCGGACGACACCTGAATCGTGCCGCCCGCGTTCGGTGGTGCAATGACGCCCTGTCCCGCGTCGAAGGTGATCCCGTCGTCGCGGCGCACGATGATCCGCCACCCGTCGGCGTTGCCGCCGGGGGCCGTATAGCTGAACGAGAGCGCGAACGGCTGATTTGTGGTGAGGGTGCAGCTCGTGTCGCCGTTGCAGGTGAAGCTGGTCACCACGGGATCGGTTGGCGGTGCGGCGTTCAGCTGCAGGCACCAGCCCAATAGGCTGCCCGTGACCTGCGGGTCGTTGTCGGAGACATTCAAGCGCCACATCCCCGCAATGCTCTCCCCGTTGAATACGCTGAGCAGGCTCTCGGGCTTGACGCGCCCGGCGATGGTGGCCGACAGTGCCGACGAAGGAGCGCAGACGTCGTGCACCGCGCGTCCGCCTGCGTCGTCGAGGACGCACGAGATATCATCTCCACTGCAGCCAAACTGGGACGCCGGTCGGCCTGGGCGGTTGATGAGCAGGAGTTGGGTGCCGGTGTCGACATGCGTCAGATTGACCTTCAGGTCGCCAACAAACGTGTGGGCGACATCCAGCCGAACGTTGAGATCAGCGATCGTCGCCGTGTCGGCGATGGTGATCGTATTGTTGATGCCGGACACGTTGTCGTCGGGAATGAAAGCTGGGGTTGAAAGTGTATCGCAGTAGGTGCCCTGGAACAGCGTGGTCGTTGCCGTCGGGCTCGGACTGAGCGTTGCGGTCGCGGTCGGCGAGAGCGTTGGGGCGTGTAATGACGTCGGCGCCGGCGACGTGGTTGGGGTGGACGAAATCACCGACGACGGCGTGCCCGACGGCGTCTTGCTCGGGGTTGCGGTGGGGGCGGGAGATTCCCCGGCGGCCGGCGTGCGCGACGGCGTTGCCGTCGATGTGGCGGACGGCGGAGGCGTGGCCGCAACGCTGCGGGTTGCCGAAGCGGTCGAGGTAGCCGTCGGCGCACTCGGCACCGTGCACGCTTGCAGCTCTTGCGCAAGGCAGGACGGGAATGTGAGGTCGCCGACCTCGACCATCTGGCTCGCAAGGTAGTGGATTGACGGCTGGCCGGGCGGCGCTGTGATGGTGATGTCGCCGCCGGACGGGCAGGGTTCGCCGACCACCTGCATCAACGGGGACGCCGGTGGCGTTTCCAAGCTCACCGTACCGCCGAAGCAGGTCGAAGCGATGCTGCCCTTCATCAGCGTCTCGGTTGGATCCTTGCTGCTATCCTGCGTCAGCGTGAACGCGTCGAGGCTCACCAGAAGCGGCTGGCTCGCGGCAGCGGATCCGCCCGCGCCGCCAGGCGAGGTGGTGACGGTCGCCGGACCATCGAAGGTGAGCGAGTAGTTCACCGGTACGCACTGCTGCGGAATGAACGCGGACACGGTGACGACCAGGTCGGTGCCGTTGAACTCGACCATCACAGTCGCGCCGGCGGCAAACTCGGTGTGGAGCGTGCCGTGCAGCATGTTCAGAGTGGCCCCGGTCGCCTTGCAGTCCCCGCCCAGATCCGGATCGATGCGGGCGGTCAGATTCGCCCCGGTCGTCAACCGCGTCGTCCCCGCATCCTTGAACTTCGCCACAACGTCCACGACGGCGTTCCACGGCGGAAGCACCAGGGGACAGAAGCCGCTTCCGGTCAGGGTGATCGTGCCCTCCAGGGTCACCGAACCGGTAGACGTCGCGACCTCACAGCCGTCTTTGAGCGTGATGACCAACGTGGTCGTCGACTGACAGCTACGCGTGGCCGTGCCACCCAGAGGGCAGGTGCCGGCGGCACCACCGTCGGACGCCGCGGCGCCGAGCGCTGCCGCGCTGGCAAACTTGAGGCCGCTGACGAGCGCCGTGACTACGGATGGAATCGCGGCCATGCCGTTGGCGACGCTTACCACGCCGCCGGCCACCGACCTGGCCACGCCGCTGTCTCCGGGCGTCGTGACCGGCGTGGTGGTCGCGGTGTGGATGGGTGTCGCGGATGGAGATGATGTCCGCGTTGCGGTGAGCGTCGGGGTCGGTGTCGGTATGGTCGAAGCGGTCGCGCTGGGCGTGTGCGTTCCGGTCGGTGTCGGCGACGGTGGCATGAGGGTCGGCGTGCTTGATTGCGTAGGGCTCGGCGCGGGGGAGGCTCCTACGGTTGCGCTCGCCGTCGCCGTTGGCGTCGGTGCCGGCGAGGCGGTCCGCGTCGCGGTCGGTGTTGGCGAGGGTGGCGCGGATGCCGTCGCGGTGGGCGTGGCGAGTGGCGTTGGAGCTGCCACGACTTCGCCGAAGGCGATCGCGATGGTGGCGGCCAGATCCCGCGATGTGATGAAGCCGTCCTGATCGGCGTCGGCCTCCTCGTTCGGGAGGGCGGTGGAGTCGTCCAAGATGCGCTCCAGGGCGGTGAGGTCCGCCGGCGACACTCGCCCATCGTGATTGCTGTCGCCAGGGAGCGCGGCGGCGGCGGAAGCGAGCCAGAGCGGAACCAAGGCTCCGGCGGCCCACGACAGCGTCCGCGGGCCGGTCGAACGGCTGGTCGCCTTCGGAACCCGTTGGTGCACTCCGTCTCCTTTCCCGTTCCGAATTGGAACGGCGCTCACCCCGCTGAAGCGACTCAACTGCCGATTCCGACTCTGGCAACGCGCGGGTAACGGTCGTCCACAGCGGCAGCGGCTGCGGAACATAGGATGCCGCGCCGATGCGAGTCAATCGCGCTCTTCGTTGGGTGTCGTCGACTCGGTACGCAGCTCCGCCACACGCCGCTCAGATCGCTCCGGCAGCGCGCAGGGCTGCGACCTCCGCGGGATCGAGACCGATCATGTCGCGGAGGATCTCGTCCGTATGTTGGCCGATGGTCGGCGGCGACGACAGCGGTGGTTCGGCGTGCGCGGCGAGCTTGATCGGGTTGCCGAGCACCTTCACGGTGCCGCGTTCCGGGTACTCGACCTCGCGGATCAGGGCGCGCTCGAAGAGGTGCGGGTCGCGGCCGACCTCGGGCAGCGTGCGCACCGGCGCGCTGGGAATGCCGGCCGCTGCCACTGCCGTTGCGACCTCGTCGCGCGCCTGCGGGCTCGTCCACTTCTCCACCTCGGCTTCGATTTGCTGCCAGTCCTCGGCGCGTTCCGGCACGCCATGCCAGCGTTCGTTGGCGAGCAGATCGGGACGCTCCATGAGCCGGCAGAGATCGAGCCAGTGCTGGTTCGACACGCACATGATGGCGACGTAGCCGTCGCGGCAGCGGAAGTTGTTGTAGGGCGTCGCGCCGCCGACCACGTGGCGGTTGCCGCTGCGCGTGATCTCGCGATTCAGCTCGTAGAACGGCGCCAGGTAACTGAGCAGCGCCGGGATCGCCGTGTCGAACATGGCGACCTCGACGCGCTGGCCGCGTCCGGTCTGCTCGCGTTCGCGCAGCGCCAGCAGGATGCCGGCGAACAGGTGGGTGGCGCCGAGCATGTCGATGAATGTCGGGCCGCACTTCACCGGCGGCAGGTCGGGATAGCCGGTGATGGCCATGGCGCCGCAGAGTGCCTGGATGGTGAAGTCCATTGCGGGATAGCCGACGTACGGGCCAGTGCTTCCGAAGCCGCTGCCCGAGGCGAAGATGCAGCGCGCGTTGCGGGCGCTGACGGTGTCGTAGCCGACGCCGAGTCGCTCCATGACGCCGGCGGCGAAGTTCTCGACGATGACGTCGGCGCGCTCCGCGAGTTGCAGAAACAGCTCGCGCCCGCGGGCGTGCTTCAAGTTGATGGTCATGCCGCGCTTGTTGGCGTTGAGCATCAAGAACGGGTAGCTGGCGCCGCCGGGCGACCGATCCATGCGCCGCAACACCTCCCCCTGCGGCGGCTCGATCTTGATCACGTCGGCGCCGTGATGCGCCAGCAGCAACGTGCAGTACGGCCCGTTGTAGATCTGCCCGAGGTCGAGCACGGTGAGGCCGGCGAGCGGGGTGGTGGGAGCGGTCATGGGCGAGGTCTCTAGCAGATGGACTCGCGAGTCGACAGCTTTCTCGGAACCAACCGGTGACGTCACGTCCATGAAGGTATACGTAGAACTGTGCTTGAGCGCTGCACTGGGTTGAGAATCGTGACCCATCTGGATATTGAGGTACGAGTCGTGAACCAAAGGGGATCAGCACAGGCATGAAGGCGTTCCGCGTTCGGCTCGATCCGTGGGAGCCCGACTACGAGGGGTCCATCCAACTCGCTGGCGACGAGGAACAGCCGGCAGATGTCGACCTCCAGGTGGAGCTCGGCTCCTGGACTGGCGTGCAGCCGTCTGCGGTCACACCGCCGCGCAAGGTGGTCTTCGTCGATGGAGTGCGGCGGATCGAGCACCGCATCTTGGTCGAAGCGGAGGACCGCACGCTCTTCGGCTTGCTCGGCTCGTTTGCGGTCGGAGCGACGCAGGTGACGTCGGAGGCGCGGGTCGTTGGCGATGCGGTACGGCGCATCACTGCCGTCGGCGGTGGGTTGGAGCTCACGAAGTGGGAGTTCCGACTCGCGACCGGAGGGGCGACGGTGAGCTTCGACCCGCTCGCGGTCGCGGAGAATACGCCCGAGGCGCCGCTGCAAGGCCTGCAGAACTCGATGCGTGAGCACGAGGCAGCCCTGGCGGAAGCGCTCTGTGCCGACGACTCGCTGGTGTTCCTGGACGGCCCACTCTCCTTCTTTACGACGACAAAGGTCCCGGTCGTCGGGTTCGTGAAGCGGTTGCAGCGGAGTTACCTGCCACCCGAGAAGGCACTCCTGCTCCGGAGTCTTCCGGTGGGCCAGCGGACGCCGCTCTTTCTCATCAAGGAGACGCGGCATCAGCGCTACTCGTGGTACACCCGCATCGGCTCGGGCAGGGCGATCGATTCAGCGCTGACCGGAATCGTTCGCCTCGAGACATCCAGCGGACTCGATCTGGAGTTGGTGCGCCGCCTGGCCGATCTGAGCACCGCCATGTTGCCGCGCTTCGCATCGGCGCACGGGCGTGACCCGCGCGCGCCGCAGAACTTGTATCCGATCGGCGGTCTTGAGAACGCGCTTCGACACAAGCTGGGCGACACCCTGGTCATCCGGAGAGCGATCGAGGCGTACTTGTACAGTCGGGAGGTAGGAGCGTGAGCACAACCATTGGACGCGTCCTCGGCACACTCGACTCGATGCCGCTCGAGTTCTGGCTGGCGGTTGAGGAAGGTCAGTTCGTACAGCTCGACGATGTGATCGTCGTCGGCACGCCGCTGCCGGACGGTCAGATTGTCAAGCTCTTCGGCGTCGTCGACCTGGTGCGGGCGCGCCACGAAGGCGCCCGCTTCGACAGCGATGTCTTCCTTGCGGAGAGCGGCGTCCTCCCGGTGACCATCTCTCAGGCCGCGCACGTCAAGGTCACCCGTGTCGAGCCGGAGATCTTCGTTCCACCGCTGCCGGGCCGGCCTGTTCTGCGCGCCGCCGGCGTCGATCGCGATCAGGCGTTGTTCTTCGACACCATGCAGCGGCGCTTTCCGATCGGCCTGTCGCGCGACGGCGAGCCCGCGTATGCCAACGTCGACTTCCTCGACGGCACCCGCGGCGCCCACGTCAGCATCTCCGGCATCTCGGGTGTGGCGACCAAGACGACCTACGCTACGTTCCTGCTCCACAGCCTGTTCACCAGCGGCGCGCTCGGCACCCAGGCGTCGAACACCCACGCCATCATCTTCAACGTGAAGGGTGAGGACCTGCTCTTCCTCGATCAGCCGAATCGCTTACTGAAGGATGTCGCGCGGGCGCAGTACGCGCGCCTCGATCTCAAGCCGGTGCCGTTCGACAGTGCGCAGTTTCTGGCCCCGGTACGTGCCGGGTCGAAGGAGCGCCTGCCCGACACGGGCAGCCGCCAGCAAGGCGTGCAGGCCTACTTCTGGACGATTCGCGAGTTTGTCGAGGAGCGCTACCTGCGCTTCTTGTTTGCAGAGGCAGATGACGTCGCCAGCCAGTTGTCGTTTGTCGTCGATCAGGTCGAGGCCAAGCTGGCGACGTTTGCTGCCGAGGGAAAGAAACAAGATCCTTCGATCATGATCGACGCCGCGCACATCGAAACGTTCGACCAGCTCGTCGACACCATCGTCATGAACGCGGAGTCGTGGGTACGTGCCGCCCCCGGCACCATCGCCGCCTTCGAACGGCGCCTGCGCGGCGCCGCGGCGCGCGTCGGGCACCTGATCCGCGGAACGGACGTCGGCAAGCCGGGCGAGCATCTCCTCAACTGGCGGAACCGGCAGGTGAGCGTCATCGACATCCACAACTTGCACGAACGCGCCAGGCGCTTCGTGGTCGGCGTGGTGCTCAAGCGCATGTTCGAAGAGAAGGAGCGCCTCGGCTCCCGGCAGCCGCTCGTCTTCATCATGCTCGACGAGCTGAACAAGTACGCGCCGCGCGAGGGTTGGAGCCCGATCAAGGAAGTGCTGCTGGATGTCTCCGAGCGCGGCCGCAGCCTGGGGATCATCCTCATCGGCGCGCAGCAGACCGCCAGCGAGGTGGAGCGCCGCATCGTTTCCAACGCCTCGTTGCGCGTCGTCGGACGTCTCGACCTCGCTGAAGCGGAACGACCGGAGTACGGCTTCCTCTCCGCAGCCGGCCGCGGGCGCGCTTCGATTCTGAAGTCGGGCACCATGATCGTCCTGCAGCCCGAGATCCCGACGCCGCTGCTGGTGCAGTTCCCCTTCCCGGCTTGGGCAACGAATCAGCGCGAGGTCGACCAGAGCACTCTCACCGAAGCAGCGGCGTTCCGCGGTTTCGGAAAGCCGTGAGCGGCGACGTCGATGCGATTCATCCACACCGCGGACTGGCACGTCGGCAAGACGCTGCGCGGACATTCGCGCCTGGAGGAGTTCGCCGCGGCGCTCGACGAGGTGGCCAGGGTCGCACGCGACGCTAAAGCCGATGCGGTGCTGGTCGGCGGTGACATCTTCGATTCACAGACGACGGCCCCGGAAGCCGAGAAGTTGGTGTACGACTTCCTCGCCCGGCTGTTGCCGGAGCGCATCGCCTGCGTACTCATCGCCGGCAACCACGACAACCCGCGCAAGCTGGCGGCGCTCACCAACCTGCTCGACGGCCTCGGCATCTTCATCCGCGGCGAGCCGGCCGGACCAGGCAGCGGCGGCATCGTCACGCTGCCGAGCCGCGACGGCAGTGAGACCGCGCAGGTTGCGGTGCTGCCGTTCGTCTCCGAGCGCCGTATCGTCGATGCGTGTCAGCTGATGAGTCCGGAGTACGAATGGTACGAGGCGTACAGTGCGCGCGTCGCGCAGATGCTGCGCGTGCTCGCGGGCGCGTTCTCGGTGGATAAGGTCAACCTCATCCTGGCGCACCTGCTCATCTCCGGCGCGCGCGTCGGCACCGGCGAGCGCCCGCTGCACCTCGGCGAAGTGTACGCGGTCAACGCGGAGCAGTTGCCCGACAACGCGCAGTACATCGGCCTCGGCCATCTGCACCGGCCGCAGGAGATCCTGGCGCCGTCGAAGACCTGCTTCTCCGGCTCGCTGATCGAGCTGGACTTCGGCGAGCGCGAGCAAGACAAGCGGGTGGTCTTGATCGAGGCGAAGCCCGGGCGCCCGGCGCACATCGAGTCGATTGCGCTCTCCGCCGGCCGCAAGCTGCGCGACGTCACCGGAACATTGCCAGAGCTGGAGGCGTTGGCCGGACAGGTTGGTTCCGATTTCCTGCGCGTCCGCGTGCGTGTGGACGCGCCCACGCCGGGCGTCGCCGACCGCGTGCGAGAGATGTTGCCCAACGCCATCGACGTGCAGCTCGACTACGAGCGGCAGGAGTCGACGGCGCAAGCACTGCGGCTCGGCCGCCTCGACGCAGCGCAGCTGTTCGGTGAGTACTACGAGCACCGCGCCGGCGCCAAGCCGTCGGAGGAACTCATCGCGCTCTTTCAGTCGGTATACGAGGAGGCATCTGGGCAATGAGCGCGGCACTGAAAGCGGCATTGCTGCTGATGAACCTGGAGCTGACCCGGCGAATGAATTCGCGGCAACGAAAGGCGCCAAGTCGCCCTGCGGCGACTCCCCCAACCCCGCCGTGGTGTGGGGCGGGGAGCCCACGAAGGTGGGCTTGGCGCGCTTGTTGCCGCGGTTTCAACCGCCAGGCGGAAGAGCGCCGGATTCGCCAGCGCCTCAAGCCGGCTACTGTTTGAGTGAGCTGAGCCATGCGACCGCTGCGGTTGGAGCTCGAGGGGTTCACGTCGTTCGTCGAGCACACGGAGTTGGACTTCGCGGCGCTCGAGCTCTTCGCCATCACCGGGCCCACCGGCGCCGGCAAGTCATCGCTGATCGACGCCCTCATCTTCGCGCTCTACGGGTGGGTGCCGCGCGTCGGCAAGGAATACCGCCAGCTCATCAGCCACGGCGCCGAGCACCTCGCGGTGAAGCTCGATTTCCAGGTCGGCGCGGAGCGCTTCCGGGTCTCGCGCAACGTACGCAAGTCCGACGGCAGGGTTCAGGCGCGCCTCGACCGGCTCGTCGACGGCGCGGCCGAATCGGTGGCCGGAAGGGTCCAGGAGATCGAGACCGAGATTGAACGCATCGTCGGCCTCGATCACGACGCCTTCACCCGGTCCGTCGTGTTGCCGCAGGGCGAGTTCGACCGCTTCTTGAAGGGCAAGCCGGAGGAGCGCCGCAAGATCCTCGTCTCGCTGCTCAACCTGCGCGTCTACGAGGACATGCATCGCATCGCCAACGCGCGCGCCACAAGCGCAACGACGCAAGCCGAGTTCATCGCGCGGCAGCTTGCCTCGGACTTCGCCGAGGCCACACCGCAGCACCACGCCGAGAAGCGCAAAGCCCTCAAGACGCTGGAGACACAGCACCAGCAGGCAGAGGTGGCGCGCGAGGCAATCGATGAGGGCCTTGCCATCGCTCGCGTGATCCGGACGGCGCGTCGCGATCTGGCAACGCTCGACGCCGACCTCACGACCACGCGCCAGCGGGTCGACGCTGCCGCCCGTGCCGAGCAGGAAGCCGGTCGGCAGCAGCGTGAGGTCGAGAAGAAGCTCGACGCGTTGGCGAAGGAGGCGAAGGCCGTCGGTTTCGACGAGCCGCGGTTCTTGAAGCTCCTCGACGCCGTTCCCAAGGTGAAGAGTCACGGAGAGGCCGTCGCGCGCGCTGGCGACCTGGAGAAACAAGTACGCGCCACCGAGAAGGCTGTTGCGGACACCAAGGCCGCGCTCGCCGCGTTGGAGAAGGAAGCGCCGGCGATCGAGAAGCGTTCCGCGAAGGCGGCGCAAGCGCTGCCGGAAGCGAGGCAGCGCTTGGAAGACCTCAAGCGGCATCACGCCGCAGCGGCGCTGCGCAAGGGACTCAAGCGGGGCGATCCCTGCCCGGTATGCGAACGTCCACTCGATCACCTCCCGGCCGCGCATGTTCCAGGTCTCGAAGCGGCTGAAGGCGCCGTCGATGCCGCTGAAAGAGAAGTGGCGGCGCTCCGGCAGCGGCAGACCGAGCTGAACGCGGAGCGCAAGCGCTTCGAAGCCGACGCCAAGCGACTCGAGAAGGAAGGCAAGGAACAGCAGCAGAAGCTGCAGGCGGAGAACAAAGTGGTCGACTCCGTTCGCCGCGAGCTGGCGAAGGCGGGCTTCGGGGGAGAAGAGCTGAAGAAGGGCGACAAGCGGCTGATCACGTTGGAGCAGGAGCGCCTGCAATTGCAGAAGGCCAAGGAGGCGAACGAGAGCCTGCAGGCGCGTCGCGAACAGATCGACAAGGAAAAGGCGCGGACGGCCAGCGCCATCGCCGCGGCGCAGGCGCGCGCGACGGAGGGGAAGAAGCAGACCGCCGAGCTTGAACGCCGCAAGACCAAGGCCGAGAAGGAGTACGAACGCGAGCACGACCGATTGCTGGCGCTGGCGGAGCGGCACGCGTGGCCCGATGTCGCGACCCCTCCGGACCGGAACGATGAAGTCGACGTGTTGGATGCGCGCAGTCGGGCAGCGCGCCAGCAGTTGCAAGATTTCGCGCGCCAGTCGGCGGCGCTGGAAGCGGCGGTCAAGAACCTGGAGCAGATGATCAAGCGTGCCGCCGAGCTGGAGCAGGAGCGGCAGTCGCTGAAGTCGAGTGCCGCGTTGGCGAACGAGCTGGCGGGAAGCCTGCGGGCGAATCAATTCATGGCGTACATTCAGGAAGAGGCGCTGCGCGTTCTGGCGGAAGACGGCTCGAAGCACCTCGACAGCCTGTCGGAAGGCCGCTACGCGCTGGCGTGTACCGAGCAGGAGTTCTCCGTGGTCGACCATTGGAACGCCGACGAAGTGCGTTCCGTGAAGACGCTGAGCGGCGGCGAGTCGTTCCTCGCGTCGCTCGCGCTGGCATTGGCGCTGGCCGAGCGCCTCGCGTCGTTCAGCACCGAAGGCAAAGCTCAGCAGCGTCTGGAGAGCCTGTTCCTCGACGAAGGTTTCGGAACGCTCGACCGCGAGACCCTCGACGTCGTCGTCCTGGGCATCGAAGCCCTGCACGGCGGCCAACGCATGGTCGGTGTGGTCACGCACATCCCCGACTTGGCCGAGCGCATGCCGGCGCGAGTGGAGGTGGCGAAGCAGCATGGGCGGGCGACGCTTTCGATTGTCTAACGCCGGGCGACGCGACTGTCCCGCACCTCCAGGAGCGCGGCGCCTCGAACACGTCGCCGAGCACTGTCTGAAGTTGCCGTCGAGTGTCTGAATTCGGAAACTGGCCAGTTTGACCCGTTTCGCGACGGTGCTGTATGAACGCACCGTGGGGGACGGCCCGAACGCGAGTTCATCAGACGATCGGAGCGCTCAGGGGTGGCCATACTTACCCGCGCTCCCCGATGTTGGTGGGATTTGTGAGCCTTGACTACACCGCCTATGCCGATGGCAGTGGGACGGCGCCAGACCAACCGGCATTCGCATTGGGCGGTTTCGTTTCTACCGAACTTGAATGGGCGCGGTTCGCGAGGGAGTGGGCCAAGGTGCTCGCAGATGCCAAGCTCCCATATTTCCACATGGCGGACTTCGTTCAACGCAGCGGCGGCAAGCTCTTCAAAGGCTGGAATCAGGAACGCAAGCGGCACCTGATCTGGACATTGGCCGAAGTCATTGCCCGTAGGGCTCAGTTCGCTTTCGGCTTCTGCGTTTCGAAGGCGGACTTCGCGGCGGCAGTCGCCGAAACTGGCGGAGCGGTGCCTCCCTTCGTCAAGCGCAAGCCAGAGCATTTGTGGGGGCCGGAACCCACATGCTTACTTGCCGCAATTGATGCCGTAGTTGATCAGACGCCTGCGGAGAACCCCATCGCGTTCATTTTCGACCGAGACGATGCATCCCGAATGGCCGACTATCTCATTACTTACGAAATCGGACGGATTCTCTCGAATGAACCGCGGCGGTTCGGCGGTGTTGGATTCCAAGACAAGAGAGAAGTGCTCCCGCTTCAGGCCGCTGACTTCCTCGCGAATCTGCTGTACCGTTACAAACGCCTCAAGGGCAAGCGAGGCCTTGCGCGACTCATCACCTGGATTATCCAATACATGCCGCATCAACTGATCGAGATCACCAAGGACGATCTCCTCGCGTCGATCCGAGCCGACAAGCGACCGACACGCTAGGCACCAGATTCTGCTCTGCCACGCTCATCCCGAGGCGGGTGAATGCGCGTGACACCGAGCCCGTCGACTCCCAATAGAACCCCCGTCTTCAGCAGCACTTGCGCGGGCCTTCCAACTCATCGCCTTTCGGGCTGGCGTGGGCGCGCGGGCACTGAGAAGCGATGCTCCAAGGTGTGCGCCGAGTTCGGATACATAGGGGCCCGCGAGGTCAGAGGAACTGCGCCTTCAATCGTTTGACGGCTTCCTTCAGGTTCTCGTCGTACCGGACTGTCACGAGATGGATCCCGCACGCATTGCAGACCTGGGCCTTTCTAGTGTCGCGCTGTCTTGTGCGTTCGAGCCCGGTAGCCCCGCCGAACAGTTCGACTGGTTCGTAGTGCTGCTCACCCATGTACTCGATGGCGAGGTACAGCTCCGGCAGGTAGATGTCCAGATGCTGTGGCGCAAGCCAGAGTGGTCGCGCCTGGCGTACGACTGTCGCGCCCTTGAACGCATCTCGAACGATCTGAAACAACCTCGCTTCCGATTTCCAACGCTCGCCGCCGACTTCCTCATCCCAACGAGCAGCCAACCATTTCGCGCATTGCGCAGAGACCTTGCGGGTTAGGAGCGAAGCATCTGTCTCGGAAATCATCAGCTCTGCAATCAGGCCGCCGCCTTCGTTCGATACCCAGTCGCTACATCTGATCTCCGCCCAGTCACGCGCGGAAATGATCTTGGTGTAGTCGAGGGGTATCCCCGCATAGTACTCGCCGAGAGCTGTCTTCAGCGAGTTCGCCCAGTATGAGCTTGCCGCCATGGAGTTGTAGCGCAGGACCCCCTCCACCATCTCACATCCGGTGGGCAAGGTGTTGTGCCTGAGCTTCAATGCTATCAGTCTGTCCAGATACCTTCGGTACATGACTGGGTGGCTCTCGTACAAGCGTATGAGAAGGTCGCTGGATACGCGTTCCTCAATGCGCGTAAGATCGGCCCAGCCCAATTCGCCGAAATCCGATCGACTGATCGCGTCGCCCAGCATTGATTCGCTGACAGAGCCAACACCGCTTCGCGTGAGCAGAGTCACGAATTCGCGCAAGGGAGCGTCGCTGCCGCTCGTCAGAAACTCGTTCAGCCGGCGCGCTGCCGTCTCAGAGATCTCTTCCGCTCGGAGGACGCAATCCAGGACCGATTGCGCAGAGGCGGTCTCCCCCCGCTTTACGGCTTCTTCAAGGCTTCTAGGCTCTTGCCCCACCAGCCTCGGTCTAAACCGGCGTTGGAAGGACTGAAGTCGTTCCGACGAGATTGCGGATGCCGACGCGAAGAGCTGCTCAATATCGGTGGCTGTCATCTCGAAGATCCTGATCAGCTTTTCGACAACAGCTTGCCTGACTTGGGGGGTACACTTGCAAGCGGCGATCGCCGCGATCTGCATGTAGGGTCTGGCAGAAATTTCGAAGTCAGTGAGAATGACCGCCTTGCCGGTCTCGAGAGCGACGGATTCGAACGGAGCCTCCACGAAAGCGCGAACTGCCGACTCCCATTGCCCGACGCAAAACTCAAGCTTGATCAGTCGATCCCAGTGAGTGCCCAGTCGGTAAACAGGTCCGGACCGATCTTCCCCCTCCCGGGCGTAATACTGGCGCGCCTTACCGAAATCTCCAGCAGCCCAAGCTAAGTCCCCTAGGAACCTGAGGCTGCGCTTTGAGGTGATCTGAAGGGCAGCATCAAAGCACCCGCAGGCCACGTAAAGGTCGAAGAGGTACCCCTGGTGGATCTCTGCGAGGTGTTTCGCATTCTGGATCACGTACAACCGCTCGGAGGGCGTGAGTTCTCCCTTGCTGAGGGCTAGCAGATCGAACCGCAGATGGGATGGGAGCTTTGAGTCCGGCGGGCTGTACTGTTCGTTGAACCACTCCCCGTTCTCGCTGAGCCATTCTTCAGCTTCTTCCCGCGTGGAGAAAGCCAATCGATAGTGATCGAGGAGCGTAGCGGCTGCGTAGTCTAGAGGATGACCTTTCCAGTTCGCTGTCACCGGATGGTACCTTGCCCTTATTTTCGCGGACGGATGCTTCGCAGCGAAGCGTGCGGCCTCGGATTCCGACTCAAAGCGCGCGAGAGGCTCGGCTTCAGTGGGCACTGTCACGACGAATTCCTGGTAGACCCATCCGCGGTTCGCTTTCATCGCAGGATACCCAGTCATTCTGCTCCACTCCTGCCATACGGAACTTCAAATCGCTACGCGGCAGACGCCGCCTCCCGCTGCGGAAGGGCAAGCGCGGCCAAGGCGCCAAGGCCGACGGGCCACCGCCCATCGGCGAGAACCGCAGCCCAGTGCCCGCGTTCGAGCTCGACCGGGGCGTCCAAGCCAGACCCCCGTGAGAAGCGCAGACTCTTACCTCGGAACTGGCGCACGGTGGCTCATCACGCGGTGGCCGTCCAGCAGAAGAGTGAGGCATACTTCACGGGGCGAGTGCCTGGCTACGGAGAATCGGCCCGGCGCGCCTCCTAGCTACCTTCACACACCGCCAGTTCCTCGTGCAACCGGGCAATCATGCAGCCGGCGAGTCAGCCGGTTTTCACTTCGCCGATCCCAGCCGACGGATTTTGACGCCACGCGACGGGCGTGCTACGCGACGACCATGCCCTCACTCGCCAACAGGGTACGGCGGGAGACGCGACGTGCGGCCGGTCGCCCGTCTCCCATCGGAGTCGATCTTCTCGAAGCGAAGAAAGATTTGAGCACTCCCCGACGGCGGAGCGCTCGCTTGATCGCCAGCGTGGTGCGAGAGGCAGGCTCTGCGGGCGGACCGCGCGACCTGTCCAGCAACCTCCGCGGCTACCTCAACCAGCGGTGATACCCACGAGCGTCTTCCTCGACGCGTCTGCGTGGCTGGCCTTCTTCAACCACACGCTCGATCACTCCCGCCAACTCGGCGAGGTAGCCTTCCCAGAAGCGCTTGGGCTCGGCGTCGGGGAAGAAGCGGCGGATGTGCTCGTAGGCGGTTCGCGACAAGCGCTGGCGGAGCGCCGGATCCTCGATCGCCCGCAACGCGGCGCCGGCGTGCTTTGCTCGCCACCTCCGGGTTCGGCCGTGCCGCCGCCGCAGGACCCGACCTGCAGCACAGGGTCTTCATCCCCAGGCGTTCGGCAAAGACCAACGCACTCATCCAGCACCACGGACACCATCACGGGTGTGCCCTTGATGCGCGTTTTGCCGTCGCACACGTTCCCCTCAACCGTGATGCGCTCGCGCCAATCCAACGCGTTGCATCCGAAGCTTGGTTCGTTCGTTTGTTCGTTTCGCACCTGCAGGTTGTGGTAAACGTAACCCTAGATGCAGGAGTGACCGCAGATGGGAGCCGACACGACTACAAACCCTGAGGAGTTGATCCGCACGCGACGCACAGGACTGGAAGCACTCTGCCGCCGCTATGCAGTTCGCAGGCTTCGCCTCTTCGGTTCCGCCGTCAGCGGCGCGTTCGACCCGCAACGCAGTGATCTCGACTTCCTCGTCGAGTTCGATGCGCCGGTGGGAATGGACCGCTTCGATCAGTTCTTCGGCCTCCGCGAAGAGTTGACTGCGTTGTTCGGCAGGCGCATCGATCTCATCGACTACAGGGCGGCACAGAACCCCTACTTCCGACAACAAGCCGAAGCGGAGGCCGTGGAACTGTATGCCGCGTGATGCCCGGGCGCTCTTGTATGACATCCTCAATGCGGCCGCCGCTATCGACAGAGCATTGACCGGCAAGACGCTCAATGCCTATCGGGAGGACGCGGACACGCAGAGCATCGTCGAGCGGCACTTCATCACCGTTGGCGAGGCGCTGCGACGCATCGAGACCCTCGATCCAGAGACCTTTGCGGCAATTTCCGAAGCACGCCGGATGGTCGATTTCCGCAATGTGCTGGTCCATGCGTATGACGCGGTCGATCACGAGGTCGTGTGGGAAGCCGCCCAAGTAAAACTCCCGGCGCTGCGCCAGGCGGCCCGTGTGATTCTCGATCGGAAGAACGCGGCAGGGAACTGAAGCCGGCGGTCCATCTCTCGATCATCTGGGCGGTCGCGGAGAACGGTATCCCGCTCGAGGCCATGCTCGAAAACCCAGCCACAGGCGTCTACCATGGCTACCCGATGCTATCCGATGATCCCCTGAGCGAAGAAGTCCTCCAACGCTGGACTCTGCAATGATGTCTGGCTTCTCAATCGGTGCGGACTGGATGTCCACCGACCACGGTCCCGAAGAAGTTCGCCAGACCTCGGCGCTTCTTCGCATCGCGGTCGACGGCCGTCTGACCACACGCGTCGAGGACGCCTGGTCGAAATCGGTTCACACGCAAGTGAGAGTGTCAGCGTATCCTCTGGCGCTGTGGCTCACAGCATCCTGGTGGCGCCTTCAATGGGAGGCGGCGTCTGACGGGACACACAGCCTTTCCTGGCGCATGGCGCACGAAATGGCCGGAGCCGGCTATGGCTTTCTGTGGCCGCGGCTGGTGTTCGAGTCCGACGGCGAGACGGTCGACGTGACCTGTTGCCCCAGCGAGGAGGCCTCCACTGAGCCCATTCGATACCTGGAGTCCTTCCGAAGGTGGGTCCCCAGGGCGGTCTTTGAACGTGGCATCGATGGCTTCATCGAGTTGGTGCTGGCGCGGCTGGACGCGGTCGGTGTCTCCGACAGCGATCTTCACGCACTGTGGCAAGAGCTCTCGCGGGAGCGCGCGGATCCCGAGGTCTCACTGCTGCGGCGACTGGAGGCTCAGCTCGGCTGTGAACCAGACGAGGCGCCCGAGAGCGTTCTGAACGACCTTTGCCGGCTCTCATCGGAGGCTGGCGAGGGAGCGATCGCGGAGATAGCACCTGTGTGTTCGGGGCCGGATCCTGGACTGATTCTCGCGAGGGTGGTGGAGTTGGCACACACCACCGGCGTTGCGGCGCACCTTACGCCTCCGCGAGCACCGTTGCGGGACGCTTGGCACTCGCACCTTCGGAGTGAAGCGCCGTGGCGGCAGGGTTGGCACCTAGCGAAGGCGGCACGAGACGCGTGGGGACTTCAGCCCGATCGCGTTTCAGATGAAACGCTGTCGGAGATCTTGGCGTTTGACGCAAGTGTCCTGAGCCACCACAGCAACCCCGAAAGTGAACTGCCATTGGGGCTCGCCGTGCGACAGGCGGACTCGGATTCGTTGAACCTTCTCTTCCGCAGGCGGAACCGTCCGGGGCGGCGGTTCGAAGCTGCGCGATTCTTGGCCGACCATTTGATTGCGCTAGTCGAAGACAGATGGCTGCCCGCAACCGACTCCAAGACAGCTCGTCAAAAGATACAGCGCGCCTTCGCCGCGGAGTTCTTGTGTCCGATCGACGCACTGCAGGCACAACTGAACGGGAACGTCTCCAGTGAAGCGATCGAGGAAGCTGGCGACTATTTCGGCGTCTCTGCGCTGGCCGTGCGCAGTCACTTGGCCAACAACGGGCTTCTTCCTCCTGATGAGAGTGTCGATAAACGCGAGGCAGACCCTTCGACAAGCCTAGCGCGGGGCGGTGCCCGC
>CAZCGA010000065.1:0-33535 GCA_964498075.1 uncultured Binatia bacterium (SeqCode) | reverse complement strand
CCCTCGTACTGCGCCAGGATGCGCCGCGCCACCACCATCTTGTGCACTTCGTCCGGGCCGTCGTAGATGCGGGCGAAACGGGCTTGGCGGTAGAACATCGAGAGCGGATGGTCCTCGGTCACGCCCGCGGCGCCGAAGACTTGGATGGCCTTGTCGACGACGCTGTGCAGGACCTTGGCGCCGAAAAATTTGATGAGCGAGATCTCTTCGCGCGCGCCTTGCTGGCCTTGCGTGTCGATCTTCCACGCCGCGTGCAAGGTCATCAGCCGCGCCGCCTGGATGTCGGCGCGGGCGTCGGCGATCCAGTCCTGGACATTCGCCTTCTTCGCCAGCGTGCTGCCGAACATCTCGCGCTGTGTGGCGTACTGGCACATCATCTCGAAGGCCCGCTGCGCCACGCCGAGCCAGCGCATGCAGTGATGGATGCGCCCCGGGCCGAGACGCTCCTGCGCGATGACGAAGCCCGTACCTTCGGCGCCGAGGCGGTTGGTCACCGGCACGCGGCAGTCCTCGTACCAGATCTCGGCGTGGTGGTTGTCGTAGTCGCCCATCACCGGGATGCCGCGGGCGATCTTGAAGCCCGGCGTGTCGGTCGGAACGATGATCTGGCTGAAGCGCAGGTACGGGTTGGTCTGCTCCGGGTTGGTCATCGCCATGACGATGGCGAAGGACGACCCGTGCGCACCGCTGCTGAACCACTTGTGGGCGTTGATGACGTAGTAGTCGCCATCGCGCTTCGCGGTGGCGCGCAGCAAGCGCGGATCAGAGCCGGCGACCTCCGGCTCGGTCATCGAGAAGCAACTGCGAATGTCGCCGTCGACCAGCGGCTTCAACCAGCGCGCCTTCTGCTCGTCGGTGCCGAAGCGCCAGAGGATCTCGGCATTGCCCGAGTCGGGCGCTTGCGAGCCGCACGCGACCGGCGCGATCGGGCTGCGGCCGAGGATCTCGTTGACGAACACGTAGTGCATGAACGGGATGCCGGCACCCCCGGCTTCCTTCGGCAAGTGGAAGGCCCAGTAGCCGGCGGCCTTGGCCTTCGCCTGCACCGCTTTGATCGCCGGTGGAAACGCCGGGCCACCAACTTCCATGGTCCAGCGCTCGTGCGTGCGCTCCATCGGGTAGACGTGCTTGTCCATGAAGGTGCGAATGTTGTCGCACAGCGCCTCGATCTCAGCGGGTATGGCGAAGTCCATCGTCTCTCCTTGTCCGGCGGTTTCGGGCGCGAGGGACTCGCGCCGCGTTCCACTGACGAGTCGGTTATCACAGCAGCGGGCGGCAGCGGTAGTACCTGCGTGCCGGGAGCGCCTCCTCCCTGACCCTCCTCCGTGGCCGGAGATGGCCACAGAGGAGGGAACCCATGCGCGAGGCGGCGTCTTAGATTACGAACCTTCACCGGCGACATGCGGCGCGACGAGCAGCGCCGCGCCGTCGAGGTAAGTCACGTCGGACGCCAGTGCCGACTGCAGCTGCGCGATGGCCGCGCCGGCGCTCTGCGTTCGGGATCGTTGGCGTCGGTGGCTGTTTACGGTGACCAAGACCAACTGCAGCCTTTGTAGTATGGAGGGAGCCGGCAGGAGGCCCGAATGTTTCGCGCGCTCTCAACCGATCTGTGGGTGACCGAACGTTCGCAGCGCTTTCTCGGTGTCGAGATGGGCACGCGCATGACCGTCGTACGTTTGATCGACGGCGGTCTCTTCGTGCATTCACCGGTCCGCCTCGACGCGGAGACGCGCCGCGACTTGGACACGCTCGGCCCGCTCCGCGCGGTGGTCGCACCGAACCGCTACCATCACCTCTACGTCGGCGCCTACTGCGCGGCGTACCCCGAGGCACGCGTCTACGCCGCTCCCGGTTTGCCGGAGAAGCGGCACGACCTGACCTTCCACGGTGTGCTGAGCGACGAGGCGCCACCGCTGTGGGCCGGGCAGATCGACCAGCTCGTGTACGGCGCGCTGCCGGTGCTCAACGAGGTCGTCTTCTGCCACCGGCGCAGCCGGACGCTGATCGCGACAGACTTCGTGTTCAACATGCGGCACGCCAACTCCGTCGCGACGCGGCTCGTCTTCCAGCTGGACGGCGCCTACGGCAAGTTCGGCCCCAGCCGGCTGTGGCGCCTGCTGACGCGCGACCGGACCGGCGCGCGCGCCGCGATCGATCGCATGCTCGCGTGGGATTTCGAGCGCGTCGTGCTGGCGCACGGCGACGTGCTGGAGACGGGCGGCCTGCAAGCGCTGCGCGAGAGCTTCGTCTGGTTGGGAGGCACCTGATCGGTTCGGGAACGGTGGATCTCAGGTCGTGGAGTCACCAGCCCTCGTCCCGGTCGGGGACATCGCCGCGCAGCAGCTCCACGTCAGCTTGGTCCTGGAGCGCCTTGCTCTTGCGCCGCGACGGATCAGCGGCGGCGCGCTGCTTCATGGCGATCAGGTCCGGCTTGCGGACGATGGCGACTGACACGCCCGCGACGACGAAGCGTTCAGCGCTCATGATCATCGCATCGAACCCTGGATCGAATACGAGCTGAACGGGCTCGCCACTCACGTGTCGAAGGTTGGTGCTGTGACGGAACTCGCCGGCGGCCCGGAATCCGGCGCTGACCAGCGTGCGCACGAGAGCCGCACGATCGACTGTAGAGAGGACAGCGACGTCGGTGTCTGCCGTCGCGCGCGGTACGCCAGCGTGAATCCCGACTGCGACACCACCGATGAGCGCATAACGTGCTCCCAGCTCGTCGAGCACTCTTGCGGTATCGAGCAGGGCGGCGACCTTGTCGGGTCCTTCCTCCACACTCTCCCCTCTCCCACGATGCGCCGCGATCAGCAACCGATCGCGGGCGGTTGCCGCGGCAATCTCCTGCAGCTCGCGGCGGCCATTGATTTCCATGACGTCGCAGCGTACCAGGATCGAGCCGCTCCGGCCAACCTTCTCTCGAGCGGCGCGGCTCAGGGTCAAGGACCAGCGCCGCGCCCCTTTTCGAGAATCTACCCATCTATCATTGACTCGGAGCCTCGAAGCTTGGTCTTCCGTTCTTGATGAGCCCAAGGTGAGGACCGTCAGGCAGAACTCCTATGTACGCCTGAGCGTTTTGGCCGCTGTCCGCCATAGCGACAGTGGCATCTTCACGATCAACCTTTAGCGCCATCCGGGGTTTCCCCTTGGGGTGCAACGAGCCGCCCGAGCGTTTCTCCGTATCAAAGAACCCAAGGCTCGACACCTTCGCCGACGCGGTGAGTTCTACCTCTACGGGGCCTGTCAGGGAGAGGGTCGCTTCGGATCCCGCGACCAAGAGCGTCCGGGTCGTTTGATCTGAACCGTTGAGCAAGAGGGTGGGCGCACCGTCTCTCGCATCAAGGTTGAATTCCACTCGTCTCCTACCAACTCTGTCGAAGAATTCGATCACTGGCCCCGTGTCTTCTCCACCAAATATCAACAGCTGATTGTCCCCTTTCGCGCTAAGGATGCTCATGCCCTTCGAATCGATGTGTGTCCTCACTCTCTCGTTTTCGTCCATCAGGGCGAGGATTGGTCCGTCATTCGTTACTGCCAACCCCGCTCTCGGCGTACCCTTGCGGTCGAGCAGGCTAAGCCGAACAGCATCACCACTGTCGTTCATGCCTAGCTTCGCTCGCGTCTCACCGTTGGGCCCGCGAAGCAAGATTTCCTCAGCCTCTAGAGTCTTCTTTGGTGCAGCTGCGCCCGCCAACACCGCTGCGCATCCGAGAGTCACGACTATCGCTCCAGCCCTCTTGAGCCAGCGGTTCTGTTCCTCCAATCTATCGAGGCGTTTGAGCAATACCCCAAAGTCGGGCTCGTTGGTTCCGAAGTTGGCGTTGTCCGGCGACATCGACCTCACCTCCGTTCTGCTCGCGTGGGCACATCATGGGCGACCGGGTGGTACTCGAGGACGTTCAGCAAGCGCCGGTCCTGCCGCAGCGCCTCGTCCCTACGATGGCTGAACCCAAACCTCACGGCAGCGTCGAAGGTCCGCGTGTTCAGCTCGCGCACTGTTGCCGAGTCGACTCCGCAGTGCCCGCTCGCCCCGGAGTGTGTCAGAAGCAGGCAGTGCAATGGGTCTATTGGAAGCGTGATCTCCGCACCGGGAGCGGAAAACCCATTCGACGCCCGCAAATGCCCTGTCGGTGCAGTTAGAACCAATGGGGCATCCGACGTCACAAAGAATGCACCTGATGGCGCGTGTAACACCGCCCATCTGAGTCTCAGGAGTACCTGGGCGATCCTCGACCCGCATTCGATCATCGTTTGGAGCAGCACGGTCCCATCCGCCTTGATCTTGTACTTTCCAGACCGAAGGAACGCCAATATCCGCTCCGGCGTGAGTTTAGGGTGCTGACCGGCCGACGATCGGTAAGCATCGAGGGAGGCGCGCACTCGCTGTTCATCCGCAGCCAAATGCTCGGCGTGCGCCCGAGCGACGCCTGACACAAGTGACGAAGAGAGGGCCCGAAAGCGAGGACCCCGCGTGTATAGAAGACCCATAAAGCAGGCAAGCGGTGCAGCTTCTTCGCTTCGGAGATTGGGATCGTCAAGGAGAAGTCGATCCAGGAGGGGGGCTACCGCGCCTTCGAGATCCGACAGCGCCTGCTCAAGAGAGTGATCTCGCTGTCCGCTTCGGGTCTGTTGTGAATAGTAGTAGTTCTCAGCCGCCACCTTGCGGGTCGAGACGAGCCGTGGCGCCGAGCCTGCACGGTCGTACGCCCAAGTTCGGGGGCGCGAACGAGGAGATCTGAGATCCGCGAACCTACGGAGATAAAACTTCGGTACGTAGTGGTGCAGCTTTCCCACCATAGTCCATACGTCCTTGGCTGGCGCCGCTGATTCAGCGCCCCGAAATAGCAGAACCGACCGCAACGAGCACACCACCACCAATGCCCCCTCCGTAACCGACTACGAGAGGGAACCAATTCCCCCATGCAACAAGCGCATACCAAGGTGCCGCAGCGAAAGTGACCGGCGCTATAGAAAAGCCGAGCACAAGGCCCCAAAAGCCGGCCACATGGTTGACAATTGCCAAGTCCAAGATGAAACCCCAGAGCCCAAAGACCATCCAAACCGTGTACCCCGTGACCGCAAGAATTCCTCCAATGCTCGAGCGCATACGCTCCCTTCCTTCTGGCAGGACGAACCGCGTGCTCTGTGATCGACCCGACGCGCTGTCCTGCTGTCGGCCTTTCTTGACGAGAAGGGTATACCGGATTCTCGCTGCACGCAGTCCAGCAATTCGTTGAGGTCGGCCTCACAGATGCCGGCGTCCAGACTGTGCCGCTGCCGCAGCCGACCTGTCAACAGCGTTGTTGCAACCCAACGCCTCAGGCGGTAGACCTGACCGCATCTCACATTTCTGGTCTTGGCCACTGGGAGGACGGTATGAGTCAGGGCAATCGCGTGTTTGTGATCGGTGTCGGCATGACCAAGTTCGAGCGCTGCGACCGCGACGTCAGGGAATTGGGCCAGGAGGCGGCCACCACCGCACTGAAGGACGCCGGCATCGACTACGAGAAGATCGAGCAGGGGTTCTGCGGCTACATCAACGGCATGAGCACGCTGGGGCAGCAGACGCTGTACGGCATCGGGATGACCGGCATCCCGGTCTACAACGTGAACAACAACTGCTCGACCGGCTCGACGGCGCTCTACATGGCGTACAACGCCATCCGCTTCGGCCAGAACGAGGCGGTGCTGGCGCTCGGCTTCGAGAAGATGCAGAAAGGTCCGCTCGAAAACCAGCTGCCTGGCCTCGAGAAGCTGAAGGAGGAAGCGGAGAAGGAAAAGAAACCGCCGATCGCCGCCCGCATGTTCGGCGACGCCGGGCGCGACCACATGGAGAAGTACGGCACCAAGGCAGAAACATTTGCCAAGATCGCCGTGAAGAACCACCGCCACTCGGTCAACAACCCGCGCTCACAGTATCAGGCGGCCTGCACCCTCGAAGAGGTCCTGGCGGCGCGCATGGTGTACGACCCGCTGACCATCCTGCAGTGCTGCCCGACCAGCGACGGCGCGGCGGCGGCAGTCGTGGTCTCAGAGCGCTACCTGAAGGCCCATCCGCATGCCGGCGCCGTCGAGATCCGCGGCATGACGATGGCCACGGACAAGATGGAAGACTGGAACCGCGGCCGCATCGGCATGGTCGGTATGGGAATGACCGAGCGCGCGTCGCGCGCCGTGTACGAGCAGTCGGGCATGGGCATCAGCGACGTCCAGGTTGTCGAGCTGCACGACTGCTTCAGCACCAACGAGCTGATCAGCTACGAAGGCCTCGGCATGTGCAAAGAGGGCGAAGGGGAGCGACTGGTCGCCGACGACGCCACCACTTACGGCGGCCGTTGGGTGGTCAACCCATCCGGCGGGCTGCTGTCCAAAGGCCATCCACTCGGTGCCACCGGCCTGGCGCAGTGCGCCGAGCTGGTGTGGCAGCTGCGCGGGCAAGCCGAGAAACGGCAAGTCGCTGGCGTGAAGGCGGCGCTGCAGCACAACCTCGGCCTCGGCGGCGCCTGCGTGGTGGCGATGTACACGCGGGCGTAGCTCATGGCCGGGCTGGCGGATCGCAGCTGCGTCCCGTGCAAGGGCGGCGTGCCGCCGCTGACCGCGGAGCAGATCGCGCCGCTGTTGGCGCAGATCGACGCGTGGAACGTCGTCGACACGCACCACCTGGAAAAGCGCTACAAGCTGCAGAACTTCGTGCAGGCGCTCGATCTGGTGAACCGCATCGGCGCGATCGCCGAGGAGCAGAACCATCACCCCGACATCTTCCTCGCCTGGGGCAAGGTCGAGGTGAAGATCTGGACGCACAAGATCAACGGCCTGACGGAGAGCGACTTCGTCTTCGCCGCGAAGTGCGATCGCGCCGCAGAGAGATGACAGACTGAGAGACAACAGACTCCGGCTCCGTCTGACCGGTCTGTTGTCTGATCGTCTGTCGTCTGTTGTCTGATTGTGTGACTATCCATTGTCTGGTTTCACGATCCTGCGCCAATCGACGATCGACGTGCCGCGCACGTCGGGCTGACACTGCGGACAGAAGTGCGCGTCGTCGGCGTGCACGCGGGCGGTACGGATTTTCGTGCCGCAGCGCGGGCAGGGCTGGCCGGCGCGGCCGCGCACCTTGAGGAAGTCGCGGAGTTTCTCGTCGAGCGGCGGCTGGCGTGCGGCGATGATCACACGCGCCGCACCGAGCACCGTCACGATCGCATCGTGGAGACGATCCAGCTCCTCGTCGGACAGGCTGCGCGCCATGCGCTTCGGATGCAGCCGCGCCGCCCACAGCACCTCGTCGGCGTAGGCGTTGCCCATCGCATCGAGCGCCGTCTTGTCCATGAGGAAGATCTTCACCTGATCGCGCCGCTGGCGTGCCAGCGCGCGGAGGGCGTCCCGCGTAAAGACCGTCGCGTCGAGGACGTCGACGCCGATCGTGGCGAGCCCGGGCACTTGCTGCCACGCGCCCGACTCGATGACGTAGACCTTCCCCATCTGCACGTCGTCGCGATAGCGCAGCTCGCGGCCGTCGGAGAGTGCGAAAGCCAGCGCGAGGTCGGCCGGCGACCGGCTCTTGCCGGCGGCGAGTGCGAAGCGGCCGGCGAGCATGGGGGACACCGCGACCTCGAGTGCGCGCGGGCCGACCACATCGAAGCGCACGAAATGCGCGCGCCGAGTCACGGCACGGAACGTCTGGCCGACGAGTAACTGCTGCGGGGTGCCGGGAACCGCGACGCGCAAGACGACCGGCTTCTTCACGCGGACGCCGGTGATGGTCAGGCCGCGGAGCTCCTTGTCCAAGCGGGGAACCACGTACTCCAGGTCGGGGCGTTCCGGCATAGCGCTGTTCCGCGACGAGAGTCGCACCGCGTCCCACGGATGACAAGCTGCGACAACAACGCGGGGCATTTCCTCTTCTCTCTCGACTCCGCTAGAGGAGCATCCACAAGGAGGATCCCATGGCTGTGGCAACGACGTGTGTTGCTCTGTTAGGACTGTTGGTCTTTGCGTTGGGGCTTTGCGTGTCGCTGGTGCGCGGCAGCACGCGAACGAACTTCGGCTACCAGCCGGATCCGACGGACCGACTCTACAAGCTGGTCCGCGCGCACGGGAATGCGGCCGAGTATGCGCCGATGCTGGCGATCCTGATGCTGGTCATTGCCGCCCGGCAGCCGTCCGCCTGGATGGTATGGACGTTTGCAGCGGCGACGCTGTTTCGCTACCTGCACGCCGCCGGGATGATCCTCAGCCCAACGCTCGATCAGCCGTACCCGCTGCGTTTCGTCGGCGCGCTCGGCACATACCTGGCTGGTCTCGCGCTCGTGGTTGCGGCCCTGCTCGCCTGACCGTTGCTCTTCGCGGCGCCCTGCGTACCCCACCCCATTGACGCAGCGCCCGCCACATACTAAACGTTCAGTATGGATCTGGTCAGCCGGCCGGAACCGAGACCGAGCGCGGCGCCCGTCGCGCGGTCACCCAAACGTGGCGTGCAGTCGCGCCGCGATCTCATGGATGTCGCCATCGATTGTTTCGCCCGCTACGGTTCCCAGGCCACATCCATCGATCGCATCGCCAAAGCCGCCGGCGTCACCAAAGGGGCGCTGTACTACCACTTCAAGGACAAGGAAGAGCTGCTCTTCGAAGCGGTGAAGAACCGCGTCGGGCAATTCGAACGCCGCGTCGTGGGCGATCTGTCACCGATCTCCGACGCATCGGCGGCGCTGCGCGAGCTGGCGCGGGTGTGCTTGGAGCATGCGACCAAGAGCAACCACCGGCGGCTCATCGTCACCCTGATGGTCGAAGCGTTGGACACCAATCCGCGGCTGACGGCGGAGTTCCGAGCGATGATGCACCGCTTCCGCGAGTTCTTGTGCGGCATCGTGCGCCACGGGCAGGAGCGCGGCCAGTTCCGCCGCGACGTCGACCCGGCGGTCGCCGCGGAAGTGTACGCCGGTGCCGTGATGGGAGCGGAGATCCAGTACTACCAGGATCCGCAGGGCTTCGATCTGCCGGCAACCATCGACGCGTTCGTCGCGCAGTACGTCGGCTGGCTCTCCCTCTCCGGTGGCAACGGTGCCACGGGCAACGGTCGGCCGCCCGGCCGCGCCACGAGCCACCGAGCAAGGAGGAAGTAGCCATGGTCAGTTTCCAACCCACCGAGGAGCAACAGCTCATCCGCGACACCGTCGCCGCGTTCGCGCGCGAGCAGCTGCGGCCGCGGGCACGCGACGCCGACGAGACCGGCACCATTCCGGGCGACGTCATCCAGCAGGGCTGGGAGCTTGGCCTGGTGCAGAGCGCCATCCCCGAGGCGTACGGCGGGGCAGGCGATGCGCGCGCGGCGGTCACCGGTGCGCTGATCGCGGAGGAGCTGGCGTGGGGCGACCTGTCGATCGCGCTGCATTTGTTGGCGCCGCGGTTGGTGGCCTATCCGGTGTTGGAAATGGGGACGGCGGAGCAGAAGGATCGCGTACTGAAGGCGTATGCCGGTGCGCGGTTCTGCGCCGGGTCGGCGGCGGTCGTGGAGCCGCGCTTCGATTTCGATCTCGCCAGCCTGACGACGTTGGCGCGGCGCGAGGGCGGCGCGTACGTCCTCAATGGCGTCAAGTGCTTCGTCCCGCTGGGCAGCGACGCCGAGCATTTGCTCGTCTACGCGCGCAGCGGCGACCGCGACGGCTACGAAGGGGTCAGCGGCTTTCTGGTCGAGAAGGGTGCTGTCGGTCTGCAGCTCCACGAGCGCGAGAAGAACATGGGGCTCAAGGCGCTCGCCACCCACGAGATCACCCTCGAGAATTGCCGCGTGCCCGCCGCGAACCGCCTGGGCGGCGACGCCGGCTGCGACTTCGCGAAGCTGATGAACTACTCGCGCGTCGGGCTGGCCGCGATGGCCGTGGGGGTGGCGCGTGCCGCGTTCGAGTACGCCCGCGACTACGCCAAGGATCGGCGCGCCTTCGGCGTCGCGATCGCTCAGAAGCAGGCGATCGCCTTCATGCTGGCGGAGATGGCGCTGGAGATCGACGCCACGCGGCTGCTGACCTGGGAGGCCGCGTGGAAGCTGGATCGCGGCGAAGACGCCACGCGCGAGGCCTACCTGGCGAAGAACTACGCCGCGAATATGGTCTTGAAGGCCACCGACAACGCCGTCCAGATCCTCGGCGGCCACGGTTACATCCGCGAGCACCCGGTGGAGCTGTGGCTGCGCAACGGCCGCGGCTTCGCAGCCTTTGAAGGCTTGGTGATGCTGTAACAACCACACAGGCCAGCGGCCTGTGCCACTAGGAGGTAGGCAATGATCGACTTCGAGCTCTCCCCGGAAATTGAAAGCAGCCGGAAGATGATCCACATGGTGGCCGAGCAGGCCATGCGCCCGATCTCACGCGAGTACGACGAGCGCGAGCACGAGAAGCCGTGGGACTTCCTCAAGATGATGTGGAGCGCCTCGCAGAACAGCCCCGTGACCTTCGGTGAGGGCCGGGAGAAGAAGAGCGGGCCGTCAACGCGCAACGTCATGGCGGCGGTCACCATCGAAGAGCTCTCCTGGGGAGACGCCGGCCTCTACCTCTCCATTCCCAATCCGGGCCTGGGCGGCGCCGCGGTCGCGGCCGCCGGCACGCCGGAGCAGCGGCAGCGGTTCCTCAGCCGCTTCAAAGGCGGCGAACCGAAGTGGGGCGCGATGGCGATCACCGAGCCGGGGTGCGGCTCCGACTCGGCGGCGATCACCACGACCGCCGTGCGCGACGGCGATCAGTGGGTCATCAACGGCACCAAGATCTTCGTCACCAGCGGGCAGATGGCCGCCGAGAAGTCCGACGGCTTCGTGGTCGTGTGGGCCACGGTCGACAAGTCCGCCGGCCGCGCCGGCATCAAGGCCTTCGTGGTCGAGCGCGGCACGCCGGGGATGACGGTCACCAAAGTGGAGCACAAGCTCGGCATCCGTGCTTCGGACACGGCGATGATCGTCTTCGAGGACTGCCACATCCCGACCGACAACCTGCTCGGCAGCGCGGAGGTGAAGAAGACGACGGAAGGCTTCAAGGGCGTCATGGCCACCTTCGACGCCACCCGTCCGGCCGTCGCCGCCAGCGCCATCGGCATCGGCCGCGCCGCCGTCGAGTACGTCCGTGAAGCGCTCGTGAAGGAAGGCATCCCGATTCGCTACGGCGTCGCCCCGACCAAGCTCACGACCATCGAGCGCGACTTCATGGATATGGAGACGAATCTCCAAGCGGCACGCCTGCTCACCTGGCGCGCGGCGTGGATGATGGACCAGGGCATGCACAACAACCTGGAAGCGTCGATGGCCAAGGCGAAGGCCGGCCTGGCGGTGACGCAAGTCACGCAGAAGGCCGTCGAGCTGCTCGGGCCGCTGGGCTACTCGCGCAAGTGCCTGCTGGAGAAGTGGATGCGCGACGCCAAGATCAACGACATCTTCGAGGGCACGCAGCAGATCAACCTGATGATCATTGCGCGCCGCATCCTCGGATACTCCAGCAAGGAGCTGAACTAGGCGGCGACCCGTTTCATCACCGGGATCGTGATCCGTGGATCGGTGACCGGATGGTCCGCTGATGGACTCCGTCCGTATCGGCTTGATCGGCGCCGGCATCATCGGCGGCACCCACTCGGTGGTGCTGCAGCAGATCGGCCGTGTGCTGGGGGCCGGCGTGCAGCTGGTCGCGCTTGCCGACCCGCTGCCCGAGCGGCGCGCGTTCTTCGCGGCCACGTACGGCTACCCGCACACCTTCGCCGACGGTTTCGAGCTGCTCGCCAAGGCCGAGATCAACACCGCCTTCATCTGTACGCCGACGCGCTACCACGCCGAGCTGGTGCACGCCGCCGCCGAGCGCGGGCTGCACATCTTCTGCGAGAAGCCGCTGGCGATGCATCACGCCGAGGCCGCCGGCATGGTGGCCGCCGCGGAGCGCGCCCGGGTGAGCACACAGATCGGCTTGGTGTTGCGCTACTCCGCCGTCTACACGGTCATGCGCGCGCTGATTCAGGAGCCGACCGCCGGGCGGCCGATGGCGGTGGTCTTTCGCGATGACCAATGCTTCCCCATCCGCGGCGTGCACGACAGCGCCTGGCGCGCCGACCGCGCCCTCACCGCCGGCGGCACGTTGATCGAGCACGGCGTGCACGACCTCGACCTGCTCACCTGGCTCTTCGGCCCGGTCGCCCGCCTGCGGGCGTGGGAGCAGAACCGCGCCGGCCATCCCGGCGTCGAGGACTACATGGCCGTGGAGCTGGAGTTCGCCGACGGGCTGCGTGCCCAGCTGATCAACGCGTGGCACAACATGATCCAACGGCCTTCCAACCGGCGGCTGGAGATCTTCTGCGACAACGCCTTCGTCGCCAGCGACCACGACATGAGCGGCAGCATCACGCACCAGCTCGGCGACGGCGCCGAGGAAGTGATGCCGGCGGACGAGGTGTTGCGCCGCTTCGCTGCGCTGCAGCCCCGGGCGCATGATCGCTTCCGCGACTGGTACGGGATCTCGTATCTGGTCCAGGACCTCGCCTTCGTCGACGCGTTGCTCGCGGACCGCACGCCGTCGCCCAGCCTGCGCACCGGCCTGGAGGCGCAGCGTCTGGCCGCCGCGGTGTACCACGCGGCCCGAACCGTTGCGGAGGTCGACGTGCAAGCATTCCATCCCAGCGGGAGTGTATGACCGTGGCTCGACTCACGGACTACCGCGGCAAGACCGCGCTGGTGACCGGCGCATCGAGCGGCATGGGCCGCCTGCTGGCCGAGCGTTTCGCACGTGAGGGTGCGCGCGTCGCGCTGGTCTCGCGGCGCGAATCGGAGCTGCGCCAGGTGGCGTCGGACATCGAGCGCGGCGGCGGCACGGCGCTGGTGCTGCCGTGCGACGTCGGCGATCGCGCCCAGGTGTTCGCCGCGGCCGCGCAGGCCCTGGCCAAGCTCGGTGCCATCGACATCCTGGTGAACAACGCTGGCTACGGGCACCACCGTCGCTTCCTCGAGTGGGACCTCGACGACATGGAGCGCATGCTGCGGGTCAACTTCCTCGGCACGCTGTACTGGACGAAGGCGCTGCTGCCGCAGATGGTCGAGCGCCGTACGGGCTGGGTGATCTTCGTCGCGTCCGTCGCCGGCAAGCTGGGCGTGCCGGAGGAGAGCGCCTACGCCGCATCGAAGTTCGCGCAGGTCGGTCTGGCGGAAGCGCTGTCGTATGAAGTCGAGGACGCCGGCGTCCACGTGCTCACCGTTTGCCCGGGCACGATCAATACCCCGTTCTTCGACGCCGAGGCCATCGCGCGCATGCCGCCGGTGGCCAAACGAATGATGATCGAGCCGGAGCGCGTGATCGATGCGATCATCGGCGCGTTGGCGCGCGGCAAGCACGAGATCACCGTGCCGCGGTTCATCGCGACCGGCTACATCGTCCGCGTTCTGGCGCCGGGATTCATGCGCCGCAACACCAAACGCACGACAATCGACGCGGTGGCGAAACGACTGAAGAGTTGAGGAGGGCGCATCATGGGAGACTACGAAGCGTTTGCCATCGACGTCGACGAACACGTCGCGACCCTGTGGCTCAACAACCCCGAGCGGCGCAATGCTATGGGACCGGCGTTCTGGAAGGAATTGCCCGTCGCCATGGGCGAGCTGGAACGCGACGATCGTGTCCGCGCCATCGTGCTCGCCGCCCGCGGTCCGCATTTCACCGTCGGCCTCGATTTGAAATCGATGGCCGGTACGCTCGGCGGCGGCGGAGAGACCGCCAGCGGCGCCGCGACGCGTACGCGGCTGCTCGACGAGATCATGCTGCTGCAGCGCTCGATCACGGCGGTGGCCGATTGCCGCAAACCGGTGATCGCCGCGGTGCACGGATACTGCCTGGGCGGCGGCATCGATCTGATCACCGCCTGCGACATCCGTCTCGCGGCTGCCGACGCCATCTTCTCGGTGCGTGAGACGCGCATGGCCATGGTCGCCGACGTCGGCACGTTGCAGCGTTTGCCGGCGATCATCGGCAAGGGTCACGTTGCCGAGCTGGCGTACACCGGCAACGACATCTCGGCGCAACGCGCCCGTGAGATCCATCTGATCAACGAAGTGTATCCGGACCAGGCTGCGACGCTGGACGCCGCGCACGTCCTGGCGGTGCGGATTGCCGCGAACTCGCCCCTGGCGGTCACCGGCACCAAGCGCGTGCTGGCGTATTGCGAAGGCAAGAGCGCCGAGGACGGCTTGCAGTACGTCGCCACGTGGAACGCCGCGTTCCTCGCCAGCGACGACCTCGGTGAAGCCGTGCAAGCATTCCTCGAAAAGCGCGCGCCACGCTTCACCGGCCGCTGACCGGGCGGACCTTGACCCTCATGCATACCGACCCTATAAGAGCCGCGCCCACCATGCCTGCAGGAGTCGCCAGCGCCTTGACCCTTGTGCGTGTTGCACGCGGGGCGCCGACGCCCGGCGGAGACGAGCTGCGCGCCGCCATCGAACGCGACCGCGTGCGCTTGCATCTGCCGGCGCAGGATCATCTCAGAGATCTGACCGTGGCGGGTCCATACCAGATCACCGTCGACGGCCAGGAGATCGACGAGTACGTCGTGTGGGAGCAATAAGGAGCTGCCCGTGGATCTGAACTACACGCCAGAAGAAGAGGCTTTTCGGAAGCACGTCACCACCTGGATCGCCGCCAACGCGCCCAAGTCCGACGAGCGCACCAATCTGGAGGCGCTGCGCGCCTGGCAGCGGCGGCTGCACGCCGACGGTTACCTCGGCGCTGGCTGGCCGCCGGAATACGGCGGGGCGCGTCTCTCGCCGATGCAGCAAGCGATCCTCAACGAGGAGCTGGCGCGCGCCAACGCGCCGGGCCCGATCAATGCCATGGCGGTCTGGTGGGTGGGCCCGGCGATCATCCGCTACGGCACCGACGCGCAGAAGCAGCGCTTCCTTCCGCCCATCCTCTCCGCCGACGAGATCTGGGCGACGGGCTACTCCGAACCCGGATCGGGCAGCGACATGGCGGCGGCGAAGTGCCGCGCCGTGCGCGACGGCGACTTTTACGTCGTCAACGGCCAGAAGGTGTGGACGACGCTGGCGCACATCTCCGACTGGTACTTCATCCTGGTGCGCACCTCGACCGAGGGACCGAAGTGGGCCGGGTTGAGCCTGATGCTCATCGACATGAAGTCGCCCGGCGTCGACGTGAAGCCCATCCGCCAGATCACCGGCGACAGTGAGTTCAACGAAGTCTTCTTGCACGACGTGCGCGTGCCGGCGGAGAACCTCCTGGGGCAAGAAGGGCAAGGGTGGGAGATCGTGACCTCGGCGCTGGTCAACGAGCGCACCGGCATTGCGGGCTCGGTGCGGTTCGATCAGAGCTTCGACCGCATCGTGGCGTCGGCCCGGCAGCGCGGTTGCACGGAAGACTCGCTGTGGCGCCAGCGCCTCGCGGATCTGGCGATCAAGGCGCGGGTCACCAAGTCCTTCGGCCTGCGCGCCATGAGCGATCAGCTGCACGGGCGCATCAACCCGCACATGTCGGCGGCGATGAAGCTGTTCACCACCGAGCTGGTGCAACGCTTCTCGGAGACCGGGGTCGATCTGCTGGGGACCTACGGTGCGCTCTGGGAAGGCTCGGCACGCACGCCGGACCACGGCCGCTGGGCCTACCAGTTTCTCTACGACCGCTCGATGACCATCGCCGGCGGCACCAGCGAAGTGCAGCGCAACATCGTCGCGCAGAGGGTGCTGGGGCTGCCGAGGAAGTAGGAAGCCGTCAGCGATCAGCGGTCAGCATTCAGCTCTGAGATCTCAATGATCGTGGAGCAGGCGTCCCCGCCTGCTCTCCTTTCCGCTTTTGCTCGGGCTCCCGCGGCGCTACCATGCCGCGTGAGGTGGATGGAGCGGGTGTGGCATCTCTAACGGCGGATCCCATTGAGCTGAAACCGCCAGCGGTGGGGAAGCGGCGGCGCGCCCCGGCACGGCGGCGGACGCGCAAACGCAAGCGCAGCAACTGGCAGGTCTGGGTGCGCACCGGCATCGAGGCCACGGCCCTGCTGGCGGCGGCGCTGGTCGGGGTCATCACGCTGCTCGGCCATCTCGCCGAGTGGTTCGCGGGGGTTGGATGGGCGCACCTCTTGCCCTTCGCCGGCGCCGTGCTCGGCTTCGGCCTCGCCAGTGCGCTGGTGTGGAGGGCGTGGTTCGTGGCGCGCCGCTGGCTGATGCGCTGGTTCACCCTGCTTCCGGTCATCCTCGCTCTCGGCGTCGCCGTTGGCGCCGGCTGGTTCGCAACGCGACCGCAGTTCGCTCACGAGGTCACCAGCCTGCGTACGCTCGTCGGCGGAACGGCTGAAGCCGAGCGGGTGGCCATCGCGCATCAGGTGTACGCCGCGTACCGGCGCTCGGATCTCGGCCAGCTGCTGCGCATCTTGGAACGCGCGCGGGTCTACGAGCCGACCGTGCACGAGGCCGCTGCGGCGTTCGCCGTCGATCCCGAGGTGCTGATGGGCGTCGGTGCCGCCGAGTCGTCCTTCTACCCGCGTGACAGTCACGACGGCGGGCGCGGGCTGTTCCAGATCACCGCGCCGCCGACGTTGGCTGTCGCGTTGGCCCGCAAGCGCCTCGGCGTGGCGCAGCTCGATCCGCTCAATCAGCGGCACAACGCCTTCGTCGCCGCCGCCACGTTCAGTCACTACCTGACCGAGATGCACGGCGATCTGTTCCTGGGCTTGTTGGCCTACAACATCGGGCCGCGCAACGGCGGCTTGCGCTCGATCATGAAGCAGTACGGCGCGCGCGACTTCGTCACCATCCAGCCGTACCTGCAGCACCTGCCGCGCGACTACCCGGTCCGCGTCCTCTGTGCCGCGCTGGCGTACCGGTTGTGGCGTAGCCAAGGCAAGCTGCCGCACTACGAGGAGGGCGACAACGCGCAACGCATCCAAGGTGTGGGGATTCCCGGACTGCAGCCGCCGGGTCGTGGTGCTGCCGGTGCTTGAGCCGCGGCGGCGCGCGTCTTCGTTTGGACGCAGGCTCTCGTCACCCCTGGTCGGCGTCGTGGTACTTTTTCGGAAACTTCACCAGCCCGACAATCCCCTCCAATTCCTTGAGCGTGACTTGCTTGTGCTTCCACTCCGCATCCACCTGGAACTCGAGCGGCACGCCCTTGAGGTCCTGCTGCAGGACGAAGGCGAACACTTGCAGCTTCTTGTTCTTCGTGGCGCACACCACCTTCCAGAACCGCGACGGGATCTTCGCTCGCACCGTGCCGGGGAAGGTCTGGTCCTTGGGCGACAGGACCGGTCCCGCGAAGAGGCAGTAGCGCTCCTTGTCGGCCTGGGCGCCGATGAAGTTCTCCAAGCCCCCCCAGATACCGTGCTGCCCCGATTGGTTGAAGTTTCCGCGCTGCGGTGAGCAGTTGGTCACGTGAAAGGTGTCGCCATTGGCGCGTTGCACCTGGGCGAAGCTCTTTCCGAAGCACACGTCGTCGCGACGCACGATGTGCCCCTTGTCGAAGGCGCCGTTGTCCTTGGTGTAGAAGGCGTCGGGGATCTGCTGGTCCGCGTCGACGCGCGGATCGAGGACCCACTTCTCCTGCTGGTTCTTGCTGAGCCCGGTGAGCGCATCGCGCGTATAGCTCTTGCCGGCTTCCGGGTGCTTGGCCTTGGCGCTGCCGTCGACGTTCGAGGCGGTGAAGATGGCCAGCTTGCGGTCCTTGTGCAGCACGACGCTGAAGTGCTCGTAGGGTATGACCTTACGCCCGTCCTTCATGGGGACAACGAGCGTCTCGTCAGTGACCTTCGGCAGGGGAGTTTCGGTGCCGAGGAACTTCGTGTCGAAACCGGTGCGCGATTCGTAGTGGGTGTCGATGATCGGCTCCTTCAGCGCCTCGGCTTCATCGCTCGTCGGTTCGATCACGCCGGGTGCGGGCACTTGCACGCGCGTCGCGCCGGTGGCGCTCGCAAGGATACCGCCGTTGAGCTCGAGCACGAGGGTGCCCAGCATGAGCTTCGGGTTGTTCGTCGAGCTGAGGTTGAGACGCGGGTTCATGGCTCCTCCTGTCGTCTGGCTTTCGCTCTGATAGGCGTCGGAGAGAACGTCACCGCCCTCCATGGCTGCCCGAAGCTCGGCGAGGTGCCCGTCCTTCTCCGGGGCTCTTTCCAAGAGGCGCGCGCAAATGCGGCTGACGCGGATGCCCGCGTTGGCGATCCAGTCGACCTCGGAATCATCGACGTCGCCCAGGTCGTTCACCTTCTTGCCGTTCTTGAGGATGAAGCGCTTCCGCGCGTCTTCTCGGGCCACGCCGGCGTGATGCAGCGCAACGACCTGGAGGCTGTCGTTGAACACGGGCGAGCCGCTCGATCCCTGCGCGGTATCGCTCACGTACCAGATCACGTCCGGCGCCCGATCTTCGACGCATTGGTTTTCGCGGATCGCAAACTGCCGGCGCGCTCCGCCGGGATGCTGGATGATGGTCATCCACTCCTTGAGCAGTGCCTTGCCGGTCTCCGGCATGAGCCGGTGATACCCGAAGGCGCTCAACGCCACGCCGTCCCCGAAAGAGCTCGGCTCGACGGCCACCACAGCGAAGTCGAGCTCTTCGTCATTGAAGAAGTACTGGTCGGGCCGTAGTCTGAAAATGTATGACGGCTCCGGCCGTCCGGCGACATCGAATCGGTAGTTGAACTCCGCGATGGACGGCGCGGCCTCGTCCGCCGCGCCAAACACGTGCTGGTTCGTGAGTAGCAGGCGCGGCGAGACCATGAAGCCGGTGGCAGAGCCGCGTTCATGCCCGGACGGCGCGCGAATGCTGAGCCGACAGACCGGATGCGCCGCGAGCAGGGCGCGCTCGAGGTAGAACTCGTCGACCAGATCGTTCGTGCCCAGAATCCGTTCCAGCTCGATTCCCGAGGGCTGCGCCCCGCCGCGGTTGAGGAAGCCGACGCGGCGGCCCAAAGCGGTGGGCGACGCGTCCCGTTTGCGCCGCGGTATGTAGTCGAGAGTCCGCCGGACGAGACAATCCTTGGGCAGAGTGTCGGCTCGGCGGCGCGCGGTGGCGAGGACTCGGTTGGGGATGTTCATCGCTTCTCGCGAGGCGACGGTGCGTCTCCGAGGCAGGTGTCGAGTGGCCCGATGCTTCCGACCACGTGTGCAACTGGTTGTGGGCTCGCACCTCGCATGACGGTTTCTGCTTGGCGGCGGAACGATCTCCGGCCGGTTTGCCAGCCCGGCGTATAGTCTGAGTGATGGATGCCTGGCAAGCCCCTGAACCGCGCGCGCCGCGCATGCGGGGCTAGCGGGACGCATCGGCTCGACGACCGCATCGACCTCGGGTCCGTCGAGGCGCACTTGGTCGTGGCGGACGTTTACGACAAGGTCGAGTTACCGGCTGGGAGCTTGCTATCGCCCTTCACTCGGGCGCGAACATCTCGAGGATCCTCGCCTTGGGCCGCGCCGCTGCACCCAGCTGCTGCTGCCTCTCGCGCACCAGGTCCTCGTACGTCGGTGCCGGATCGGGGTTCTGGTAGAAGATCCCGGTGTAGAGCTGTTGGCCGTAGTCCTGCGCCAACGCCATCGCCTGCAAGCGGTTCGTCGGGTCGTGGCCGAGCGACGCGAGGCTCTTCATCATCGTCTTGTGCGCCTTGAGCTGCAGCTCGGGCTGGCCGAAGGTGATGCATGGCGACTGCACGTTGATGAACGCGAAGCCAGGGAAGCGGATGCCTTCCTCGATGATACTCACCAGACCCGTCATGTCCGCCGGCGTGCCTTGCGCGACATAACCGGCGCCGTAGCTGAGGACGTAGAGCAGCGGGTTCACCGGATCCTCGAGGCTGCCGAACGTCGACGACACCGTCTTCAGGCCACGCGGCGACGTCGGCGAGAGCTGGCCCTTGGTGAGGCCGTAGATCTGGTTGTCCATGACGATGTACGTCAGGTCGACGTTGCGGCGGATGGCGTGCGGCACGTGGCCGCCGCCGATGGAGAAGCCGTCGCCGTCGCCGCCGGCGACCAGCACGAGAAGCTCCGGGTTCGCCAGCTTGATCCCTTGCGCGATGGGCAGGGCGCGGCCGTGCACGCTGTTGAACCCGTACGCCGTGGTGTAGCCGGGGATACGGCTGGAGCAGCCGATGCCGGAGACGAAGGCGATCTCGTGCGGCGCTCGGCCGATCGATGCGAGGGCGCGATAGATAGCGCTGACCACGCCGAAGTCGCCGCAGCCCGGACACCAGATGGGTTGCAGGTCGCTGCGGTAGTCGTTGGTCGTGTAGTGGTCCGTGTGTTCGGCGGCGGCGGTGTGCATGTTCACTCCATCGGCTGCAGCTCGGGGGTGTGGCGGCGTTGCAGGTCGAAGGCCATGGCGCGCAGGCGTTCGACGATCTCGACGGCGGCGATCGGGTTGGAGCCGCTCTTCGCCAGCGGCTGTACGCCGGCGGGCACGTCGACGAACATACGCAGCACGCGGTACAGCTGCCCCTGGTGCGACTGCTCGACCACCAGACCGGCCTGCACTGAGGCGAAGAAGTCCTCGTAGATCTCTTCCGACACCGGGTAGAGCAGCTTGGGAATCAGCAGCTTCACTTGCAGGCCCTCGGCGCGCGCGCTCTCCACGGCCTCCCGCGCCACGCCGGCCACGCTGCCCCAGCTCACCACGCCGACCGGCGCGTCGGTGTCGCCGTCGATGACAAACAGATCGCGCCGGCGCTTCAGCGGTTGGAGCTTGCGGATGCGCTTCTCGTTCATGCGCGCATGGACCTCGCCGCTGGCGGTGGGCGCGCCGTGCTCGTTGTGCTCGGTCCCGGAGGCGAGGTAGTTGCCGCCGGGCATTCCCGGCAGGCTGATCGGGCTGATGCCGGACTCGGTGAGGCGGAAGCGATCGTAGTGCTCCAGCTCGGCGGCCGTGGGCCGGCGGCGCTCCGCCAAAGGCGGCAGTGTCGAAGGCCGGCACCGTCTCCTTGCGCTGGCCGATCTCCTGGTCGGAAAGCAGGATCACCGGGGTTTGGAACTGCTCGGCGATGTTGAACGCCTCGACGGTCACCGCGAAGGTGTCGGCGACGCTGGTCGGCGCGAGCACCGGGCGCACCGTATCGCCGTGCGCCGAGAAAATCGCCTGAAAGAGATCGGCTTGCTCGCTCTTCGTCGGGATGCCGGTCGACGGGCCGCCGCGCTGCACGTTGACGCACACCAGTGGCAGCTCTGCGATGCTGGCGAGGCCGAGCATCTCCGTCTTCAGTGACATGCCGGGACCCGAGGTCGCGGTCATCGCCTTCTTGCCGGCGAACGAGGCGCCGACCACGGCGCCGACGCCGGCGATCTCGTCCTCGGCTTGCAGGACGGTGCCGCCATACTTCCACAGCTCGCGGTTGAGGAACTGCATGATCTCGGTGGACGGCGTAATCGGGTAGCCGCCGAAGAACTCGCAGCCGGCGAAGATGGCGGCGGCGGCGCACATCTCGTTGCCGTCGACGAGCAGCTGCGCGCCGCGACCCGCTTCGGGGGGCATGAGCGTCCACGCGGCGCGCAGCGGATGCGCCTCGGCGTAAGCGACGCCCGCGGCGAAGGCGTGCTCGTTGGCTTCCAGGATCTCCGGGCTCTTCTTCGCGAACTTCTTGTGCATGCCGGCCAGGATGGCGTCGCGCGGCGATCCGAACCAGCAGGCGAGCAAGCCGAGCACCACGGTGTTCTTCGCCTTGTCGGTGCCGGCGGTGCGTTTGGCGATGTCGAAGATGGGCACGGCCAGCGCTTCCGCCGGCGTCACGCCGCTCACCGGGATCTTCTCGGGCGCGACGCCGGACTTGCTGTCGTAGATGACCACCGTGTGGCCACCGACTGGGAGTTCGGCGCCGAACTTGAGGAAGTCCTCCCAGTTGAGCGCCACGGCGATATCCAGCGTCGCCCCGGGGTTGAAGATGGGCTGGGTCGCGATGCGCAGGCGGCAGGACGACTCGCCGCCGCGGATCTGCGACCCGAAGCTCTTCGTCAAGATCGCGTGGTAACCCTCGCAGGCCGCCGCCGTGATCAACGATTCGCCGGCGGAGACGATGCCGTCCCCACCCGACCCGGCCATACCGATCACGAGGTCACTGCGCATGGCCGGCGAACGGAGCAAACGGGGTGCCCGTCCGGTCGGCAGGCGACGCTTGCTGGCGGATCGCGACTACATCAGGAGGAGGGATGCTCACGCTTCCCAGCCGCGGGAAGCAGGTGGAATAAGGTCTCCGATATACGGGAATGCGGCTGATGCGGCGACGGTGCAGTATGCGGGACGGCGCGGCTGGGGATATCAGACTCAGGATGTCACCGACTCGTTGTGTACAACAAGCGACTCGGCTGGACTGCGGTCCAGGCTCGGTGTGCGCGCTGCGAACCAAACAATCAGGCCCACAGACACGAGGATCAAGCTGCACAGCTGGGGAAGCGAAAGCGGGCCCAGCGCGGCTTGCCAGTCGCCACGCAGCCACTCCATGAAGAAGCGAGCTGTTCCGTACACGACTGCAAAGAGGCACACACGACTCCCCCCTCTTCTGGACTGCCAGCGGGTAAGCGTCAGGAAGAGGAAGAGCCCCAAGAGCGACGCGTAGAGCTGTGTGGGATGAACGGGCAGCGACCATGCGTCCGTGGCGCCGATCCAACCGCGAGCGACGTGTGCCGCGTGAGCTTCCGTTCCGGCAGCAAACCGTACGGCCCACGGCAGGTTCGAGAGAGTTCCGTAGTCGTCGCCATTGATGAAGCAGCCGATGCGGCCGATGGCGTACCCGAGCGCGACGGCGGGAATGCCAGCGTCCGCGTACGCGGCCAGCCGCAACCCACGCAACCGCAGGTACAGGAGAGCCGCCAGCGTCCCACCCCCGAGCCCTCCATAGAAGCTTTTGCCGCCCGTCCAGACCCGCAGCAAGGCTCCGCTCCCTACACTCGGATCCTGCAGCACTACCAATGTATGGCTACCCCACGCCCCGCCCACAATCGCGCACACGCCGGCCCAATACATCGCCCGCACGTCGAGCCCTGAAAGGCGTGCGGAACGCACGGAATACGCCAATCCCGCCAGCAGCGCGGCGATCCAAAGCATCCCCGGGTCAACCCCGGGGATGCTTAGACCGGAAGAGAACTGAGCGGTTGCTTGCACCCTAGTCGTGCTTGTTGCGGGGCCGGTACGCTGCAAAGCCGACGACGACGATGCCAAAGAACAGCATTGCCCCGACGCCAGGTCTGATGAACTGACCGCACAGCCCGCGTTCGGATCCTCCCTCACCGCCTGCTGAGACGACACGCGTGCGCAGCACCGCATCCTTGCCTGGGGCAATGGAGAGGCGGTACCCGTCGTGCCCGGCTCGCTCCAAACCTTTCCCAGTCAGCTCGTCTTTGAACTCCTTGACCGACCCGTCATGACGCAACTGGTAGCCGAACGCTCCAACACTCTCGCAGTTCTCGAACTTCTTTCCATTGATGACGAGGTACTCTCCCGTGTGCCGGCACCCGTGCACAACGTAGTCGAGCTGTGCGTAGCGTAGATCGGGATACCTGGCGATCAGCGCACGGTCACGGCATGCCGGGGTCATGTCGCGGGTGACCGTCAGGTCGAATTCGTGCTGCTGCTGTCCGCGGTTCAACTTGTAGCCTTTCGTGCCCACGACCGCATCATGCACGAATTCGGAGGTCGTACCGACGGAGAAATTGTTCCACGAGCTCTGGACGCTGAAGACCGTATTCGGCACCCCGGAATCGAGCGCTACGCGGATGCACATGTCCGGATGCGCTTGGTAGTAGTCGTGCTCGGTGACACCCGAGACGACGTTCGTACCAATCTTCCAGAACCCTGTGCTCAACGTCGCAGTACCGCCGCCGCCAGGGACCGTTATCGGCCCTGCCGGGTCAGTGGGGGTGGGAAGGTTGATCGAGTTATTATTGAAAGCTGCGCCGGGAATGACGAACTCGTCAGGCGCGGGCAGGCCGTAATTCGCGATTTGGAACCACGCCTTCACACCGTTAGCGGGCGTGCCGCTGTTATGCAGCACCACTGAGAATTGGTTCCCGTTCGGATCATTGAGAGAAATCACACCGTTGTGATTGCTGGTGATGTCGCTATAGGAAATGTTCACACCACTGCAACTGGTTGCGAGGCTGGCAGTCCCCCACCGCGTCGTGAGCGGCAGCGAATCGCCTTCGAGGAGCGTCTCATTCCCTTGAATCGCCGGTCTCAATGGTGTCACCGGCGGCCAAGTGAATTGCGTATCGGTGCCCCCGATGGAGTTCACTCGCACCAGGTTGACGTACATGCGGAAGTCAGTCGCCGCCGGGAGATTCAGGAGCAATTTGTCGATCTTTACTTCCACGTCCCACGATGCGCTCCCAGAGTGTGCGACGGTGGTTACGGTTGTGGGATGGGTCGCCGTGCCCCAACGCGAGGCCGGGGGTTGCGTCGCATCGTATCCCTTCCAGTAGCTCACGTTAGCCGAGACCACGTTGCCATTCGGATCCGTTGCTCCGCTACCCACAGGGTGAACGATGAGCCGCTGCATGTTCGGGCCCGTTCCGTCGGGATCAAACCCGACCACGATCGAATCTTCGGGGTCGAAAGACATATCACCCTTGATCTGGAAGCCGAGATAGATGGCACTGCTACTGTCCTGAATCGCCTGCACGGCTCCGTCCGCAGCCGACGTGCCGTTCGAAAGGACGTACCGGAAGCCGTGTGTCCAGCCGGTATCGCGATCGATGTCGCCGGCAAAGCCGGTAGAGGCGTTCACGAACGTTCCGAGTGTATCGACTGCCGGTGGTTTGTAGGTGAAGGGCACACCCGTGAACTGCGGAAAACACACGCGTGCCGAGGTTGGCGGCACGGCGGGCGGGTTGAAGGTGAGCATGGTGCTACACCAGTTTACGCTCGACACCCAGTTGGCCGTGGAGCGCAGCGCAGCACCGGTCGGCGTAATCGTCTCGGCCGCCGCGGAACGGCAATTCGTACCACAACCGGTTTCGAATTGGATTGATCCTACCTGTGCCCAGCTGTTGGTTGGCGTGAAGCAACCACTCTGCGGGGTGGCGCTGCAAGCAGTGCCGTCCTTTATGAGGAAGAGGCCGATGGCCACATCCGCAACTGGAGCGACTTGACCACTTGCCGAGCTGCTCATATTCGTCGAGGCGCCGGTACAGCGGCCTTCCGATAGATGCAGCGACCCGGTCGGGCCGATATCGAAGACCTTCACGGCCCGGAACGCCACCGAAGGGTGCGTCACGATGATCGGGTCACCGATCACAAGGGCACTAACGTTTGTCGCGAAAAGGACGGCCTGGCGGATAGCGTCGGTCGTGCTCGCGACGTCGCCGCCAGCTGCCGCGGACACCGCCGTGTAGGTGTTCTTGCTGGTACCTGGGCAACTGCCGCCGTCGCAGACACTCACAGCGCCGGCAGCCGCGCTCGTCGTGAGCTGCACGACCAAGGTATGCCCGGCGGGCACCGGCTGACTGACGGCGGCGCTGGTGCTGGTGCCTAGCGAGGTGCCCGCGGCCGCAGCGACTTCCGTTTGGGCGTCGACGCGTCCGCCGGCAAGCGCCAGTGAGGCAATCAGCAGGAACGCACAAAGCACGAGGCGCTGCAGCGTCACTCCATCGCGTCGATGCCCGCCGGACGCGACCGATTGCCGGCAGTGTCCTGTGTCGCAGTAACCATGGGGACGCGTCGTCGCCTTCATTGTGAGACCCTCCTGACGCGCTTTGCGCGCGCCGCTATGCGTGCCGTTCCGAATGCGTAGCACGCGCGATAGTGAACCTGGTGGTGCACCAAGGGCCATCGTGCCTGGAGCGTGCTGCCGGCTCCCGATTGTTGACTCCGCGGCCACCGCACGTCTCCAGCCTAGGCTTGCCGACCTGTCCGCGAGTTCCCCTTCTGCGCTGGCGCGGGGTTTTCAGCGCCCGGTGTTGCAGTGTTTGCGCGGGCGGACTGTTGTACGTTTTCGGTGCGCTTGTCAACACCCACAGCGTGCGAAGTGTTGCACCCTACCGATCGGCAACACACACGGGGGCGTCGCAGCGGTGAGCGCGTTCGGCGTTCCCTGTGGGGTCCCGCGCAGCGAGCGCCTCAATCACGCCGGTAGGGACGTCGAGCGCACGAAGAACCGCGCAGCCAGCCCGCCGGCCGCGTAGGTCGCAACGGCCAGGCAACTGCCAATCAGGAAGGAGGTCAACACACCCGCCACGTCGCCGGCGCTGAACGGCGAAGCCGAACGGAACAGCTGATCCACCAGCTTGAACACGTCGTCGCTGCGCCATCGACTCACGGGGAACGACGGTGACCACAACGCCACAGCGTGCGACAACAGGATGGAGCCCATCTCGTAGTAGTCGCCGGTGAGCGAGATGAACGGCGCGTAGGCGACCGGGATGGCCGCGCCGAACTTCATGCAACTCCACACGCGCCCGCCGCGGCCGGCGGCGACGGAACGCAGGAGCGGAATGCCGACGAGGACGGTCAGCACAAATGGGAGCGCGTCGGTCGCCAGGTAGGTCAGGTCGCTGCCGTGAGTGTCGAACCCGGTGAGCTGACCGGCGTACTCCGAACCCACCGCGACGAACGGGAAGAACCGCTGCAGCAGTGCGGCCCCGTAGATCGGCGCAATCTCCAGCCGCGTCACGGCGCCGCCGGCCCACAGACAGCCGAAGGCGTGTGCGAGCTCATGGATGGGCACGTAGATCCACCAGGAGAGTGCAAACGACACCCCGATCGCCACGACGGCTGGCACCGTGAACGGCGTGAGACAGGCGTTGAGGCCTGCGAGGTAGTCGTTGATGGGGGCGGTGAGGACGCGGCGGATCAGACGCCTGTCGTGCGGTCGGTGCATGGGCGCGCTCTGCGCGCCGCTTAGCGGAGTCGCCGCGTCAGGTCAAAGCCGTTGTCTTCGCGCCGCACGCAGGATAGCGTTCACCGCGAGTCGTAGCGGAGAAAGGACAAGCCGATGGACTACGAGCAGATCCTCTACGAAGTGCGCGACGGCATCGCGACGGTGACGTTGAACCGGCCGGAGAAGCTCAACGCCTGGACGATGCGCATGGGTGCCGAGGTCCAGCATGCCTTCCGGCAGGCGGACAAGGACGACGCGGTGCGCGTCATCATCATCACCGGCGCCGGGAAGGGCTACTGCGCCGGCGCCGACATGAACATGCTGCAAGGGCTCCAGCACGGCGGCGCGGAGGCCGAGCTCGGGCCGGGCGATGCGACGCTGCCCGCCGACGCGGACGATCCATCGGTGCCCGCCGCGATCTTCTGGCCCGGAGCGGTTCCGGTGAATTGCTGCAGCCTCGCGTCATCGCCGCGCAAGCGGAACGTCACCCGATAGGGCTTGACCGCCTCAATGATATTGGTCGGGCTGACGTCGCCGGTGATGATCTGGAGGTGCGAAACATGGAACGGGTACTTCTTGCCGCGCGTCTCCAGGACCCACGACGCTTCCGGCACTAGCTGGGCAGGCTTCTCGCCGACGTAGCCTTCGAAGCGGATATGGATCGGCACCGCCAGAGCGGCCTGCGGGAGGAAGTCGTCGGCCGCCGCCGCAGCTGTCCACAGCAAGACCGTCAGCGGCAGCAACCGCATCAGCGCGGATTGCATGGACCTAGCTGCGCGCGGCAGCGATCGAGGCGGCCAGCTTCTGGCCGATGGTGCCGTCATCCACCTGGGCGCCCAGCTTCTGCATCATCACCGGATACGAATCCACCTGCTCGAGTGCCTGCTTGAACAGCCGGTGTTCGTCGCCGTCGTGCTACGGGCGGGGAATCTGGTGCTCGTAGAAGATACCGAATTGCATGGTTCAGCGTGCTCCTTTCGTGCGGCCCGCCGGCGCGCGGCCGGCACATCGCCCAAAGTGCAGGAGACACGCCCGTCGATCAAGCGGGCCTTGCCCTTAGAGTGCTTTCGCCTCCAGCGCGACGAACGCGTCCAGCACGTCGCTGCGCGTCAGCATGCCGACCAGGCGGTCCCCCTCCACGATCGGCAGGGCACCCACCCGCTCGCTGCGCATCAGGCGGGCGCCCTCGGTGACCGAATCGTTCGGGCCGAGGGTCAGCACGTTGGACGTCATCACCATCTCCACCCGGACCGCCTTCGGATCCGCTGCGCCGATCGGCTTGTGCGTCCGTCGATTGGGGGCGTCCTCAAAGACCGAGGGGAACGCGGCACGCAAGTCGCGGTCGGTGACGATGCCGACGAGGCGTCCGTCGACCACCACGGGCAGCTGATTGACCCGGCGCGTTTCCATGATCTCGCGCGCATGCTGGATCGAGTCCAGCGGCTTCACTGTATGCACCGGGTGTTGCATCCATTCGGCGATGCGCATCGAAATTGTCCCCGCGCTGCGAGCGAGGCAAATTGCTTGCCAGTCGCGGCCTGCATGGCAGTCGCCCGCCGCGATCGCTGGAGCCAGCGTGGGTCCTTCCCACGCCTGCGAGCGGTGCGGGGAAGGTTGCCAGATCTGCGAAGGTGGATGCCTCTGCCGCTTGTGCGGCACGGGTCACGATGCGCCACGTGAACCGCGGCGCTTGCCCCCTCGGGTGGGATCGGCTATCAGCATCGTGCGATGCAGCAGGCGGCTCAATGGTCGGCCCGGCGTGCGGCGCGGCGGCCCGTTGCGCTGCGGATCGCCGCGCTGGTGTGTGTACTGGCGATCGCCGGATGCGCGCAGTTGGTGGGGCGGCCGACGGCGACGCCCAGCGGCGCTGCGGCACCGGTGGAGCTGCGCAACCTGCAGGTGACGGACGTCGACGGTCACCGTGCCGTGTTGCTGCGCCTGTCCCGGTTACCGATCATGATCCGCCACTCCAGCTCTCGGCGTCCAGCGCAGATCGAGGTGCAAGCTTGGGGGCCGGTGGGCGAGGGGGACCTTCCGGAGCGCAACCTGCCGCAGGACGATCCGCAGATCCGGGACGTGCGCGTGTCGCGTCGTGAAGGCGGCCTGCGCGTGGTGTTCGACCTGCAGGGTGACGATCCGCCGCCGTACAGTGTGCACCAGATGGCGGACTGGATCATGATCCGTTTCAACCCCGAGTCGTGATGCACGGCGGGCGCAGAGGACGAGACCGGCGTCGGCTGCGGTCGCTCCTGTCGCTGGTTTGCGGGGCTCTGGGGCTCGCGCTGCCCGCCCACGCTCAGATCTCCAGCAACCAGGTGCGGCAGCGCTACGATAAGAGCACCAAAGGCACGAGCATCGACGACTACGTGCACAACCTGGCGAGCGACGACCCGGCCAAGCGCTTGGAGGCGGTGAAGTCGCTGGGCGCGAGCAAGGACAACAAAGCGGTCGAGTACCTGATTCAAGCGCTCGGCGACGCCGACGTTCGCGTGCAGGCCAAAGCGATCGCGATGTTGGGAGACATGCGCGCCTCCGACGCGACGCCGGTCCTGGTACAGTACCTGTTCCTGCGCACCACCGATCCCAACATGAAGCAGCTCATCCTGGCGTCGCTGGGAAAGATCGGCGATGCCCGCGCGGCGCGATCCATCGTCGAGTACTTGCATCGCGACCTCGACCCGGCGACACGCGGAACCGCTATCTTCGCGCTGGGGGAGATCGGCGCCCCCGAAGCGGTGGAGACCCTGTCGCAGATCGCCGCGGCCGATCAGGACCAGACCGTGCGCCGTCTGGCCAGCGAAGCGGTGGCCAAGGTGGAGCAGCACCAGGCGGTGATGAAGAAGGAGGTCAAGGGTCCGTCCGAGACCTTCCTCGAACCGAAGGGTCCGCCGCCGCAGCAGTGAAGTCAGTGATCAGAGACGAGCGATGAGTGCCGAGCGACCGGCGCGTGAACGGCGGGTGACCCGCGATCGACGTCTTGACCTCGCCTGCACTTCCCACTAGTCACTGGTCACTCATCACTGCCGTACGGCCCTGTGGTGGAATGGCAGACACGGCAGACTCAAAATCTGCTCCGCCTTGCGCGGGTGGGGGTTCAAGTCCCTCCAGGGCCACTGGGTATTTCAATAGCTTGGAAGGTCCCACGACGGCCAACGATACAGCTGTCAAACAGTCGGGTAAGCATTGGGTAGGCAGTTGGGCGAGAATCGCGCCTTTGCAGCTCTGGGAACCCACCGCAACGAGTGGTGCGGCTTTGTGAGGAAGCAGCGTCTCGACTCGCGGGCACTCGCCTTGCTCTTCTGAACGACACCTCGGGGGAGGTTTCAGGAGGGCCTATCATGGCTGATTATCGATACGAGCGCCTCACGGCGTTGGACAACTCGTTCCTCGTGTTCGAGAGCCCTAACACGCCCATGCACGTGGCCTCGACGGCACTCTTCGAAGCGGGACCGTTGGCGACAGCCGACGGCGGGATCGACATCGACCGCATCACGGCGCACATCGCCTCCCGCCTCCACAGGATCCCCCGCTACCGCGAGCGGCTGGCGTACATTCCCATCGAAAACCATCCGGTGTGGATCGACGACGAGCGCTTCAACTTGCACTACCACCTGCGCCACACCTGCCTGCCACACCCTGGGGATGAGCGTCAGCTCAAGCGCCTGGCGGCGCGGATCATGACGCAGCAGCTCGACCGCGGCAAACCGCTGTGGGAGACCTGGATCGTAGAAGGCTTGCAGGGCGGCCGCTTTGCAATGATCAGCAAGGTGCACCACTGCATGATCGACGGCATATCGGGTGTCGACCTGCTCACGGTCCTGCTGAGCCCGACCCCCGACGCAACCGTCACCGAGTCGCCGCGCTGGATCCCGCGCCCGGCCCCCAGCCGCTTGGCATTGCTGCGCGATGAGGTGGTGCAACGCGCCCGGGCGCCGCTCGGTCTGGCGATGCGTTTCGCGCAACGACCCGGTCAGGTCTGGTCAGGCGTCCGCGACGGGCTGGGAGCCGTTGCCGAGGTGCTCGGCACCGGCCTACGCTTGGCGTCGGATACTCCATTCAACCAGCTCGTTGGTCCACACCGCCGCTTCGACTGGACCAGCGTGGACTTGGCTGCGATCCGCGAGGTGCGCAACCGTCTCGGTGGCACCGTGAACGATGTCGTCCTGGCCACCGCGGCCGGAGCGGTGCGCCGCTTCCTCGAACGGCGCAGCGTCGACCCCGACGGCCTCGAGTTCCGCGTCTTCGTTCCGGTGAGCCTGCGCGGCCCCGCGGATCATGGCACGCTTGGCAATCGCGTCGCCGGCTGGCTCGTTGATCTCCCCATCGCCGAACGCAATCCACAGAAACGACTCGCCAAGGTGGTGGAGACGACGGCGCGCCTGAAGCGCTCCAAGCAAGCGCACGGGACGGAGTTGCTCAGCGAAGTTGCCGAGTGGACCGGCTCCGCCCTCTTGAGTGTGGCGATGCGCCTGGCGATGCAAGCCAGCCCCTTCAACATGGTGGTGACCAACGTTCCGGGCCCGCAGGTGCCGCTCTACCTGCTGGGGGCGCCCATGATCGAGGCCTATCCCATGGTGCCGCTGTTCGTGAACCTGGGTCTGGGGATCGCGCTCTTCAGCTACGCCGGCAAGGTCTGGTGGGGGTTCAACGCCGACTGGGACGTGATCCCGGATCTCCACGACTTCATCGGCGCGGTCGACGCCTCCTTTGCCGAGCTGTGCGCTGCAGCCAGCGCGGCGACGGAAACCCCGCCGGCGCGCAAGCGTACCGCTCCCCACGGCATCCGGCCGAACGGCGGCCCGCCACCGCCGGCGTAGCCGCGGCTCCTAGCAGCCCGTCGGACTTGGCAGCCCGGAGCGACCCAACGGGGAGCGGGCCATGGAATTGACGCCGGCCGCAGGCTCTACGGCGCCGAGTACATCGTCTCGACGTACTCGCGCAGCATGCGCTCGGCGGTGAAGCGGGGGATCAGTGTCAGCATGGCCCGTTTGATCCGGCGCAACCAGCCGTGCGGGACGCCGTCCGGGCCGCGGTCGTAGAACAACGGGATGACCTGCTGCTCGAGGAGATCGAGCACCGCCGCCGCGTCGCGATCGTCCTGCGCCTGCGGATCGCCGTTGGTCGAAGCGATAGCCCAACCGTTTTCGCCGTCGTACGCTTCCTCCCACCAGCCGTCGAGGACGCTCAGGTTGAGGCCTCCGTTGAGCGTGACTTTCATCCCGCTCGTACCGCTGGCCTCCATCGGCGGCCGCGGCAGATTGAGCCAGAGATCAACCCCGGAGACGATGCGCGGCGCCATGTGCAGGTCATAGTCCTCCAGGAAGGCCACGCGCTCAGCGACTGCTGGCGCACGCTTGATCTGGAAGAAGTTATGCAGCGCTTCCTTCGCCTCGCGGTCTTGCGGGTGGGCTTTGCCGGCGACGATGAGCTGGATTGGGGTCGGTCCGTCGGCGATCAGGCGCAAGGCGCGCTCCGGAAACCGGCCCAAGAGGTAGAAGCGCTTGTACGTGGCCATGCGGCGTGCGAACCCGATCGTCAGCACGTTGGGGTCGAAGGAGCGAGCGGCGGCCTCGACGTAGGCGGGCTCCTCGCCGCGGGCGAGGCGGTCGCGAATCGATTGCTCGCGGACATAGCCAATGAAGGTCTCTCTCTGCTTGCAGCGGACCTGCCACAGCTCGCCATCGGGGATGGCGGTGACGCGCTCCCAAAATCCCGGCTCCGCGATGCGCGTCCGCCAGTCCGTTCCGAGATGCCGGTCGAGCAGCTCCTGCATCGGTGCCGACATCCAGGTCATGGTGTGTACCCCGTTGGTTACGTACCCGATCGGCACCTCGGCTTCCGTGCGGTCGGGCCACAGCGGCCGCCACATCGCCCGCGCCACTGCGGCGTGCCGGCGCGAAACGGCATTGGCGGCGCGGCTGGTGCGCAGGGCAAGCGGCGTGATGTTCGTCGGTTCCTGGTCGTTGCCGGGCACCATCCGGCCCAGGTCATAGTAGGTGCGGCGCGGGATACCGACATCGTCGATGAAATCGCCGAGCACGGGCTCGACTTCCTCCTGGCTGTACCCTTCGTTCCCGGCCGGTACGGGGGTGTGCGTGGTGAAGACCGTGTCCCGCCGCAACAAAGCGAGCGCCTCTTCAAACGGGCGCCCGGTTGCCAGCAGGCGGCGCAGCCGTTCCCGGCTGCTCAAGGCACCGTGACCTTCGTTGAGGTGGACGAGCGCCGGACGGATACCCATCGCGTCCAGGGCGCGCACACCACCGATGCCGAGAACGGCGTACTGCGCCAGGCGCGTGTGCCGATCGCCGATGTACAGCCGTGCCGTAATCCACCGATCGATGGGGTGGTTGTCGTCCCGGTCAGTGTCCAGCAAGTACAGCGGCACGCGCCCCACGTCGATGCGCCACACTTGGATGTGCACCGTGCGGTCGCGGATGACGATGTCGACGGTCAGCGGCGTCTCGTCGGCTGCGGTCACGCGCGCCGCGGGCAATCGCTCGAACTGAGTGTTGGTCCAGTACTCGTGCTGATACCCCTCCGTATCCATGCGCTGGTGGAAGTACCCCTGGTGATACAGCAAGCCGACACCGACCATCGGCACGGCCATGTCCGACGCGGCCTTGAGGAAATCTCCGGCGAGCACTCCCAGGCCGCGGCCGTCGATGTCCCGGATCCCTGCCTGCTCGGTCACGTCCACGAACCGGCCGCCGTCGTTGCGGAACACATGGTCCGGCAG
>CAZCGA010000064.1:0-34285 GCA_964498075.1 uncultured Binatia bacterium (SeqCode) | reverse complement strand
GGAACCGCCCATGCTGAGCCTGTCGAAGCACGGGGCGGGGTTTTTCAACGGGCTGTTACCGTCCACCGGGCCGCGCAGATTCTCCGCGAAGAAGGGGCGCAAGCGCCGAAGCTTCGTTGCGGTGTCGTCCGAGCCGAACCTGTTGACGGCGGCACCCGGTCGCAGTAGCAGCAGTACCGGCCGAAGGAGGACACATGGACGCGGCGGCACTCCCGAAGGAACAGCTCCTCAGCATGTACCGCATGATGACCACGATCCGACGGTTCGAAGAGACCATCCGCGACCTCTTCTTCCAAGGCCAGATCCCCGGCTTCGTGCACCTGTCGATCGGTGAGGAGGCCGTGCCGACGGGCGTCTGCGCCACACTGACGCCGCAGGACTACATCACCACCACGCATCGCGGCCATGGGCACATGCTCGCCAAGGGCGGCGCGCTCAAGCCGATGATGGCGGAGCTGTTCGGCAAGCGCACGGGCTACTGCAAAGGGAAGGGTGGCTCGATGCACATCGTGAGCTACGAGCTTGGCATCCTCGGCGCCAACGGGATCGTCGGCGCCGGTATCCCGATCGCCACCGGCGCGGCGCTCGCATCGAGCTTCCGCAACAATGCGGTCGTGGCGGTGTCGTTCTTCGGCGATGGCGCGTCGAACGAGGGCACGTTCCACGAATCGCTCAATCTCGCCGGCTTGTGGAAGCTGCCGGTGATCTTTGTCTGCCAGAACAACGCCTACGCCGAGTTTACGCCGACGTCGGAGTCCACGTCGGTGAAGGACATCGCCGTGCGCGCCCAGGGTTACGACATGCCTGGGGTCATCGTCGATGGCAACGATGTGGTAGCGGTGTATGAAGCGACACGCGCCGCAGTCGCGCGCGCCAAGCAGGGCGCGGGGCCGACGCTGATTGAAGCGAAGACGTACCGCTGGGAAGGCCACGTCGTCGGTGAACAAGCCTTCGTCGCCGAGTACCGCCCTGCCGATGAGATCGAGGCGGCCAAGCAGCGCTGTCCCATCGCCCTGTTCGCGCAGCGCGTGCTCGCCACCGGCTTCATCGATCAGGCCGAGCTGGACCGCATCGCCGGCGAGGTGCAGCGCGACCTCGACGACGCCGTCGCCTTTGCCCAGTCGAGCCCACTGCCCGAGCCGCAGGAGGCGCTCGACGACCTGTTCGCGACGGCCTGAGAAGAAGAAAGGGCAACCACCGATGAACACCGATGAACACCGATCAGAAGAGACCTCCATCCTTCTTCATCGGCGTCCATCGGCGTCCATCGGCGGTTCCATCGTTCTTCCGTCGCTGGGGAGATGACGCATGCCGGATATCGGATTCATTGAAGCCATCCGCCAGGCGCTGGCGGAGGAGATGGAGCGCGACCCGACTGTCTTCATCATGGGTGAAGACGTGAAGCTCGGGGCGTTCGGGGCGACGCGTGGGCTGGTCGACAGGTTCGGAGCCGCGCGGGTGCGCAACACACCGATCTCGGAGGCCGCCATCGCCGGTGCCGGCGTCGGCGCCGCCATGGCCGGCATGCGCCCGGTCGTCGAGATCGAGTTCGCCAGCTTCTTTTACTGCTGCTGGGACCAGGTGTGTAACCAGGCCGCGAAGCTGCGCTATATGTCGGGAGGCCAGGCGCGCCTGCCGCTCACCTTCCGCTGCGTCTATGGCGCGATGGGCTCCGCGGCCGCGCAGCACTCCGAGGTCGTCTACTCGCAGTTTCTGGCGGCGCCGGGTCTGAAGATCGCCATCCCGTCCGGCGCGGCGGAAGCGAAGGGCCTCCTCAAGGCGGCGATCCGTGACGACAACCCGGTGCTGGTCTTCGAGCACGGGCGGCTCGGCTTCACCCGCGGCGAAGTGCCGGACGGCGATTTCGTGCTGCCGCTCGGCTGTGGCGCCGTGAAGCGTGTGGGCACCGACGTCACCGTCATCGCCATCGGCGCGATGGTTTCCAAGGCCCTCACGGTGGCCGACGAGCTCGACAAGGAAGGCGTCAGCGTCGAGGTGTGGGATCCGCGTACGCTCGTCCCGCTCGACGAAGACGGCATGCTGCAGTCGGTGGCCAAGACCGGACGCGTCGTCATCGCCGATGAAGGGCATCTGCGCGGCGGCGCGGCCGGCGACCTGGCCGCGATCATCATCGACCAAGGCTTCGACCTCCTGAATGCCCCCATCAAGCGGGTTACCGCCCTCGACGTGCCGATCCCGTTCAGCCCGCCGTTGGAAGGCTACGTGCTGCCGGACGAGGGCAAGATCAAGGCGGCAGTGCGCGAAATACTGACGTGAAGCGTGAAACGTAAAGCGTGAAGCGCAAGATGAAAGACAGTGCGTCGGGAAGGACTTCCTACGCTTCACGCTTCACGAGTCCCGCTTCACGCGCTCGGGCTGAGCCGTGCCGGTTGAAGTCGTGATGCCGAAGTTCGGCCTGACCATGCAGGAGGGCACGATCCAGCAGTGGTTCAAGGCCGAAGGGGAGCACATCGAAGCTGGCGAGCGGCTCTTCGAGGTCGAGACGGAAAAGGTTCTCTACGAAGTCGAAGCGCCGGCGAGCGGCGTCGTAGCGAAGCTGCTGTACCCGCTGGAGGCGACGGTCCCCTGCGCGCAAGTCGTGGCGGTGATCGCGGGCGTCGGCGAAGACCCTGCGGCGGTCGCGCTGCAGTACGAGAAGCAAGCGGTCGCGTTCACCGCTGCGCCGCCGCCACGTGTAGGCGTGGTGATCGCCACACCGGCGGCACGCAAGCTGGCCAAGGAGCACGCGGTCGACCTCACCACCGTCCAAGGCAGCGGACCCGGCGGCCGGATTACCCGGGAAGATATCGAAGCGGCGCTCTTGGCCGCGGCCGCGGTAGGACCGCAAGCCACCGCACTCCGCGGCATGCGGAAGACGATCGCCGACCGCATGTGGCGGAGCCTGCAGACGACGGCGCAGCTCACTATCACTACCGAAGCGGACGTCACCGCGCTGGTGCAGCGGCGCGCGCAACTCGGGTCACAGTTCGAGGTGACCTACAGCGACCTGCTCATCGAGGCCGTTGCCGCAGCGCTGGCGTCGCATCCCCGACTACGTGTCACCGTCGAGGGCGATACGGTCCGGCAGCACGACGAGATCAACATCGGGCTTGCGGTGGCGCTGGATGAGGGTCTCATCGTTCCCGTCATTCGCGACGCCGACAGCAAGACGCTGCAGCAGATCGCGGCGGAATGCCGGCTCCTCGCCGCGAAGGCGCGCGCCGGAACGCTCGGTGTGGACGAGGTGAGCGGTGGCACGTTCACGATCACCAATCTCGGCATGTACGGCGTCGACGCGTTCACACCGATCATCAATCAACCACAGGTCGCCATCCTCGGAGTGGGGCGCATCGTCGAGAAGCCGGCGGTGCACGATGGGCAGATCACCAGCCGCGCCCTGATGACGCTCAGTCTCACCTTCGACCATCGCATCGTTGATGGCGCTCCCGCCGCCGCCTTCCTGCAGGACGTTGTCCGTCAGCTGAGTCGGAAATAGATGCGGCCGAGTCTCGCTGCCGCTCGCGGCAACTTCCGCGACGCGCGGCTTACCGGCTCTGCGTCGTGATCTGGGCGAGCGACTGCAGCCTATTGGGCTCTTCGCGACCAGCCGGCTCCTGTGATGGCAGCCACACTTGGAAAGTAGAGCCGCGCCCGAGTTCGCTCTCGACGGCAATTGTGCCGCCGAGAACGTCCACCAGGCGCCGCGCGATGTAGAGGCCCAACCCCACGCCGCCGTAGCGGCGCGTTGCCGAGCCGTCGACCTGACGAAAGGCCTCGAAGATCACCGGCTGCGCCGTAGGCGCGATGCCGATGCCGGTGTCGGCAACGTTGAACTGCATGCCCTTTCGCCGGCGGCGGACTTGTACGACGACGCTGCCTTCGTCGGTGAACTTGAGCGCGTTGCCGATCAGGTTCTTGAGAACGACCTTCAGCTTCACCGCGTCCGTGGTGAGCCGCGGTACGCTCGCGTCAATGTTCCATGCGAAACGCAGCCCCGGCTTCTTGCCGTAGATCTCCCGCACTTCCGCATCGATCTCGCGAACCAGATCGGCGACATTGACCTCACTCACCTGCAGCGGGAGCCGCCCGGACTCCAAGCGGCTCACGTCCAACGTCGCGTTGATCAGCTCGTGCAGGGCCTTCCCGCTGCATGCCGCCCGGCCCAGCACATCGGTTTGCTCGGGCGTGAGGCTGCCGAAGGCGCCGTCGAGGAGGAGGTCGTTGTACCCGAGGATGATGTTGAGCGGCGTGCGCAGCTCGTGCGACATCGTGGCGACGAAGTCCGACTTCAGCCGATTGGCGCGCTCCAGCTCCTCCACGAGTCGCGCACTCTCCAGCGCCAGGGAGCCGAGCTGCGCCATGCCGCGCGCGACGCGCTCCGCCTGGGGGCTGAAGGGCTGGTGGCGCCCGCGATAGCCGGCGGTGTACAGGCCGACGATTTCCCCGCCGCGGCGCAGGGGGAGCATCAAGCTGACGGTGATTCCGTGCGCAGGCTCGGCGGCGGACATGTGCCCGAACTCGGACAGGTTGATGCTGACGAGACCGCTGCGGTCGAGCTCTTCGAAGAGCCGTCCCAGGCGGTCGCGCGGCAGCTTCACCGCCCGCAGGGCCTCCCACTCCTCCGGTGGATCTCCGTGGGCGGCGGCGGCGGTATAGACGCCGTCCTTCGGTTGCCACAGCCAGACGTGGCTGTAGTCACAGGGTAGGACCTCGGTGGTCAGTTGGCAGAGACGATTGAGCAGGACCGGCGTATCGAGAGTTGCGATCAGCTCACGCCCGACACGGGCGAGGGCGGCGGACACCTCCGCCTCCTGCTGTTGAGCTTGGTACAGCTCCACCGATTCCATGGCCACTGCCAGCTGCCCGGCGATACCCTTGAACAGATCCACTTGCCGGGCCTCGAAGGGACGCGCGGCGTCATGGTTGAAGGCCACCAGGGCTCCCAAGCCGCGCCCGCGGACTCTGAGCGGCGCGGCGATCAACGCCGCAACCTGGAAGCGGGCCCACACGTCGGCGGACAACCACGACTGCCGGTGCATGTCGTTGATGACGATGGTCTCGCCCCGTTTCAGATGTCCGCCGAAAGGCTCATCGGTCGGGAACGTCAGTGCTTCCGCGGCGCCCAACATCGCGGGCGGAACGCCATACTGCGCGATCATCCGCGTCACCTGCTTGATCGAATCGAGGTGGAACACGGCAACGCCATCGCACGGCAGGACGTCGGCCGCACGGACCAGCACGCGGGAAAAGATCTCCTCGAGGTCCAGCGTGCCACCGACGTCGGTGGCCACTTCGAGCAGCACCGCGGTGCGCCGCTCGGCCTGTTTGCGCTCGGTGACGTCCGTGGCGGTCGCAACGATGGCTTCGACGCTGCCGTCGGCACAGAACACGGGACTCAACGCATATTGGAAATCTCTCAGGCCCCCGACCGTCGGTAGCTGGATCTCGCCGGCGATCGACTGGCCCGTGGCAAACACCGCTTCGCGCTGCGCCGCGGCGGCCCCGACCGCCGCGGCCGGCAGGCCGAGCTCCAGCGCGGTCTTGCCGACCATCGCTTCGCGTTCCAATCCGAGGGCACGCGCCCCGGCGCGGCTGACGTAGGTGATCCGCCCCGTCCTGTCCATCATGTACACATGGTCCGGAGAGGCCGCGAGGATACCCTCGAGCATCCGCGCTTGCTGCTCGACCTGGGTGGCCAGGCGTTGCAGCTCGGCGTCGGAGCGCTTGCGCTCTGAGATGTCTCTGCCGACACCGGTGAGTCCGATGACCTCGCCGTACGCGTCGCGCAGCGGTACACCGGTGAAGTGATACGGGACGGCGGCGCCGTCCTTCTGGAGCATCCGCGCTTCGACTTCGCCGTAGCCGCGGGCAAAGGCGTTGCCGATCGCCTCCGCGACGATCGGGCGGTCTTCCTCGGGGAAGAACTCGAGGGCGGAGCGTCCCTTGATCGCTTCCGCGGCGAGCCCGGTGCGGATCTCCACCTGTCGGTTCCAATTGATCAGGCGTCCCTCGCGGTCGAGCGTGTAGAGCACATCGGGAATCGTCTCCATGATGTTCTCTCGCTCGCGCAACGCCTGCGCCAGCGCTGACTCCACGCGCTTGCGGTCAGTCACGTCGCGGTAGTTGACGACGACCGCAGAGACGCTGGCATCGGCTAGCAGGTTGGTGGCGATGCTCTCCAGCCACCGCCACGAGCCATCCTGATGCCGGTAGCGGTATTGCGCGCTCGCGCTCCGACCGGGTTCTTGCAGAAGCCGGGCGAAGAGATCCTGGTTGACGCCGACATCCTCCGGGTGCATCCACTCGAACGCGTCGCGGCCGAGCAGCTCCTCGTCGCTGTAGCCCAGGATGCGGTGCATCGATGGGCTGACGTAGACGACGTGTCCTTGCGCGTCGAGCAGAGCGACGCCATCGGTGCTCTGTTCGATGAGCGCACGAAAGCGCTTCTCGCTGTCGCGCAACGAATCTTCGGCGCGCTTTCGGTCGGTGATGTCGTGGGCGGCACCACGGATGCGCACCACACGCCCCTGTGCCGCGTCCCGTTCCGGTCGCCCATGATCGTGAAGCCAGCGAACCTCGCCGCTCTTGGTGATGATCCGGTAGTCGCTGGCGTCGGGACGACCGGCGAGCAAAGCCTGCATGCGCCGGAGCGCAACGATCACGTCGTCCGGATGGACGATACCAATTCCTCCCGCGCGCGCCTCGACCTCCTCCGGCGTGAAGCCGGTGATCCGTGTAAAGGCACCGGTCACCCATTCTCCCACGACGCTGCCGTCGGGTTCGATGCGAAAGCAGTAGGCGTAGTCGGTTCCGAGCTCGGAAATGGTGCGAAAGCGCTCCACGCCAGTGCGCAGCGCGGCGAGCGTCCGTTCGTTGGCCCGCCGCTTCTGCCCCTGCTGCAACGCCATCGTTACGGCCTCACGCAGACGCGTCAAGTCGTCCTTGCAGAGGTAATCCGCGGCACCGCTGCGCAGACACTCGGCGACGGCTTCCTCGCCGATGCGCTCACCAACGACGACGATCGGAATGGACAGTCCGCTCTGCCGTGCCAGTTCCAGGATGCGCCGCACGCCGAGCGCTGCGTGGGCCTGGTCTGCCAGGATCACATCGACGCTTGGGCTCAAGGCCGCGACATAGTCGGCTTCGCCGTCCACGCGGTGTGACCGTAGCTCACACTGAGCCCGTCGCAGGTGCGCTGCCAGCCGGTCCTCGGTTGCCTGGTCTCCGACGATTACCGCGCGTAATGTTGGGCCCATAGAAACTACTTCAGCGATTCGCCACTGCACCTTGTCAAGCTGTCCGGCTTCCACTGGTACCGCCGTTGTCATTGCTTTCCAAGCTCAATCTCTGAGGGAAATCCCTCAACCCGGCTGTCATGTTCGGTACAGATCGCATGCGATTCGCCTGGGAGTGCGGCCGACGCCGCGGCGCTGGCGGCGCCGCGAACCTCGCCCTCGAGGCGCTTGGGGTGTGAGGAGCCCTAGTATATAGTCCGGCGCGCTTATGACGGCCTTTGCGCAATGGCTCGTTCGCCATCCTTTGATCGCGGTCCTCGCGAACCTGCTGGTCACCGCCGCGCTCGGCGTTTACGCCATCCACATCCGCGTCGAGAGCTCGATCGAAAGCGTTCTGCCGGCCGGCGATCCCGAGGTCAGCTACTACGACGACGTCCGGGCCACCTTCGGCAGTGACGACGTGGCGGTGGTGGGGGTCCAGGCGCAAGATCTGTTCGCCACCGAGACGCTCACCAAGATCGCGCGCGTCACCGACGCCATCGGCAAGATTCCAGGCGTCGAGCGCGTGCTCAGTATCACCAACGCCGTCGATCCGGCAGCTGACGTGTTCAACCCGCCGCTGCTGCTCCCTGCCATTCCGCCACCGCGCGGTGCCATTGAGGCGCTGAAGAAGAAGCTGGTGGCGACCCCGCTGTACGGCAAGAACCTGGTGGCTGACGACTTCGGCGGCGTGGCGATCAACGTCTTCTTCAAGAACCTGACCGACGCGCAATACGTGGATTTGGGCATCGACGACAAGATCCGCGAGGTGCTGGAGGATGCGCGTGGCACCTTCAGCTACACCGGCGTGGCGCACCTGAAGCAGGCTGCCGTCGAGCTAATGCGGCGCGACCTGCTCCGCTTTACGCCCGTCGCGCTCGGGCTCGTCCTGGTGGTGCTGTGGCTGTCTTTCTGGACGGTACGCGGCGTGCTCCTGCCGGTGCTGTCCGTCGTCTTTGCTCTGGTCTGGACACTCGGGGTGATGGTGCTGGCGGGCAAGTCGATCACGCTCGGTACGTTCGTGTTGCCGCCGCTGATGATCGTGGTCGGCAGCTCGTACGCGATCCACGTCATGGCGCGCTACTACGAGCAAGTCGACGCCGGTGCACCGCCCGCCGAGCTGGTGGTGCGCGCCTTCCAGCGGGTGTGGCTACCGTTGCTGATCTCGGCACTGACCGTGGCCATCGGCTTCGGTTCGCTGATGGTCAACCGCATCACCGCGGTCTATGACCTCGGCCTGTTCTCGGTGATCGGGGTGGTGTTCCTGACGATCACCTCACTCACGTTCATCCCGGCGGCGCTGCAGCTGCTGCGCCCCGAGCGGCGCAGTGTGCGCTCGGGGAAGACTTCCCCGCGCCTGTCGCAGCTGCTGACCCGACTCGGGACGCGCTCCTTCAAGTCACGGCGGGCGATTCTCTGGAGCGCGGGGCTGCTCGCCGCCGTGGCGTTGACCGGTGCGCGCTTGATCCGTGTCGACTCCGACTTCCTCTCCTACTTCGACCCCGACTCGGAAGTCCGGATAGCGAACCAGACCATCAATCAGCATATCGTCGGCAGTAACCCGTTCTACCTGGTCATCGAGGGCGGCGAGCCCGGCGTGCTCAAGCGCTGGGAGGTGCTCAAGAAGATCAAGGAGCTGCAGACCTTCTTGCAAACACTTCCCGGCATCACGTCGTCGATCTCGATCGTCGACTACATGGAGCTGCTCGAAGCCGGCCTCAACAAGAGCGGGGAGGGTGACGTGCTGCTGGACGAGCAGGGGCACGTCGTCCCGGCCGTGCCGAAGACGTTCTGGGAGGACCCCACACGACTCGGACCCGTGCTGACCATGGTGAGCACCAGTCCGACCACGTTCAAGTCGGTGGTCACGCAAGACTTCCGCCGCGGCAACGTCCTGGTGCGCACCAATCTCTCGGGGTCGCGGCAGATCGAGGACACGTTGGGCCGCATCCGCGCGTACATTGCCGAGCATTTCCCGGCCGAGCTGCAGGTGCATCCGACGGGCAACTTGGTGTTGCTCACCGGGACGACCTCGGACATCGTCGCCGGCCAGGTGAAGAGCCTGTCGCTGGCGCTGGGCATCATCTTCATCGTCATGGCGTTGATGTTTCTGTCGGTGAAGGTGGGCTTCCTGGCGATCGTGCCCAACGTGTTGCCGATCCTGATCTTCTTCGGCGTCATGGGTTGGCTGGGCACGCTGCTCAACCTCGGCACCAGCCTGATCGCCGCCATTGCCCTCGGGATCGCGGTCGACTCGACGATCCACTACATGGCGCGCCTCAACCTCGAGCTGAAGGGCGAGACCGATCAAGCGGCGGCGATGGTACGCACGGTCCGCACCGTCGGCGTGCCGATCATCTACGCCACCGTCGCGCTGTTCTTTGGGTTCCTCACCTTCGCTTTCTCCAGCTTCGTGCCCATCCAGAACTTCGGCGTGCTGACGGGCGTTACCTTGGCCACGGCGCTCGCTGCCAACCTCGTCCTGCTGCCGGCGCTGCTCACCACCACCAAGATCATTGCGTTGTGGGACCTCGTGCGTGTCAAGCTCGGAGAGGATCCGGCGCGCACGATCCCGCTGTTCGCGGGGTTGCGGAAAGGACAGGCGCGCATCGTGGTCCTGATGGGACAGATCAAGCGCTTTGCGCCCGGCGACTACATCGTGCGGCAGGGCGAGCTGGGCAACGAGATGTACGTCATCATTCAAGGCACCACCGAGGTCTGGGCGAACGTTGACCACGAGCGCAAGCCGATCGTCGAGCTGCGGCGCGGCGAGGTGTTTGGCGAGATGGGGCTGGTCCGCCACACCGAGCGCAGCACCGACGTCATCGCCGCCTCGGAAGTGGAAGTGCTGGCCGTCGACGAACGCTTCCTCGAACGCATCCAGCGGCGCTACCCGCGGATTGCGGCCCAAGTCTTCCTGAATCTCACGCGCATCCTCAGTGACCGCCTGGAGCGCATGACGGAGCAGTTCGTGGCGCGGGGATGACGCCTCGTATGGGCCTGTGCAACCAATGCGGCGCCTGTTGTCAGGTGCTGACGCTGCAGCAGTCGCCGGAGGAAGTGCACGCGACGGCGGCGATCGCCGGCCTCCTGGGCATTCCTTCGGACGCCGTCTTTGCGGCGCGGCACTGGCATCCGTTGACCCGTACCGAGGCAATGCAGCGCAATCCCTTCTACACCAGTCAGCTGCCAGCCGACGCGCACCTCTACTCCTGCGACCAACTCGGGGCAGACGGTCGCTGCCAGGCGTATGACGAGCGGCCGCTGGTCTGTCGTGGCTATCCCTGGTACGAGCAAGCGACGCGCGACATGGCGCTCGCGGACGCCGACTGCGGGTATGCAGTCGATCAGGTGATCGAGTTCGTGATCCACCGACCCGACCTGTGAGTCGGGCGTACCGCGGCGGCGTCAGCTCGTCTGCGTTGTGCCGGGATCGGGGGCGCCGCAGTCGAGGCAGCGCAGCTGCATGCCTTCGGCGGTGCGCCGCGCGTACGCCTCGTCGCCGGCGGTGAGTGGTCGGGCGCACTGGCTGCAACTGGCGTCGCGGTTGTTCACCATGCGCACCCATTCCGCCTCGCTCGCCTGCGGCCGATCCTGGAAGACACGCTCGATCAACTCGTCCACACCCTCGAGCACGTCCGCCACGACGCTGCGGATGTCTTCGAAGACGCGGCGGACGTCCGGCCGCGACACGTAGCGTGCGGCGTCCCCGCAGCCCCGTTCGTACTCGCGATGCAGGCGCCGCCAGTCGCGCGAGAGGTCGTGCGCGAACTCCCCGGCATGCTCCTCCATGCGTTCGGCGAACCGGCCGGCGTCGCGTGCCACGCGGCGTGCGAATCGTTCCGCGGCACGGCCGATGTGCTCCCAGCTGCCGTTGCTCTCTTGCGGCCCTTCGTGCGTGCTCGTCATGATCCTCGCTCCTCCTTGCGGGTGGCCGGCTGGCGCAGCCGGCGGATGCAGTGGTCACAGAGAAACACGGGCGGTCCGGGTTGGTCGCGCAACCCGCGGTACGCGGTGACGCCGGCGAGACACTCGGTGTCGCACTGCGCGCAGGCTGCCGGCCGATTGAGGATCAGCTCCTGCCAGCCGTAGATGCCGTGGAGATCACGGCCATCGTCGGAGCGAGCCGCCGCCCGGCTCACCCGGCTTGCCAAGCGGCGCGAGTGGCGTGCGACCTGCAGACTGTCTTCGACGATCTCCTCGACCAGATCCAGGGCACCTTCCAGAACGTTACGCACCACCATTGAGACCGGCGAGCGCCGCCGCCGCGCCTCGCGCTTGAGCGCTTCCTCGAGGTCCCCTGAGATACGCGTGTGCAGCCAGCGCTCCCGCCGCTGCCGATCCTGTCCCATGCGTTGCCGTGTATCACATCGTGATACACAGTCAAGCGCCGCGGGGGACGAAGCCCCCTCGTTGTAGTCCCCGAGGGGTTGCAGCAAGCACTGCGGGACGCGGCGCCGGCTGCGGTGGCGAGCGTCCGCGTCAGTTGATCGCGTGCGGCTCGGCCAAGGAGAACGGCGCAATCTCGGCGTCGAATCGCGCCCCGTCACCGGTCACCATCTGATAGGTGCCGTGCATCGTGCCGAACGGTGTGGGCAACGGGCAGAAGGACGTGTACTCGAAGGCTTCGCCCGGCCCGAGCACCGGCTGTTTTCCCACCACGCCCGGTCCCTTCACTTCCTCGACGCGCCCGTTGCCGTCGGTGATGATCCAATGCCGACTGATGAGCTGCGCGGTTTCTCTGCCCTCGTTGGCAATGCGTACGTTGTAGACGAAGAACCACTGGTTCTGCTCCGGCTCCGAGCGCTCGGGCACGTAGTTCGATTGCACACGGATACGAATTCCTCGGGTCGTCGATTCTGAAGTGGGCACTCGCTGTCTCCTGCTCTCAAGCTACGAGAGATCAGGAATTCCTCTCCAGAAGTCAAGCGACGACCCGCGCGGAGCCGACGCCGGAGCGGGCTAGATCCGAATGCTGCGCCACGCGCCGGTGCGGAATCGCAGCAACCACACCGTGCCTAGCACCATGACGTATCCGAGCTCGCCCAGCCACGCACCGGTGACGCCGCCACGCAGGACGATGGCGCTCACATAAACCAGCGGCAGACGCACGCACCAGGCGAGCGACGTTTGCACGACGAACGGCCAGCGGGTGTCACCGGCACCGCGCAGCGACCCGCCGGCAATGATCCCGACCGCGTCCACCAGCTGAAACACGGCGCCCAACGCCAGCAGCGGTCGGCCCAGCGCCAACACCTCCGGGTCGCGCGTGAACAGGCTCAGCAGCGTTTCGGGTACGGCGCAGAAGAGCAGGGCGACCGCGACCGCCAGCACCAGCCCGAGCTTCATCGCCGAGCGGTGACTGCGCTCCGCAGCGTCAAGCTCGCCCGCACCGACGAAACGGCCGACTAGCGCGCCCGACGCGATCGAGATGCCGAACGCCTGCATGAACGACAGCGACAGCAGCTGGATCATCGCCTGGCTGGCGGCCATCGAGGCGTTGCCCATGCGCGCAATGATGGTCGAGAAGAGCGCGAAGGAGCACATGTCGAGGATCCACTGCCCGCCGATCGGCGCGCTGGTGCGCACGTAGCGGCGCATCGACTGCAGATCGGGCCGCACCGGCTGTGTGCGGTACAGGGCAGCCGTTCGCCGCCGCAGCAGGCAACACAGGATGATGGCGGTATAGGTCCAATTGGAGAGCGCCGTCGCCGCACCCGCACCGGCGACTCCCCAGGCGGGCAGCCCGAAACGGCCGAAGACGAGCCCGTACGCCGCGACGGCGTTGAGCACGTTCGCGACGACCGTAGCGATCAGCGGCGTGCGCGTATCGCCGACGCCGCGGAAGAACGAGGTGAGGACGACGGCGGCGACGACCGCCGGCGCACCGACGAGACGCGCACGGGCGTATTGCACCGCGAGCCCCCTCAGCTCCACGGAGGCACCGGAGAGGCTGAGAAGCGGCTCGAAGGCGAGCGCGATGCAACCCACCCAGAGCACCGACGCGGGCAATAGCGCGTACAACCCTTGCCACGCCCATCGCCCGCAATCCTGCTTCTCGCCTGCACCGAACGTCTGCGCCACGAACGTTTGCACGCCGGTTGCCGTGCCGATGAAGATCACCAGCAAGGTCCACAGCCAGACACCGCCGAACCCCACCGCACCCAGCTCGGTGACGCCCAGGCGTCCGACGATCGCCGAGTCGACGACTTGCATCATCGTGTCGGAGAGCGTCTGCAGCACCACGGGGTACGCCAGCACCGCTACCTCGGCGACGCGGCCTGGCAGCGGCTGCACGCCGGTGCGAACGGGGACTTCAATCGCCATGCTCATGACGTTACTCCACAAACGCCGGAGGCCGCGAACGCCTTCACGTCCACGGCCTCCGGTGGAGTAGCCCTGCTCACATGTGAGTCAGCGGACGCGATACGGCATCGTCCCGGAGAAGGCGCGCGCCAACGCGGCCATCGACCGGAACACACCCAAGACTTCGCAACGAGGCATCCGCATCAAGATCACCAGTATCAGTTGGCGGACGGTACCACGGACCGGCGGAAGGGCACAACGCACGATCGGTGCGGTCTTTCTCCATTCGTGGAGGGGTGTGACTGGACCGCGGTGTTGCCGGCGCTGTCCGGCCGCTCACGGCGGCGGCAAGGGACTGAAGACGAAGTCTCGGCCGGTCAGACCGTTGTACGCAGGCCCGATGTGACAGCTCGTGCAGATGCTCAGCCCTTTGCCCTGCAGCCCGACGCCCTCGTACCAGTACCACCCATTTCCGCGGTCGCTCTCAGCCTGGAGCTTCACCATCACCGCCCAATTCACCACTCTGTCCCCACTGTACAGCTCCTTCACCAGCGCCGAGCCTGCCGGATGCGGAGCATCGCCGGCTTCCAACGATCGCACGACTGCATCATTGAAGAACGTCCGCACCTCGAAGCCATGCGGGCCGAGCGTTTGATGCCGTTGCGGATCGGCTCTCCACCCGAGATACGTGCCGGCCTGGAGCCACGCGAGCAGAGCGGCGGGCATCGTCGGGGGCACTTGGTCATCCGGAATCGGTGTCGCTGTCGGGGTCGAGGTGCTCGTCGGGAGCGGAACGTCAGTGGCCGTCGGCGGTGGTGTAGACGTCGGCGTCTCTGTCGGGGGGCACTCGGTGAGCGCGTTGCCTGTAGCGGCCACCAACTCGTCGACTCCCACCGCCTGATCGCGGTTGCGATCGAGACTCGAACACTCACCAACCGGGAGATTCCCAAGGGCCATACTGACGCCGGCGACCAGCTCATTCACGGTGACCGACGCATCGCTGTTGCAGTCCCCGGTGCACTCGCTGCCGCCCGCCAGCTGCGCTTCATGCAGGAGCAGGGCAACCACACCAACGGCGACCAGCCGCCACGCCGGTGGGACGTTCCATCTGCCAAGGTCAATCATGATCGTCTGCGTTGCTGCCGCGCAGTCTGCTGGCAGTGATCCATTGCGTCAATCCCATCCATCGACAACACTCGGATGCCGCCGCCGCGCTCTTGGTTTCGATGCCCGTCGTCGCCTTGTCAGTCACCTGCAACGCTGGTATGCCGCCGGCTGTCACCTGAAGGAATGGGTTTATGCGTACAAGCCGGCTGGCTGAGTGTGTCGTCGTGCTGTCTCTCGCGTCCATCGCGGTCCCGGCGCGCGCACACCTGGAGCGCGAGATCGCCTCGCCGGTGCGCCCCGGACCCGTGCCCGACATCAACCGGGTGAACCCGAACCGGTCGTTCCTGGCTGCGCTGCTTGACCCGATGGGCGTGCTCATCCTGCTCTGGAGGAGATGACGATGTTACGGAAGATTCTGCTCGGGGTCGGCGCACTCGTCGTAGCGGTCGTGGCAGTTCTCGCCGTCGGTCTGACGTGGGCGCACCTCGCCATCCGGTGCGAACGCGCTCCGTTGCCTGCCGCGGAGGCGATTGTCGCGGCAGCCGCAGGGGAGGACGACCCGGTCAAGCTGTCGTTCATCAACACCGCGAGTCAGCCGATGCCGCGCTCCGTGGTTCTGGCCCCAGGCCAGGATCCCAGACCGAACGAGCCGTACGTGATGAGCCATCCATCATTCGTGCTCGAATGGGCGGACGGTCGGATGCTGCTCGTCGACGTCGGCATGGACCACGATGGTGCCGTCGCGTTCGGCCAGCTGATTCAGCGCTTCGGCGGGGCTGATGCCATTGAGCCGCACGCCGCAGTGGCGGAGCGGCTGGGGAGTGCCCAGAGGCGCGTGCAGGGCGTCATCTTCACGCACCTGCATCTCGACCACACCGGCGGCATCACGGCGCTCTGTCGCGGCGCCGGCCATCCGCTGCGTGTGTTCATGACCGAAGCCCAGGCGGAGCGGCCGAACTTCACGACGCGTCCGGGGCTCAAGCTGTTGCGCGCAACGGAATGCCTTCGGCGCGAGACGCTCACTGGTGGTCCGCTGCTCGCCGTCCCGGGATTCCCTGGCGTAGCGGTGATCGCGGCGGGTGGCCATACACCCGGGAGCCAGATCGTCGTCGCCCACGTACGGGGGCCGGCGGGCACGCGCACCTTCGCGCTTGTCGGCGACATCGTGAACAACATCGACGGCATCACCTACAACATCCCGAAGCCGTTCCTGTACCGCTTGCTCGTGGTCCCCGAGGCGAACGCGCGCTTGGACGAGCTGCGCCTTTTCCTTCGAGATCTGCGCGATCGCCACGGGGTGACCCTGCTGGTATCGCACGACCAGCGTCAGCTGGAGCAGAGCGGCGTGCCCGCGTGGAACGGCTGAGCGCGCCTGCGCCCAGCGTGGCGATCCGAACTCCACACGTGTACGAGTCGCCGGTGGTGGTTGCCGACGACGCCGCCGCACGGCGCATCGCCCGGCTGTTCCCCTCGTTCCGCGACTTCGTCGACGACGCCCTCTTCCATCCCGCGTGGGGCTACTACAGCACTGGGAAGGTCCGCTTCGGGGACGGCGGGCACTACGATACGTTTCCCCTCGCGTTGTCCCCGGTCTTCGGCCGCATGCTGGCGCGCTACGCTCATCGCGCCTGGAAGCGTGCGGGGCAGCCCGCAACTTTTGAAATCTGCGAGCTCGGTGCGGGCAACGGCCAGCTGTGCGTGGATGTCCTCGTCGCCACCGTCACGCCGCGGCGCAGCGATGCCGACTGGAGTACGTTTGCGCAGGCGATGCGGTATCGCATCATCGAGCGCAGCCCCGCACTCATCGCACGCCAGCGGCAGCAGCTCGGGGCGCTGGCGGCGCGGGTCACCTGGACGCGCGCCGATCTCGCGACCCGCGCCCCGCTGGGTCTGCCGTTCGGACACTGTGGGGTGGTGTTCGCGAACGAAGTGCTCGACTGTCTCGCACACCACAAGGTAGTGGTCGGGCACGACGGCGTGCCGCGCGTGGTGTTCGTCATTCCGGTGCTCAGTCGAGATGCGCCCGATGCCGGGCAGCTTCATCTCGCCGCCAACGGGCTCGGCATCGAACGAGCCATCCCGCGCCGCGAGCTTCCAAAAGTCTTCGCCGACGATCAACTGCGTCGCTCTCTCATCTATCATGAAGTGCTGTTGCCGGTTGGCTGCGTGCCGGGATTGCGCGGCTTTCTGCTGCGGCACTATCCGGAGTTCTTCGCGGCAGGCAGGAGTTTTCCGCCGTACTTTGCGTGTCCGGCGATGGCGCGGCTCGTACGCAATGCGGCGCGCCTCTACGCGCAGGCGGAAGCCCTCTGGATTGACTACGGGAGCATGCGGCAATTTCATCTGCGCACGCCCGAGAGCCGTCGGGTGTTCGCCGGGCCGCCGCGCTCGGGGGCGAGCGTGTATCGTGCGCCTGGTTTGGAGGACATCACCTTCATGGTGGATTTCTCGGTGGTGGCGGCGGCCGCCAGAGACGCTGGCCTCGCGGTCGAGTTCTACGGCAACCAAGGGGAGCTGGCGCGGCGCAGCGGAGTGCGGCTCGACGGGCGTGCTGTGGAGCTCATGATCCGCTCACGCACACTCGACTGGATGCTGGCGGTCGTCGGTGTTGGCCCGGAACGGGACTGGCGTCACACTGGCCTCACGTGGAAGAAGCGGAGCCGTGCCAAGCTGCGCCTGCGCGACGAGTGCCGGCGGGCGGTGGCTGAGTTCCTCGGTGAACGGCCGAGCAAGTTCAAGCTGCTGATCCTTCGATCTTGAAGGGCAGGGGGGCGTGTGCTAGGCAGCGGCTCTCGTCGCGTGATCGCGGGTTGTGACGCCGTGTGCTCGCCTGCAGCGGTGCGTGGTCCCCGGTAGCTCAGTCGGTAGAGCGTTCGGCTGTTAACCGAATGGTCGCTGGTTCGAGTCCGGCCCGGGGAGCTTTTGGAACAAGGGGTTGGCTCCGCGAGGGTTGACCCCTTGATTCAACCTTCCGGTGCTGTCGGTTCTTCAGGATGGGCGCGCTGGGCACCGGAGCGTCCGAGGAAAGTCCCGCTCGCACCAATTGAATTGCGCGTTCGGGCTGGCTCGTGTAAAACTGCCATCTCGACGGAGGAACGCATGGGCAAGCGGCGCAGGCAAGACAAAACACAGGGTTGCGTCCCGACGCGCGCGAGGTTCGCGGGCATTACGGCGATGCTTCTGGGCCTGGCGAGCGTGGTGGGGTGCGGCGGGGGAGGCGATTCCAAGCCCCAAACAGTGCCGGTGGCGACGTCCACGTTCGAGCGGATGCAGACCCAGATCTTCAACGTCAGCTGCAACTCCGACTCGTGCCACAGCCATGTCGGGCAGGCCGGCGATCTGATTCTCGAGGAGGGCTCTTCCTGGAACGCGCTGATCAATACCCCGCCCTCGAATCCAATTGCGGCCGCGCATGGGTTCATGCGCGTGATGCCCGGCCAGCCGGATGCGAGCTTCATCCTCGCAAAACTGACGGATGCGCTGGCAGCGGGCGAGGGAATAGCGATGCCGTACAACGTGGCACCGCTCACCAACGATGCGGTCAATGTGGTCCGCGCCTGGATCGTGGCGGGCGCTCCGTCTACCGGCGTTGTGCCCGGCGATGATGGGCAGCCGCTGGACGGCGGCGGGGAAGCGCCTGGGGACATCGCCTTGGACCCTCCGGTGCACGGTGTGCAGCTGCACACCACGTCACCCGCAGTCCCGAGCGGGAAGGAAGAGACTGGTTGCCATTTCTTCAAGCTACCCTCTGAGGTTGACCTCGACGTGAATCGCTTCCAGATCGCCGTCACCGGCGGCAGCCACCACATCCATCTCTATCGGCCGTACGACTCGACGGTGGACGTGCCGGACCACTATGAAGTCTGCAACCACGCCGTCGATTTCGACGTCTTTGAGCTGGTGGTTGCCAGCCAGCTCCGCCACAGCGACTGGGAGCTGCCTCCCGGTGTCGCCTATCACTTCCGCGCCGGTGAGCAGCTGCTGATGCAGACGCACTTCGTCAACGTCGGATCGCTGGAAACCGTTGGCGAAGGCAAGGTCTTGATGAACTTGCAGGCCGCTGATCCCGGTACGGTTACCGACCACGCCGGGAGCATCTTCGGACAGGATAAGGATGTGGACGTGCTGCCACACACCAGCCCGACCGCAACCGCCGAGTGTGTCTTCCCCAAGCAGACCGTGCTCATGGCGGAGACGGGACACTACCATTTCCGCGGCCGCCACTTCAGTACGTACTTGTGGGATTACGCAACGGACACGCGCGGCGATCAGATATACGATTACGAAGGATATGACGATCCGCCATTCGCGGTCCACTATCCGGAAATTGAATTCGACCCGGGGCAGGGGCTGCAATGGCAGTGCGACTGGGTGAACGACACCGACAACGAATTCAAGTTCGGGCCGTTTACCGATACCAACGAGCACTGCAACTGGTTCGGCTTCTACTATCCGACCGACTCGCCGAATGAGGCGATCACCTGCGTGAAGCTGAACGGGGTATCGACCACCACGGTCCGCCGCAGCCAGTAGGGCCGCGCCGCGGGGATGCGACCCCGGCGGTCTCTTGGGTACTAGTCGTTCGAGAAGATGAAGAAGTTGATGAACGGGTTGATGCTGCGTGCCGGTGCGGGCAGGCCGACGGGAACGTCGACCGCCGGATTGCCGGTGATCCCCGTGCAGACCAGACTGGCGTACACCGGCGCGTACACCGATTGATCCCCCGACGTGGTGACCAACCCGACGCTCGGGTCACCGTGATAGCCCAGCGGCGTGGATGTATAGTCGCAGACAGTTCCTGGTGGCGGGCAATCCGTAGCCTTCTGGCAGCCTCGCGCACAGAGCGATGCGGGGCCTTGGCATCCGACAGTGCCGACCGTGTCGCAGAAGCCGCAGAGTTTCTTCGAGCCCGGGCCCGTCGTACCGGGGCCTACCCCATCCGCGTCGCTGATGGTCCTCGGCGCGGTGCTCAGCTCAAACGCGTTCGGAATCTTTGGTTCGGCGCCGTTCACGGTCGGCGGGCACGCCCCATCGACGTCGCCGATGTTGTTGCACTTCAGGTTGATGTTCGGGCCTGCGTCAGACCCTGGGGTACCGGTGCACGATCCTTGTTTGACCTGACCGATGCCGCAGGTGTTGCCGCCAACGCCGGCGCCGCAGATCGGACACACGCTGCCGATCAGGACGATGGTTTCGACCGGGCCGCGGTTGGTGTACTCCCCGGTCGTGAAGTTCATCAGCCCCATCGCGGCGGTGCCGTTGCCGGAGTTCTTGGTCCGCGTATACAGGCAGACGGGCAATGCAGAGGTTGCACACGACGACGCCACGGTGAGGATGTTGCCGTCGTCGCTGTTTGCTCCTCGCGTCGCGTCCCCGTAGGTCTTGAACTGGTAGGTGTTCGCTGGGCACGCCCCCGTGCAGGTTCCGCCACCCAGGCAGTCCGCGGCCGCCACGCACGCCTTGCCGGCGCGGCTACCACCAACGCACACCGTGCACGTGTCGCGCACGCAGGTGCCGCCGTTGCAGTCAGCGTTGTTCAGGCACGTGGGCGCACCGTTGCCGCCCATGCAATGCGCAAAGGACAGCGGAATGGCTCCGCCGCCGCGGCCGATTCCGGTATCGGTCTGCTTGACGCCGACCTGCAAGAAAGTCGAGCCCGGAATTTCCACCATCCCGCGCGGCAATGGATCCGCAGCTTGCGTTGCACCAGCCCTCTTGGCTTGCGGCTTCGTGTTGCCGATCGCCTTCCCGATGGGACGTAGAATGGTGTCAACGATCTTCCCGCCGTTGATATCGCCGTCCGAGGCGGCGAACATGCACGTGATCAATGCCTCGTAGGCGGCCAGCTGGCCCTGCACCAGCGCCGTCGCCACCCCGGGGCACGCGGTCGACGTCTCGAACCCGAGGTCTTCAATGTCGACCACAGCCCCGGGCTTCTGGCACTTCGCGAGGATCTTGGCGCGCAGCTTGGCTTGCTCAGCGTTGTAGGCCTTGGCGATCGCCGTATGCTTCGAGTCGGGCTGGCACTCGATCGCGTCGTTCTGGCTGTCGCAGGTCCCGGGTGTGCAATCCAGGTTTGATGTGCAAGGCAGGCCGTCATTCGGGAGTCCGTTGCACTTCTTCGGAATAAGGTTGCAGCCCTTGGCTCGGTCGCACTTGGTGCTCCCAGGACAGTCCGAGTCATCACTACACGGCAGGCCCATGAGCGGCCCATCTTTGCAGAGGCCGTTGTTGGCGAAGCAGACTGCGCCGTTCTTGGGGCCGCCCTGGCAGGCGTACGGTGTCGTCTTCGTGTTCGTGCCCTTCATGCTGGCGAACACCGCGTTCTTCGCCGCAGTCTGGATCTTGTTCACGTAAGCCCCGACGGCGTCCAAGATGGTCTTTTGGCACGCCAGAGCGTTCTTGCATATCGGGTCGTCGGTGTCTGCCAGGTTCCCGGCTGCGCAGGCCGCCGAAGCCACCCGCGCCGTACCCACGGCACCCACGAACGTGGCCACCATCACTGCCGTTGTCAGTCGAGTCTTCATCGTCCCTCCCTGGAAATCACTTGAGTCGATCGACCAAGCTCTACGCAGGCCCCCCCGAAGACGCGCGTTGATTGTGTTGCGAATCAGTCCAGCTTGTCAACCATGAAAGCGATGCTTATGACCACCTTGGACCGGCATTGCCGTCCGAGTCTTCTCTGGCTCCGGGCTTCATGGCACGATTCGAGCGCGCAGGAGGAAGGTCGAATGAGCGAGATACGAGTGATCGACATGTGGGCGCCGATCGTGCCCGTGCCGGAGATCATGCGTCATGCGGCCGAGCATTTTCCCGACGCGATGCTCGGGTACCTACGCGTATTCTACAAGCAGGCTCCCACCAAGGAAGCCTTTCGGCGACGCGCCGATACCATCCAGCTCAGTGAGGAGCAGGTCGTGAGCGCGCTGGATGCCGCCGGCATCGCACGCTCTCTGGTCACGGGCTTTGATGAGCGCACGAGCTGCGGCGAAACGTTCATCCCGAACGAGCTGGTGGCGCCGCTCGTCGAGCACCACCCTCAACGCTTCATTCCGTTTGCCGGGGTCGACATCCTCCAGGGCGCCGTGGCGCTGCGTGAGCTGCAGCACTGGGTGATCAAACGCGGCTTCCGGGGGCTGAGCCTGCGGCCGTTCATGATCGGCCTGCCCGCCGACGATCGCCGATATTACCCGTTCTACGCCAAGTGCGTTGAGCTGGGCATTCCCGTCAGCATTCACACGTCGGCCAACTGGACGACGGTTGCCATCAATGATCTCGGTCATCCACGCCACATCGATCAGGTAGCCGCCGACTTTCCTGAGCTCCGGATCATCATGAGCCACGCCGGCTATCCCTGGGTGCTGGAGGCGGTGCTGCTCGCGTGGAAGTACCCCCACGTCTACCTGGAGCTGGCCGCGCATCGACCCAAGTACATGGCCTTGCCAGGAACCGGGTGGGAGCCGCTCCTGCGGTTTGGGCAGACGACGATCCAGGACAAGATCCTCTTCGGCTCCGGGTGGTTTCTGATTGGCCGGCCGCCGGCGGAGTTGCTGGCCGAGTTCCGCACCTTGCCGATCAAGCCTGCGGTGATGGAGAAGTGGTTGTTCCGCAACGCCCAGGCGCTCCTCGGAGTGCCTTCCGCTCCCTGATCACCACCCTCCACCTCTCCTGCGTGTTCCGACTGCCGAGAAACGTTTTGCGTCCGTGACAATCATGCCGTTGCAAATCCGAATTCGTGTTCGGGTCTGTAGGGGGCACACGACCTGGCATGCATTGCGCTTCGGCCGTACGCGTAGGAGGTACCGCAACGAAGCGGAACGCGGAGACCTGACAGTGAGAAACGATGTCGTACCTCACAACTGTCAGCCATGGACGAAGCCCGGTACACGGTTGTATTCCGCAACTGGGCCCTGCCAATGGCGGCGGCCAGATGCAAGCTTGCTTCGGCGTCCGTCCCCCGGACGATCATCGAAGCCCGAATTACGCCGTCGTCAGCACCCACGCCGGGGTTGCCGGCTTCGTCCTGTCATTCCGCTGCCCCACGCTGCGCAACCCGCACGTGAACCCGTTCGTCCTTTCGAAGGATCGATAGCAGAGGCTCACGGGCAGGTCAGCGCTGACGCGAAGGGAGGTCGCATATGGACAACCTACTGACGGCAGTGGTTCCCATTGCTGCGGTGGGCGCGCTGTATGTCGTCGTGCCGGTCGTCGTGGACGCGTATCGCCGCTTCCGCGGGCCCAAGGTCGTGACCTGCCCGGAGACGCACGAGCCCGCCGAGGTTCACGTCGATGCCGCGCACGCCGCGTCGACCGCGGCGGTCGGCAAGCCGGAGCTGCACGTTGTCCGTTGCTCGCGCTGGCCCCAGCGCCACTACTGCGCGCAAGAGTGCGCCGATCAACTGGAGTCGCCCACCGGATCGGTGCTCTGAGCGGCACACTCGACGCCGGATCGTCGGCTGGCGCGCCGACCTCTGCCCTTTGCAAAACCGTTCCGGTCACTTCACTATGAGCCTCGACCAAGACCATGGTGAAGAGGGGGCAAACAGTGAAACGAGCCCAAGTGAGCAAGGGGAAGCAACCCCGGCTGGGCATGGTGCTGTCTGGAGGCGGCGCGCGCGGCGCCTTTCAAGTCGGGGTCTACGAGCGGCTGCTGCGCGATCCGCGTTTCGCCGCCGGGCCCTCCGTCCTGTCGGGCACGTCCGCCGGCGCCATCAACAGCGCCTTGATCGCGGCGGGAAAATCGCCCCGCGAGATGATGGCCTTCTGGAACGGCATCGCCGACAATCCGCCGGCGGTCGCCAGCCCGCTGTTCTTTCACAGCGCCGCGCGTACGCTCGTGCGGCTGACCCTGGAGGAGTCGATCCAGTGGTTGGTGCCCGGACGTCGCTGGCGCACGCTGCTGCAGCGCGCGCGCAATCACTTCCCGCCGCGCCGCGGTAGCCTGCTCGCGCTGTGGGTCGAGTACCTGCTGACGGCGCGGTTCGAGCTGGTGAGCCGCTTCCTCGAGGGAATCCGCGAACCGTTTCTCGCCAGCACGGCCCAGCTGCGCGAGCGCCTCGTAGAGACGTTCGGCGGCGCGCACGTCCCCAACCGCGGCGTCCATCTCGCCATCAACACGGTCGACGCACACAGCGGCCACATCGTCCGCTACGTCACTCACGACACACCGATGACCCGCACGTCCGACTACGTGATCGTCGACGCCATCAGCGTGGACATGGTGCTGGCCAGCGCGAGCATCCCCTTGCTGTTTCCGCCCGTACAGATCGGCCGACACCTGCTGTGGGACGGGGGCCTGCTGGTGAACACACCACTGGCGCCGGTGATCGCCATGGGGGCCGAGGAGATCGTCACCGTCTTGGTGACCGAACCTCCGGATGCGTCAGTCCGTCCGTTTGTGCATTTCGGGCGTGCGGTCGAGCGCACCGTCGATAGCTTCCTGGAGAACGCCTACAACGTCGACCGCAAGCTGCTGCTCGAGCGCAATCGGCTGGCGCGGCTCGACGCCGGTGCGTATCGCGACGTCACGCTGTACGAAGCGGTGCGGCCGGCGCGCGACGGCTGCTTCAACGCGGGATCGTATCTCTACTTCGAACGTCAGGTGCTCGCAGCCATGCACAGCGCCGGCCGGCGCGCCGCGAGCGCTTGGTTGGCCGCCGGCCCACGCATCGATCACCTCGACGAACCGGCCGCCGGCGCCGCCGCCTAGGTCTCCCGGTTTCTCAGGTCACGGCACGGCGTGGCCGCTCGCCGCGGCGCTTGCGCGCCGGCGGCCGACGGGCTTGCGCTGCCGCGCGCAACTCCTCGAAGGCGTCCCGGATCATTCCCTTGAAGGCCTCGACGTCGGGCATCGAGGTTTCGTCCGAGTTGAGGCCGATGAACAGCGCGTCGCGATACCCATAGAGCGCGACGCTCACCGGGCTCTTCATCGCCACCGGGGCGAACGGGTAGGCGGCGAGGATCTCGGCACCGGCGAGATACCGCGGCATCAGGATGCCGGGCACGTTCGTGACGATGAAGTCGATGCCGCCGAAGGTGGCTTCCGACATCCACGTCATCAGGCTGCGAGGCAACACGCTCAACAGCTCGGCGATGACCGGTGAGGCGGCGGATGCCGGGTCCGCCTTCTTCGCCTCCATGCGCCGGTGGATCTCGCGATACGTCGCGACCGGATCGGCGAGTCGGATCGGCACGGGCACGAGGATGCCGGTGGCAACGTTGCCGACGTGCGGCTTGTCCGCCCACTCCTCCGGCTTGCGCAGGTTTACGGGCACCAGCGTCATCAGCTCGCGCACCTTGCCGAGGCGATGGGCCACGTGCCACTTGCCGATGGCGCCCGCCATGATGGTCAGGATCACGTCGATCATCGAGCCACCAAGCAGCTGCTTCACATGGCGCACTTCGGCGAACGGTAGATCCAGACCGCTGAGCCGTCGGGCGCGCCCGCCGGATTGCTTCAGCGGCGAGTGGCTATCGAAGCGCACCGACTCGACGATCGAGCGAACCGCCTCAACGGCGCGACGCAGTTTCTCTGGATGCCGGATCGTGTCGGCCACCGCGCCGGCGACCGCACCGGCGCGTTCGAGGTCGAGCTCGACACGATCGCGCAGCGCCTCGATGACTCGCGCCGTGAGCGGTCGCGGCTGCGGCCAGGTGCCCTTGGAAACGTGTGGGGCCTCGGGTTGCTGCGCCGGCTCGCGCTCCCAATCGGTCATCGCACCGAAAATGGCGTTCCCACCGACGCCGTCCGCAACCGCGTGGTGCAGCTTGAAGAACAGCGCGGAACGCCCCTCGGGTCGCAAGCCGTCGTAGACGCGCGCTTCCCAAAGCGGACGCGAGCGGTCGAATGGCGTCTCGTACGCCGGGCCAACCTCGTGGAACAGCTCGTGTAGGTCGGCGCTCTCGGCCAGCGCGTGCCGGCGGACGTGATAGTCTAAATCGAACGTCGGGTCAGCCTCCCAGTGTGGCAGCGTCAGATCCAACGGGGCATCGGACACACGCTGCGCCAGTCGCGGCACCGCGGCGACGGCGCGCTCGAAGGCACGCCGCAACCCCGGCGCGTCGGGCGCCCGGTCGAGGACCATGAGCATCGCCATGGTCGTCGGCTGCATCGGTGAATCCAACCACCAGAAGGAAAGGTCTTCGCCCGACAGTCGGGTAGGGGAGGGTGGCGGCGACGCGGCGCTCACGGACAGGTGTCTCCTCGCGCCTCGCTTCTAGCGGTAGCGCGGCATCACGTCGGCGGCGAAGCGTTCGAAGACGTCGAAGTTGTAGGGCGAGAGCGTCAGAACGAAGTGACTGATGCCGGCGGCGACGAAGGCGTCGATCTGCCGGCACACGTCATCCGCACTGCCCAGCAGCATCCAGCGGCGCGCCTCGTCCTCGCTGAGACCCTGGTAGAGCGCATACCCCTGGATCAGCGGCGCGACCGTCGACAGATCGTCGGTGATGGCCGCGGGCACCAGCACCTGTTTCTCGATCGCCTCGCAGTCGCGCTGCGCCGCGGCGCAATAGCCGCGTAGGATCTCGATCTTCCGGCGGTACACGTCCGGCGAACCGAACGAGCTCCAAGCGTCGGCGTGCCGCGCCACGATGGGCAGTAGGCGCTTCTCGCCGGCACCCGCGACGGTGATTGGCGGATGCGGGCGCTGCACGGGCTTGGGTTCGGCAATCGCTGCGCTGAGCCGATAGTGCGTTCCGGTAAAGCTCGGTTGCCCCTCGCGCCACAGAGCGCGGATCACCATCAGGGCCTCATCGAGGCGCTCGCAGCGCTGGCGGGCGGAGCCAAAGGGCAGACCGAACATCGTGTGCTCGGGCTCGTACCACCCCGCACCGATGCCGAACTCCAGCCGCCCGTTGCTGATCACGTCGACGGTGGCGGCGATCTTCGCCAGGATTGCCGGATGACGGTAGGTGTTGCCCGTGACCAGCGCGCCGATCCGAATCTTCTTGGTCTGCACCGCCAGCGCCGCCAGGCAGCTCCACGCTTCGAGGCACGGATCGAACGGATCCATCATCACGGCGACGAAGTGATCGTAGGTCCACGCCGTGTCGTAGCCCAGGTCTTCGGCGCGCTGCCAGATGCGTACGATCTCCTCCCACGACGCGAACTGCTGTCCGGTCTGAATGCCGAATCGAATGCGCCGCTCCGCCATACGCTCACCTCCTGCTCAGCTCATTCTCGATCCACGCGCTTACGACCGGAAAGACCTCCTCCGGAGCGCGCCGTCCGAAGATCAGATCGACGTGGCCGTAATCGGCGCTGTCGCCGCAGTGCACCGCGAACTCGCGGTACTCCTTCCGCGCGGAGCCGACGCGCTCGTGCGCCGGCCGCACCATGGCGGGCGATGCCAGGCGATCCGCCGCGCCAGCGATCACCAGCAACGGGGTGGTGATGCGAGACAGGTTCGCGCGGTAGTCGACGCTGCGGTTGCACGACCGGAACTCCCCGCTCAGCGACCACTCCGCCAGCTGACGCACCATGCTGCGCGGAACGTTGCAGATCGACCGTCGCAGCGCCCGACCGAACGCTTGGCGATCGATGTTTTCGGGGTTCATCCCGACCTCCATCGCGCCGGGGGCCGCCCAACCGATCATCGACCACAGCGCCACCAGGGCGCCGCGCTGCGGCAGTCGATCAGGAAGTGGCAGCGCCAGGAACAGCGTGCCGAGTCCACGCATCAGCAGCGAGTCGACGGCGGGAAAGCCGACGGGCGATGCCAGTGTCACCAGGCCCGCAATCGACTCCTGGACGAGCGGGTTCTGACCGAGCGCCGCATACATCACCATCCCACCCATGCTGTGTCCGATCCACACCGGACGGCGGCCGGCGCTGCGGGCGCGGACGTAGGCGACTGCCGCCGGCACGTCGAACCGAACCACATCGTCAAACGTCCAGCCTTGCCGGCGTCCTGTTCTCGCAGGCTCGCTGTAGCCGTGTCCGCGCAGCTCGAGAACCCAGGCGTCGAACCCGCGGCGGGCGAGGAAGCGCGCCAGCGAGTAGCGGTCATCGTAGTCGAGGAAGTACCGATTGCAGGCGTAGCCTGGACACAACACGACCGGGGGCGCCTCGACGCGCGGCCCGGCGTAGTGGTGCAGCGCCAGGTCCCAGTCGTCGGCGGTCCGTGCGAACTCGACGACGGCGCGGGCCGCGATCGGCGCAGTGGCCGGCACCGGATCGGTCATCATGGTTGCCTTGCCCGCTTAGCTCGCCGCGGCGACGAATCGCCGACGTACTCGCTGAAGATCACGCCGCGCCGATGGCGCACGGTATCGTCGATCAGCCCTTGCACACGCCGTCGCAGCAGCACGTTCAGCTCATCCACGCGCCGCTGATCGCGTGCCTCGGCCGGCGTTCCCTTCAGAATGATGGGGGCGCCGAAGCGGATGTAAAGCTTTGTCGGTAGGGGAAGCGGGAAGAGGAGCAGCGGGAAGTAGGGAATACCAAATACGCGGGCCACGAGCGGCACATTTCCCAGCATCACGTGCGCCTCCTCTGCCCCCACGACGGCAAGCGGCACGATCGGCGTCCGCGTGCGCAACGCGATCTTGATGTAGCCGCCGTTCCCTGGAGCAAAGCCACGATGCGGTAGCACGCGGTAGCGCTGCGTCAGGTACGGTCGCTCCATGTCGCGGGCGCCGCCGGGAAAGACCAGCACATAGTGCCCCGCACGCAGCACGCCCTCGACGACATCCGGCCGGCCGACCAGCGCCCCTTGCTGCTTCAGAAAGTCCTCGACCACGGCGAGCCGCCCGAAGAGATTGTCGCCGATGGCGCGCGAGAAGCGCCCCGTCGCCTCGTGGATCGCTACCAGTGTACACGCCGCATCGTACGGCACGACGCCTGAGTGACAGCCGATGATCAGCGCCCGCCCCTTGGGCAGATGCTCCGCCCCAATGACCTGCGGCCGGAAGTAGCGCCACGCGGTGGCCCGCACGATCCCCAGCCAGCGCTCTGCCGTTGCCGGGTCGAATCCATCGGCGTCTTGCTTGCGGGGCATGGCTCAGCTCGTACGATCGGACGCATTACCGCACGATCTCCCGGACTGTCCGCACGATATCTTCCAACTTGGACAACGCCTCGCATTCCAACGCAGGACTGAACGGGATCGGCACGTCAGCGGTAGCGACACGCCGGATGGGCGCGTCCAGTGAAGTTGTGGCACGCGTCGCGGACCGGTCGACATCGCGTAGCCGTTGTTCTCGCACACGTAGCCCGCGGGCAGCCGCCACAGGCCGGCGAGGTTGAGCGACTCGTGGTATGCGCTCCGGTCAGACCGCGGTATGACGTAGATCATAGACCTCAACAACGGAACGTCAGCTCGAAGTACCCGTAGTTCGCCTCGGCCCCGGCGAAGCTGCTCTTCACCACCCCTTGCCCGAAAGCGTGGCCATAGTACGCGTACGCGCTCAGCTGCTTGAGCAGCGATACGGTGATGGCCAGGTCGACCAGATGCGCGAGCTCGCGGCGGTCATTGGAGGAACGCAGACCGGCGTAGCCGAAGAACGTATCGTTGGTCGCGCCACCGCCGGAGTACCAGAGGTCCTTGGGGTCGGTAACGCGCAGCCAGTGATAGTCGGTGCGCACGGTGACCCGGGCGTGCGGTTTGAGAACGAGCTGCGCGAACAGGTCTTCGTTGTTCATCAGATTGTAGAACGGGAACTGAGCATAGATGCGCGCCGTCGGCAGGAGCTGGAAGAACGTGTGGTGCTTGTTATCGAGCGGGTCGTTGTCACCCGAAGACCGGTTGTATCCGACACGCACCCACGGCGCCGCGTGCAGTTGCGGCAGCTGGTAGCCGGTCTCCGCAGCGTAGGCCCAGGCGACGTGGGTGAGCTGTCCCCACTCACCGGTCTGCACGGCGCCCCACAGCAATCCGTCGGCCTTGCCCGGTCCGGCGCTCACCACGCTCAGGGCGTGTCCGCCCCAGGTGTGGATCGCGATGCTCTTCGTGTCCGCGTTGCGCGCGGCCGTCGAGCGGTTGTCGACTTTCACGGCGCCATCGCGGTCGTCTTCGTAATAGAGGTAGAAGGCGCGCGCATCCAAGGGCGGCAGGTTCGCGATCTGCTTCAGCGTCAAGGCCACGCCTGCCAGCCATATGTCCAGCTCAGGATTGGCACTGACTTCGAAACCACCCCGTGTCGGCCGGCTGCCCCACACGGTCAGATTCGTGTCGGGTGCGTCGTACGCCACGCGGGCGCCGTCGAAGCTGCGGGTGACGTGCGTGTACCCGAATGGGCCGATGAGACGTTCGCCGATGCGGGCGCGCTTCAGCCAGGCGACCGCCGCATCCGCAGGGATGCTTTCCAGGCCGTCGCTGTACTCGAAGCGGCCCAGAGTTGCTGCCACGCCGGGGTTACCCGGAATGTCCGAGATCAGCAGATGGCCTTGCTTGAGGAAGGGCTCACCCTGATCGCGGCGCCGCGTGTTGGCAAAGTAGATCGCCCCGGGGCCGAGGTTGCCGACCTGCGACACCGGTGGGCTGGCGTCGGCCGGCAGATTCACTAGCCGGGTGTCCTGCATTTCAAGCGTCAGCTTGACGTGCGGCACCGTGAGCTGGGCGCCGAGGCGCAGCTGGTTGGCCATGAAGTTGTAGCGGTGCGCTCCCGCGGGAGCCTTGCCGCTTGGCGGCTCGAACCAGTCGACGAACTCGCCGCGCACGCGGTCGCTGAGCGTGAGGGTCAGGTGCTCGCGCCAGTTCCACGACCCCGTTCCCTCTGCCTCACTGGCTCTTGCTGCGCACGCGCCGGCCAGCCAGATGGACGCTGCCAGCAGGAGCGCGGTGAACACGTCATGCCGACTTTCGAATCGCCGCTTGCAGCGGGTCATCTCTCTCCCCTCCTTACCCACCCGCGAGCGTGCAGCAGGCATTAGGTCGACGCTGCGCCATCTCGTGGCCGAGCGGCTCGTTGAAGTCGTTCGCTGGCTGCTCGCTGACATTGATCATGTCACCGCCCTGGGAGGACTTGCGCGGCACTCGCCGACAACGGACGCGCGCGGTAGAGATCCGCACACTGACTGCAGAGGCCGTCGGTCGCGTGCCAGTCGGGGAAGTCGCCGACGATGCGCTCGATCACCGCCCCTGGCAATTGTTCCGGCGCCGGTTCGGGAGCATACGTGGGGAAGCGGCACAGCGGGCAGCGGCCGCCTGGGGGGAACGCACCGCCAGCCTGTTGCAGCCGCGGCGCCGTCGCGAATGCCAGCAGCTCGGCATGAGTGAGGGCGAAGCCGTCAAAGAAACGCGCAAATGCAGTATCGGTGGCCGCACCGAGCATTGGGAAGGCCGCGGCAAAGGCGAGTTGCGCTGATTCCCGTGCGCCGGCAGGCGCCACGGCGCGACGCACCAAGCGGCCGGCCACGCTCACGTTCCACAGTGAACGGTAGCGGTCGCGCAGGAGCCGTTCGCACGTGGGGCCGCCATCCGTCGACGGTAACTTCGGCTCGTAGCCGAATGCGGGATCGACCATGTCGGCAACGTGCAGCAACTCGGTGCGCAGGAGCGCGAGAAACTCCTCGGCATCATCGAATGTTGGCGGGCGTACCCGGATGAGTACGGTGCGCTCGTCGGCTCCCGCTATGTTGGTGGTCACCAGTAGATCGGCGCCCTCGTCGTGACGCGTGGCCGCCGATGCCACCACGCAGCGCGTACAGGTGTGTGCGAGGATCGGCAGCTCGCGGAGCGCTACGTGAATCGGGTGTCCGAATCCCAGTCGCTCAAACCAAGACGTGTGGAACTTTTGAAAGGTCTGCTCGCGTACGTCCCAATCCGCAATGAGATACAGCCGGTTCCGCTCGCGACGGAAGTTGCGTTGATCGGGATGCCCGCCAATTGTCCGCAGGACCACTTCTTCGACGAGCGTCGGCTCGAAGATGATCGGAAGTCCAACGCGTGTGCTCATGGCACTGCGGGGCCCACCGGACAGTCCCCCTCCGCCGCGCATCCCATCGGAGCTGCACACGTCGCCGGGTCAGGCCGCAGTCCCAGATACTGCGAGCCCCTTGCAATGCCGAGTCGCCGGCCATCCGCATCGACGAGGGCCACGAGCAGCGCGGCGAGGGCGCCGTATGCTCCAGCCCCATCCGCGCGCTGCAGGTGGCGCGCGAACGCCGGCACGAAGCGACCGAGATGGTCGCGCACGAAGAGTGTGAGGGCACGGACGGTCGCGGCGTGCATCTCCGGGTCGCCCACGGTGATGGCGTAGGCCTCCTTCCAGGCCAGAAATGAGACGAACTCGCACTCGCAGCTCACATGGTCGACGCGCTCGTGCGCCTCGGCGCGCACCACCAATCCAAATGCGCGCATGAATCCTGCCAGGTCGCTCAGCTCTTGCGGCTGCTGAAAGAGTGCCTCGGCGCCATATTCGGTTTCGTACGGTGGCACTTCGCCGCGTGCGGTGTGGCCGAACAGGTGGCGATGCTCCGCACGCAGAGTGTCGAGAGCGATGTACGGCCGCGCGAGGGCGGCTGCGAGAGTGGTCAACGAAGGGTCGGCATCTTTCATCTCTGTGACCGAGTCGATGATTCGTGCGGCGTCGGTGAGGGCCGCGGCCGCGTCGGGGCTCATCAGCCGTTCCAGTGTCTCAGTCGTCGGCGGACGGAAACCCAGCGCGAGTGCGGCGTACATCGTCGCTCGGCAGAGTGCGAGGTCGACATCGCTCTGTCGGGGTGCCACGTATTCTGCCCCACTGCCTATCGCCGGGTGAACGGTCTCAGATGGAGTTCGCATGTTGCGCCCCGCGCACGTGGAACGGTTCGTCAACGGTGGTGCGGAAGAGTTCCCTGCCATCCTGGCCGAAGGCGATGACTGTGTCGTTATACAGCGTCACTGGTTTCCCCCGCAGTGTGCCTTCATAGATCTTCGGGCCTTCCTCTATCTCATAACGGAAGATGATGCGGTTCGAGCGACGGAAGAGCTGCAACACCGCGAGCAACTCGCGATCCGGGCTGCTGTAACGCTCGATGGCGTGATCGACACCGGGGCCGAACATCTGACGTAGGTACGGGCGCGGCACCCAGCGCGGCGGAATGTAGTAGCCGTTCGGCGCCGTGCCGAATTGCGGGTAGAGCGGCAGTGCCACCTTGGCAACGTGAACCAGATAGTACAGCGGATGTTGCCGATCAGCGGCCCACGTGCCGTCGGGCTCGATTTGCACCAGCCCTTGCATGCGGATCTGCCCGATGCACGCGGCCATGCAGCGCGTCTCCATCGGCTGCCCCTCGCTTTCGGGGTCGTTGCCCTCGACGCGCGGATAGCAGGCGATGCACTTCTCGGACGTCCGCGTATTGCCGCGGTACATCGACTTCTTGTATGGGCAAGCCTCGACGCATTTGCGATAGCCGCGGCACTCACTCTGGTCGATGAGCACAATGCCGTCGTCGGGCCGCTTGTAGATCGCCTTACGCGGGCATGCGGCGAGGCATGCCGGGTAGCTGCAGTGATTGCAGATGCGCGCGAGGTAGAAGAACCACGTCTTGTGCTCGGGCAGCTCGACGCCGGTCTTGTCCCATTGCATCGGCTTGCCGCGCTCACCGACTGGGTTGTCTTCATAGATGTTGGGCGAGTTCCACTCCTCGTCGGTCGGCAGGTACCCCAGTACACGCGCGCTGTCCGGCGTCAGGTTTTTCTGCGCGGCTTCAAAAATCGTCTGGCCCTGAAACCTACCATACGGCGCCTGTGCATTGTCTGACGGCCCGTCCGCCCACCGTTGTCCGCCCGGATTGGCCTTTTCGATGAGGCCCAGAATCTTTGCGTCCCAGAACTGCGGGTATCCACCGTACGGCTTGGTCTCGACGTTGGCCCACCACATGTGCTCCTGGCCCTTGCTGAAGGTCCACGTCGACTTGCAGGCCATGGTGCAGCTTTGGCACGCGATGCAGCGGTTGATGTTGAAGACGAAGGCGAACTGCCGCTTCGGGAACGCGGCTGGGTACGGATACTCCATGTCGCGCCCGAGTTGCCAGTTGTGAACCTTGGGCATGGCGGCTCCTTCCTCCTTCAGGCCTTCTCGTCTGCGCTTCGATCGACCGCGCGCACGCGGCCCCACACGCTGAGGCAGTCGTCAATGATCGCGAGTGTCACGTCGTACCCAAGGGTGCGATACGCGCCGTGTGCGCCGGCGTAGAAGGGATTCTGGAACAGGCGCAGAATCTGCGGGCCGTCGTGGCCCATGCGTGCGAACTCCTCCGCCAAGACGTACGCCATTTCGTGCATCTCCTCTGGTCCGCCGGGCAGCATCACACCGACCAATTCTTGCGGATCAGTTGCGTCGGGATCGTCGTAGGGCATGGTCACTCCGAAATCTCAAGTGGTCTTCACCAGTTCTCCCGCGATGTAGAGTTTCATGAAGTCGCTCTCGTTGTCGGGCGTGTAGCCGGTGGTCGCGGGCTTCCAGACGCCTTTGCCGCCGAGGCCGCCGTCTTCGGCCTTGGTCACCCGCACCAGGGTTTCCTTCGGCACCGTATTGATGGCGTGATTGTCGGCTTCACCGCCGAAGATGAAGCCCATGAACACCTTGGCCTTGTGGAAGAGCGTGTCGGTCTGATGCATCGGCATATGCCAGTTGCGCGTGACCGACTGCTGCGAGCCGTACCGCAGATT
>CAZCGA010000063.1:0-34310 GCA_964498075.1 uncultured Binatia bacterium (SeqCode) | reverse complement strand
AAGTTGCCAAAGGAGTCACGCGATACCCTTCTGAAGCAACGTGGTGCGAGGCCTTTAAGGTATTTCGCCAACGGCCCGGTGAAGAAGGAGTATGTTGTTCTGCCCACGGCGTTGATGGTCGACCCGAGCAGCCTCCGGGGTTGGCTCGAAATCAGCGTGGCCTACGTCCTGCGTTCGCCGAAACGGCTGAGGAGCAAGGGCGGAAATGGGGAGGCCGCTCGGAATCGTCCGTGACGCGCCGTGGACGCACTCGCCTCAAGGAATCGGGCGGGCGCGCGCACTCAGCGCGCAGACGACGCGGTGAAGTTCCTCATCGCTTCGCCGAGATCATGAGCTGCCCGCTCGGCATTCCTCAGCGCGGGACCTGACGGTAACGGTCGTGCGCCCACTCGGCGTCGTCGGCTGCGTAAGGCACCGTTGGAGAAACCCTCACGGCCGCTTGCCTTGCGATACACTTGTATCTAGAGAGTGGTTTATTTGCCTCTGAGGTAGCACGTGCCGGACACTACGCGGCACGGGTGGACCGCGGCGCCGCCGTGTTCGACGATCTCTACGAGTACTTCCGAAAAAAGCGCGGCTGAGGCGACTGTCGCCCGCCCGCCTGTGTAAAGCCATTGAACGAACTGCACGGAGGTCAGGAACATGAACGCAGTTAGAATCTCTACCCATTGGAAGGCCATCTGCGCTGTCATCGTCCTCGTGCTGGGCACAGCCTACGGCTGTACCGTTGCTCCGAAGCACGTGACTTGGCGGGCTGAAGCACCACGGATTGGACCCGGGGCGAGATCGTCCAACACACAAGGCGGCAGCCTGCTTGTGGAAACAGAGGAGTCCGCATCGGCGAGCGGTGACGATCGTGTGACTCGCGACCCCTTCTATGTCTACTCATGCCCACGAGAATCGAGCGATTGCCGCCTGTTGGACACGTATTCAAACGACATCATGACTCCAATCTCACTTGCCCCGGGAGATTACATCGTCGTGGCGCAAACGCAGGGACAATTTCGGCAGGTCCAGGTAAGAATCGAAGAGGGGCGCGCAACCGTCGTCGGTCTGAGCGATCTGACCCGCGGCGTGACACCTTGACCCTGCTATCGGAAGAGTTGCTTGTCCTATTCGTCCAACGATCTGTGTGAATATTTCAGGAGGAAGCGGCATTGAACTCTCGCTCACCAGTGCAGACGTTCCTCCAAGTCATCGCGGGGGTGATCGTGCTTTTGTCCGTCTTGTGCACGACGGCGCCCGCGCAGCCGGACGGGCCGTCGGCGAGAGTCTTCACGCTCGCCGAGGCGGTCGACTTTGCGCTTGCGAACTATCCGGCGGTGCAAGCAGTGCTGCAGCGCGCCGCCGCGGCCCGTGCCGGCGTCAGCGTCGCACAAACGGAGTACCTGCCCCGGACCGACCTTCTCTGGCAGGAGAATCGCGCCACGGACAACAACGTGACCGGCTTGGTGCTTCCTCAGTCGGTCATCCCGTCGATTTCCGGACCCGTGAAGGGGACCACGTCTTACTCCAGCGTTTGGGGAAGCGCCGCCGGCGCCCTCTTCTCGTGGGAGCCTCTGGACTTCGGACTGCGGCACGCCGGCGTGGATCTGGCACGGGCCGTCAGCGCGCAAGCGAATGCAGGAGTGAACATCACTCGTCTCGACGTAGCCACAGCGACCGCGGATGCCTGTCTGTCGGTGTTGGCAGCAGAGCAGGTCGTGCAAGCCGCCAAAGCAAACGTCGAGCGGTTGGAAGTCTTCGCCACCGCGGTGCACAGCTTGGTCAAGAACCAACTGCGTCCCGGGGCCGATGGGGCGCGCGCCGATGCGGAGCTGGCGGCAGCGCGCACTCAACTCATCCAAGCTGAGCAATCCAGTCAGCTCAGCCGCATCACGCTCGCCGAGGTGCTCGGGCTCGCGGGCACGCAAGTAGCCGTCGATCCCGGCGCGTTACGCGCACTGCCAACCCAAACAGATGTTCCCGAGTCGGACCTCCAGTCTCACCCGCTAGCCGTTGCGCAGGCGGCCGCAGTGGATACGGTGCGCGCCCGCGAGCACGTCTTGGATCGATCCTACGCCCCGCGCCTCAACCTGCAGGCTGCTTTCTTTGGTCGCGGCAGCGGCGCGGCCCCCGACGGCCGGCTTGAGGGAGGCACAAAGGGGCTTCAACCAGACACTGCCAACTGGGCCTCGGGTTTGTCGGTTAGCTTCCCGGTGTTTGACATCTTCCAGATTCGCGCCCGCCGGCAGGTCGAGGCCAGCAAAGAAGCGGCCGAGAGGGCGACCTACGAGCAGACGATTCAGCAGCTCAAGGCGCAAGCGGCGCGGGCGCGCGCCCTGGTGGAGGGCGCGCGGGGCATCGCCGCCAATACGCCGATTCAACTCAGAGCGGCGCGAGACGCAGAGCGGCAGGCGCGCGCCCGATACCAAGTGGCACTGGGAACGGTGACGGAAGTCGCAGAGGCGCAGCGGCTGCTGGCGCAAGCCGAGAGTGATGACGCTGTCGCGCGGCTCAGCGTGTGGCGCGCCGCGCTCATTGCAGCGCGGGCGCAAGGAGATCTTGCGCCCTTTCTGCAGCAGGTCACCGCCACGCCGGCACAGACGAAACCAAACTCTGCGGAGTAGCACGCATGTGGCTGATCAATCTTGCCATGCGGCGGCCCATCACCATCCTCGTCGCCGTTCTCAGCATCGCCCTGGGGTCGTTGCTGGCGCTCCAGCGGATGCCCGTGGACATTTTCCCAAATCTCAATCTGCCGGTGATTTACGTGGCGCAGCCCTACGGTGGGATGGACCCCGCGCAGATGGAGGGGTACCTCGTCTTCTACTACGAGTACCACTTCCTCTACATTAGCGGGATCGAACACGTCGAGTCGAAGTCGATCCAAAACGTCGGCCTCGTAAAGCTCTTCTTCCATCCGGGGACGGACATGAGTCAGGCGCTGGCCCAGACGATTTCTTACGTCGAGCGGGCGCGGGCCTTCATGCCTCCTGGCACCGTGCCACCATTCGTCATGCGATTTGACGCCGGAAGCGTTCCCGTGGCGCAGCTCGTCTTCTCCAGCGAGACACGGCCGATCGGCGAAGTCCAAGACCTTGCACTCAACCGGGTGCGGCCCATGTTCGCAAATCTCCCGGGCGTGTCGGCGCCCCCTCCTTTCGGTGCGAGCGCGCGCACGATCGTCGTCCGGGTCGATCCGGGGCGGCTGCGCGAGTACAACATGTCGGCGGACGATGTCGTCAAGGCGGTTTCCGCCGGGAACATGATCGCACCGGCGGGCAACGTCAGAACCGGGCCGATCAACCGCATCGCCGCGGTGAACTCGGTGGTAACAGACATCCAGGAGCTTGCATCCCTGCCCCTCCGCACCGGCAGTGGGCCGACGGTCTACCTCCGTGATGTGGGGACGGTGAGTAACAGCACGGATATTCTGACGGGCTACGCTCTCGTGAACGGGCATCGGACCATCTACATCCCCGTCACCAAGCGGGCCGATGCTTCGACGCTAGACGTGGTGAACCGTGTCAAGGCGGAGCTGCCGAAGATGCAGGCGCTCCTCGACTCGCTCACGCCACAGCCGGGCGACATCAAGGTGAGCTTCGAGTTCGACCAGTCGATCTACGTGAAGAACTCCATGCGCGGGCTCGCCATCGAAGGAGCGCTTGGTGCAATCCTCACCGGCCTCATGGTTCTCGTCTTCTTGAGGGACGTTCGGAGTGCTTTCATCGTGGTACTCACGATTCCCATTGCGCTTCTCGGGGCTCTCGTAGGCCTCTGGCTCACCGGGCAAACGCTCAACATCATGACGCTCGGGGGCCTGGCGCTGGCCATTGGTATCCTCGTCGACGAGGCGACGGTTGCGATCGAAAACATCCACGTTCACGTCGAGCGGGGTGTGCCAAAGCCGCGAGCGGTTTTCGAGGCAACCAAGGAGACGGTCATTCCGCGGTTCCTGGCGATGCTGTCCGTTACCGCGGTTTTCGTCCCATCGTTCTTCATGGTGGGAATTTCGCGCTCGCTGTTCGTTCCGCTCTCACTCGCTGTGGGGTTCGCGATGCTCGCATCCTATTTTCTTTCGAGCACCTTCGTTCCGATTCTATCCGTGTGGATCTTGCGCGAGAAGCACACCAGCGCTCGGACAACAACGTTCGAGCCGATTCAGGATGTGTATGCGCGCTTCATGAACCACCTCTTGCGAGTCAGGTGGGCTGTCTTGGTGGTGTACGCCGGGATGGCCGCCCTCGTCTTCGTGGTGGTTGGCAGGAGGCTGGGGACGGACATTTTTCCTGCCGTGGACACCGGGCAGTTCCAACTCCGTCTGCGCGTGCCAACTGGCACGCGTGTGGAGGAAACCGAGCGCCTGACGCTGAAAGCCCTTGAGACCATTCGCGCAGAGGCCGGCCGGGAGAATGTGGCGATCACACTCAGCTTTGTCGGAACGACGCCACCGAGCTACCCGATCAACTACATCTATTTGTGGACGAGCGGCCCACAGGAGGCCGTGCTCCTGGTGGCCCTCAAGCGCAACTCGGGCGTCCGTATAGAGGATCTGCAGGAGCGTCTGAGGGCGAAGCTTCCCACGGTGCTTCCTCGCGGCACGACGCTCTCGTTCGAAGCCGGCGACATCGTGAGCCAGGTCATGAACTTCGGCGCTGCGACGCCGATCGAAGTCGCGGTCATGGGCCCAAATTTGCGCGCCAACCGGGCTCTCGCTGAGAAGATCATGGCCGAGCTTGAGACGATCGAATCGCTTCGTGACCTCCAGTACGCCATCCCTCTCGACTATCCGACGCTGGACATCCAGGTGGACCGTGAGCGTGCGGCGCAGCTCGGGCTTACGACGAGAGACGTGGCGCGGGCTCTCACGCCCGCGACGTCGTCGAGCCGCTACGTGGACCCCAACTACTGGCGCGACCCGACCACCGGGATTGCCTACCAGATCCAGATCGAGGTCCCGCAGCAGGAAGTTCAGAGCCCGGAGGATGTCCTGGGTCTTCCGGTCACGTCGGGTGTTGCCACTTCGCTTGTGGCGGACCTCGCCCAGGTGAAGTTCGGCACCATGCCCGGGGAGTTCGACCGCTACAACATGCAGCGGATGGTTGTTGTCAGCGCCAACATCGCCCCTGGCACGGATCTAAAGCAAGCAGGGAATGAAGTGGAGACAGCGATCCGGCAGCTCGGCGATCCTCCTCGCGGCGTGACGGTCAATGTGCGCGGCCAGGTGCCACCCATGGATGAGACGCTTTCTGGCCTACGTTCAGGACTGGCGCTGGCGGTTGTCTCCATCTTCCTTTTGCTCACCGCCAACTTCCAGTCGACTCGGCTGGCGTTGGTGGTGTTGGCAACGGTTCCGGCGATCCTGTCTGGTGTGGTCACAGCTCTGTGGATGACAGCAACGACCATCAACGTACAGTCGTTCATGGGTGCGATCATGGCGATTGGGGTCGGAGTGGCCAACGCCATCTTACTGGTGACCTTTGCGGAGAGGAATCGGCGGGACGGCCAGTCGGCGGTCCAGGCTGCGGCTGAGGGCGCGCGCAGCCGACTGCGCCCGATCTTGATGACCAGTTTCGCCATGATCGCTGGCATGGTTCCGATGGCGTTGGCACTAGGCGAAGGAGGCGAGCAGACCGCCCCCCTTGGGCGGGCTGTCATCGGCGGGTTGATGGCGTCGACGTTGACGGTCCTGCTGGTCATTCCTGCGCTCTTCACCACCGTCCAGCGCCACGCTTCGCTGAGAACCCCTTCCATCCATCCCGACGACCTTGGCGCGTGAACGAGTGAATAGCGGAGTTTCGATGAAGACTCTCTTTGCCGTGTCGGCTTTTTCGATTGGCTGTCTCTTCCTTGCTGGGGGGTGCGGGAGGGACGCCCCGGTGACGCCGGGTGCGTCCGCGCGGACGAAGGAGACGGACGCGCCGGCCCCAGTGGTGGTCGTGGCCAAGGTCGCGGCGCAGAAGTTGGCGAAGACAATCCACCTCGCGGGCGAACTCTCTGCCTATCGCAATGTGGGTCTCTACGCGAAGCTGCAGGGATTCATTGAACAGATCACGGTCGATCGGGGATCCGCAGTCGAACAGGGTCAGCTCCTCGTGAAGCTGACGGCGCCCGAGATCGCGGCCCAGTGCAGAGAGCAACAAGCAAAGCTTGCGGCGGATGAAGTCACCTACAAACGCGTGAAGGAGGCGGCCCACACCCCGGGCGTTGTGTCCGGGAACGACCTCCAAATCGCCGAAAAAACCGTCGAAGCTGACCGAGCGCGCTTGGCCGCGTGCGCCCAAAACGAGGCGTACCTGCGGATCGAGGCGCCGTTTGCTGGGGTGATCACGGAGCGCAACGTGCACGAGGGAAGCATGGTGGGCCCCAATCCGGTCAACGCACCGCCGATGCTTCGGATCCAGGAAATCGCCCGGCTCCGCTTGGTCGTTTCCGTTCCGGAAATGGCGGTCGGGACAATTCCGGCGGGGAACAAGGTGAAGTTCACAGTGGCGGCTTACCCAGGTGAGATCTTCAGCGGCACGGTGGCGCGCGAGGCATTCTCGGTCGATCCAAAGACACGCACGATGCCGGTAGAGCTCGACGTGGAGAACCCCGAGCGGCTTCTCACCCCCGGGATGTTCGCCGAGGTCCTGTGGGAGATCAGCCGTCAAGCGCCATCGCTCTTTGTTCCCTCATCGGCGGTGGTTACGACTACCGAGCGGAAGTTCGTCATCCGCGTCCGCGACGGAACCGCTGAATGGATCGATGTTGAAGTTGGTCAGCAAATGGGCGCTGTGATCGAGGTGTTTGGTGAACTCGCTGCAGGTGACCTCGTGGCCATCCGCGGCACGGACGAAATTCGATCCGGCCTGGCGGTCCTTCCAAAGGAAGCATCGTGAGGTCAGGAGAGGTTACCGCATGACTTGACTTTCGGTGAAGGGGAGGTAGAGGAGGCGAGCCAAACAACATCTAGCTCAAGGTGTGTGATGATGGGGTGGGAGGTTTCGAGCGACACCTTTGACGCGGTGACGCAGGTCGCTGCCGTGTATGCCAGCGCCGATGCACGGTAGTGACAAAGCGTCGGCCGCCTATCGACTGCCGTGCCTCGAAAGCGGGGCACCCTTGGCCGGTAGTCTGATCGTCATCGAAGGCACCGACAGCGTCGGTCGGTCCACCCAAATCGAACAGCTCACACCGTGGCTGGAGGTCCAGGGTTACGGAGTGGCCAGAACACGCTGGACGCGCTCGCCGCTGCTGTGGGACACGATTTCAGACGCCAAGGCCGGTCACGAGCTGACCGCCACGACGTTCAGCCTGCTGTACGCCGCCGACTTCCTCGATCGGCTCGAGCACGAAGTGATTCCCGCCTTGCGCGCCGGCTTCATCGTCCTTGCCGATCGCTACATGTACACCGCCTTCGCCCGCAACGCGGTGATGGGCGCCGACCGCGCCTGGACCCGGCAGCTGTTTGGCTATGCGCTGGTACCGGATCTGACCTTGTACTTGCGTGTCGACGTCGATCACCTGGTCCCACGGGTCATCGAGGGCAAGGGCATGGACTATTGGGAGTCGGGAATGCACTTGGCCCTCGGCAGCGACATCTTCGACTCGTTCCGTCGCTACCAGACGCGGATGATCCGCGAGTACGACCGCCTGGCCAAGGAGCTCGGGTTCGTTCCCATCGATGCGCGGCAGCCGATCGACGCCGTGCAGGCCGTCCTGCGTCGTCGCATCTCGACGTATCTGCGTGCCCAGCAGCGGTTCGGCCCGGTGCGGGTCGGCCGCCCGAGCCGCAGAGTAGCGGTTGCGTGACGCGTTGCTGGTGGAGGGGGTGACCTGCCCCACAACCGTTCCGTAGGGAGAGACCGCCCGCCATCAGGATGAGCTGGTCTAGCGTGCGTGTTTGATGATATCAGAGTATCCGTGCGCAACGGGGCAGACGAGGTCGGTGTTCAAGAGCGGGCGGCCGCCGGTCCGGCGATAACGGCCCTGAGCCCGCAAACGAGCCAACGGGTCGCGAACGAGGCCGAACGAGCGGCGGGCGGCACGCCTGCGGTGAGGCTACAGCCCGTGGTTCAGGACCTCCACGCACCGGAGCTCTACCTCAACCGCGAGCTCACCTGGCTCGAGTTCGATCGCCGCGTCCTTCACGAAGCGCAAGACAGCCGGAACCCGCTGCTGGAACGGATGAAGTTCCTGGCGATCACCGCCTCCAACCTGGACGAGTTCTTCATGAAGCGGATCGGCGGCCTGAAGCAGCAGGTCGCCGCCGGCATGCAGGAGCTGACCGTCGACGGCCGGACGCCGCTGCAGCAGATCGCCGAGTGCTACGCCCGCGTGCGCCAGCTCGAGGAGGAACAGCGGCGGCTCCTGCCGGAGCTGCTCGATCTGTTGAAGAGCCAGGGCATCCGCTTACGCCGCTACAGCGATCTCGCTGCAGCCGAGCAGCAGGCGTTGCGCGACTACTACTTCCGCAACATCTTCCCGCTGGTCACGCCGCTGGCCATGGATCCGGCGCATCCGTTTCCGTTCATCTCCAACCTGTCGTTGAACCTTCTCGTCACCGTCCGCTACCCGAAGGACACCGAGCCTCTGATGGCTCGAGTCAAGGTGCCCGTGGGCACGGGAATTCCGCGTTTCCTACGCGCCGGCGATGCGCATGACTTCGTCCCGCTCGAAGAGGTGATTGCATACAACCTGGACCTGCTGTTCCCCGCCATGGAGGTGGACTCGTGCGAGCTGTTTCGGGTCACCCGCAACGCCAACACCGAGCGCGACGAAGAGGACGCCGATGACCTCGTGGCGCTGATCGAGTCCGAGCTGCGGGAACGCCGCTTCGCGCCGATCGTCCGCCTCGAGGTCGTTGCGGGCATGGACGGCACGCATCGCGGGATGCTGGCGGCCGAGCTCGGGCTGAACGAGCGCGCCGATGTGTTCGAGGTCGACGGAATGATGGCGCTGCGCGACCTTGCGGAGGTCGCAAGCATCGAGGCGCCGGCGTTGCACGATCGACCGCACCGACCCGCCGACCATCCGCGCCTGCAAGAGTCCCGCAACATCTTTCACATCATCCGGGACGCCGGGGCGCTGCTACTGCAGCATCCGTACGAATCGTTCTCTACATCGGTCGAGCGCTTTCTCCGCGAGGCCAGCGTGGACCCCAAAGTGCGCGCCATCAAGATGACGCTGTATCGCACCTCGAGCGACTCGAAGGTCCTCGACTACCTGAGCGAGGCGGCGCGCAACGGCAAGCAGGTCGCCGTGGTGGTCGAGGTCAAGGCGCGCTTCGACGAAGCCGCGAACATCCAGTTTGCGAATCGCCTCGAGGAGTTCGGCATTCACGTGACCTACGGCGTCGTCGGCCTCAAGACGCACTGCAAGGTGATCCTGGTGGTGCGCCAAGACTACAACGGGCTGCGGCGCTACGCGCACATCGGCACCGGCAACTACCACGCCGGCACGGCGCGGATCTACGCCGACTTCGGGCTGCTCACCTGCGACGACACGATCGGCCAGGACCTCACGGAGCTCTTCAACTATCTCACCACCGGCTATCGACCGAAGCGCACGTATCACAAGCTGCTGCCGGCGCCGACGCTCCTGAAGAAGGCGCTGCTCACCAAGATCGAGCGCGAGATCGCCGCGCACAGCGCTGCGTCGCCGGGTCTGATTCAGCTGAAGATCAACGCCCTGGAGGACGCCGACATCGTCGAGGCGCTGTACCGCGCCTCGCAGGCGGGGGTGAAGGTAGATCTGATCGTACGCGACACCTGTCGCTTGCGGCCGGGCATCCCCGGGCTGTCGGAGACCGTCCGAGTCGTGAGTGTCGTCGGCCGTTTCCTGGAGCATGGTCGCATCTACTACTTCCGCAACGGTGGCCTGGAGGAGTACTTCATCGGCTCGGCCGATTGCATGAAGCGTAATCTCGAAAGCCGCGTGGAAGTAGTGGTCCCGATCGAGGAGCCGCCGCTGCGCAAAGAGCTACGTGCCGTGCTCGATACGCAGTTGAGCGGCCAGGGCGGCCAGTGGGACATGCAACCGGACGGCCAGTACATCCAGCGCGCGCTCAGCGACGGCGACCGGAGCTGCCACCAGCTACTCATCGAGCTGGCCGAGGGGCAGCGTAAGGACGCCGGCCGGCTGCGCAAGCGCCGCCCGAAGGGCGTAGCGCGACGGGCCGCAAAGCCGCGACCGCATTTGTGGTGAGCCACGAAGCGGCGCGGAGGCCTACGCTTCGATTGCCGGATCGTGCTATAAGTATCGCCGTGGAAAAGACCATGAAGCCGGGAATGCAGCGCGATATCTTGGTCGCCTACTGGTTGCTCTTCGACGAGTTCGAGATCGCCAACGGTGATTGCGATCCGCCGGGCAACGACACACCGGGAAGTCCCGATCCGTCGTCGAAGGTCGTCACCAGGGGCGCGGACACGCCCGCCCAACCCAACGCCGAAGAAACGCGTCGCCGGTAGGGCCTGCGGCCAGCGTCATTTCTATGGCCCGCTCCCCGTTGGGTCGCTCCGGGCTGCCAAGCCCGACAGGCCGCTAGAGCACCGGCCTCATGCGGGCCTGTAGCTGTGCAGCGCGCTGACGTAGTGGGCGCGCTCGAAGGCCGCCGCGTTGGCGCAGTTCTTCTGGCTCATACTGCCCTGCATCTGCCGCACCGACTCGTACTCGTGGCGCTCCATCCATTCGCGCACGCCGCGCTCGATCACCCGGATGTGGTCGATGCCGCGCTGCAAGAGGACGGAGCACAGCATGGTGACGTCGGCGCCGGCCATCAGCAGCTTCAACACGTCTTCCGCTTCATGGATGCCGCTGGTGGCCGCCATGCTGGCGCGGATGCGGCCATAGAGGATGCCGATCCACGTCAGCGGCAAGCGCATTGCCTGCGGCGTGCTGAGCAGGACGTGCGGCCGCACCTCGAGCAGCTCGAGATCGATGTCGGGCTGGTAAAAGCGGTTGAAGAGGACCAACGCATCGGCGCCCGCGTCGTCCAGCCGGCGCGCCATGCGCGCCATGTTGCTGAAGAACGGCCCCAGCTTCAGCGCCACCGGGATCGTCACCACCGATCTCACTGCCGTGAGAATGTCGAGGTAGGTCTGCTCGATCGCTTCGGCAGTTTGCTCCATATCGGTGGGGATGCAGTAGACGTTCAACTCCAGCGCGTCGGCGCCGGCTTGCTGGATCTGCGCCGCGTAGTTGGTCCAGCCGCCGATCGAGTCGCCGTTCAGGCTGGCGATGATCGGGATGTCGACCGCATCCTTGGCCGTACGGATGTGATTGAGGTAACCCTCGGGGCCGAGGTGGAACTCCGTCGGCTCCGGGAAGTACGTCAGCGCTTCGGCAAAGCTCTCGGTGCCCTGCGTCAGGTGATGATGCAGCTCGAAACGGTCGCTCGTCAGCTGCTCTTCGAACAGCGAGTACAGGACCACCGCGGCGGCGCCGGCGTCCTCCATGCGCTTGATGCTGTCGATCGCGTCGGACAGCGGTGACGCCGACGGCACCAGCGGCGTGCGCAGCGTCATGCCCAGGTAGCTCGTGGTCAGATCCATTGCCGCCTCCGCTTCACGGGTTTCCTCCTCGTGCCGCCAAGTACTCATAGAGCTGCCAGCGGGCGGTGACGTCGTGTTGCGCCTCCTCCAACAACTGCTTCGCCGCCTCCGGCTTGCTCTTGGTGAGCATCTTGAAGCGGTTCTCCATGTACATGTACTTGGCCACGGGGATCTTGGGCGCGGGCGAGTCGAGCTGCAGGGGATTCTCCCCGTGCTTGGCGCGTTCGGGGTTGAAGCGGTACAGCAGCCACTGCGCGGAGTCCACCGCGGCCTTTTGGTTCTGCATCGCCGTCGTCATGTTGATGCCGTGGGCGATGCAGTGGCTGTAGGCGATGACCAGCGACGCGCCCTCGTACGCCTCGGCTTCGAGGAACGATTTCAGCGTATGCTCATCTTTGGCGCCCATGGCGACGCGCGCCACGTAGACGCTGCCGTAGCTCATCGCGATCATGCCGAGGTCCTTCTTCGGCGACTGCTTTCCGCCCGCCGCGAACTTCGCCACGGCGCCGCGCGGCGTCGCCTTGGACATCTGCCCACCGGTGTTGGAGTACACCTCCGTATCGAGCAGCAGGACGTTGACGTCACGCCCGCTGGCCAGCACGTGGTCGAGGCCGCCGAAGCCGATGTCGTAGCCCCACCCATCACCGCCGATGATCCACACGCTCTTCTTGACCAGCATGTCGGCGACGCCGAGTAGTTGCCGCGCCGCGTCGGAGTCGAGGCCGCTGAGCTTCCCCTTTAGCACCCCAACGCGCTCGCGTTGCTCAAAGATGTCGGCCTCATCTTTTTGCTGCGCCGTCAGGATGGCCTGCGCCAGGTCGTCGCCGACCGTACTCGCGAGTCGCTTCAGCAGCTCAGAGGCGAGCTCCTGCTGCTTGTCGATGGACAAGCGGAACCCGAGCCCGAACTCCGCGTTGTCCTCGAACAAGGAGTTCGACCAGGCCGGCCCGCGCCCGTCGGCGTTCTTGGACCATGGTGTCGTCGGCAGATTGCCGCCGTAGATCGACGAGCAACCGGTGGCGTTGGCGACAATCATGCGGTCGCCGAACAGCTGCGTGGCCAGCTTGATGTACGGCGTCTCGCCGCAGCCGGCGCAGGCGCTGGAGAACTCGAACAGCGGCTCTTGGACCTGCTGCTGGCGGATGGAGCCGGCCTTCACCAGGCGCCGGTCGGTCTCGGGGATGCCGAGGAAGAAGTTCCAGTTGTCGCGCTCCGGGGCGCGCAGCGGCGGCTGCGGCTGCATGTTGATGGCCTTCAGCCGCGTCGCCGATTTGTTCTTGGCGGGGCACACATCGACGCAGATGCCGCAGCCGGTGCAATCTTCCGGCGCCACTTGGATCGTGTACTTCATCCCCTGCCACTCGCGGTCGCGCGCATCACACGACTTGAACGTCGGCGGCGCGCCGTCGAGGTGCCGCGGATCGTACACCTTGATGCGGATGACGCTGTGCGGGCAGACCATAGCGCACTTGCCGCACTCGATGCAGACCGGCGGGTCCCACACCGGGATCTCCAGCGCGATGTTGCGCTGCTCCCACTTCGCCGTGCCGGTCGGGTAGGTGCCGTCGACCGGCAGCGCACTCACCGGCAACGTGTCGCCGAAGCCGGCGATCATCTTCGCGGTGACCTCTTGCACAAAGCGTGGCGCCTGCGGCGACACCGGCGGCGGCCGCTCGATGCGGCCCTCGGCCCGCTCGGGCACCGTGACCTCGAAGAGGTGCGCCAGCGTCTGGTCGACGGCGGCGAAGTTCATTTGCACGATCTCCTCGCCCTTGTTGCCGTACGTCTTCTCGATCGACTTCTTGATCGCCGCGATCGCCTCGTCCTTCGGCAGCACCCCGGAGATCGCGAAGAAGCACACCTGCATGACCGTATTGATGCGCCCGCCCATACCGCTCTTGCGCGCCACCTTGACGGCGTCGATGACGTAAACCTTGAGGCGCTTGGCGATGATCTGCTCCTGCACGGAGCGCGGCAGCTGATCCCACACCTCGTCCGGTCCGTACGCGCTGTTCAGCAGGAACGTGCCGCCCGGCACGATGTCGTTCAGCATGTCGTAGCGTTCGAGGAACACCCACTGATGGCAGCCGACGAAGTTGGCGCGGCTGACGAGATAGGTGGACCGGATCGGCCGCGGGCCGAAGCGCAGGTGCGACACGGTCACCGCGCCGGCCTTCTTCGAGTCGTAGACGAAGTAGCCCTGCGCGTAGTTGTCGGTGTCCTCGCCGATGATCTTGATCGAGTTCTTGTTGGCACCGACGGTACCGTCGGATCCGAGACCGTAGAACAGCCCGCGGATGACCGAGTCGGGCTCGATGGAAAACTCCGGGTCGTACGGGATGCTGGTCTGGGTCACGTCGTCGAGGATGCCGAGCGTGAAGTGGTTCTTCGGCCGCGCGCTAGCGAGGTTGTCGAACAGGCCCTTGATCATCGCCGGCGTGAACTCCTTCGACGACAGGCCGTAGCGACCGCCGGTGATCTTCGGGAAGCTCTTCAACTTACCCCAACCGTTGTCGAGGCCCTCGTGGATGGCGGTGACGCAATCGACATACAGCGGCTCGCCGGCGCTGCCGGGCTCCTTCGTGCGGTCGAGCACCGCTACGGCCTTGGTCGTTGAAGGCAGCGCCTCGACGAAGCGCTGCACATCAAACGGCCGATACAGTCGCACCTTCACCACACCGACCCGTTCGCCGCGCGCGTTGAGTGCGTCGACCGTTTCATGCGCGGCTTCCGCACCGGAGCCCATGAGCACGATCACCCGCTCGGCATCCGGCGCGCCGTGGTACTCGAAGAGGTGATAGCTGCGGCCCACCAGCTTCGAAACCTTGTCCATCGCCTGCTGGGTGATCGCGGGACACGCCGCGTAGTACGGATTCACCGTCTCGCGCGCCTGGAAGAACACATCGGGGTTCTGCGCCGTGCCGCGCAGAACGGGGTGATCGGGCGACAGCGCGCGGGCGCGGTGCTCGAGCACGAGGCGGTCGTCGATCATGGCGCGTAAATCATCGTCGGAGAGCAGCTCGATCTTGGAAACCTCATGCGAGGTGCGGAAGCCGTCGAAGAAGTGGAGAAAGGGGATGCGGCTCTCGAACGTTGCGGCCTGCGCGATGAGCGCGAAGTCCATCGCCTCCTGCACCGAGGCGGAGCACAGCAAGGCAAAGCCGGTGGCGCGCGTCGCCATGACGTCGCTGTGGTCGCCGAAGATGGAGAGCGCCTGCGCCGCCAGCGACCGCGCGGCGACGTGGAATACGGTCGGCGTCAGCTCGCCGGCGATCTTGTACATGTTGGGGATCATCAGCAGCAGCCCTTGCGACGCGGTGAACGTGGTGGTCAGCGAGCCGCTCTGCAGGGCGCCGTGCACGGCACCGGCCGCGCCGCCCTCGCTCTGCATTTCCACGACTGAGGGAACGGTGCCCCAGATATTGGGCTGACCTTCCGAAGCCCACGCGTCGGCCCACTCTCCCATGGGCGACGATGGAGTGATCGGATAGATGGCGATGACTTCGTTGGTGCGATGCGCCACTGAGGCCACCGCCTCGTTGCCATCGATGGTTGCGAACACCCTGCCCTTCATTCCAGCGTCCATGTGGTTCCTGACATTGCGTTCTCGCCCGACAATCGTGAGAGCAAAAACGCTGCCCGATCAGCTTCGCCGCGCCGCCGCACCACGCTACGCCGGCGGGGCGGCTCGCTTCTCATTTCCGGGAACCGTGCGCGAGTCCTTCGCGCTTCCCGGTCACGCCGTCCCCGCTCCATGACGGCGCGGAACGATTGTGGTAGCGTGCGGCCAATGCCGAGTCCGGCCGAGAAACCACTCCCCATCGTCGAGGCGTTCGACGAGAAGCAGTTCTACCTCGATGAATTTCGCGGACACACCCTGCTGTTCTCGGTCCCGGTCGAGGAGATCGCGCAGGAGGACGACTACGAGCGCCTCGCGGCGCTGGTGCGCGAGCTGCTGCTCAACGACACGCGCGTCGTGATCGTCGTCAGCACGGCTGATCTGGACCGCAGCGAGCAAATCTTGCGACGCCTGCAGCGGCGGCTCGGACCGCTGATCTTTCGCGATCAAACGATCCCCCTCTTCCCGCAGCGTGGGGCACGCACCAGCGCCTTCATGCAGGTCGAGCCCGACGCCTTTGCGTCGCCGCAGGCGGCAACCGAGTTCCTGACGGGGGTTTGGAGCACGCTGCGGCGTGGGCCGCTGTGCGTCGGTGTCGTTGCCGGGGTTGATCACGCCGCGGCCACCCTCGTCGCGCAACAGATCGCTGCGCGGCTGCGCGTCCACAAGCTGATCTTCGTCGAGCCGGAAGGTGGCTTGACCGGTGCCGACGGCAAGCAGCTGTCGTTCATGGACGAGAACATGCTGGCGACGCTGCTGAGCGCCGGCCAGGCGGAGTGGGCCGGTCTGGGATCGCGGCGCGCCACCTTCCATGCGGTGCGCGCGGCGCTGCTCGGCGGCGTCGCCTCCGTGAATCTGTGCGCGCTTGCCGGCGCGGCGCGCGAGCTGTTTACCTACGAGGGCTCCGGGACGTTGTTCACCTCTGCCGACTACTGCACCGTCCAGCGGCTCGGCATCGACGACTTCGAGGAAGTCGAACGGCTCATCGAACGCGGACAGCGCGAAGGGCTGCTGAAGCTGCGCACGTCCGACGAGGTGGCGCGCATGCTGGTGAACGGCTACGGCGCGACCATCGGCGCGCATCACCTCGCCGGCATCTGCGCCTTCGCCACCGACGCCTACACGTCCGAACGCACCGGCGAGGTCGTCGGGCTGTACACCGTGACGCGCTTCAAGGGTGAGGGTGTGGCGGCACGCTTGCTCGCTCGCCTGCTCGCCGACGCGCGCGCCGCCGGCCTGGTGTACGTGTTCGCGTGCACGACGGAGGAGCGCGCGCAGGCCTTCTTCGAACGCCAAGGCTTCCGCCGCGTCGATGCCGATCATGTTCCGGCGGCGAAGTGGGCGTCGTACGATCTGCAGCGCAAGGCGCAGGTGACGGTGTTCCGTCTCGATCTCGAAGAACCTCACCCCGACCCTCTCCCAAGGGGAGAGGGAGAAAGCAGCCTATGATCATCGGCATCGACATCGGCGGGTCGACCACCGACGCGGTCGTGCTCGACGGTGAGCTGCGCGTCGTCACGGTCGAAGCCAACGATCCGGTGGCGGCGGCGGCCGGCGCCTTGGGCAAGCTCGTCAGCGACCTGCGGCACCGCTTGAGCGACATCACCGCGATCGCCGCCACGGGCGGTGGCTCGCGCCATCTCGGCGACGAGCTGCTCGGTGTGCCGGTGCGCAAGGTCGCGGAGCTGACGGCGATCGGCGTGGGCGGCTCGACGCTGGCGGGCAAGCGCGAAGCGTTGGTCGTGTCGATGGGCACGGGAACGGCGATCGTCTCGGTCAAAGGCGACGAGATCGTCCACGTCAGCGGCACCGGCGTCGGCGGCGGTACGCTGCTCGGCCTGTCGAAGCACCTGCTCAACGTGGCGCGGCTGGAGACGCTCGAGCAACTGGCGGAGCGCGGCGACCTGTCGCGCATCGACCTCACCGTCGGCGACATTGCCGGCGGCCCGGTCGGAAACTTGCCCGCCGATGCAACGGCCAGCAACTTCGGGAAGCTCTCGTCCGACGCCACCGCCGAGGACAAGGCGCGAGCGCTGGTGAACATGATCGCCGAGGTCATCGTGGTGCTCAGCGTCACCGCCGCCCGGGCCAGCGGGTTGCACGACATCGTCCTGACGGGCAAGCTGGTGCGCGTGAAGCCGTTCGTCGAGCGCATCAAGGCGACGCGTTTGCTCTTCGAGCGCAACTTCATCATTCCGCCGCACGCCGAGTTCGCCACCGCGATCGGCGCGGCACGCAGTCTCCGGGCGTAGCGCATGTCGAGGGCGTGTACAGTCATTGGCAGCGCATTGGCCGTTCTCGGCGTCGGGATCGCGCTGACCTTCATCGTTTTCATCGCCCGCGATGACGCCTACCGCCAGGCCGAGTTGGCATCGACGCGCAACGCCGGCAACGTGATGTACGAGGCACAGTTCAAAGGCGCGCAAGCCAAGCGCGCTTTTCAGCTCGTCGGCGTGATCGCCGGGATTCTGCTTTCCATCAATGGCATGACCCTCGTCGGTCTCGGCATCGTGGCGAGCCACGTGGCGCCGCGCTGAGCCGGTCGTTCCGAGCCGGGTTGATTTTCGCACTTTCTTCGCATACTCTTCGTCCAGGCGAAGGGAGGACGAAAATGGATGCGTGGCAGGAGTCGTGGGCGGAGCCGGACGAGGCGTTCGAGCTCTGCGAGACGGTCGAGATTCCGCTGCTCGGCGTCGTCGCGGCGGGGCAACCCTATCAGGCGTTCGCGATCGAAGAGACGCTCAACGTTCCCACGACGCTGTGGGGCGGCAAGCAGGTGTTCGCGTTGCGCGTGCGCGGCAGCTCGATGATCGATGAAGGCATTCAGGACGGCGACTATCTCATCGTCGAGCCGCGTCAGGCGGCGGACAACGGTCAGACCGTGGTCGCCGAGATCGACGGCGGCGTGACCGTGAAGAAGTACTACCGCACGGCCGACGGGCAGGTGCGGCTGCAGCCGGCGAACCCGGAGATGCTGCCGCTGACCGTGCGCGGCGACCAGGTACGCATCATCGGCGTCGTCGCCGGTGTCTTGCGCAAGTTCGGGTTCGCCGAGAAGCGCGCCGCGCGCTCCGCGGTGGTTGCCGGCCCCTCCCCCAGCGAAAGCCGACCGCCCCGCCGGCCGCCGGCGGCAAGCGACGTCGCATCGCTCGAGCTGGCAATCAATGTCATCGATAGCCAGCTCATCCGCTGGAACGCCGCGATCGCGCACGCCAAGCAGGACAAGCGGCTGCGCCACCACCTGGTGCAGATGGAAGCGCTGGGGCGCGATCTACAGACCTTGCGCGACTGGTACGCGCGCACCCACAAGCCGGGCCTGCGCCGCGCCTTGATCACCGAGGCCAACAAGCTGATGCGCCGCATGCAGCGCTTCGCCAGCGTCACCCCGGTGCGATTACCCGACCTCGTGCTGCACTAACACGTTGCTGAGAGATCCCACCCCTGCTTCGAGAGCCTCAGCATGAGCGGACCCCCTCCCCTGATTCGTTGAACTTCTCCGCTCACCCTGAGGCCCGCGGCGGCAGCGTCTTCCCGCAGTCGTAGCTGGCGCGGTCGGCTCTTGCCGCCGCACGGGCAGATGGGATACAGGCTGTGGAAACTACGAGGAGGATAGCGATGGGGCTCGGCTATGATCGCGAACTGTACATGCTCGCATTCGATCACCGCGGCTCGTTTCAGAAACAGCTCTTCGGCATTTCCAACAAGCCGACCGCTGCCGAGGCAGCACGAATCTCGGATGCGAAGGCGCTGATCTTCGAGGGCTTCCTGGAGGCTTCCAGACAGCGGACGTTGTCGGATGGCGCCGGGATTCTCGTCGACGAGGAGTTCGGCACGCCCGTCGCCCGCCGCGCCAAGGAGATGGGCGCCATCCTCGCGATGCCCGTCGAAGCCAGTGGCCGCGACGAGTTCGACTTCGAGTTCGGCAATGACTTCGGCCAGCACATCGAGAAGTTCGACCCCACGTTCGCCAAGGTGTTGGTACGCTACAACCCGGGCTTCGATGCGGCGATGAACGAACGGCAGACGAAGCGCCTGCGCGAGCTGGCCAACTGGCTGCACGAACGCGGCCGCAAGTTTCTGTTCGAGCTGCTGGTCCCCGCCACGCCGGAGCAACTGGCGGCCGTCGGGAAGGACCAAGACCGCTACGACCGTGAGATCCGTCCCGGGCTCGTCAAGCAAACGATCGCCGCACTGCAGGGTGCGGGCGTCGAAGCCGACATCTGGAAGATCGAGGGGCTCGATCAGCGGGCGGATTGCCAGCGCGTCGCCGAGCAGGCGCGCAGCGCCGGGCGCGACCACGTCGCCTGCATCGTGCTGGGCCGCGGCGCCAACACCGCACGCGTCAAGCAATGGCTGCAGGCGGGAGCGGGCGTGCCCGGGTATTGCGGCTTCGCCATCGGCCGGACGCTGTGGTGGGAGCCGCTCGTCGGCTGGCGCGACGGCGCGCTGTCCCGCGAAGCCGCGGCCAAGCAGATTGCCGTCAACTACCTGCAAGCCATCGACGCGTACCGCAGCTTCGCGAGCTGAGTGGGGCACGTTGTTGCCAGGCACGGCGCGTCCCGGGGCAGGCGACTGGTGGGTGTCCCTTACTTCTCGTGTCGCGTCGGACTCACGGGGTAAGGAGAGTTCGCCTCAAGCGGACTCTCGAGCCAGGCGAGAGTAGAACGAGGCGCGGGGCGACTGAGCAAACCCCACCGAGTCGCAACATGAGTAGCGCCACAAGCCCGAAGCCATCAGCCGTTGATTCCGAGCGCGTCGCACGGATCGCCTTGCTCGTTGCACGCGCCGGCCAAAAGGACAGCCTCGCCTGGTGGGATGATGAGTCGCTCACCGAAGCCGGCCGCTTTGCGCTCACGAAGATCTTCCCACGCAATCCAGCTCGGGCGGCTCTGCGCCTGGCATTTGAATCAGCAAAGGGGCGCCACGCCGGGGTTCTCGCTGCGGCAAGGGTCACTCAGGTAACGACGCTTCTCGACTTGGCGGAGCCGTTCGTCGAAGAGTTGTCCTCAGATTCGAACCCCTGGAGTGCTCCTATCGTCAGCGCTGAAGACCTTCGGCGTCAGCTCCTCCTGCTTGCCCCCGATGCTGGAACCCTGACATTGCCCACGCCGGACCTAGCAGGTCTGCTCGACCTCACTTCGTGCGACGCACAGACTGAGCTTCATAAGGCAACTACACTCGCGGCCGGTTATCTGCTCGGGCAGAAGGGGAAACCTGTGTTTCCGTTCATGCGGGCGCCGGAGGGTACTGCGAAGCCGAAGTGATGAAACAAGAAGCCAGCTGTCCTTACACGACTCGCCTGCAGAAGGGTGGCGCCCTACTCGACGACATGCGTGCCCTCGTCCGCAGTTGGCAGAACGGAGGGGTGAGCGCTCAGCGTGAGGAAGGAGTCCGAGCGAACGTGCTCGCGAAGCAGTCCCGGTCGAGGATGACCGACATCTACCAAGAGACCTTTCTGCCACGGTTCGTGCGCGGCCCCATACCGGATGCGTGGCGGATCGTCCGCCCGCTGGAGGACAGGCATCTGCCCATCGAGGTCGTGCGCCCCGTGTACTACTGGATCACAGCCCAGAGTGAAGCGATTCTTTACGACTTCGCAACCGAGTTGCTCTATGACTGAGCTGGATAAGGCAGTTCAGGCTTGGGAAATCAATCAGTTCCTTGGGGCTAGTCACCGCTTCAGGCAGACGGTCCTTAGACTGCCGCGCGAGGCTGGCGGTAGCAGCTTGGTTGAGTTCGTTCGAGACAAGTTCGAGAAGAAGGGCGCACGCCGCCCGACGAAGCCCTGACCGATCGGGCGCGAAGCGACGATGCGTTAGTGCACTCCATAGTAAGGAGACTACGATGGCGCGAACGGCACTGAAGGCGAAACATCCCTACATTGAGAACCGCAAGGGCTACTGCGGCGGCGCTCCAATCATTGCGGGAACCAAGTTCCCGGTTCGATCCGTGGTGGACTACGTCCTACGACAAGGCATGTCCCCGGAAGAGCTGGTGAAGGAGTTCGGGCATCTGACGCTCGCTCAAGTCCATGACGCCCTGTCCTACTACTACGATCATCAAGGCGAGATTGATCGCGACATTGAGGAGAACACCGAGGATCGTGTCCGAAACGAGATGGGCCGCTGATGGCGGCAATCCGCCTGCTCATCGACGAAGACGTGCGGCTGCTGCTTGCAGAAATCCTTCGACAGCGCGGCTACGAGGCCCGGCATGTCCTCGAACGAGACCGCGGCGGGAGAAGCGATCGGGATCAACTCGCCTTTGCCGTCACTCAGCGCCGAGCGATGCTCACCCACAATATTCGCGATTACGTGCTGCTCGACCGTGACTACCGAACAACAGGAAAGACCCACCACGGCATTCTCGTCTGCGATCAGGTCCCATTCCGAGAGCTGCTCCGGCGCACAGTGCGCTGTCTGAGTCGCTTGACCGCAGACGAAGTGCGCGACCGTGTCGTCTGGCTCCACGACTTCAAGTAGGAACTGCATCTGCGAGGGTATCCCGAGTGGGCAAGGTCACTGAGTACGTCACCGCTCTCGTCGCCAAACAAGTTCGAGACGCTGGGCTTGTCGTCTGGTACGACCCGGAGCGCACGTACTGTCAGCTCGCCGAAAAACTTGCGCTGCTGCGCACGACGGTATTCAGGTTTGGCGGCAGTTTCTTCGATCTGCGCGCCCAGCTCGAACCCCTGCTCGAATTCGTCGACAGCGACGGCCGCCCGCTGCAGGAGCAGGCGGTGCCGCCGCATGTGCTCGTGTACGTGCCGATGGATCGGCGCGAGACCCACTGTGCGCTGATCGAAGCAGAGACTGCGGGGCAGGTCATTGAGCCCGGCGCGAATCCGTGGCAGCGCAATACACGCCTGAAGGTGATCGCCGAGCGGGTGTTCAAGGACATCGCGCCGGATCAAGCCCTCAAGATTGCCCGGGATGTCGAACAGGGAAAGCTAACGCTCGGGCGATCTGGATAGCCTCGCCGACCAATCTGCCGCAATCGGGTCGGGTGCCGTCAAGCTCATCTTCGGGACGGCGTCAGTGGAGGACGTTGCCCTGGCGTTTGCTGCGTCTGACGAGCACGACGCGACCATCGAGTCGAAGCAGGCACTCCATGAGGTCGCTCACCTGATCGCATCGGATCTTGGCATTCAGCTGGACTTGGCGGGCTCGATCGCCGCAGCTCGGCAGGTTCTGCGCAGGTCTCTGCTGCTCAGCGACTTCGTTGCGACTGTTCGCGATAGTGGTGGAACGGTGAGCGGACTGGAGGCTGCCGGACTTCCAACGAGCGACCACCAGTCGGCGACGGCTGCGAAGGTCTGTCAGACGTGGCGGCACCGGTCCGACTATCGCGAAGCCTACGTTGTTGCCGCTCGGGCGGTCGATAGCGAGGTGGACATCCGCAGCCTGGAGGTTGAGCCGCGGTGGCTGGTGGGTACTGAAACGTTTCCCTCGGTCGAGGAGCGACTGCTGCATCATGCAGAGGAGTCCCTACTGGAGGGGGCGCCGGAGAACGCGCGGGAGCTCGCCGAGCAGCGGAAGCGCTCATTTTGGTCGGCTGAAGAGCCGACCAATCAACTCCGCTGGTCGCTCATCGAGACTGCCGCGCTGGTCCATCTCTCCGCTGCCCGAATCAGAGCGGACCTGAAGCGTCTTCCGAAAGCACCCGCGGCCTTCGTGAAGGTCTACGCGGAGGGTTCCGAACCATGGTGTCTGCTCGATACCTACCACAGACATCTGGAGCGCCAGTTTACGATCTTCGACCTGGAGATTAGTGGCGAGCACGACCTGCTTGAGCAGGTCATTCAGCGCGCACGGCAGCAGTACATGGAGACGGTTGCCCTCTGTGCCGAAGCGTTCACCGCAGCGCTGGATGCTGCCGACTTCGTGGTTGACGAGGTGCTGCACCAGGAGACGATCTTTCCGAATCTCGTCGCACCCCTCGTAAAGGCAGGAAAGGAATCGAAGAGGAAGCCAGCCTACGTTTGGGTCGACGCGATGCGATTCGAGATGGGTCGCGAGCTTGTTGACGGGCTCGGAGACGACTTCGAGGTCAAACTACTCCCGGGCATGGCGCAGCTCCCGACCATCACCGAAGTTGGAATGTCGGCGTTACTGCCCGGGGCCGACAAGGGTGCGGAGTTGGTCGAAGTGGGCGCCGGCAAGGTCGGACTGAAAATTGGTGGGGTCGTACTCAAGGACCGAGCTGGTCGGGTGAAGTATTTGCGCGAGTACCTCGACGGCAAAGTGGTCGATCTGAAGCTCAATGACCTGATCAAGCCGTCGAAGAAGCTGCGCGACGAAATCAGCGCTGCCGATTTCGTGCTGGTGACCTCGCAAGAGATCGACCGCCGGGGTGAAAGTGCCGAGGATGAAGACGAAGCGCGCCGATACATGGACGAAGTTCTGGACAAGCTCCGCAAGGGTGTCCGCAGGCTGGCGTCTCTCGGGGTGACCGACGTGGTGATCACGGCGGACCACGGTCATCTCCACGGCGAGGCAATCGAAAGCGGAAGGAAGATCGATCCGCCCGGTGGCGACACCGCCGATCTGCATCGTCGTATCTGGATTGGTCGGGGCGGAAGTAGTGCGGACGGCTATCTGCGCATCCCGGCGAGTCGAGTTGGCCTCGGTGGTGACCTCGAGCTGGCCTTGCCGCACAGCTTGGCGTGCTTCAAAGCAGGCGGGTCGGAATCGTTCTTCCACGGCGCAGCATCTCTGCAGGAGTTGATCATTCCGATCGCCGTGGTGAAGGTGAAGCGCGCGGCCGCTCCAGCGGGCCAGGTCACGGTCGCGTTGACGATGGAACGACCCCGGATCACAACCCGATTCTTCTCAGTCACGGCGACCTACTCGCTGACCGGGTTCTTCGGGCCGGAAGAGAAACGCGTGAAGGCTGTGGTGCGTGCGAACAAGAAGGACATCGGGTCGGCAGTGGCGGCAGCATATGGGTTCGAGGACGGCACGCAGGAGATTGTGCTCCGGAAGGACAAGCCGAATGCCATCACCCTGATGTTGCCCAGCGAAGCCGACCTGAAGGCCGTCTCTGTCCACATCCTCGATGCCGTCACACAGGTGGAGTTGAAGCGGCTGGACGATATAGAAGTAGCGCTCGGAATCTAGGAGGCGTGAACGTGGCGTTGGTCCGGTGCGAAGCGCATCAACCCAGTGAACGAACAGAACCCTATGTGGGGCATGCCAAGCCCGTGGGGTTCCCTGTCACGGCAGCGATCTGTGGGAACACTGACTGCGATCGGCCTGGCGTAGTGTGGCTTACAAAGGCCGAGCTGGCTCGCTGGCGGGCGGGCGAGAATATATTTGGGTTTCGGAGCAACACAAGCAAGGTTGCCGTGGAGGCGTACCGTGCCTGAACTGGATCGCAAAGCCAACGACGTATTCGGCGGCCGTGTCGTACGCAAGGACCTCGTACGCAAGGTCAAGGTCGGCGCCAACGTTCCAGTCTTTGTCCTCGAGTACCTGCTTGGGAAGTACTGCGCGACGGACGACGAACAGGCGATCGAAGCTGGCTTGCGGCTCGTCAATAGTACGATCGCTGAGAACTTCGTTCGGCCCGACGAAGCGAACAAGGCGCAGTCGTCGGTGCGTGAGAAGGGCAAGCACACGCTGATCGACAAGGTGAAGGTCCGCTATCTCTCGGACGACGACAAGTACTGGGCGGAGTTCGTGAATTTCGGCCACAGGTACGTCCACATCCCGGACCGCTACATCCGAGAGTACGACCGGCTGCTGATGGGGGGCATCTGGGCACAGGTCAACATCCGCCACGACTATGATGAAGAAGCCAAAGGCAAGCGGAGCCCCTTCTGGATCGACGAGCTGAAGCCGATTCAGCTCGGAACGTTCGATCTGGAGGATTACCGGCAGCGACGCCGCCAGTTCAGTACGGATGAGTGGATCGATCTCCTCATCCGCAGCATCGGACTTGAGCGATCGCACTTCAACCGGCGGCTCAAGCTGCTTTTTCTGGCGAGGCTGATCCCACTGTGTGAATCGAATTTCAATTTGATCGAGTTGGGACCACGGGGAACCGGAAAGTCTTACGCATACCAAGAACTCAGCCCGTACGTGATCCTGCTGACCGGACCCACGACGGTGGCCAATCTGTTCTTCAACATGGCGAGCGGCAAAATGGGGCTCGTTGGTCTCTGGGATGCGATCGCCTTCGACGAAGTGGCCGACCTGCAGAAGATGCCCAAGGAGGTGGTGACGACCCTGAAGACGTACTGTGAATCAGGGTCGTTCGCTCGGGGCAAGGAGGCGCTTTCTGGAAGCGCCTCCGTCGCCATGTTTGGCAACACCAATCAACCGGTAGAGGTCATGGTGCGCTCGTCGCACCTCTTCCTTCCGCTACCGGACGTGATCCGCGAAGACATGGCCTTCCTCGACCGCATCCACTTCTACCTGCCCGGCTGGGAAGTGCCGAAGATGCGGATCGAGTACTTCACCGATCACTACGGCTTCATCGTCGACTATCTCGCCGAGGCCCTGCGCGAGCTGCGCCGGCACAACTTCGCCGAGGTCACGGACCACAACTTCTCACTCGGATCGCACCTGAACGCCCGAGATGTGAAGGCGGTTCGGAAGACGGTGGCCGGGCTAGTCAAGCTCATCCATCCGAACGGCGAGGTCGCCAAGGAAGAACTCGCTGAGCTGGTCGAGCTGGCGCTCGAAGGCCGGCGCCGGGTGAAAGAGCAGCTCAAGAAGATGGGCTCGTTTGAGTACCACCAGACATCGTTCTCGTACGTCGATAGTGACTCACGCGAGGAGCGATATGTCGGCGTGCCCGAAGAAGGCGGGCGCGGGCTCATCTCCAGCGATCCGTTGGCGCCGGGGTCTGTGTACACGGCCTCGGTCGATGATCAGGCAAAGGTTGGGCTCTACCGGATAGAGGTCGGCTGCTCGCCGGGAACTGGGAAGCTCAAAGTGGCTGGCGGCCTCGACAGCGCGATGAAGGAAGCGATCCAGCGCGCGTTCGCATACATCCAGGGCCACAAGGTGAACATGGGGATCGCTCAGGGATTCGACACCACCGACTTCCACGTCGAGGGGATCGATCTGCTGACGAATCGCATCTCATGCGACGCGGGTGTTGCGTTGGTGGTGGCGATCCACTCGGCGCTGAAGAAGCATCCGTCTCTACCAGCACTGGTGATCCTGGGTGATCTGAGCATTCAAGGGAACATCAAGCCGGTGCGCTCCCTGTCGGAAGCGTTACAGATTGCGATGGAAAACGGCGCCCGGCGGGCGCTGATACCGATCGAGAACAAGCGACACTTCCTGGAAGTCTCGGCCGACATCATGGAGCGCGTCGATCCGATCTTCTTCGGCGATCCGCTTACCGCGGCGATGAAGGCGTTGGGGATGAACTGATCGACAACGCCGGAACAAGCCTAATGCGTCGGGCCCGGCCGGTGTGGACTGTGTGGACTGTGCGGGCTGCGCGCGTGGCGGAGCCTCAGACATCTGCCCGGGTCGAAGGTGAACCCCGAACCGGAATGCGAGGAACAAGCGCAGCTCACGCAGAAGGTTGGCAGCGCCTCGAAGTCGTTGAGACAGGTCACTTCCTCGATCTGGTTGCCGCAGACGGCGTGACCGAACGCGCTGGGGTTGTTCAGTTGGCAACAGCCGCGCGGCGGTAGCGGCGATGGTGTCGCTGTACTGGTCGGCGTAAACGTCGGGGTCGTCGTCGGAGTCGCCGTAGGCGGCACACACGCCCCAAGACTGAGCTCGAACCCCGAGCCGGGATGCGAGCTGCACGCGCAATCGGCGCAGAAGGCGGCGTCGCCGGCGAAGTCGTTCAGGCAACTGACCTCGGCGATGTCGTTGCCACACACCACATGGCCCACATGCCGCAAGTTGGCCAATTGGCAGCAGCCGCGCCGGCCCGGTGGCGTGACGGTTGACGTGGGGGCGCGCGTCGGCGTTGGCGTAAGACGCACACACACTCCGGAACCGAACTCGAACCCCGAGCCGGGATGCGAGGAGCACACGCAGTCGGCGCAGAACGTCGGCGCACCCTGGAAGTCGTTCAGGCAGCTGGCCTCGGTGATGTCGTTGCCGCAGATCGGGCGGGCCAAGCGGCTGCTGTTGCTCAGTTGGCAGCAGCCTCTGGAGATCGTCGCCGTGCCCGTGGGCGGTGGCGTCGCAGTTGCGGTCGCCCTGGGTGTAGGGGTCTGCGTGGGCGTCGGGGTGTTGGCCGGAATCGACGTACGGGTTGCGGTCCGCGGCGGCAGGCTCAGCACGCAGCGGTTGGTCTCGGAGTCACACGTGCTGCCACTGAAGAAGACGCTCGAAGACCTCATCAACCTGCACTCGGATCGGGTCATGTCACCGCAGTGCTCCGCGAATCCGTGCGCGACCCGCGTCGAGAACTCACAGCAACCTGGCTCCGTCTGCGCGCCGACCGGGGTGACCAGTGCGACGGCAAGGCACAGGGCGAGCGACACCGAAAGAAGCCACAACCGCATTCCTTGTCCTCCAAGCAGGCTCGTGAAAATCTATCGTCGCGCCAACGCGTAAGTCAATCTCAATCTGTCCGCTGGCGACCGGCCAGGGTGCGCCACGACAGGTGCGCAGGCCGGGGTTGACAGACGCCGGGACGGGGCGCTAGCAGCCTAAGCCCTATGAGTGCGCCGCAGCATGAAGTTGCCATCGTCGGGGGCGGGATCGTCGGGCTCGCAACCGCGCTGGCGCTGACGGAACGCCTTCCGCGCTGCGCCATCGTCATCCTCGAGAAGGAGGCGCACGTCGCCGGCCACCAGACGGGCCACAACAGCGGCGTCATCCACGCCGGGATCTACTACAAGCCGGGCTCGTACAAGGCGAAGCTGTGTGTCGAAGGCGTGCGGCTCATGAAAGCCTTCTGCGAGGCCAACGGCGTTGTGTATGAAAACTGCGGCAAGCTCATCGTGGCCACGAGCGCCGACGAGCTGCCGCGCCTCGTCACCTTGCACGAGCGCGGCACGGCCAACGGCGTCGAGGGACTGGTGATGATGGAGCCGGAGCAGCTGCGCGAGCTGGAGCCGCAGGCGCGCGCCGTCCGTGGGCTGCACTCCCCCAACACCGCGATCGTCGACTACACGGCGGTCGCGCGGGCGATGGCGAACATCCTGGAGCGCAACGGCGTGCAGATTCGGACCGGAACGCAAGTGCAGGCGATCACCCGCGCCGGTTCGCTGCACCTGGAGACCACTCGCGGCACGGTCGTCGCCCGCAACCTGATCAACTGCGCCGGCCTCTACTCCGACACCGTCGCGGGCTTGATGGGTGTTGATCCCGACGTTCGGATCATCCCCTTCCGGGGCGAGTACTACACCGTGCGGCCCGAGCGGCAGCTGATCCGCGGCCTCATCTATCCGGTGCCCGACCCCGAGTTCCCCTTCCTCGGCGTCCACTTCACCAAGCGGATCCAAGGTGACGTGGAGGCCGGCCCGAATGCGGTGCTGGCATTTGCGCGCGAAGGCTACCGCATGCGCGACGTGCACCTGCTCGAGACGCTGCGCACGCTGGCGTACCGCGGCTTCTGGGCGATGAGCGCGAAGTACTGGCGCACGGGAGCCTACGAGTTCTATCGGTCGTTCAGCAAGCGCGCTTTCGTGCAGGCGTTGCAGAAGCTCGTCCCCGCGATCGAAGAGCGCGACCTGGCGCCGGGCGGCGCCGGCGTACGCGCGCAGGCCGTCAGCCCCGACGGCGCGCTGGTCGACGACTTCAAGATCACCGAGACGCCCAACGCCGTGCACGTCCTGAACGCCCCGTCCCCCGCTGCCACGGCGTCGCTCGCGATAGGCAAGCACATTGCCGCACTCGCCGCCAAGTCGTTCGGGCTCACGGCATAGAGCTCGAGCGTTCGCGCCGCGTCACCTCGAGATCGTCGTCGCGGCCGTCGCATTTCTCGCCGTGAGTTTCGTCAGCGGCATCACACAGCAACGAATTTCGAACGGCGACGGCAAAGGGATGGATGGCGTCCTCTACTACCGCATGGCGGAGGAGCTCGGGCACGGCGAGACCTTGCAGGCGCCGGCGCCCTTCGTCTACCGCATCGGAACGCCCCTCATGGCGTCGCTGGCCTTCAAGGACGACCTGTTACTCAGCTTCAAGGTCGTCAACATCGCGGCCGGCGCGTGCGCCACGATCCTCCTGGTCCTCTGGTTGCGCCTCCACCTCGACTCATGGGAGGTTCGGGCCCTCCTTGTCCTGCTGTTCCTGACCCAGTGGCATGCGCCGGTGCGGCATGTGTACTTCTATCCGGCGCTGACCGATCCGTGGCACTACGTGGCGATCCTCGCGGGCCTCATCGCGATGGAGAAGGTGAAGGTCGCGCCGAGCGCCGCGGCCATCGGAGCGGCGACGGTCATCGCGTTGCTCGGAGTCATCAACCGCGAGGTCGCCATCGTCGTCGCGCTCGCGCTGCCGTTCGTGCACAACCCGATCGCGCTTCACGTACGCACGTCTCTCGGAAGGCTCCACCCCTCATTGTTCATCCCCCTCGTCGCGGGCGTCCTCGGCATCGCCGTGACCCATTGGACTACCGTGCCAACCAATGACTACTCGTTTACGAGAACGGCAGTCGGGTGGGCCCACGACAAGCCCTTGCTGGCCTACGTTCATGCCTGGTTGATCGCCTTCGGGCCCGTTCTGGTGCTGCCGGTCTACCACTGGCGCGCGAGCGGGGCCTTCTTGCGCAACCACCAAGACCAACTGGTCTGTCTCGTTGCTCTGAGCGTGGCCGGTTGGATTGGAGGCTTCAACACCGAGCGCTTCTTGTACTGGTCGATGCCGATCGTCTACGTGCTTGTGGGACGAGCGCTGGAACGACACGCCGGCCTGTTGCTGTCTTCGCCCTTTCTCCTCGCGGTGCTGGCCACCGGCCAGGCGGTGTCCCAGAGAGTATTTTGGACGACGCCGGATTACCCGACGCAGTACGCGCGGTGGCTGCCGATCCTGACACCGCCAAGCTCGGCGGCGCCGTATCAAGACTTGGCTGCCCTCGGCGGTTCACGCCTCGTCGCGACGATTTCGCTCGCGCAGTACCTGCTGTTGGGCGCCGTGCTGCTCGTGTGGCTGAAGCGGCGGAACCGGAACCTCGAGCGCGACGCTACGGGTCGACCTGAATTCGTCCCGAGGCATCCACGGTGATCTCCCCGATCTCGGCGACCACGGGGACGTTGCGCTCGCGTAGCGCGCAGGCGAGCGCGGCGGCGCGGTCTGGGGCCACGGCGAGGAGCAGACCGCCGGAGGTCTGCGCGTCCGCCAGTACCAGGCGCTGCACTGGGTCGAGCGTTGCATCGAAGGTGACGAACTCTTCTACGAAGGCGAAATTGCGCTTGCTGCCGCCGGGCACGACGCCTTGGCGCGCTAGCTCGATCACGCCGTCGAGCACCGGGACATCGTGGAACGATAGGCGCGCACCCACGCCGCTTCCCGCCGTCATCTCGTGCAAATGGCCGAGCAGGCCGAAGCCGGTGACGTCCGTGCACGCGTCGACGCCGACGGCGACGGCAGCCTCTCCCGCCTCCCGGTTCAGCGTCGTCATGAGGCGCACGGCGCGCGCGATGAGGTCAGCGCTCGCCACGTCGCGCTTGATCGCGGTGGAGACGATGCCCATGCCCAACGGCTTGGTGAGGATCAGCCGATCACCGGGACGGGCCGTCGAGTTGCGCAAGATCCTGTCCGGATGGACGAGGCCGGTCACCGCCAGGCCGTACTTGGGCTCCTTGTCGTCGATGCTGTGGCCGCCGATGATGCGCACCCCCGCCTCCGCCGCCTTGTCAGCGCCGCCACGCAGGATCTCGCCCAACACCGCCATCGGCAACGCATCGGTCGGAAAGGCGACGACGTTGAGCGCCAGCAGCGGCCGCCCGCCCATCGCGTAGACGTCGCTGATCGAGTTGGTCGCTGCGATCTGACCGAACTGATACGGATCGTCGACCAGCGGCGTGATGTAGTCGATCGTCTGCACCAGCGCGAGGTCCGCGGTCAATCGATACACTCCGGCGTCGTCGGACGTCTCCATCCCGACCAGCAAGTTCGGGTCGCTGCCGGCCGGCAGCTTACGCAGGATCTCACCGAGATCCTTTGGCCCGATTTTGCAGGCTCAACCAGCGCCGTGGCTGAACGAGGTGAGCCGTATGCGCTCGCGTTCACTCATCATCAAGAAGGGCAACCGCCGATTCCAAACCGTCAGACGAATCCCTTGGGCACGATGTTGCACTCGCGCGCTTCACGGGCGAGCGGCTCGCGGAAATCCGGATGCGCCAGCCCGATCAACGCCTGCGCGCGCTCGGCCACCGACTTCCCCTTCAGGTTGACCATGCCGTACTCGGTGACCAGGTACATGATGTCGGTGCGCGGCGTGGTGACGATGTTGCCGGGCGTGAGCGTGGAGACGATACGGCTGCTACGCCGGCCGTCCTTCTCGTAGGTGGACGAGAGACACATGAACGACTTGCCGCCGCGTGAGGCGTAGGCGCCGCGCACGAACTGCAGCTGCCCGCCGGTGCCGCTGATGTGGCGATGCCCGGAGGACTCCGACGCCGCTTGTCCTTGCAGGTCGATCTGCGTCGTGTTGTTGATCGACACCACCCGGTCGTTCTGCATGATGTTCTGCGGCAGGTTGGTGTAGTCCACCGGGTAACTGTGGGCGCGCGGGTTGCGGTGGATGAAGTCGTACTGCCGCCGCGAGCCGAGCGCGAAGGTGAAGACCATCTGGTAGCGGTTCAACGTCTTGCGCGCCCCGGTGATCTTCCCGGCCTCCCACAGGTCGATCATGCCGTCGACCATCATCTCGGTGTGAATCCCGAGATCGCGGACGCCGCTCTCGCGCAGCAACGCGCAGACGGCGTTGGGCATGCCGCCGATGCCGATCTGCAGACAGGCACCGTCCTCTACCTCTGCGGCGATCAGCGTCGCCACTTTGTGGTCAACCGCGGAGGGCGGCGGGTTGCCGAGCTCCGCGAGCGGCGCGGCGTCTCCCTCGATGATGTGATCGACCTCGTTGATGTGCACCGCTTCCTGAGCCCCGAACACGTAGGGCATCGACGGGCAGGTCTCTACGATCAGCGTCGCGGCGCGCTCCGTCACGGCCTTGGTGTAGGAAACCGCGCCGCTGAAGTTGAAGTAGCCGTGCTCGTCCATCGGGCAGGTCTTGATGCAGGCCACGTCGACGCGCTCGATGAAGCGGCGGTAGTAGTCGGGCGCTTCACCGAAGTTCATCGGCACGTAGTTACTGCGCCCGGCGTCGTGCCATTTGCGATCGAGACCGGAGAAGTGCCAGCTGAGCCACTGGAAGTGCTCGCCCTCGGGATCACACTCGACGACGGCGCGCGGGTGCAGCGAGAGCGCGGCGCGGATCTTCACGTCGCGCAGCTCGTGCCGGCGTGCCGCCAGCGCCGCGTCGAACCGATCCGGCTGTCCGAGGCCAAACCCGTAATCGACCCAGTTACCCGACTGCACCACGGCGGCAGCGGCTTCCGCGGTCACGCGCTTGCGCTGCGACTCCGCCTCATGCCGCGTCATTGCTGCGACCTCTCGCCTCGCTCGCGCTAGTGAATCGTCGGCAGCGCCTGGACGGGACGGGCGACGATCTCGTCGATGACCCGTTGCGCGATGGCACGGAACGCCTGACTCTGCGGATGCTCCGGGTCGGCGGCGACAATCGGCTTGCCGGTGTCTCCCGCCTCGCGAATGTCGCGCGCCAGCGGGATCTCGCCGAGGAACGGGATGTTGAACTCCTGGGCCATGGCGGCGCCGCCACCGTGCCCGAAGGGCTCGGCGCGATGACCGCAGCCGCTGCAGATGTGGTAGCTCATGTTCTCGATAACCCCGAGCACCGGGGCATTGACCTGCTGGAACATCTTCACGCCGCGTTTGACGTCTTCGAGCGCCACGTCCTGTGGCGTCGTCACGATCACGCCGCCGGCCAGCGGCACCTGCTGCGTGATGGTCAGCTGCGCGTCACCCGTACCCGGCGGCAAGTCGAGGACGAGATAATCCAGCTCGCCCCACTCCACCTCGCGCAGGAACTGCGTCAGCAGCTTGTTGATCATTGGACCGCGCCAGATCACCGGGGTCTTGTCATCGATGAACAGGCCGAGCGACATGACCTTCAGGCCGAAGCGGTCCAACGGAATGATCCGCTTCTCGTCGGTGGACTCCGGCCGCTCGTGCAAACCGAGCATCAGCGGAATGCTCGGGCCGTAGACGTCGGCATCCATCAAGCCGACACGGTAGCCGAGCTCGATCAGGGCCAACGCGAGGTTCGCGGCGACCGTCGACTTGCCGACGCCGCCCTTGCCGCTGGCAACGGCGACGATCTGTGCAATGCCCGGGATGCCGGCAGGCCCGCGCTGGACACGGGTTTGCGGCTGCTCCGGCGCCGCGAGCGTCACCGCCACGGACGACACCCCCGGCATCTGCGACACGGCGGCGGTCACCGCATCGCGGATCTGATGCACGACGTCCTCACGCGCCGTCGTCGGGGCCAAGATCACGTTCACCCCGGTCGAGCTGACTTCGATGTCGCGGATCATCCCGAACGACACGATGTCGCGGGTGAACCCGGGGTACTTGACCGTCTTCAGCACCTCGAGGACTTGTTGTGGCGTCACCATTGCCTATCTCCGTCATCCAGCCGCGCGCCCGGCCGAGCTCACTTTACGGGCGGGTTCTCGCCTGGTCTGCGGCGTCCCCACCAGGGTTGAGCGCCCGCGCCTTGTCCTCCCATCCCCGGGCCCCCCATGCCGGGTCGCCCCATGCCTTGGGCGCCCATACCGGGTCCCCCTCCCATACCAAAGCCACCACTCATGCCGACCGTCCAGGGACGTTGTAGCAGGTAACTGTACTTCGACACGAAGGTCTTCCGTTGGTCCTTGTTCAGAATCGTGAGCGCGTCGATCTTCAACGTGTTCTGTGTCGCGTACGCGGTCGCCACGCCGTCGCGCATCTCGGTAGCGGCGCGGCGCGCCGAATCCCAGTCGCCGTGGGCGAGTGACTCTTGAAACGCCTTCCGCTTGTCTATTTGCTTTTGCTGCGCCGCCTGCTGCTCTTGTTGAGATTTCGCCAGCAGCTTGTCCATGAGCGCGCGTTGCTCGTCGGTCAGCTCCAACGACTTGGCCATCTGCGGCTGGTTCCACCACATGCGTTCAGTGAGCCGGAAGTTGC
>CAZCGA010000062.1:0-34459 GCA_964498075.1 uncultured Binatia bacterium (SeqCode) | reverse complement strand
GAAGTCCCCCCGAAAGCGTGTGCCCGCCAGCAACGCGCCCATGTCGAGCGCGTAGATCTTGACGCCGGCAAGCGCCGACGGCACTTTGCCCTGGTGGATCTGCAGCGCCAACCCTTCAACCAACGCCGTCTTGCCGACGCCGGCCTCGCCGACAAACACCGGGTTGTTCTTGCGGCGCCGGCACAGCACGCGCGCCGTGCGCGCTAGCTCCAGCTCACGACCGATCAGCGGATCGATCTTGCCTTCGGCGGCGCGTGCGACGAGGTCGGCGGTAAACAGTGTGAGTGGATCCCGCTTCGGTCCGGGGGCAGACTCCTCGTCTTCGTCGGTGTCACTCTCCTGCGGTTGGGCACCACTGGCCGCCTCCTCGGCGATCTTCGAGACGCCGTGCGAGATGTAGCTGATCACGTCGAGCCGGGTGATCCCCTGGTGCTCGAGCAGATAGGCGCCGTGGCAGTCCGGCTCGCGGAAGATGGCGACCAGCACGTTGCGCCCGAGGATCTCCTCCTTGCCGGCCGACTGCACGTGGGCGGCGGCCCGCTGGATGACACGCTGGAAGCCGAGCGCCTGCTGCGGCGCCATGTCGACGCCTTCCGGCAGCCGCTCCATCTTCTCGTCGAAGAAGCGTTCCAGGTCTCGCTTCAGCGCCGGTACGTCACCACCGCAGTGATGGATGACGTCGGCCACATCGGTGTCATGCAGGAGCGCGTACAGCAGGTGCTCGATACAGAGGAACTCGTGCCGCCGCCGCCGTGCCTCGTTCACCGCCAGGGTAAAGGTGATCTCCAACTCACGACTGATCCTCATCCTCACGCCTCTTCCATCCGGCAGCGGAGCGGGTACTCGTACTCACGCGCCAGCGCCTCGACCTGCGTGACGCGCGTCTCCGCCACCTCGTAAGTGTACACCCCCGCAACCCCGGAGCCGTTGCGATGCACGTGCAGCATGATCTGCACGGCGTCGGTTTCCGAGCGGCGAAAGATGCTCTGCAGCACGTACACGACGAACTCCATGGTGGTGTAGTCGTCGTTGAGCAGGAGGACCTTGTACTGCTTCGGCTTCTTGAGCTTGCGCTCGGTGCGCGTCTGGGTCCCAACGCCCAGGTCGCCGAGCTGATCCTCCCGCCGCTCACTCATGGCCGACAGGATAGCACCGTCGATGGGGGCGACAAGCAGAGCGGGTTAATGGGATCTGCAATCATGTCGCCGCCGGCGCCTCCAGCGGGCCTTCGATACGCTGCCTTTTGCCGTGCGCAAGAGCATCCGCTGCTGCTCCTTCTCGCGCGCCCGGGTCCGTGAGGCATTCCCAGCAGCTCGCGCGTGGTTTGAGCGGATGTACTCGCCGCGCGACGAGTACGCTTGCCCGGGCGGAATTTCGACGACGAGGTGGTCCTGCTTCCATTGCTTGGTGGTGCCGAGTTCGACATGGATGTCGTTGTCTTTGGGGTCCTTCTGTAGCGGGCCGCGAGCACGAATCCGACCTTCGTCATGAGTCGTCGGATTCGGGCGTGAGGGCCGTGTACCGAATGGGTACTCGGACATCAGCCTGCCGCGATGCCCGGTGGGAGTAGGCCGACGCGGTAGGTGGCGCCGTACCTGCCGAGCGGGCACTCCCGCTGGCGCGAGATCGGCGTGGCCTTCGTCAACGAGCCGAGCGACACGATCACGGTGTTGCTCGATGCGGTCCCGGTGACAGGGAGGATCGTCCTGATGAAGCCGAAGCATCAAGACCAAGCGGATGCTGCCAACGCTGCCTGAACCGGAGTTGACGCCGCGGCCTTGGCACGGTGCCTTTGGTCGGATCCGAAAGGAAACAGAATTAAGCAGACTGCCTGATGCCTCGTCTCAAGGCCGACGATGGCCGACGATGGCTCCGCACTGAGGCATTGCTCAAGAGGAGCAGGGGGAGATTCTCGTTCATCACGGACAGTGGCGGAGCGCGAAAGACGGTACACCCACACGCCGTCGTCGGCCTCAGAAGCCAACGACATTGACAGGGATGGGATGGTTGTCAGTTGTCCCGTCACCGAGCTCGCCCTCGCCGTTGTATCCCTAGCACTTGACACCACCTCCTATTGTCACATGCCCTCCGAAAATGTTGAACCGCACATATTTCGTACAGGTCGTACCTACGTCATACACCATTGGAAAAACTTCCATAGTCGAAATATAGACAAGCTCACGTCATCAATCCGGAAGGTTGTAGGGAGACTGCCATTCGTGGTTCCGAGGAAATTCACTCGGATGGTCTGGCCCCTAGCACGCGGCGTCATTGACTCCGTTGCCACACGTGCTCGACGTACCAGGTATGCAGTTGCCCCCGGAGCACACGTCACCGAGGGTGCACCCATTCCCATCCTCGCAGGGGACTGCGTTGTTCGCGAAACTATCCTAAAATCCCCCACCCATTTTTGGAGAAGACCCGCAATTTGAAATGTTTTCTCCGAAGGCTCACTCCTGCGTCCAGCTGAAAGCGTGTTGCGCACCGCCAATGGTGGTTGCCCAGCCCACCACCTGGCCGTTGCTGACCGCCAAGGCGGAGCTTTGACTCCCGCCCAACGTACCCAGATCGACCATTCCTCCCGCCTGCGTCCAACTGAAAGCGTGGGCTGGCGCTGTGTTACTGGTGCCGTTGATTGTGGCATAGCCCACGACTTGGCCATTGTCGACCGCATCGGCCCAGCTATAGGTCCCTCCGAGCGTGCCGAGGTCTATCATGCCCCCCGCCTTCGTCCAGCTGAAGGCACGAGTCGTCCCGTCTCCGGCAATCCATGAGTAGCCCACCACTTGGCCGTTGCCGACAGCAACGGCGATGCTAAAAGGCCCGCCCAGGGTACCCAAGTCAACCATACCCCCGGCTTGCGTCCAACTTAATGCGTGGAAGGCGGAGAAGGCGCTTATGAAACCCACGCCCACGACCTGACCGTTGTTAACGGCGGGGGAGCCCAGGCTAAAGGATCCCATGGGGGCGAGGTTCACGAATCCACCGGCCTCTGTCCAGCTGAAGACGTGGTCGCTTGTGTAATCAACGCCCACCACTTGGCCGTTACTGATCGCAGAGGCCCAGCTCGAACTGAAGCCGCCCAGGGTACCCAAATCGACCATGCCGCCTGCCGGGGTCCAGCTGAAAGCGTGCTCCGTCGCGTCTCCTGAAACCAATTGAATCGCCCCCACCACTTCGCCCTTATCAACTGCCGTGGCGTAGCTATGGGTCCCACCCAGCGTGCCCAGATCCACCATGCCGCCTGCTGGGGTCCAGCTGAAGGCGTGGGATGCGGCCTCATCGTCGCTGGTGGATGCGTTACCCACCACTTGGCCGTTACTGACCGCAGTGGCGTAGCTCGAGCGACCGCCCAGCGTACCGAGATCCACCATCCCGCCCGTCTGGGTCCAGCTGAAAGCGTGCGGGTCCCCGCCGGCAGTATATGCCCAGCCCACCACCTGGCCATTGCTGACCGCCAAGGCGGAGCTTTGACTCCCGCCCAACGTACCCAGATCGACCATGCTGCCGCACGATGGAAAACTGGCACAGGCTGGATCGGCGCAGTCAACCAGCCCGTTACAGTCGTCGTCGATGCCGTTGGAGCAGTTCTCTGGAGCGCCGGGGTGGACCGCGGCGTTCGTGTCGTCGCAGTCGCCTAGCAGTGGCGTGAACCCATCTCCATCGGAATCAGTTGCTGGCAAGGTGACTCGCCCGATCTGGTTGGCGTACTCCGTGAACCAGATGTTGCCGTCCGGGCCTGTGGTGATGCCGATTGGCTGGCTGCCCGCCGTCGGGATGGGAAACTCGGTGATGGTGTTGGGACTGCCCGCCAAAATGAGCCCGATTTTGTTGCCGCTTTGCTCTGTAAACCAGATGTTGCCGTCCGGGCCTGTAGTGATGCCGTATGGGTGGCTGCCCGCCGTCGGGATGGGAAACTCGGTGATAGTGTTAGGACTGCCCGGCAGGATGCGCCCGATCTGGTTGGCCGAGAACTCCACGAACCAGAGGTTGCCGTCCGGGCCGGCGGTGATGCCGTATGGTTCGCTGCCCGCCGTCGGGATGGGAAACTCGGTGATAGTGTTAGGACTCCCCGGCAGGATGCGCCCGATCTGGTTGGTGATGAACTCTGTAAACCAGAGGTTGCCGTCCGGGCCGGCGGTGATGTAGCTCAAGTCCCCCGTCGGATGGATGGGAAACTCGGTCACGGTGTTGGGGCTGTCGGGCGGGATGCGCCCGATTTTGTTGCCGTCTGTGAACCAGAGGTTGCCGTCCGGGCCGGCGGTGATGCCGATTGGTCCGGGGCCCGTTGGAAACTCGGTGATAGTGTTAGGACTCCCCGGCAGGATGCGCCCGATCTGGCCGGGGCTCTGTTCTGTAAACCAGAGGTTGCCGTCCGGGCCGGCGGTGATGCCGTACGAGTAGACACCCCCGAACAAAAACAGCGTGACGGTGTTGGGGCTGCCCGGCAGGATGCGCCCGATCTGCTGGACATACCCCCCGGCATTAAGATCGTGGGTGGGCCATGTGAACCAGAGGTTGCCGTCCGGGCCGGCAGTGATGCCGAATGGGTTTCCGGAGTTCGCCGGAATGGGAAACTCGGTGATGGTTGGACTGCCGCACGATGGAAGACTGGCACAGGCTGGATCGGCGCAGTCAACCAGCCCGTTACAATTGTCGTCGATGCCGTTGGTGCAGACCTCGGTCTGAGGTAGTGCTTCACCGGCGCACGCACCGTAGCCTGTGCCCTGAGCGTCGCAGGTTTCTGTGCCGGCGTCGCAGATCCCGACCCCTTCAGTGCCGGCCGGGCCGGAGTAACAGGGGCGGGTTGAGTTTGGAGTGCACGCGAAGCACTCGGGATCGGCGCTATCGATCAGCCCATCGCAGTTGTCGTCAACCCCGTTGGTGCAGTTCTCGGGGGACGAGAAAACGCAGCCATTGCCGCTCAGCGAGGTCGTTGCGGTCGCCCGATCCGTGTTGAAGGTCAGAGTTCCAGTCGCCGGTCCCCCTGAGGCTGGACAGAAGCTAATCAAGACCAGCTTCGATTCTGCTGGGGCAAGAGAGAACGGACTTCCCGACACCAGAACGAAGGGTGCGGGCACGCTAGCTGTCCCCGTCAGTTTGGGACACCCGGTCTGATTCTGAATCGCCGCGGGTACTGCAGCGGCACAGGTCCCGACAGGAACGCTACCAAAGTTGAGAGAAGATTGAACCGCAACGGTGCACTGAGCGGTGGGAGGTGGTGTACAACCCGCCTCCGGCGATGAGCCATGAAAGGTCAATTGGCACGGATCGCCATCCATCTCCTGAAAATATCTTTTGACATTGCGTGCCCACGGCGCGCATCCCTCAGGATCACCGGGTGTTACAGGGCAGTAGGCCAGGTTTCTATTGCCGCCCCCATTGGCTAGACGCTCGATCGTGTTGAGTCCATTATCGAAGATACGGCCGGCCAGTATCTGTGCCACCCGGTCCGCCGTTGGAAGCTGCCCCTCGCTCCACGGGTCTGCCCACGAAGAGAACTTCGAATCGTCGCACCTTCTGCATTTGCACGGAGCACACACCGAATCGGAGGAACAAGGGACCACAGCCGATGATCTGTTATTGCACGTCTGCAACGTGGTATTGCAGAGCTTGCAGTCATCCGGGACCGAAGGGTCACAGCTTTGAAAAAAGCTGAACTGCGTGTCGCACCGAAAGCCTGAAACTCCGGGAACTGGATTCGCTAGGCAGCGGCCGATCGTGTCGGTGTTGGTGCAGCTACAGTCTTCCCAGCAGTGCCCTCCATAGAGTCTTCTGATCACGTCTGGATCGGCGCCGCATTCCCAAAACCAATTCCACGCATTGAAAAACCGGTCGTTCGTGTTGGTTCCACAAAGGTCCTCGGTGAGTACGGTTTCTTGAGCGGCAATTGCGATGATCAGACGCGGATCAATTTTGCGGCGAATCCCAAGATCTAGGAATTTTTGCGCGACCGTATCGTCCAGAAATGGGTGTGCACGTGGCGGCGGCTGGTTGAATCGCGTACCGCTGTTGACCAAGCGTTGAATCCTGCATTTCAAATCGGCGGCGGTTCTTAGACAGTCGGAAGCTAAACACGGCGCTGCTGGGCAGGGTGAGACAGCAAAGGATGGTGAATTCGCCATTCCGAGAGAAATGACAGCCCCGATGGAGATCAGGAAATGACGCGGGCAAGGACCCATTAGTTAGCCGCTACTCGACCTTGAACGCCGCCACCACGGACTCGAAGTTGGATACCAAATCGGAGTGGTTCGGCGCGTTTGGATCCAGCTCTAACATGAGTGTTGTCACTGATGACGCATCACGCTCAACGAAGACAATGAGCTTCTCCTCAGCGCTGTTGGCGACGGCATCTGCTTCAACTGCCGGATGACCATCAACACTAACGGAGTGGCTTGAGACGATTTGTAGTTCTCTAGCCGCAATGAAGTCTTGGACAAACTGCGACAGTGAAGTGGTTGGTGGCTTTTGCCTAGGCACGATGGAGATGTTGCCGACGTCCCCTGGCTGGAAACCACCATGCAGCGGTTCTGCAGGGGTTGAGGAAGATGCGTTCGAAAGAAGCGGTACCGCCGCACCGGTCGCCTGACTGAGGCCTTGAGGCACAGGAAACGTACCCCCTTGACTCACAGTCATGCGCCCAGAGACAAAATAGGTTGTGCGGTCTTGCTTAGCGCGTACGCGCAAGGTGATGCCAGCTGCCGACCTTGGCCTAAAGGATCTGAGCAGTGTGAATAAGTGGTCACCGCTGTTTTGGTCTCCCTTCTTCCCATCGTCCCGCAACGCACCAAACGTGGCCCATTTTCCGCTACGCCCCAGAATCTGAACCACTGGTCTTGATGACGGAGAGACAGACGAAAGTTGAACCGTGATCAGGAACTGTGTCTTGATCCCTGGAGTGATCGACCGAGGAAAAACGGTTGGCGCCGGCAGTGACAGTATTTCCCGCGCCTGCGCGACGGTGACGCTCTGCGCAAGCGCGGCGGCCGGTTCCATGATCGAAGACGTCGCAGACGACTCTTCGGGAGTTTCCGCAGGTTGGGGAACGAGGTGAAGGGGACGGTGGACCGCAAAGAGAGCGATGCCAATCGCCAGCGACGCAATCACACCGATTGTGACGAATCGTCCCATTACTTTCACGATACCGCTCTGACGAAAGTTGTCCACCTGTGCGGTGTGCACAAGCAGGCCCCCGTACCCCTGACGCGCGTATACTCCCTATGCTACTCTCGCGTCAACAAAATTCGCGAGGTCGCCCATGAGTCCATACCGATCCTCAGTCCTTAAGGAAGAGGGCTGCGAGCAAACCCTTCTCGGCGAAGGTGCCACACGCTAAAGACGTCGGCATCTGGATTCGCGTCTTCACGGAAGACCAAGCCCAAGGTGAGAGCCCCGAGCACCACGAAAAGCGCGCTCGCTACTACGCGGAGGCACGCAACTGGAAGGTGCGGGACGAGTTTCAGGAGCACACGTTTCCTGAGCCGGAAGACTTCCCGAATCTCGCCAACTACCACGCCTTCATTCGCATACAGGCCGGGAAGAGCGCGGGCACTTTGACCGGCGCCGCCTTGTGCGCCCATGTCGGACCTCGAGCGCGTGTTCTCGGAAACGCACAACGAATGATGGTATCAAGGCAACACAACCTCATCCCTGCGTTGCCCATTTGCCATGGACGCTGCGGGCGCAAAAGCCCAAGGGCTCAGCTGATCCCAGAGATCTTGAGATCCCTCCGAGTAGCCCGCTCTTGGCGCGTATCGAGGGATTGGCCGCAACCTGCCCGATCAGGTTGCTCCTCGGCAAAGCGGTCACTTCATCGCTGGCGCACGTCGGCGAAGACGAAGCCGTCCCGCTCGACGACCGGGCCGACGGCGATCGCGATGTCGTGCCTGAACATCGGGCCGGCATGGACGAAGGTGTGAAACTCACCGTTCTCGCCGCACGGATCGACAGCCGGCGGAAGGTCGCGGAGCAGCTCCGCATCAAAGGCGCGCCCGGCAAACTCCGCCGCGAGCTGCTTTGGATCAACGCACGTGAGGACGGCGCGCACGCCGGCCGCGAGCATCTCGCGGGCGAGGCTGTCGGTGGGGCGCAGCCAGAGCGGGAACAAAGGCGCGATGCCGGAGCCGGCAAGCTGCTGCTCGCGGTAGGCGCGGATGTCGGCGAGAAACAGATCGCCAAAGGCGACCGCGGCGACTCCTTCACGGCGCGCCCGCTGCATGACCTCCGCCATGGCCGCCTCGTACTGCGCGTTGCTGCACGGCGAAGGGATAGCGACCTTCCACAACGGCAAGCCCGTCGTCGCCGCCTGTGCTTCGAGCAGGCTCTCGCGGACGGCGTGCATCGCAACGCGGCTGACGCTTTCGTTCACGGTCGTGAGCAAGCCGGCGATCTCGTAGCTCCCCTGCTGCCGCAGGACATGCAGCGTCCAGGCGCTGTCCTTCCCGCTGCTCCACGACAACAACGCTCGTGGTTTCACTGTGCAATCTCCCGCTACAGCGTCCGGTGACTCGGCAGGCGCGGGAGCCAGCGCGGCACGCGCGCGCAATACTCGTCGTACGCCGCCCCGATGCGCTGGCGCAGCTCGGGTTCTTCGAAACGCACGACGGCGACGTGCCCGAGGACACTGACGAAGGCGGCATACAGCAGCAACCCCAGGCTCGCGAAGTACAGCGTCTCGGCCCAGGCGATGCCGATCTCGGCGGCGATGATCGGATTCCGAATGACCCCGAACGGGCCTTGCGTCACCAGGCGGCTCGGCGCGTCGAGCGGAAAGGGCGTGCCGCGTCCATGCCGGCTGAAGATGTCGAGGCACCACGTCCACACGGCAACCCCCGCAACGAAGAGCGTGACACCCACGCGCCGACTGGCGGTTCCCGCGAACGGCAGCGACGTGGGTAGCGCCTGATGGGCCAACCACGGGAGCAGCGCCAGGACCACCGCGAAGAATCCGGCGGCGTTCACGGCGGACTTCACCCACAAGGCGGCGGTGCTGGAGGTGGTGCTCGGACGGATGTAGCGGGAGCGCGGCATGCTCAGTCCTGCGGCGGCGCGCCGGCGCGCTCATCAAGGGCCACGCGCAGCTCACGGATGATCCGGTCGCTCTGTGCGGCATGAAAGATGGCGAAGAAGTTCGCCGCCAAGGCGCCCATCAGAGCAGCTAGCGCCCAGTACAGATGCGACAACACATCATCGCCGCCGTGCAGGAGATTGATGCCCTTGGAGAACGCCACCAGCAGCAACGTAGTTGAGGCCAACAGCAATGCGATGGTCACTCTGCCCATGTCCGCGATCCCACGCCGCGATCTTGCATCAGCGCCGGCACTGGGTCAAAGAGGAGCGTATGCCTTCCCGTGTCCTGCTCTTCGGCAACCGCCTGTCGCCTTTCGTGGAGAAAGTCGCGCGCGGCCTGCTGCTGAAGAAGATGGACTTCCAGCTCGTGGAGCCACGCACGCCGCTGGACTTTGCGCGCTGGAACCCGCAGGCGCGCAAGATCCCCGTGGTCGAGATCGATGGCGCGCGGGTGTATGACTCGACCTTCATCCTGCGCCGGCTCGACGAGATCGTTCCCCAGCCGCCGTTCGTGTCCCGCGACCGCGCCGCCGCCGCGTCCCAGCGCCATCTCGAGGACTGGTCGGACGAGTCGCTGTACTGGTACGGCATGGCATTGCGCTGGACCGCGAAGAACGCACCCGCCACCGCCTCGCAGATCTTTGGTGCGTTGCCGGCTTGGCTGCGTCCGCTGGCGCAACTGTTCGGTCCGCGACAGATCCGCGGCACCACGATTGCGCAGGGGCTCGGGAGACTTCCCGAAGGTGTGTTGCTGCGCGAGCTGGCGATGCACCTCGATGACCTGGTGACGATCCTTGGCGCGACGCCCTTCTTTTGCGCCGACCAGCCCAGTGTTGCCGATCTGGCGATCTACGGGCAGTTTCACATGCTGCGCTCGGGGCCGACGCCCGACGCGGCGGCGCTGATCCGCGAGCGGCCCGCGCTGGTCGAGCACACCCGACGCCTCGAGGCCGCAACCGGTGGCTAACGAAGGAGCGCGTATGGATACGCTCATCAGTCGTATCGTCCGAGCCGTACGCCTGGAGCCGGACCTCTACGAAGAGGTCGAGGCCGACAAGACCGCACAGGGGCAGGCCATGGGCGTTGTCATTCTGTCCAGCGTCGCGGCGGGTATCGGCAGCATCAGCTTCAACGGGGCCGCCGGCTTGGTGATTGGAACGGTCGGGGCACTGATCGGCTGGTATGTGTGGGCGTACATGACGTACTTCATCGGCACCAAGCTACTCCCCGAGCCGCAGACGGAAGCCGATCTGGGGCAGTTGCTGCGGACGACGGGCTTCTCCAGTGCGCCCGGACTGATTCGCGTGCTGGGCATCATCCATCCGTTGGCGACCGCCGTGTTTGTCGCCGCGTTCGTGTGGATGTTGGTGGCCATGGTGATCGCCGTGCGTCAAGCACTCGACTACACCAGCACCTGGCGGGCGGTTGGCGTGTGCTTGATCGGCTGGATCACGCAAGGAGTGATCCTCGCGCTGCTATTCGCCGCCGTTGGTGGTGCGGCGCCCTGAAACGACGGCGAGCTAAGCCGGGGCGTCGGCATAACGCGCCAGCACCAGGCGGCGCCAGCGCTGCGACGCCGCCCGCGGGCCGCCGTGTTCGATCACTTGCCAGCGCGGATCGCGGAAGCAGGCGCGCGTGTCCCAGGCAGTCTCGGATACCAAGTAGAACCCTGCAGCCGGAGGCTCGCACGGACTCGCCGCGCTCGCCGGCTGCACCACCGCGACGTGACGGCGCAGATGAAACAGCAGGGCGACGGCGGTGTCATCATCGACGTCGAAGAACGCGAGGGACTCGCTGGTGCCGACCTGCGTCGCGATGCGGTGCGCGAAGTGCCGGAAGGACGCGCCTTCGCCGCGCACGATCGCGCCCGCCGAGATCCCAACGGACAATCCAAGTGCCAGCGTCCCGACGAGCGCGTACGCCGCCAGGTCGAAGCGTCGCTGCCACGTCCACCGCACCATCAGCTCGCAGCCGATGCTGGTGCCGATGACCAGCAAGAGTGCAACGCCCGTGTAGTCGTGCAGATACTGGCGCCACCAATGGCTCCAGGTCACTTCCGATGCGCCGAACCCCGCGAGCCCGCTGCGCAGGGCGACGATGCAGAGGATTCCGAACAGGACGAGACCGCCGATCAGCATGTGCGCAGCGCGCGGAACGGTGGCGCTCCGGCGCAGCTCGCGCAGCCGGGCGAGCTGGGGCACCAGCCATCCAGCCAGAATGATCGCCAGCGCGGGCCGGATCATGATCAGATACGCGCGTCGCTTCCCCGGGGACAGCGAGAAGAACACGAGCATCGCCAACCACCACGCCCAGAGGAAGCGGCGTGAGCGCACCGGCACCGCAGACTCGCCGCGCAGCGTCAGGGGCAACGCCAGTGTCCACGGCAGGCCACCCGTCAACAGCGGCTCGATGTACCACCACACTGGGAAGCGCCCTCGCTCGCCCAGCAAACGGCTGACGTTCTCGGCGTAGACATGGATGTGCAGGAAGGCGCGCCCGTGTTCGATCGTCGCCGCCGCATACCACAACGCCGGCAAACCGATGCTGCCCGCGAGCGCCGCCGGCGTGATCAGCGCACGCCAACCGGGCGCCGGCGCCGCGACGACGGCGGTTGCACCAAGAACGAGCACCGCGAGGGCCAAGGCCAACGGTCCCTTGCTGAGGACGGCCAGTCCGAATGCCAACCCGGCCAGGATGGCCGTGCGCCGCCCCGCTTCGCCCTCCCAGACGCGCTGCGCCAAGAACAGCCCCGCCGTGACCAGGACGCAGAAGGTCATGTCGACGCGCGAGTTGCGCGCTTCGATGATGTATTGCGGGGTGGTGATCAGGATGAGAGCCGACCACAAGGCCACGGTGCCGCCGGCGATCCGCCGGGTGAAGGTGTAGACAAGGGCAACGCACAGCGCTGCCAGCACCGCCGACGGCAGGCGTGAATCGAACAGATCCACACCGCTCTGTCGCGCCACGGCGCTCAACGCGCCGAGCCAGTAGAAGAGCGGGGGCTTCACCGGGATGTGAAGCCCGTTGCGCAGCGGCAGCACCCAGCCGTAGCCGGCGACCATCTCCTGCATGATCTGACCGCCGCATGACTCCGAGTCGTCCTGCCAGTCCGCCGCGCCGAGCTGGAAGAGAAACATGACCAGCGCCAACGGGATGATGATGGTCAGATGAACGACCGGACTCGACCAAGGTCCAAAAGGCGCTGGTTGCTCGGCGGCCGCGGCGGGCGCGTCTATTGGCGTTGCTACGGGTGAGTCCGGCTCCATGGGCGGAAAACCATTCCCGTTCGGACAGGTGATGTCAACGACGGCGCGGCGAGCTCCGCGCCGACGGCCGATTGCTGATGGCAGATGGTCGGTCGCCAGCAGGACTTCACGGGCGGTTCGCATCGAAACGGCACCCTGTGGTAGCGTCGCGCGCACGGCATGAGCGAGGGAATTACACCGCGAGGCCACGTCCTGGTCGTCGGCAGCCTGAATGCGGATCTGGTGGCACACGCGCCGCGGCTGCCGCGCGCCGGCGAAACGGTGCTGGGCGCCACCTTTCAGGTGATGCCCGGAGGCAAAGGTGCGAATCAAGCGGTGGCCGCGGCACGCCTCGGTGCACCCACCGTCATGATCGGGCGGGTTGGCGCCGATGCGTACGGTTCGCTGCTGCGGGATGAGCTGGGGCGTGCGGGCGTGTGCACGGATCACGTGCGCGTCGATCTCGACGTCCCGACGGGTACGGGGCACATCGTCGTCGACGAGGCGGGGCGGAATACCATCGTGGTGGCTTCGGGTGCCAACGCGTGCCTGGCGGTCGCCGACGTCATGGGGGCGTCGACCGCTTGGGACCGCGCCTCGCTGGTCGTGCTCCAGCTGGAGATCCCCCTGGTGACGATCGCGGCGACCGTGGCCGCGGCGGTCACACGGCGATTGCCGGTGGTCCTCAACGTGGCACCGGCGCAGGTGGTTCCGGATGACGTGCTGCACGCAGCGGCGTGGCTCGTGTTGAACGAGGTTGAGGCGGAGCAGCTCTGGGGCCAAGCCGTCGTGACGGCGACCGATGCCCTGGCCGCGGCGAGCGCGTTGCGGCAACCGGGGCAGCGCGTTGTCGTCACGCTCGGTGCGGCAGGTGCGGTGCTGGTGAGCGATGCGGCGACGATGCACGTGCCAGCCCCGCAGGTCGAGGTGGTCGACACCACGGCCGCCGGCGATGCCTTCGTCGGCGCACTGGCGGCCGCGCTGCACTGCGGCCTGGCCGACGAGGCGGCGCTGCGGCAAGCGGTGATCGCCGGCAGCCTGGCCTGCACCAAGCCGGGTGCAATCCCGTCGCTCCCGACGGCTGCCGAGGTGCGCCGCCTCGCGACGTGATGAGCCGAGCTCAGTTTGACACATTCGGTCGAAGGCGGGATATTCATCAACCGTTACGACTTTCCTTCGGGTCGGTTGCTGACTCGATCTGCGGATCGAGAAAGGGGGACGATGCACACGTGGGTCCTGCACCGAGCGGCTGGTACACTGCCCGGCACAGGGCGAGTGCGTCGATTGCTGCAATTTACGTGGGTGCAGGCCGTGGCGATCCTCTTCTGGTCCGTTGCGGCGTCGGCTATTCAACAACCGGATCGCCTGCAGTCGACGCCGGGCTCGTACGCCAACCCGCCCGGCGGGCAGGCCGCCTCTCCCGCACAAGTGCTCGACAATCTCCCGTACGTTCCGGGCCGGCTCATCGTTAAGATGAAGAGCTCGGTGACCGCGTGCATCGACTGCCTGGTGGAGCAAGGCCAGCCGCTGGCGCCCGCCGTGGGGTCGCAACATCTCGATGACCTCAACCGCGCACACGGGTTGCGGCGTGTCCTCCCGTTCCGTAAGCGTGACGGCGCGGTGAAGTCGCTGGCCGAGCGCCGTCGGCTGCAACACGCCCGCCGGCAGTCGATGCTGGCACGTGCCGCGGGGCGCTTCGGGCCTGGACGCGGGGCGCAATCGTTGCCCGACTTCGCATCGACCTATGTGTTCGAGCTCTCGCCGTGGAAGGACATGGAGGCCGTGGCGCGCGAGTATGCGAGCGACCCGGCGGTGGCGTACGCCGAACCCGATCGCAAAGCGAAGGTGCTGCTGACGCCGAACGACCCGTTCTTCTCGTCCGCAGGGGCGTGGCATCAGCCCTTCGATGACCTGTGGGGCCTCAAGCTGATCAGCGCGCCGGCGGCGTGGGACGTGGCGCGCGGCGCGGGTGTGGTGGTGGCGGTGATCGACACGGGGCTGGACAACAGCCACCCGGACATCGCCGCCAACGTGTGGGTCAACAGCGGCGAGGTTCCGGGCAACGGCATCGACGACGACGGCAATGGCTACGTCGATGACGAGAATGGCTGGAACTTCGTCGACGACAACTCAGGCATCTTCGACGATCACGGTCACGGAACGCACGTCTCCGGCACCATCGCCGCCGTCGGCCAGAACGGCGTCGGAGTCATCGGCGTCGCCTGGGAAAGCAAGATCATGGCGCTCAAGGGTTTGAGCGCTTCGGGCAGTGGCTCGGCGCAGGGGTTGGCGCAGGCGATCCTCTACGCCGCGGAGAACGGCGCCGACGTCATCAACGCCAGCTGGGGCGGGGTCGGTGTCTCGCAGGTGATCGACGACGCCATTACCGTCGCCGATGCTGCCGGCGTGGTGTTCGTCGCCGCGGCGGGCAACTCCAACCTGGATGTGGAGAGCAACCAGTTCGGCGTGTTCTTTCCGGCGGCCAACCCGCACGCGATTACCGTTTCGGCATTCGACCATCTCGACCAGCGAGCCTTCTTCTCCAACTTCGGTACGAAGATCGACGTGGCGGCGCCGGGCGGTGGTGATACGGATCCGCACTCGGCGTTCGATCCGTTCCGCTCCATCTTGTCCCTGCGATCGAGCGGTGCAGGATCCGACATGACCGGAAACGGCAACCTGGTGATCAGCGGCAACTACGTGCGCCAGGCAGGTACGAGCATGGCGGCGCCGCACGTGACCGGCGCCGCGGCGCTGGTGCTGTCGGCGCACGCGAGTTACACCCCCGAACAGGTGCGCCAGGCGCTGCGCGTCGGGGCCGACGACGTCCGCAGTCCGGGCTTCGACCTCGAGTCGGGGTACGGGCGCATCAACGTCGCGCGCTCCGTGGCGCTGGATGCGCTGGCGGCGCGCATCACCAGCCCGGCCGGAGGCTTCGTGGCCAGCGGAACCGAGGTGAGCTTTACCGGCAGTGCCACGGGTGCCGGCTTCGCGTCGTACACGCTCGAGTATGGCAGCGGTGCGCTCCCGACCGCTTGGACACCGTTCGCGGGTCCATTCAACACGTCGGTCGACAACGGTCCGCTGGCAACCTGGGACATCAGCAACGTGCCGGACGCTACCTACGTAGTTCGCTTGCGTGCGGTGAACACGTCCGCGGGCGGTTTCGAGGACCGCGTGCGCCTCACGCTCGATCACCTGGTGCTGGCCGAGCCGGCCAGCAATACCATCCGCAAGCCGGTGGGGCCGCTGGAAATCCGCGGCACCGCGGCAGGAGGTGGGTTCCAGCGCTACCGGGTCGAGTGGCGCCTGACGACCGCGGACTTCGTGACGGGCGGGTGGACCAGCTCTGGTATGGCGCTGAGCAGCGACGGCACCAGTCCCATCACCGACGGCGTCCTCGCCACCTTCGACACCGGGCTCATCACGCAGAACAGCGACCTGGACTTCCGCGTCGTCATCACGCGGACCGGCGGTTACGACATCGCCGAGGAAGTCCGCCACGTGATCCTTGATCCAACCTTGCGGGCCGGCTGGCCGCAGCAGATCGATGGTCTCCCCGACTTCAATTGGCGGCTCATGGATCACCTCACCGTGGCCGACTTGGACGGCGACGGAACGAAGGAGATTCTCGCCGCATACGGCGACATGGTCTACGTGTTTCGCCCCGACGGGACACCCATGCCCGGCTGGCCACAGCTGCTCAACGGGACTACGGCGGACGTACCGTTCACACGCCGCGCGCCGGCGGCTGCCGACCTGGACGGTGACGGACGTCTCGAGGTCGTCGTCGCAGATAGCGATGCGCCGTTCACGTGGACGGCGTTCGGCGACATCTACATCTGGCACGCCGACGGGACGCCGATGGCGGGATGGCCGAAGAAGTTCAACCGCGCCTACGCTCTCGACCCCAACGCCAGTTACGGGGGTGGCGGACCGCGCGGCGACTTTGTGTTGAGCGACATCAACGGCGATGGCCGCCGTGAAATCATCGCGGTGGTCGGCCCCGCCCTCTACGTGATTGATCCGGTCAGCGGCACTCTGCTGCCCGGCTGGCCGCAGACGTGGCCCTTGGTGTGGCCGTGCATCGGTGGTGACGATTGCTTTGAGGACGCCGTTGCAGTCGGGGATGTGGATCGGGATGGGAAGAAGGAGATCGCCGTCATCACCGAAGACCTCTCGAGTGGTCACGACAGCAATGCCCGCACGCTGCTGCTCTACAGAGCCAACGGCACGATCATGCCGAACTTTCCAAAGCGCGTCAGCCGCCTCCTCTACGGGAAGCCGAACGGCCGCCTCGATGGCTACGTCAACGTCCCGATCATGGCGGACATCAATGGCGACGGCGACCTCGAAATCATTGCCATGACCAACACGATGAAGGTCCGCGCCTTCCACCACACCGGACGGGTTGCCTCGCTGCATCCGGGGAAGGCGAAAGGGACGACGTATCGCAGCTGCTTCCCCGTGACCAGGTTCCCTCCCATTCTGGAGCCGCCCACGGCGGGCGACCTGGACGGCGACGGCCGCGCCGAGGTGCTCATCAGCAGCCACACGAAGTCCTGGAAGTGGAAGCCGGCGGGTCCCAATCGCAGCACGTTTACGATCTGCCCGGGGAATGTCCGCAACGGTGTGGACTACATCAACGCGCTCAGCGGCCCGAAGCAGAGTCGGCCGGCGGGCTGGCCGGTGGCGCTCGCGTATCCGTCCGGCGACAGCTCCTATGGTCCGGGTCCAGTGGCGATCGGCGATATCGACGGCGACCTGCGCCCCGACATCGTGTCGGCCAGCGGCATCTGCGGGTATTGGGATCGGTCGTTCGGCATGGCGGGACATCGCTGCTTCACGGTCAACGCCTACGATGCCCTCGGCAATCGGCTGCCCGGATTTCCGAAGTCGACGCCGGGGCCGGGTTCGACGAACGGTGTCACCCCCGCCATCGCCGATCTGGCTGGAGACGGCCTCAAGGAGATCGTGTGGGTCGACTTCTTCGGACACATTTTGGTGTGGAACGTCGCCGGCACACCCGCGCCGGAGAAAATGCAGTGGCCGATGTTCCGCCACGACCCCGGGCATACGGGGGCACTGGTTTCAAATCCGTGAGGCACGCGCTGCGACCGGGTCGACATAGCGGTGCCCGCAACGAATAATCGCCGCCCAACAGGAGAGAACCATGCCCGACAAGTTCACCACCCTCACGCCTGACCTGTACGCCTATCTGATCGAGCAGCGCAGCGAACGCGATCCGGTGCTGGCGGCGCTTGCCAAGGAGACCGAGGAGCTGGGTCCCATCAGCCTGATGCAGATCGCGCCGGAGCAGGGCGCGCTGATGACGCTGCTGGCACGCGCGACCGGCGCGCGCTTCGCGGTGGAGGTCGGCACGTTCACCGGCTACAGCGGGCTGTGTGTGGCACGCGGGCTGCGCGACGACGGCCGCCTGCTGTGCTGCGACGTCAGCGAGGAGTGGACGGCGATCGCCCGGCGCTACTGGGAGAAAGCCGGCGTGGCGCACAAGATCGATCTGCGTCTCGGTCCGGCGCTCGACACCCTGCGCGGCCTGCCGGCGGATACGCACTTCGACATGGCGTTCATCGATGCCGACAAGCCGAACTACCGCAACTACTACGAAGAGATCCTCAAGCGGTTGCGGCCCAACGGCCTCATTCTGTTCGACAACGTCCTGTGGATGGGTCAGGTCCTCGACCGCGCCAGCACGGATGAGAGCACGCGCGCGCTGCGCGAGCTGAACGCATTCCTGGCCACCGACCCGCGCGTCGAGGCGGTGATGCTGGCGATCTCCGACGGGCTCACCATCGTGCGCAAGCGCGGCGCGGGTGAGCTGGCGTGAGGGTCACGTTTCGCTGCGACGCACTGGAGATCGAGGGAGAGTTGACGCTGCCGAGTCGCGGCACGGCTGGCGCCGTCATCTGCCATCCGCACCCGCAGTACGGCGGCGACATGGACAACCCGATCATCCTCACGGTCACGCGGGCGTTGCAGCAGGCGGGGTTCAGCACGCTGCGGTTCAACTTCCGTGGCGTCGGCGGGAGCGACGGTTCGTACGGCGGCGGGGTAGGGGAAGCTGACGATGCCCGCGCCGCCGTGCGCTACCTCATCGAGCCGAAGGCCCAGCAGATCGTTGCCGGAGCCGACCACTTCTTCGTTGGCTACGAGCAAGCGGTGGCCGAGGCGGTGCGGGTGTTCATGGCGGGAGAGTTCCACGTCTGATGCTCCGCGTTTGCGCGGGGGGCTAAAGCCGCCCGGCTCAAACGGCAAAGCCCGGTGAACCGGGCTCAACGCAGACATCGTCACCAGCTCACGCTGCTGAAACCCCAGCCGGCTTCGAGCCGGCTTCGTTGTCTCAGCCGGGGGATTCCATTCCCCGGCTTCCGCGGTTCAAGCGGGAGCGGCCGGGAAGAGCCGGGGAATAAATCCCCCGGCTCAGACAGCAAAGCCCGGTGAACCGGGCTGTGGTAGTGGGACAAGATTCAGATGGCAGGATGGTTACGCGGTGTTGAGCATCGGCGAACGCTCGCTACCCTCCGTCATCGCCTACGTTCGGAACCAAAAGGAGCACCATGCCCGAGGCAGTACGAACGCGGTGTTCGAGCAGATCGAAGCCCCGAACCTCACACGACGAGGCCGTTCGTAGCCGCGCGTACTCCCACCAGCTGGCTTCGAGCCGGCTTCGTTGTTTCCGCCGGGTGCTTCAGCCCCCGGCGTAGCGAGGGTACGGTGCTCGCATCTGCCGGTACGAATCGCGGTCAGAGACACTCACGGCCGCGTCAATGCCCGTGGAAAGACCCTGCTCCCATTCGCGCAGGCCTTGAGATATGGTCGATCGCGATGGCGCTCACGCTCGACTCGGTGTGTCCGCTCGATTGTCCCGACACCTGTAGCCTGGCGGTGACCGTCGAGGCCGGCCGCATCACCAAGGTCGATGGCTCACGCCGCAACCCGTACACCGACGGGTTCATCTGCGCCAAGGTGCGCCGCTATCCGGAGCGGGTCTACTCGCCGCTGCGGCTCAAGTACCCGCAGCGACGCGTCGGGCCCAAGGGCGAGGGAAGTTTCGCACGTATCTCGTGGGACGAGGCAATTGCCACGATCGCCGAGCGCTTCCAGCAGATCATCGCGTCGGACGGCGCCGAAGCGATCGTGCCGTATCACTACGGCGGTTCGAACGGTGTGTACGGTGAGGGCGCGGCCGATGCGCGCTTCTTCAATCGGCTGGGCGCGTCGGAGCTGCTGAAGACGATCTGCGCCGCGCCGACGGGCACGACCTACCGCGCCATGTTCGGGACGATGGGTGGGGTGCCGCCGGAAGACTATCACCTGGCGCGCGCCATCATCTTGTGGGGCGTGAACCCGTCGGCCACCAGCATTCACCTGGTGCCCGAGGTCCACGCGGCACGCGCCGCCGGGGCCTTCGTGGCCGTGATCGATCCGCGCCGCACGCCGCTGGCCCGCAACGCCAGCGTGCACTTACAGCCACTGCCGGGCACGGATGTCGTGCTCGCGCTGGCGATGATCAACGAGCTGGTGCGCCGCGGTCGCGCCGACCAGGTCTTCCTGCAGCAGCACACCAGCGGCTTCGAGACCTTGGCGCACGCCGCCGGCGAGTATCCGCTGCCACGCGCCGCGGAGATCTGCCAGGTGCCGGAGCGTGACATCGTCGCGGTGGTCGACGCCTACGCGGCCGCTTCTCCCGCAGTGGTCCGCTGTGGCTGGGGTGTGGAGCGCAACCGCAACGGCGGCAACGCGGTGCGCGCCATCTTCGCGCTGCCCGCGGTGGCCGGCAAGTTCGGCGTACGCGGTGGCGGCCTGACCATGAGCCTGAGCCGCGCCTTCCCAGTGAATGGCATGGCGCTCGCCCGACCCGATCTGCGGCGGCGGCCGGTCCGCCAGGTGAACATGACGCAGCTGGGTCGACTGCTGACGGAGCCGCAGACGCCGCCGGTGCGCGCGCTGTTCGTCTACAACGCCAACCCGGTCGCCATGGCACCGCACCAGAACCTGATCCTGCGCGGGCTGGTGCGGGACGAGCTGTTCAGCGTCGTGCACGAGCAGGTGCTGACCGACACGGCGCGCTTCGCCGACCTCCTGCTGCCGGCGACCACCGTCTTCGAGCAAGCCGAGCTGCACAAGTCGTACGGCCACTACTTCCTGCAGTACTCCGATGCGGTCATCCCACCCGTCGGTGAGTCGCTGAGCAACCCCGAGCTGTTCGCTCGGCTGGCACACGCCATGGGCTTCGACGAGCCGGAGCTGACGGCGACGGCGGACGATCTGTTACGTGCTGCGCTCGATTGCGATCGCCAGCGTTTCGGCGGCGCCGGCGTCGAGCAGTTGAAAGAGGAGAAGGTTGCGCAAGTCCGTTTCCAGGGACGGGAGCTGATCCAGTTCGTGACCGACTTCCCGACCACGTCCAGCGGCAAGGTCGAGCTCTGCCCGCCCGAGCTCGGACCGCCGCGCTACGCGGCGGCAGCACCGGGGCCGTACCCGCTGGCGCTCCTCAGCCCGTCATCCGACAAGACCATCAACTCGATCTTCGGCGAGTTCAATCTGCCGCATCCGACGCTGCGCATGCACCCGGCCGACGCTGCGGCGCGCGGCATCCGGGATGGCGACACCGTCCGTGTCTACAACGACCTCGGCGAGGTGCACGTGCCGGTGAGCCTGCGTGACGATGTGCGGCCTGGCGTGGTGTCACTCCCCAAGGGCTTGTGGCGCTCCAGCACCCTCAACGGCGCCACGACGACGGCACTGGTTCCCGATCACCTCACCGACATCGGCGACGGTGCCTGCTTCAACGACGCCCGCGTCGAGGTCGCGAGGCTCCTCACGTAGTCGACTCGGGACGCTCGCTCGCCGCTGACGCTGCGTCGGTGGAACGGCGGCTGTTCACCAGTTGGCCGGCGCGCTCCTTGAGGTGGTGCAGGAGCTGCCGCGCCCACACAAACTCGGTGCCCAGGATCGCCAGCCCGACGGGAATCACCACGACTGCCGGACCGGGAAGGACGATCATCGCCACGCCGATGGCCAGTACCGTGAGGCCGACGACGAGCACGATCACACGCCAGGCGTGACGCAGCGCGATAGACGCCATGCGACTGGCACTCATGCGCACAGCCTACCCGGATTGCCGACGCGGGCCAACCGAAATGCACCGGCTGGGCTTTGCGCGAGAGTGGAAATCGCCGCGCCCACGACGCTCAGAAACTCATCCCCCAAGCCCCCTTCTCTTGGGAAGAGAAGGGGGCTGGATCGCAGAACATCAGCTTTGCCTCTTCCCCCTCTCTTTCCAAGAGAGGGGGCCAGGGGGTGAGTTCGACGGTGCAGGGCAGGATGCGACTTCTCGTGCAAAGCCCACCGGCTCACCGTCTCGCGCTCACCCTGCGTTTGGGCTATCGTGCCGCGCGTTCGCACTCACACGCCAAGGAGGCTCCTGTGAAGCTCGATACCGGAATGCTGACTGCCTCGCTGCACGACGTGGCGGCGGCGGCGAAGGAAGCGGAAGAGATGGGCTTCGATACGCTGTGGACGGCGGAGACCAGCCACGATCCGTTCTTCCCGCTGGTGCTGGCGGCGGAGCACACCAAGCGCATCAAGCTGGGCACGTCGATCGCCGTGGCCTTTCCGCGCAGCCCCATGGTGCTGGCGCAGATCGGCTGGGACCTGCAGGCGCAATCGGGTGGCCGCTTCATCCTCGGCCTCGGCACGCAGGTGAAGGGACACAACGAACGGCGCTTCGGCGTGAAGTGGGAACACCCGGGCCCGAAGCTGCGCGAGATGCTCCAGATGATCCACGCTATTTGGGACTGCTGGCAGAACGGTACGCGGCCCAACTTCCAGGGCAAGTTCTACAACTTCACGCTGATGACCCCGTTCTTCAATCCCGGGCCGATCCAATATCCGCCACCGCAAATCTACATCGCCGGCGTGAACGAGTACATGTGCCGCCTCGCCGGCGAGCTGTGCGACGGCTTTCACATCCATCCGTTCCATTCGATCAAGTACCTCGACGAGCTGGTCTTCCCAAACGTGAAGCGTGGCCTGAAGAAGACTGGCCGGGGACGCAAGGATATTGCGATGTCCAGCACCGCCTTCGTCATCGCCGGTGATACGCCCGACGAGATCGAGATGGCCAAGGGACCCGTGCGCCAGCAGATCTCCTTCTATGCATCGACCCCGGCGTACGTCGGCGTGCTCGAGGCGCACGGCTGGGGCGACACCGGCCGTCGCTTGACGGAGAAGTCGAAACGCGGCGATTGGGGAGGCATGGCCTCGGAGATCACCGATGAGATGCTCGAGGTCTACGCCACCACCGGTACGTACGACGACATCGTCGGCAAGCTGAGGAAGAAGTACGATGGCTACCTCGATCGCATCGCCTTCTACTTCCCGTTCGGCGCCGGCGAGCGCGGGCGATGGCGCAAGATGGTGCAAGCGTTCAACGGGTGATGGCAATCGACCTGACCTCGTATGCGCGGCAGTCGACGTTTCGCCTGACGACGACGGGACGCAAGTCCGGCCGGCAGCACGCCGTCACTATCTGGTTCGTGGTGGCCGATGCGCAGCGCTTGTACGTCCAGCACGTCCGCGGTCCGACGGCCGACTGGTACAAGAACCTGGTGAAGCAACCCGCGGTGCAGCTCGACTTCGGGCAAGGCGCCGTTGTAGGGCGCGCCACCCCGATCAGCCACCCCGCCGAAGTGCGCCGCATCCTCGCCCTCTTCCGCCGCAAGTACCTCTTCGCCTGGGTCTTCCAGCTGCTCGGGATGACGAAGCGCGCCGTGGTGGCAGAGATTCAGTGCTGAGCAAATGACCCAATGGGTCAGTGACTCAATCGTCAATGCTTCCTGTGAGTGGCGCAGGGGCGACAGTGCGGTCCTGCTGGTGGCGCCGCACGGTGGACGGCGGCCGCCTATCGACCCGCAGGCACCGCCACCGCGGCTGCGGGTCAACGACCTGTACACGCCGGAGGTCACGCGCATACTTGCCGAGCGGCTCGGCGCCGGCGTGATCATCAACGAGCGCCTCGACCGCAACGTCCTGGATCTGAATCGGACCTCGCAGGTGCGCCGTCGCGCGCCGTGGTTCCTGGATCTGCTGGTGCAGGAGATCGGCAGTATCCTGGAACGGCATGCGCAGGCCGAGGTGGTGTTCGTGCACGGCTGGAACACGGGCCAACCGAAGTGCGACGTCGGCATCGGTGCGATCGACACCGAAGACGGGTTCCATATTTCCGACGGCGCGCAGCTGACGGTCAGTGTCGGCTACCTGCGCAACCGCATTGCGGCGCTGCGCGCGGCCTGCGCGCGGGTGGAGATCCGCGCCGCGATCGGCGAGCGCTACCCGGCGAGCCATCCGAACAATCTCGTGCAGCTGTTCGCGTCGCGCCTCTGCGAGCCCGACGACGCGAGCGCTCGCATCGCGGCGTGGGCGGACGCGGGCCGGCTCAACGCCATGCAACTCGAGCTGGGCATTCCGCTCCGCTGGCCCGGAATGTGGCGCGATCGGTTCCTCGGCGCCGTGATGCAGGCCTTCCGATCTTCACCATCGGACGCTCCGGCTGGACGTTCCGAACGCCGCGCACAGGGTTCAGCACTGGGCACTGCGCCAGCGGCGCTGCAGTTCTACGACGCGGCCGCGGACGTCGGGCTCTTCGCCGGCGTAGGACGGGCGGGCGCACGGTCATGGGGCGGACGACTTCTGCTGTTCCTTGGTGGGCAACGCATTGCGCTGTTCACCGGTGAAGAGGTGGCGTCCGATTCCTCGGGCGCGGTCCCGCCGCTACGCTTCGACACGGTCGGCGAATCGATGCGGTTGCAATTCGCCGGGCCCATGATGGCCCTCGACGATGCGGCCGTATACATGGACCTCGAGGCGGCGCTGGCGGCGTCGCGGCTGGTTGAGGCCGAGGTGGCGATCGAGTTTCGCCCGTCGCATGCGTCAGGAGCCGGCACACCGGCCCGGTTTGGAACCGTGCGTGGCGAGGTTGTCATTGCCGGACGCGCGGTCCAAGTGCACAGCGGCGGCTTCGCCAACGCCGGGGCGTTCCGCGCGGCCGGGTCGGGTGCGCAGACGATGATTGCGGCGGCGTTCGGCACCCAGTGCGGTCTGTTGTCGCGGGTGACTGGCGGCGACGGCCTCGGCCTGCGGTTCCGCGGCGATGCGGTGACCCCGCTGCGGCGCGCGCGCATCGCCGTTAGCAACGACGGCGATGCCTACACGCCGGTGGCATTCGAGCTGGTGTGCGAGGCTGAGCCGCCGGTGCACGGCCGGCCCCTCTCACGCATGACGATCCTGCGGCCGGCCGGCGGCGGCGATTACTTGCGGGTGACCTTCGGCACGGCGCGCTTCCGGCGCGGCGACGAAGACGGGTACGGGTTGTACGAGCACGCGCAGCCGGTCAGCCGGCGTGGCGCTTGAGGTAGTCGAGGACGACGGCGAGCTCCTGCGGCGTTAGCGGTGGCTGCCCGCGCCGCGCCATCTCGCCCTGCATGCGCTCGAGCTGAATCTTCCACATTTCGTACTTCAAGCTGGCCGGCGCGTAGAGCCGATGGCAGCTGTTGCAGCGCTGCGTATAGAGCTTGGCGCCCTCCGACTCCGGCTCGGGCAGCTGGACGCTGCACGCGCCCAAACCAACCGCGCAGACGAGAGCCACCACCAGCCCCGACGTTCCCAATCTCATGTCCGCTGTCCGTAATCCGTTGCCTGCAGTCTGTTGTCTGTCGTCTACTCGTCTGCCATCTCCCGACAGTAGGCCGCTTGCCCCGGCGTCTCCTCGACGCCGATCTGAATGGTGCGGAGGCCCTGCACACCCTCGGCCTGCAGCTCCTTGCGGATCTCGCCGACGAGATAGCGCGCCAGCTCCTCCGCCGAGCTGTGAACGATGGGTACCAGCACGACGTCGGCACGCGGAAAGCGGAACTCATCGTCCTCGTAGGTTGCGATCACCTGGGCGCCGTCTTCGCGGATGTGCACGCAGTCGCTGAGCGCCGGTAGCAGGACCTTCTCGTCGAGGCGCTCGCAGACGCGCCGCGCGACCTGCTTCACCAGGCCGAAGTCGAGGACATACCCTTGCGGTCCGAGCTCGCCCTCGACCTCGACCGAGACGCGGTAGTTGTGCCCGTGCAGCGCTTCGCGGAAGCCCTTGTAGGCGATGAAGTGCGCGGCGTTGAACTTCAGATAGTCCTTGGTGACGTGGACCTTGAACGCGTGGGTGCTCATGGTGTGCGCTCTATTTGCCGACCTCGGAGAAACTCTTCCAGGCCGCTGCGCCGCAGGCTGTGCGTCGGCGGCCCGAACGCCTGCCAGTAGGCGTGATGATCGAGGCCGGTCATTTCGAGGAACCGCGGCAGCTCGCGCTGCTGCTCCTCGACGATCTTGGCGCGCACCTGTGCCCGCAGCGCGTCGTCTTCGAGTATCGGCGCCGTCAGGTCGCGGATGGAAACGCCGTGCACGCCTCCCAGGAAGCAGGAGGCAAAGTACTCCAGCTGGGTGGGATTGGGCTTGCGCTGCCACGCCTCGGTGGCGGTGAGCAGTGCCTCGTTGCCCGTTCGCACGCGCACCGCGGTGACGCGTTCCGAGCCTGTGCCCTCCTTGCCCGGGGCCAGGAAGGTGATGGCGAAGCGCTCCCCGTCCAGGCGCACCGGGTGCGGGACGTAGTGCGGCGAAGTGTAGCCCACCAGCTTGAACAGGCGCTGGCGAAAGGCGGTGACGTCGAACCCGACGTCGTTGAACAGCGACCACAGGAATGTGGCGAGGTCGACCCGCTTCGCCGCAGCCTCCTGGCGCAGGCGCTGCACGGCGCCGCTGCTGTACCCTTCACGGTCGCACAGGCGGGCCAGATCATTCGGCTGCACGAGCAAGCTGAGGCCCTCGGGAACGTCCGATGACGGTGCGTCGGCCTCCAGGGTGTGGGCCTCGATGGATAGGCCGCTGCGCAGCGGCTCCAGCACCATGGCGAACCGATCGCCGTGCTGCGAGAACTTCCCGAAGCCGCGCCGTGTGTTGAGCAGCGCCACGCGCGAAGCGGCACGGACGCGCATGTGTCCGAGCGGCTGCAACCCCAACCCGCTCATGAGCGAGCCGTATCCAATGACGGCGACTTCGGCGCTAGGGGCTCGATCGCTCAAGGGAGTCACGCGGCGAGTGGCGACCGCAGCTGCCTCAGCTCGGGGGCACTTTGAATGATGGCGTTGGCGACCCGCAGGGCGTGCACCTCGTCGAAGTGCGCCGCCATCACGTGCACGCCAATCGGCAGGCCTTCCGCGGAGAGCCCCGCCGTCGCCTCGACCGGGGAGAGATCCTTACGACGAATGCGAATGCTCAGTTGCTCGACAGTCAGTGCGCAGATGTCGTTCAGCGCCATGAAACCTCCATCTCGCCACAGAGCATAGGTACCGGGTTCGCGCAACAGCGGATCAGCCTGGCGCGCGCAGGGCTAGTGAAACACCTCCGTGACGTCGAAGTACATCAGCTCCTCGCGCTCGCACTGGTTGCAGACCAGGCGGACAATGCGGAAGCGACGCACACCGGCGGTACGCGAGGTCTCACCCACGGCGACGAAGGCGCCCCCACACCAGCAGCCCCGTGCACGCACGGCACTGTCGATCTCGTCGAATCGACTGACGGCGACCGGGCGGTGAATGGTCGCCCCAGGTTGGCGACGCGTGGCGCGCGTCCGTTGCGCCCGGCGGACCGCCACGGCGATGAGGGCGGCCAGCACGACGATGCCGAGCAGCAGCCCGATCACGCGAGCGGCTCCCCCGCGGCGGCGAACGGAATGACCAGATCGCGAAGCAGCGAGCCTTCAGTCATGGAAGAAGATCGTGCTCGTGTTCGTGAGTTGTGCTCGTGAGTCGAGAGAGCGCCAACACGATGCCTGAAAACGACTCAGGCATCCTTGCCTACGGCCTCCCGAACATGTGCCAGGCCGTCGCGCTGCAGCAAATCGACCAGGCCAGACGCGATGCGATGCGCCAGCCGCGGCCCTTCGAAGACCATCCCGGTGTAGATCTGTACCAGGGCGGCGCCGGCGCGGATCTTCTCGTAAGCGTGCGGCGCGCTGAAGATCCCGCCCACACCGATGATCGGCAAGTCGGCGCCAGCGAGGCGGTACAACGTCCGGATCACGACGGTGGCACGATCGCGCAGCGGCGCGCCACTGAGACCGCCGGCCTCGTCGATGGGCGTGCGCAGGCCGCCGCGTTGAATGGTGGTGTTGGTGGCGACGAAGCCGGCCGCCCGGCCCGTGCGGGCAACGTGAACGATGCGCGCCAGCGCTTCGTCGCTCAGGTCGGGCGCCACCTTGATCAACAGCGGCCGCGGCGGCTGCCGGAGTGTCTGTGCGAGGACGTCGTTCTCGTGCACCAGCGCCGCCAGCAATGCGGCCAGCTCCTCCTCGGCCTGCAGATCGCGCAGACCAGGCGTGTTGGGCGAGCTGACGTTGATGACCACATACGCCGCGAAGGGAAACAGCCGGCGGAAGCTGCAGACGTAGTCGGCGGCGGCTTCCGCCAGCGGCGTCACGCGCGACTTGCCGATGTTGATGCCCAGCGGGATAGAGGACGGCACGCGCTGCAGACGCGCCAGCTGCTGCGCCACGGCCGCGGCGCCGGAGTTGTTGAAGCCCAGGCGATTGATGATCGCCTGGTCACCGGGCAGCCGGAACATCCGCGGCCGCGGATTGCCGGGCTGGGCTTCCGCCGTGATGGTCCCGAGCTCTGCGAACCCAAATCCCAACAACGGCCACACGTGCGGGGCACGTGCGTCTTTGTCGAAGCCGGCGGCCAAGCCCACGGGGTTGGGGAAGTCGACGTTCCACAGACGCTGCGCCAGCAGCGGGTGCGACCACGCACGCGGCGCACGAGTGCGCGCCAGCAGCCACTCGCCGGCGCGCAGGGCGCTGAAGGCAAGATGGTGCGCCCGTTCGGCGTCGAGGCGAAAGAGCAGCGGCCGGATGGCGGGATAGAGCCTCATGGGATTGACGACTGAGTCATTTGCCCCGTCTCCTCCAAATGACTCAGTGACCCGATGTGACCCGATGATTCAATGATCCGATTCTTCCGTTGGCGTCGCGGTGGGTGATGTGGTGCTGGCGCGTGCCGCCAGAACTTCATTCGCGGCTTCCTCACCGGCGATCTTCCCCCAGCCCAGGGCGCACAGGAGGCCGGTGCCGAACAGGTAGCCGTCGTTGCCGGCGCCCGACACGCCCGCCGCCGCACCGCCGCCGGCGTAGAGGTTCGGCACCGGCGCACCGTCGGGACGCAGAACGCGGGCGCTGGAGTCAATCACCAGACCACCCTGCGTCTGCACCAGCGCCGCAGTCACGCGGATGCCGTAGAACGGCGGGGTCAACGGATGCGGGCCGTCGGCCAACTGCACGGGGCTGACGGAAGCGGTGCCAACGGTTTGGCTCAGCGTGTCGGGATCGATCTGAAACTGCTTGGCCAGCTCGCCGGGTTCATCCGCGCGCCGCACGACGCGCGGCGCCACCTGGCTGGAGAACTGCGCATCGTCGGCCGCCGTGCGTTGCAGGATCTGAGTGTCGAAAATCGCGTAGGCGACGTTCCCGGGTTGCGACCGGAGCGCACAGACGGCGTCGGCGGGTCGGTGTGCCTCGGCGGCAATGCGCGTTCCGCGCTGATTGACCAGCACGGCGCCGTTGGCCATCAGCGCCCAGGGAATCAAGAGCTGCGCGCCGACAGCCACCGGGGCGTAGGCCTCGTAGGCATCGAGATCGCGCGTCGCGGCACCCAGGTCCGCGGCCCACGCCAGCCCGTCGCCACGGCTGGTCGGGCTGCCAGCGTAGGTCAGTGCACTCGCGTCGGGACAGTGCTGCTGCAACAGCATCGGGTTGGCTGCGAAGCCGTCACACGCGAGGATGACCTTCCGACACCGGATGTTGGCGGGAGTCTTTCTCGGTCGCTTGATCTGCACGCCAACGGCGGCGCCCGTCGTGTCCGTCCACACTTGCAGCACTGGGGCGCTGAGATGCAAGGTAATACCGCGGCGCGCACAAGAGCGGACCAGCGGGTCGATGAGTGCTTGGCCGCCGTGCGACGGTGGGGTGTGCAGACGCAGGTGTCGATGACCCGGGTCGTACACCTGCTTGACCAGCTGCAGCTTGATGCCGTGGACATCGGTGAGCCACGCGAGCAGCGCAGCCGAGCTGTCGCAGAGGCGCCGGGTGACACTCGGGTCACTGCCCCCACGGTTGCGTGCGAGCACGTCGTGGGCGAAATCTTCACCGACGTCGAAAATCCCGGCTTCGCGCTGCTGGCGTGTGCCGGCGGCGGCGATCATGCCCCAGCTCAATGCGGTGTCGCCGCCCGCGGCCGTGGCCTTGTCCCAAACGACGACGCTGACGTCGCTGCCGGCCGCAGCGTGCGCGGCGACCAACCCGCAGCCGCCTGCGCCCACGACGCCGATGTCGATCTCCTCATGCCAGCGCTGTCCGGACGGGGCGACGGGCATAGCGGCTGCACGATAGCAGAGCGTGGTCAACCGAGGCTACTGGTCGTGAGTCGTGTCGCGAAAGGCGAACGTGCGGAACACGACTACGAGGGCGATTCACGATCCGCCGGCGCGCAGCACGGCGAGGGCGTCGTCATCGAGGTTGCGTACCACGTAGCGATCGCCGGAGCTGAGGTTGGCGACGATGTGCGCTTCGACGTCGACCCGCAGCCGGTCTCCCGCCTTGATGGCGCCGGTCTCCTCGACGACCAGAGCCGGAAGACCGGCGTTGATCGCCTGGCGCACGAAGAAACGTCCGAACGAGCGCGCGATCACCGCGGCGATGCCGAGGGCTTTCAAGGCGGCTGGTACGACGCGATGCGTGGCGTCGGCGGCGAACTCCAAACCCGCCACGAGGAAGTCCCCGGATGCAACCTTGCCGGCGAACTGCGGGTCGAGCGTGGCCATGACGAAGGCACTGGCGGCGAGCGGTGTCTGGCCGAGGTGCTCGTCGGCCAGCAACTGCTGCTGGGAAACATGATCGCCGAAGACCCAGGCGCGGCCGCTGCTGACCGGCAAGGAGTATTCACCGTCGTCGCGCGCATCGTTACGCGGCATGCGGCACGTATATCAAAGACGCGGAGCGGTACACAGAGGCATCGATCAGCGCCGCTCCTCGATCAGTCGGACACACTCCAGCGCCGAGTGCGCCGCGGCGTCCATTTGGATCGACGGCAGATTGATGGTCTCGCCGACGAAGTAGAGGTCGGCGACCGATGGGGCGCGGACATCGGGACGCGGCACCGCCGAGATCATGTACTCCGTGCCGTCGCGGGTCACCCAACGCCGGTGCCAGAGGAGAACGCGATCGACGTCGCGGTAGATCTCACGCAGCAGGCCGTCGAAGTCGGCGACGATCTGATCGACCTGCGGCTGATCGCTGAGCGTCGGCTGTGGCACCAGACGCATCCCTTGCAGGATGTGCTGGTCTGGCGGTGCGTTGCGCGGCGAGTGATGCGACATCCAGAACAGGCCGCCGCCGAAGCTGCGCTCGGGACCCACCAGCAGACGCGTCCAACCTGGGAAATGGTCCGGCTCGCCCGTCTCACGCAGCCGCGGCAACTCCTTGAAGGCGTAGGCGACGCAGACGGTGCCGCCGACCTTGGCGTAATGCCGGGCGTTGGCAACGAAGTCGGCTGGAAAGTGGCGCTCGGCAATGATGTCGAACAGCGTCCAAATAGGCAGATTGCTGACCACCGCGTCGGCATCGCAACGCTCCTGGAAGGGCAGGGCGCCGTGCGCCAGCACCCCAACGGCACGGGCGCCGGAAACCACGATCTCATCGACGGTGGTTCCGAGACGCAACTCGCCGCCGTTGCGTTCGAGCGCGGCGCGGATGCTCTCGGCCAGCGCGCGGACTCCGCCGATCGCGTTGGCGCCGCAGTACTCGGGCTTCGCCGGCGTCCCGGCGGTGCGGTTGCGCTGCAGCAGCCGGACGAGTTCGCCGATCGAGGCGTGCGGCGCGTCGTAGGTGCCGAACAACATCAGTGTGCGTAGCAGTGCATTGGCGAGGGTGGCGTCGGACACATTCCCAGCCAGCCAGTTTTGAACGGTGACGTGCATGAGCGCGTTCACCTGCGTGTCGTCGAGCTGCGCAAGTTGCGCGAGCTGCGCGCCCAGCCGGCTGAAGTCATCGGGTGAGACGCGGTACACTTCGCGGATCGTGTCGTCGAGGGCGGCTTGATCACGGCCGAGCCAAGGGAAGGAGAAGCGCTTGCCGCCCAGGCCCTGAACGAAGATGCGCATCACTTCGTTGGCGGGAATCTCCGAACCGACGAAGGCGGTGACGCCGGCGGCTGCCAGCGCCTGATCGAGATACTTGTTCGGCCACAGAAAGGCGCCGGCATCGATGACGAAGCCGTCGACCTCGTAGCTGCGCAGGCGTCCGCCGGCGCGCGGCTCGCGCTCCAGGACCAGGACGCGCTGCCCGCGGCGCGCCAGGATGGCGCCGGTGAGCATGCCGCCGAGGCCGGCGCCAATGACGACTACATCCCAGCGGGGCATCGTGCCGCGAAGCTATCGCAAAGTCGGATGCCGGGCCACTGAAGTTGGGCGCCCCGTGAAAGAGACCGTCGACTTTCGCCGGAACAAGTGTTGCGGCGTCGGAGCCGGCTCGCCGCCGGGGAATGGAATTCCCCGGCTGAATGGCTGAAAAGTCCCCTGAAAGGGGACTCCAATCGCAATTTGCAGTCGGCTTCAGCCGACTTCGTTCCCTTGAGCCGGGGAATTTCATTCCCCGGCGACGGCGATCGCGACCGCACCGACGCTTCGCGTTTATCGACAGGCTCTGAAACGGGGCGCATGTTACTGCGCCGGCTTCAGCGGGCGCCTACTCTCAGCCAGGGCATTCATGCCCTGGGGCGGGCGACAGAGAAAACTGAGACAGTACCGAGGCGACCGACGACGCAATATGTATTGACACATTATCTTGGCCGGGCGCATACTCTTGCGTCAAGGGAACGAGAGGAAGACTGCGCCGGACGGCGTTTCACCTCCGCACGCGCCCGCGGTGATGCGGAGCAGGGGAAGGAGTCCGGCCCGTTAGATTAGCAGACCGATGTGAGTGCATCGGCCGAAAGGGGGAGCAATGAATCTTCGTCGATCGTTACGCCTCGTGGCAATAGTTTTGGTATGCGCGTTCGCCGCCCCGGCCTTCGCGACGGACAGTCTCACCCTGGCGGCCGTCAAGGCCTGCCGCCGGGCGATCACCAACCGCGGGAAGACCTACGCCAACAAGCGTCGCTTCCTGCTGCTCAGCTGCATCGACCGGCTGCTGAAGTGCGAGTTGAAGCGTGAGATCAACGACGCGCCGCCGACGTTCAACTACGGGACGTGCCGCTCCGACGCGCTCTCGGCCTGCAAGAGCAAGCTGGGGAACCAGTCGGATTCAAGCCTGAGCCTGGCAAAGATGAGGTTCGACACCCAGACCCCCATCACGTGCACTCCGGCAGCGGGTGTCGGGGTGTTTTCGGCGTCGCGGATCATGTCGAACACCGCCGGTGGCGGCAACCTGTGGTACTCGAACGATACGACCTGTGGGACATCCGCCGACCTGGCCACCCTGGTGCAATGCCTGCGCGGAGAGATCGAGCCGCGGGTTGATGCGGTGGTGAGCCGGGTCAAACCGCGCGGCGGGCTGTTGCTGGACAACGCCGGGTACGGCACCGCCTTCCCCAATCTGACCCGGCCAACGTCCGTGACGCAGACGATCGACTCGGCAATGCCCAACGATCCCATGGACCCGTTGGGCACAGCGGGCACCATCACGTTGGCAGCGGGAGAAGCCTTGAAGCTTGATGCCACCTCCAACGTTGACTGCACCGGGGGTATGGGGATGGGCATGGCGGGTCACCTGACGATCAGCATTGGCACTCTGCCGTTCGACTGTAACACTGGCACGGCGGTGCAGACGTTCACGCTGAACGCGCCTTACGGTGCTGGAGAATTCGCGATCGCGGGGCCTTTCGTTGTAGACCAGGGCTACTGCGTTAAGCGCAAGGACGGCGGCGCGTGCAATATGGACACTATCAGCGGCACCATCGACGTGCCCGACGGTACTCTGCCAGCGACGGCGAGCTTGACTGTCTTGGCCTGCCAGAACCGCTTCGAGTTCAAGGTCCGGGCGCTGGCGATTGCCGTCGCGAACAAGACGCACAACTGCACGGAGAGAATCGTGCGCTGCAAACTCAGGGACGAGATCGACCCCGGGATGCCACCTCTGAGCGTGTGCAGTACCACCTCCGTCCAGACCCTCTGCAACGCGGTGCCCGTCGCCATCGCCACCAAGCTGACCAACATGAAAGATCCGCTTCTGAAGGGCGGAATCCCGAAGAAGTGCAGCCTGGTTTCGTGGGATTCGCTGACGGCGTTCATCGGCGGGCTAGGGTTCGTGAATGTTGCCGCCGGGGCCGGATGTGCGAGTGGAGACCTGGGTTGCCTGATGGACGCGGTGCTGGGTACGCCGACGGGCACTGGCGGCACCAAGTGCGACGTGGAGCACAAGGTATTCATCCGTGACCCGCGTGCGCAGGATTCGCTCTTGGACGCGACTTACATGTTGATGACTCCGGCGACCAACTTCCCCTGCGTCGCGCCGTGAAGCCGGCGACTGAGTACGCGCCGCAAAACGAGCGTTCAACCTCCCTGCTGCTGACGAGCCGTTTGTCGTCAGCGGCAGGGAGTCCATTTCCGAAGGGCGGCAGCCTCAATGCCTCAAGGGCAGCTTCGTGGTGCGTTGCCCAAAAGGTCGCATCCTGCCGTGCACCGTCGAACTCACCCCCTGGCCCCCTCTCTTGGACGAGTCTGTCGATAAACGCGAAGCGTCGGTGCGGTCGCGGTCGCCGGGGAATGGAATTCCCCGGCTCAGGGGAACGGAGTCGGCCGAAGCCGACTGCAAAACTGCAATTGGAGTCCCCTTTCAGGGGACTTTTCGTCGACTCAGCCGGGGAATTCATTCCCTGGCGGCGAGCCGGCTCCGACGCCGCAACACTGTTCCCGAGAAAATCGACAGACTCGGAAAGAGAGGCAAAGCTGATGTTCTGTGATCCAGCCCCCTTCTCTTCCCAGAGACTGTCGATTTTCTCGCAAACAGTGCTTCGACAAGCTCAGCACGAGCGGTT
>CAZCGA010000061.1:15805-34880 GCA_964498075.1 uncultured Binatia bacterium (SeqCode) | reverse complement strand
TGTTCGACCATTCCTCCGGGTCGAGCTGCTCGGCGAGCTCCATCGACCCCTTCACGTCGGCGAACAGCACCGTCACCTGCTTACGCTCGCCTTCGAGGGCGGAACGGCTGTTCAGGATCTTCTCGGCCAGATGGCGGGGCGTGTTGGAGCGGGGATCGGTTCGTGCGTCGTGTTTGTGAATCGTGCTCGTGGAGGGAGCCGGGTTGGAACCTTGGACCGCGGACCTTGGACCGTGGACGAGGGTGACGCCGCATCGACGGCAGAACTTCGCGGCAGGCGGGTTGGTTCCGCCGCACGCCGTGCAGGAGACCTCCATCTTCGCCCCGCACTCGGTGCAGAAGAGCGAGTCCGGGAGGTTCTCGCGCTGGCAGGTCGGGCAGTGCATCGGCGTGCCGCGTCTCTACCACACTTCGCTTCTGTTGACAGGGACACGGTGGGTGTGCGATACGCCACGCCACCTCGGTACCTGAGACGTTCGGTGCCTGCACGGGGGACACGACGGTCCCCACACCAAAAGCGTGCGAGCCCTCGACCGGGAGTGAGAAATCCCACGATCCGCGCACCAGCGCGGGGAGGTGATGAATCATGAGAGCAATTGGTCAATGCTGCGGGTATCTACTGGTGGCCGTGTCGCTCTTGGCGGTGGCGGTGCGCGCGCAAGCGGTGGTGACCGTGCTGACGGTACGGGTCAAGGGAGACCAGGATGCCTACCTGGCGAAGACGAAGCCGTTCAGCGCCATCATAAGGCGAAACGGCGCCACGAGCGTCCGCGTTTTTCGGGCGATGGTGGCCGGAGATCGTACCGGCTTGATTTCGTTCGTGAGCGAGTACCCCGGTATTGAGGCGTACGGGAAGTCGGCGGCCAAAAATGCAGCCGACCCCGAGTTGCAGAAGCTGCGGAAGGAACTCGACGCCGGCGGAATCAGGGAGATCGTTTCCAGCAGTCTGTCGGTCGAAGTCACGCCGCCGAGCGACGCACCCAAATAACCCGCCTGCGATATTGCTACCGGCTGCTAATTTACCGTTCCTCTGGCCGACGGCTGACAGCCGAGAGCTGATGGCCTATTCGCTCTGCGTGTCCCGTCGCGCCCATCTCGGTGAACAGCCCGTGCGCCTGCCGTAGCTCGCGCAGCCACGCTTCTTCATCGCCGCGCCGCCGCGCCAGCGCGGCACGCACCTCGTGCACGAAGGGCACGTAGCTGCGCGCGCCGGTCGCGTCGATCAGCTCGAGGCAGCGGCGCAGTGCCTCTTCCGACTCGGCGGTCGCGGGTTCAGCGCCGGTCTTCATCAGGACGCGGGCAAGCGTCGCACCGCATCGACCGCAGAAGCGATTGATCGCCGGGTTCTCGTGACCACACGATCGGCAGTTCATTCCCTCAGCTCCCCACGCCGCATTGCCGCGTATCCATCGGCTTGTCTGCACGACGATCCACCGGCCCACACCCTTGTTGGGGAACCCGAACGACCCCGCGTCCAGCCTCGAAGGGCCGCCGTCAGCGTCGCGCGTCCCTGCTGCGGACAGTGCGGTAGCCGAGAATCCGTTCGTCCGCTGTCAGCAATGTCAGCCCGTGAATGCGGCAGGCCGCAACCAATAGGCGGTCCGCTGGATCCTTGTGGAACGGTTGGGGCAGCGCATAGGCTTCGAGTGCGATCTCGTGCGAGACCGACACCGTGCGCGCGTGAATGGCGTGCAGCGCTCGCTCGACCCACTCGCGCAACGCGATCGATACGCTGACGGCGCCCGTTGCCACCAAGCGCGCCAACTCGAGTGTGGAAATCGTACAGACATGGTTCTCATGCTCGCTGCCGAGGAGGAGGCGCTGCGCGTGTGGTCCGAGGCGATCCGGATCTTCCTGCGACCAGATCCAGACGTGCGTATCGAGCAACAGCTTCACGTCAGCATCTCCCAGTCCCGCGTGGTGTCGCTGCGGAGCAGGTCGCGGCGGATGCGCATGCTCCCCTTCAGCAGTCCCAACTGCTTGCCGTCAGCGCCGTCGCTGAAGGGAACGACACGCGCCATCGGTCGACCGCGCAACGTGACCACGACCGGCTCCCCTGATCGCTGGACGTCTTTGAGAATGGCGATGCACTTCGCTTTGAACTTGGAGACGAGCATCGTTTTCATGAGCGCACCTTAACGTGGTCAGGAAACTAGGTCAACTTACACACGCGCGTCTGCCCGCGCGTCGTTCCGATCGGTCATGACCGGTGCCCTCCACTTCCTGGACTGGTGAGTGCCGTGGCGTAGCCTCACAGAACGTGGCCGCCTCACGGCCGCCGCAGAACCGATTCGTTGCCGGATTTTCGTGGCTGCAGGCGGGACAGTTCACGTTTGGGAGTGTAGGAGAGATTCTCATGTCCGCAGGCCGTGCAAAGCGTCATTCGGCCCCAACCTCACTCCTCCCACGACACGGCGAACACCTGCACCGGAGCGGCGAAGCCTTTGAGCGCGGTCATCCCTCGATCGGCGAAGCTAAAGTTTTTCCCGGCACAGAGCTCGCGCACGACGTTGGACACCAGGATCTCGGACGGCTGGGCCGCGTCGCAGGCCCGCCGCGCCAGCTGCACCGCCGTGCCGAAGAGGTCGCGCTCTTCGGTGACCGGCTCGCCCGCGTTCAGCCCGACGCGGACGCGCAGCCGAGCGGCATCGCCCGACACGGCGGCCAGCGTGCGCTGGATCGCAATGGCACACTCCACGCCCGCCGATGCCGTCGAAAATGCCGCCATGATGCCGTCGCCGGTGTGCTTGATCTCGGTCCCAGCGTGCTGCGCCAGGGCGGCGCGCACCGCGGCGTTGTGCGTACGTAGGACCTCCTGGGCTGCGCGGTCACCGAGCCGCTGCGTCAACTCGGTTGAGCGCTCGATGTCGGTAAACAGAATCGTCTGCACGCCACTCGCTGCCACGACGGCGTCAGCGACCGATTCGTCGGGCGCGTTGAAAAACCGCTGGACACTCTCGCCGACCTCCTCGCTGCGCCAGCCCTTCGCGGTCACGAGGTGAGCGCGCGGCACCGCCGCTGCCAGCGCTCGTGCCATGTCCGCCGAGCCCCCGAAGTCCCCTCCGACTTGGAGCACGAATGTTTCTGCAGCGATCCGCTCGGGGCCCTCGGGCAATTCCAACCGCGCCTGTTCGTCGGCGTACAGCGCAGCGACCTGCTGGCTCACCTGCCGAGCGGCCTGGTCGACCCACCGAGTACGCACGTCCAGCTTCACTTCGCCGATCACGAGATCGGCGAGTGTGCGCCGACCGAGTCCCCAACTGGCGCGGATCAAGGCCGCCACCGCCGACCACAGCTCTGGCGGTCCGTACTGATGGGCTATTGCCAGGCAAAGACGACGGACACGGCTCGGGTTGCGGGCAGCGTATGCCGCGGCGACCAGTGCGCCGTCGCCGAAACCCTGCAGATCGAATCGCGGCGCGCCACAGTGGTCGGCCACCGCGACCACATCGGCTACCTGCGCCTCGAACGAGACATCCGTGACGTTGCGCTGCGAGTGCCCGACGCCGCGGCGGTCGATCCGGACAACCCGCCGATCTTCGGCAAGGAGATAGGCCAAGCCGCCTGGTACTTGCTTGCCCATCTCGAAGGGAAAGAGCCAGTAACTCACCTCGATGACTGCGGGCTGCCGCGTTCCTTCCGGCGAGACGGCGTAGGCGATACGGGTGCCGTCGGCGCTCATGCAGAAGCGGATCTGCCAATCGCTCATCTGTACTCCCGCCGGCGTACCGCGCACACGCGGACCGCATCGCCCACGCCCTTCATGTGCTCGCCGCAACCCTCGTTGTGCTTCACTTATCCCTCTACGGCGTACAGCCGCCACTCACCGGGAACCCCTTTGAGCACGTGGATGCCGCGGTCGGCGAAGCGCAGGTCGGACCCGGCGACGAGATCCTTTACGGTGCTCGAGGTCAGCACTTCGCCCGGGTCGGCGTGACTGGCGATACGCGCCCCGATGTGCACCGCGATGCCGGCGAGGTCGTCGCCGCGGACCTCGCATTCGCCGGTGTGCAACCCGGCGCGGACATCAATGCCGAGACTGCGCGCATGGGTGAGGATATCGCGGGCGCAGCGGACAGCGCGCGCCGGGCCATCGAAGGCCGCGAGAAAACCGTCGCCGGTGGTGTTCACCTCGCGGCCGCGTTGCCGCGCGAGCTGGCGGCGGACACTCGCGTCATGGGCGTCGAGGATCTCACGCCAGCGCCGGTCTCCCAACTCGGCCATTCGCTTCGTCGAGTCGACGATGTCGGTGAACAGCACGGTGGCCAGCACCCGTTCCGACGCATGCACGGTGCGCGTCCCGGTGAGAAATTCCTCGACCTCGGCGACCAGCGGTGTACAGTCAGAGAAGAACGGGTAATGATCGACGTTGTCGATTTCCACCAGCCGGGCTCCTGCAATGTGCTCGGCCAGATAGCGGCCTAGCTCGACCGGGAGCATCTCATGCCGCCCATGGAGGACGAGACACGGCACGCGCACACTCGGAAGAACCGCTCGGACATCGATCTGGGGGAGCATGGCGTGCAGCGCTCGCATGCCGCCGGGGCTCGCCGAGAGCCGTTCCGCTTTCGCCCAGAGCTGGCGCGCCGCGTCATCACCGGCGCGCGACATGGCGAAGGTGGCGAGGGAGTATCCTTGGCCCCACACTGAGATCATGGCATCGCGCGCGAGTGCCAGCTGAGCCGGATCAAGACCGACCGGGTAGTCATCGGTCCGGCTGATGCGCGCGAAGCTGCCACAGAAGATGATCGCGCGCGTCCGCTCGGGATAGGTCGCGGCGAACAGGACGCTCAGCGGGCCACCTTCGGAGAGGCCGAACAGTGCCGCCTGCTGGCTGCCAGCGGCATCCATCACGGCCCGCACGTCATCCATGCGCTCCTCGAGGGTGGGCGCACCTGCAATACGATCCGAGAGACCGTTGCCGCGCTTGTCGAAGGTAATGACGCGCGCAAACCCCGACAGCTGCTCGATGAAGCGCGAGTAGCCCGGCAGCTCGTGAAAGAACTCGACGTGCGAGATGATCCCCGGCACGACGACGAGGTCGATCGGCCCATTGCCAACGACCTGGTAGGCGATGCTGAGGTCGCCCGCCTTGGCGTATCTGGTTTCAGGGATCGCGTCGCTCATTGGTGCACTGCCTCAATCACCATAGCAGCTCCCAGGTGCGGATCGGCGCCTGAATGCCCTTCAGCGCTGATTCGCCGCGGTCGCTGAAGAGGAAGTCCTTGCCGGCCACGAGCTGGCGGACGACGTCGGCGACGACGATCTGCCCGCTGTTGGCTTCGTCGGCGAGACGTGAGGCGATGATGACGGCGGCGCCGAAGAGGTCGTCGTTCTCGGCGATCGGTTCGCCGGCGTTAACGCCGACGCGCACGCGCAGCGGTTCGCCGCCGGCTTCGGCGTGCTGGGCGAACGCCCGTTGCAATGCCGCCGCGCACTCCAGCGCTTTGGTGGCGGAGGTGAACGAGACCACGAAGGCGTCACCCATCGTCTTGATCTCCGTCCCGCCGTGCGCCCGCAGCGCCTCACGCGTGAGGCGCTCGTGCTCGCGCAGCACGTCGCGTCCACGCGCATCGCCGAGCCGCTGCATCATCGCCGTGTGGGCTTCGAGATCGGTGAACAGGATGGTGCGGAAGGCGCCTGCGGCGGCGGCCGGAATGGGCGGCGCAACCGCCGGGACGGGCGCATCAGCCAGGAAGTCCTCAATCGCGCGGACGAGCTCGTTGTTGTCACGAACAGACACCAACCGTGCATTCCGCAGGCCGGAGACCAGTTGCCGGGCCAGGTCCGGGCGGATGAAGTGGGCGAGCCGCGTGTTCGAGCAGACCAACGCGGGCGCCTCGATCTGCGGCAGCAGCGGCGCCAGATCAACCTCCCAGTCGGCGCGGACGGAAGCCAGGAAGTCGTCACGGGTCATGCACTCGCGGATGAGCCTGGCCCCCTCTCGACCTTCGTCGGTCCATCCAAAGGCGAGCAATGCGGTTGCCTCGGTATACAGATGCCAGTCCAGCTCTGCGAGGGCCCGCAAAGCCTTCCACCGCGGCGGGTCCCATGCGCCCGGACCACGGGTGCCCGTGTCCGCAAGCACGAGGTGGGAGACGCGCTCGGGATGGCGCACCGCGTAAGCAAACGTCGCGAGCCCGGCGACGGTGCTGGCGTAGATCGCGAACCGTTCGAGGCCGAGGCGGTCCACGATCGCTTCGAGATCGATGACGCGCGCATCAACCGACCGATCCGCCACATCTCGATCAGACAGCCCGCCGCCACGGAAGTCGAGGCGGACGACCAAACGCGTTTCCGCCAGCGGGCCGATGAAAGGGAACCGCGTCTCCCGCAGCCGCCATTCGGCCTCCACGTGGCTAAAGCTGTACGAACGCAAGACGACCAGCGGCACGCCTCCCCCGGAACCAAACGTGGCGTAGGCGATACGCACGCCATCGGCGGTGGTGACGTACTGGACGTGCGGCTGGAATTGGGGGTTGGCGGCTGGGGGTGTGGGGCTGGTGACCGGCCTCTGATCTCCGGCACCCGATCCCCCCACGACCGCGCCGCAGCCATCGCAGAACTTCGCGTTCGCCCGCAGCTCCATACCGCACTGCGCGCACTTCGTCGCCAGGGTTGCGCCGCAGGTATCGCAGAATTTCGCGTTGTCGCGATTGCTGTGGCCACATGCGGTGCAGCGCATCGGTGATATTCCTCTATGGCGTGGGAAACCCGAGCCGACGCGCAATCGCCCGCTGCGCCGTGTCGCGCGATAAGAACGCCAGCTCGCGGCGGGCGTCGCCGGCAAGAAAGAGCGCGCAGGCGACATGCCACACATCCGCTCCGCGCAGATACCCATGCCCGAGCACTTCACGCATCTCGCGCTCCAAGCTGCGCTCCGGGAGCACCAAGGAGAGCGCGGCGAGCATGGGCTGCAGTGGGTCGAACGCCACCGCCTCGCGCTTGGCCGCGGACAGCACCTCGGCCCGCAGCAAGTCCCCGGTCAGTCGGTGGTCAAATCGTAGCAACCGGCGCCGCAGCGCGGACGCCTGCGGCTCGCCGAACACGATGGCCAACAGGAACGACGTATCAACGTATGCCGCGCTCATGCGCGCGAGTTGAGAAAGCGACGCAAGGCACCCGGCTTGCGCACCAGTGGGCGCACGGCGTCGGGACTTCCTTGTGGCGGTAGCACCACTCCTTCACGCTCCAATCGTTCCAGCCGTGAGCCCAAATCGCGCGGCGCTTGCACCGGGACAATTCGCGCCACCTCGGTGCCGCGCTCGGAGATCGTCACGCTACGCCCGCGCTTCACCTGGCGAAGCAGCTGGCTGAGTTTCGCCTTTGCCTCGTACACCGGATAGGGTCGCGACATGGGCGGAGTATCAGCGATCTGGTCATTCTGGTCAAGTGACAGCGGGGCGGGCGCATCCTCCCACGCTACTCCCACGCAACTCCATGGATGCGTTGCGGTTCGCCGATACCTTTCAGTTCCACCGTGCGGGTGATCACCGAGGTGCGCCATGGCCTGCGCCTCACGGTGCACGCGCCGACGCCCCGCCTCGTCGAGCCCCTCCGTCTTGATGACCGCGAGCGCCACATCGCGGTCCAGGGTGTTCGCCGGAAGCTCGGCGTCACAGCGAACGCAGCGGAGCATGAGGGTGGTGCCGCACGCTTGGCAGAACCGTCCCCCTGACGGATTGTCGTGGGCGCACTGTGGGCAAGGCATGCCGCGGTCGCTCCGGCGTTCCGGCGAGATTACGTGCGCCGCGGGCGGCGCGCGGTGAACTGGAAGGTCGCACCTTTGCTGAGTTTGGCGAGGCCGACCGCGGGGGGCTCCGGCGCCGGCTCGGCACCCGGATCGATCTCGACGGACCAGGCGACACGCGCGCCAGCAATCTGGACCGACCGGCAGCGGGCGCGGGGGTTCACGGTGCGGACGATGGCGTCGAGAGCGGGATGCGGGGCGCCGCCGGCAACCAGGAGGACGAACCACGAGTAGGGGTCGCCCTCGCCGAAGGCGTCGCAGTCACCGATCCAGCAGCGGACGCTGTTGTCGTCGCGCTCGACGTGGAAGTCCACGTAGGCGCGCGGGTGGAAAGCCGGGTGCAGTTGCAGGAGTTTCGCGATCACCTCGAGGTCGGCGCCACCGCCGAGCCGCATCGCCGCCGCCACGCGCTCCGCGGCGAGGCCGGCGCTCCCGATGAACTGTTGCGACGCCATCTGAGCGGCGGCGTCATCGCCCCAGCGCTCGGCGATCGCCATCATGAAGGAGCGCACCAGGAGATGACCTTGGAGACAGAACTCCTGCGCGATGCGCACCAGCGCGGGCTGCGCGAAGTCGTCGAGGTCGAGGTCCGGATCGAAGGCGCCGGAGTAGTCCGGCCGGCCGGCGGTATCCGCATCGCGCGCGCGCCCCAAGATCTCGAGGCGGGCGAGGCGCGAGGCCCGGACCCGTGCGGTGAGCGGGATCTCCTCGACGGGCGCAGCGTCGGGCTCGACGCGCACGCGCCAATGGCAATGCGGCTCACGATCGGCGGGCACCCGCGGCGGCCGGTGGATCGGCCGCACCCGCGCCCGCGGGTTGGTGGCGACAGCGGTCGCATCGAACGTCGGATCTTCGATGTGATGGCACATGCCCACCACGAACTCCTCACCCATCGGCTCGACGTCCATGAGCGCCCCGCAATAGGGCAGCCAGAACTCGCCGCTGCCGTCGTCGTTCACACGGAAGCGGAAATCGAGAAAGCCGTGCGGGGCGCCGACATCGAACTGCATGCCCTTGAAGATGGTGGCGACGTCGTTGCCTTCGAAGCGCAGCGCACGCTGCATCCGCTGTGTGTAGACCGGGCTCGCGCCCATCCATTCGGCGATGGCAATCTCGCGCATGGCCTCGGTGCCATAGCGCGCCAGGACCTGGGGGATGCCGGCACGATCCTGCAAATGGGCGGCGAGTTGGTACTCGCGCGCCAGCACGGCAAGCGCGGAGCGGGACAGCAGGTCGATGCTGAACCGCGGATCGAAGGCGGCATGGTAGTCGTCCATCGTGTGCTTCTCACGCGTCACGCAGGTGCTGGACTTCCTCTGACCTACAGACTCTGACACTGCCGGCGCACGGCGGCGAGGTCAAGGAGCAGGGTGGAGAGGGGTCGTATTCAAGCGCGCCGGAGCGCGGTGTAGACCGCGTCGATGAGCGCGCGGACGCGCGGGTTGCGCCAGCGCGGACCGGACCGATTCATGGTGTAGGCAAAGGCCAGCCGCGCGTCCGGGTCGGCGAATCCCAGCGCGCCGCCGGCGCCGAAGTGGCCGAAGGTGCGTGGATTGGGTCCGAGCGGGCCCTCCGGCTGTGTGAGCTGGAAGCCCAACCCGAAGCGCGAAGGGCGACGCAGGACGAAGTCAGTTCCTGACGATGCCTCCGTGATCGCTTGCTCGATCGTCTCTGTTTGCAGCAGCCGGATGCCGTCGACCGCTCCCCCACAGGCCAGCGCACTGTAGATTCGCGCCACGGCGCGCGCGTTGGCGTGGCCGTTCGTCGACGGCATCTCGGCCGCCCGCCAGGCTCGCGTGTTCACGCTGCCGATGCCCGAGAGCCCCGGGGGGTTCAGGTAGACACGGTCCATCAAGAGCCGTCGCGCGGCGTCGTTCTCACCACCCTGCGACGGCTCGGCGGCGAACATCTCATCGGTGAACAGATAGTCGGCGATGCGCGCATCGTGCTCGGGGCCGATCCCGAAGTGAAAGTCCGCAGCCAGTGGAGCCGCGACCGCGCGCCGAAAGAACGCGCCGATGCTCTCGCCGCTGACGCGCCGTACGATCTCACCGATCAGGAATCCGAAGGTGTTGACGTGGTAGCCGTGCCGCCGCCCGGGCTCCCACCATGGTTCTTCGTCCGCGAGTGCGGCGGTCATGAGCCCCCAGTCGTACATGGCAAGCTCAGGAAGGGGGCGGCGGATCGCCGGCAACCCGGCGCGATGGCAGAGGAGCATGCGCACGCTGACGTCGTGCTTCCCGCCGCCCGCGAACTCCGGCCAGTAGCGCGCCACGGGCGCGTCGAGGTCGACCTCCCCGCGCTCCACGAGCATGAGCAGGCAGAGCGCCGCCATTGCCTTGCCGACCGAGAAGACATTGACGAGGGTGTCGCGCTGCCACGGGCGCGTGCGAGCCGCGTCCGCCCACCCGGCCCAGATGTCGACGACGTACTTGCCGTCGACGGTGATTGCGACCGCCGCGCCCACCTCGCCGTGCTCGCGAAAATTCTGCGCCAGCGCGCTGCGCACCGCAGCAAAGCGCGCATCGCACGCGCCACAGATCTCGGGGACGTCGATCACGCGCGTACTGTCCCAGGCCTACTGCAAGGGCAGGTCGTAAATCCGCCAGGTCTTGTACACGCGCGCCCCCATCAGTTGGGCGGCGGCGTTCATCGGCGCGTTGTCTTCGAGGATCCAACTCATTTCGCCGGCCACGTAGCCTTTGCGCAAGCCGGCTTCCCACACCTGCTCGTACAGCAGCGCCCCGATGCCCACCGGATGCTTCTCCGGCACCACGCCGAGGGTGAAGATGCGCACGAAGTTGATCCGGCGCTTGGCCAGCAGGAACCTCAGCCAGCCGAACGGAAAGAGGCGCCCGTTGAGTGGCTTGACGGCGCGGTTGACGTCCGGCATGCAGATGACGAACCCGACGGGCTGCCCGTCGAGCTCGGCGAACAACGTCAGGTCCGGGTCGACGATCAGCTTCAACGCCTGGCCGAGCTCCAGAATCTCTTCCTCCGTGACCGGGACGAATCCCCAGTTGTGACTCCACGCTTGGTTGTAGATCTCCCGCACGCGCAGCGCCTCGGCATTGAAGTCTCGCAGGACCATCGGCCGCACCCGTACGTTGCCGCGCTGTCGCACGCGGTCCGCCGCCTGCACCATGCCCGGTGGCGGTGGACCGGCGTCGAGCCAGTACGCGTACAGGTCTCTCGCCTTGACCAGACCGTAGCGCTCGACGAACTCCTGGTAGTACGGCGGATTGTACGTGGTCAGCACGACGGGGTCGGAGTCGAAGTTGTCGATCAACAATCCGACCTCTTGGTTGGTCGAGAAACTGAACGGGCCGCGCATCACCCGCATGCCGTGCTGCCGGAGCCAGTCACGCCCCGCGTCGAGCAGTTGCGCCGCCGCCTCGTAATCGCGCTGTACCTCGAAGAACCCGAACACGCCGACCTGGTCGTTCTGAAACTTGACGTAGTTGTGATCGACGCACGCGGCGATGGTGCCACACAGCTCGCCGTCGCGGTGCGCCAGGAAGTAGGCCGCCTCGGCGTGCTTGAAGAACGGGTTGCGTTGCGGGTTGAAGAAGCGCTTGCGCTCCCACAACAACGGCGGCACCCAATGCGGGTCTCCCGCGTACACCCGCCAGGGGAACTTGATGAACTGCAGCATCTCGCGTTGCGATCGGACAGGAGTCACGATCAGGCCTTGGCTCATCACCCCGGTCTCCTTCCGGCGCAGACCTACCATCGCTTTGCCGTGCGTACCATACGCCGGCCGCGCTTTTCCTCCGCGACCTCCGGCATTGTGCGGTTCGACGTCGTGGGGGCCACCTTGACCCGGCGCGGGACCGACCGGTATGTACGGGCAACGAGCGAAATGGGTCATGGTGCGAACCATTCAATGGCGTAACGGAACTGTGGTGATGATCGACCAGCGCCTGCTGCCGACGCAGGAGGTGTATCGGGTGTACCGCGATTACCGCGAGGTGGCGCGCGCCATCAAGGACATGGTGATTCGGGGCGCGCCGGCGATCGGCGTCGCCGCCGCCATGGGGATCGCGCTCGGGATGTCGCGGGCGCGCGGCAACCTCGACCGCACCTTCGATCGGATCTGTCGCAGCTTCGAGGCCACACGGCCGACCGCCGTCAACTTGTTCTGGGCGATCGACCGGATGCGCCGCACCTTCGCCCGGGTGCGCAGCGAGCCGGCCGAGCGCATCCGCGAGGCCTTGCTCCGCGAGGCGCTGGCAATTCATCGCGAAGACATCGCCGCCAACCGCGCACTCGGAAAGCACGGCGCCGGATTGGTGCCGCGCGATGCGCAAGTCCTGACCCACTGCAACGCCGGGGCGCTCGCCACCGCCGGCTACGGTACCGCGCTCGGGGTCATCCGCGCCGCCAAGGAAGCCGGCAAACGGGTCACCGTGTTGGCCACCGAAACACGGCCGTTCCTACAGGGGGCGCGCCTCACGACGTGGGAGCTGAAGAAGGACCACATCCCGGCGACGCTGATCACCGACAGCATGGCCGGTCACTTCATGCGCGCCGGCGTCATCTCGTGCGTCGTGGTCGGCGCCGACCGCGTCGCCGCCAACGGCGACGTGGCAAATAAGATCGGGACGTATACCCTGGCCGTGCTGGCCAAGCGGCACCGGGTGCCGTTCTTCGTGGCGGCACCGACGTCGACCGTCGACCTGAGCTGCCCGAGCGGCGACGACATCCCGATCGAGAATCGCGACCCGCGTGAAATCACCCACGTTGGTGGACGGCAGATGGCGCCGAGCGGCACCCGCGTCGCCAACCCGGCGTTCGATGTCACCCCCCATCAGCTGGTGACGGCGATCATCACCGAACGCGGTGTGGCGCGGGCGCCCTTCAAGACGAGCTTGCGCCGGATGGTGCGCGGTGAACGACGCCAGCCGCCCCGCCGTGCGAACCTGAAGCGAACCAGGTAGCCCGCACGGGGTGGCGCGGGCTCTCTACGCGCCCTGCAGCTCGCGCAGTAAGGCGCGATGCTCCGCGTTGGGGAGCTCACAAGCAACCGTCATCCCGCCGCTGCGGGTGGCACGCAGGCGCTCGACCCGCTCGCCAGCCGAAATGACGCGGTTCGGGTCGAGAGTTCCATCTCGGATCGCCTGCTCGATCGCCGCCGCAATGTGTTCCGCCCGACGCAGGTCTTGACACACCAGCAGCGCATCTGCCCCGGCACGCAGCGTGGCGACGGCGGCCGCACCGATGTCCTGACGACCGGCGATGGCACGCATCTCCAGATCGTCGCTGGCGATCACGCCGTCGAACCCAAGCGCGTGGCGCAGCAGGTCGGTGAGGATCGGGCGCGACAAGGTTGCCGGCTGGTCGGGGTCGAGGGCGGGGTAGAGAACGTGCGCCGTGATCAGCATCGGCACACCCGCAGCGATCGCCGCGCGAAACGGCGGCAGCTCGGTGCGCTGCAGCTCGTCTCGCGAACGTCGGACCACCGGCAGCTCCAGATGTGAATCGGTCTGCGTGTCGCCATGACCCGGAAAGTGCTTGCCGCACGGGATGACGCCGCCGTCGCGCAGGCCACGCAGCATGGCGACGCCGAGCCCGCTCACCAGCGCGGGATCGGAGCCGAAGGCGCGGTCGCCGATGACCGGGTTCGCGGGGTTCGAGTGCACGTCGAGCACGGGCGCGAAGTTGACGTCGATGCCGACACTCGCCAGCTCCTCCGCCATCGCACAGCCGATACGATAGGCAAGCGAGGCGTCACCCGTCCGACCGATGTCGGCCGCCGGCGGCAGCTGGGTGAACGGCTCGCCGAGCCGCATCACGCGCCCGCCTTCGTGATCAATGGCGACGAGCGGTTGCGACGGCAAGGCGTGCAGCGCTGCCGTCAGCTGGGCGATGTCCGCGGGTGTCCCGACGTTGCGCCGGAACAGAACGACTCCGCCGACGTGTAGTTCCTCGAGCGTGCGTCGCGTCGCGTCATCCAGTCGAGACCCTGGAATTCCGACGAATAGCAGCCGGCCGACAGATTCGTGAAGCGTGAAGCGTGAAGCGTGAAGCGTCTGAGGACTAGTGCGTTGCAACGCCGGTACCCATTCCGAACGCTTCACGCTTCACGAGGAACGCTTCACGGTCCTCAGACTCCCACCATCACATCGTCGCCCTCGACGCGCACCTCGTACTTGTCGACCGCGCAGTCGGCGTCGTCGGGCGAGACTCCCGTGGTCACGTCGTAGGTCCAGCCGTGCCATGGGCAGGTGACCGTGGTGCCCTCAAGCTCCCCCTCACCCAGCGGCCCACCGCGATGTTTGCACGTGTCGTCGATGGCGTAGAAGGTTCCATCGCAGTTGAAGAGGGCGATCTTCTTCCCTCCCACCTCCACGGTCTTGCCTTGACCGGCGGGGATTTCTGCTGTTGCTGCCACTCGCACAAAACTCGCCATACGTCCTCCGTCGCGCCGCGGATTCTAGAGAAGCCCCCGGTCTCGGGCAACCACGTCTGCACGCACGCAGTGGTCGATCCGGGACGGGCAGGATCGCGCCTGCAGGTTCGCCAATATGGAGTGCGGGAGCTTGCTCCCGCTTTGCGTGGAGTAGCGGTGCGGTGCTTGCGGTTCCCGCGCAAAGCGGCGGCAAGCCGCCGCACTCCAAGACGGGAACTGACCACCACCGGTGCGCTCAGAACAGCGCCAACTGCTTCTTCGTCTGCACGACGGAATCGAAGTCCGTTCCGAGGAAGCGCAGCACGGCGTCGGCGATCGGCGCGATCTGGTGCTCGACGTAATGCGTATAGTCCGGCGCCGCGCTGAGGTCACCGATCGGCTCCGGGCCGTTCAGCGTCATCACGTAGGCGATGATGCGGCCACCGGTGACCCCTTGCTTGCGTGCCGCCTTGACGTGCGGCGGGGTCGTCTTGGTGTACGCGTCGAGGTCTTTGCGCACGGCCTTCTTGTACGTCAGCTCGTCATCAAAACGGCCGGCGTGCAGATCGGCCACGAACGAGCGGATGAATTGCTCCACCGGCTGGTCGTGAAACACCAGCTGCAACAACCCGCGCTGGAAGCGCTTGCTCACTTCGCTCCAGTCGCGCCGCACGGATTCGAGGCCGACGAACTCGATCTCCTCCTGCCCATCCTCCACGATCAGGCCGGCATAGCGTTTCTTGCTACCGACCTTGCCGCCCCGCACTTCTGGAAGGAAGAAGCGCCGGTACAGCTTCTCGAACTCGAGCTCGAGGACGCTCTCGCACCCGAACTCGGTGCGCACGCGCGCGGCGACCGCAGCACCGATCTCGGCGCGCAAGCGTTCGGCGAGCCGTTGGGCGCGCTCGGGATCGGGCTCGCCGGGGTACACGAAGAGCGAGTCGGTGTCGCCGTAGAGCACCTCATGTCCGGCGCGCTCGGCGTACTCGGCGGCGCAGCGGATCAGATGCTGCCCGAAATGGGTGACGGCATTGGCGACGTCGGGCGAGAACAGGCGTGACGCGCCGGCGCCGAGCACCCCGAAGAACGAGTTCATCAGGATCTTGATGGCGTTGGCCTTGACGGCGTTGCCCGCACGTTTCGCCTGCTCGCGCTCGGCGGCCAAGCCGGTGAGCAGTTGCGGGATGATCCCTGGCACATCGCGCCGGAAGTCTGCTCCGTTGGGGGCACGCACAGCGGGCAGGTCGGGTGCAGGGTGCCGTACGTGAGTGAGCGGGTCGATGTTGAAGGTGCGGATGATGCTCGGGTACAGGCTCTTGAAGTCGAACACCAGCACGTTGGCATACAGGCCGGGCTTGGACTCCATGACGTAGCCGCCCATAATCGCGGCGGCGCGCGTCTCCGCGCCCACCGACGGCGCGACCACGCCCCGGCGGCGTAGCGCGTTGAGGTAGAGTGAGTCTATCGACGCGATGGCAGCGCTCACCCGGTCGAGCTGCATGCCGGTGAGCAAGCTGCGCTCGATCGCCAGCTCGACGAGCCCGGTGTGATCGAGGATCTCGCTGACGAGTCGGGCGTCTTGCAGGTTGTAATCGACCAGCCGCTGCGGATCGTTGCGATAGAGGGCTTCGATCTCGGTGTGGCGATCATGGCCGGCCAGCAGCTTGCCCTTGCCCAGGAATGTCTGCGCCGCCGTCTCCAGCTTGTAATCGTCCAGTCGGATGAAGGCACCGCGCGTCAGCGAGAGGCCATCCAGGACCTGACGGCCGAACACGATGGCCCGTGACTCGCGCGTGAACGAGGCGTCCTTGCGGAGATCAAACTCCTCGTCGTTGCGCCCGATTGCGAAGTGCACGCCGTGCCGGCGCGCCACGCGCCCGAGAAATGCCAGGTCGAAGTCGACGACGTTCCAGCCGGTGATGACGTCGGGGTCGAGCACGTGGAGATACTCCAGGAACCGCCGGATCGCCGCCTTCTCCGACGCTACGGGCTCGGCGTTCTCCAGCACGTGATCGTGCACGATGATGACCCGTTCGAAGTCGCGGGCGTGGAGCGCGATGCAATACAGATGGTCACCGGTCAGGCTGGTCTCGATGTCGATCGAGAGAACCTTCAGCCGCGGCGCCCACAGCGTCGGCCGCAGCTCGGGGTTGCGGTACACGCGGCCGAGGCGCGGGCGCGTGTCGTGCGGACCCTCCACGGTGAAGGCGCCGCGGATGCCGCGATCGATCAGGTAGCGGTAGGCGAAGCGGACGTCGGCTTCCAAACACTCGATGCCGTGCTCCTCCAGCCGGCGGCGCAGCGGCGGCACGTCGCCGGGCACTGAGACGCAGACGGTCGCTACGGGCTCACCATCCAACGCACGGAGAGCGTTGGGCTGCGCGGCGACGCTGGGCGCGATCGTACGCAGCCGCGCGGTGTCGCGCTGCCGCACGAAGAAGTGTGGCCGGGTGCGGTCATCGATGATGAGGCAGGGCTCGCCGGACTCCAGCACGCCGTACAGGTGTACTTCGGGAACGCCACGCACCACGCGGTACGTCGGCGTGAGCATGAAGCCGCGCATGCTCTGCACTATAGCAGGCCGCCGGGGGAGTCCCGGCCGCCTCGCCGTGTGGTGTCGCGCGCCGCCGGGGGCTTTGAGCCTCCGGCGGCGGCAGCTGCAAACGCCGGCGCGCTACGGTCAGACGAAATCCGCGAGCGGAGCGAGGCGCTCCACCCACTCGTCCGGCAGCAGCGACACGGTGCCGCCGAACTGCTTGCAATAGAGGACGATCTTCGCGGTTTCCTCGAGCATCATGGCGCGGGTGGCGGCCTTGCGCAGGTTCTCGCCCACGGTCATCAAGCCGTGATTCTGCAGGATGGCCCCGCGGCTCTTCTGCAACGCCAGCGCCACCGCGTCCGCCAGCTCCTTCGATCCGGGCATGTGCCACGGCACGGTCACCGTATCGCGGAGGAATACGGCGTCGGTGTTGATGGGCGGGAAGATCTGATTGCAGATGCCGAAGGCGGTGGCGATCGGCGCGTGGGTGTGCACGGCGCCGGTGGTTCCGGGGCGCACGCGGTACGCCGCGGCGTGCATTTGATACTCCACCGACGGCGTCCGCGTTCCTTCGACGACCATGCCGTCCGGCTTGATGTGCACCAGATCGTCCTGCGTCAACCCACCCTTGTACATCTGGCTGGGGGTGATCCACAGCGTCTCGCCGTCCGAAGCCAGCGCGCTGATGTTGCCGCCGGTGGCGGTCAACAGGCCCATCGAAAACAGCTCGTTGGTGATTTGAATGATCTGTTCCTTGGCTTCGCCATCCGTGAGCATACGACCCCCATACTCCGCGCCGGATACATGCGCCGGAGTGGCGGCTCAGGTCAAGCGCTCCGGTCCCGGACGGCTGATTTCGGTTGTCAGCGCCAATCGAACGTAATATAGGCACGGTTTGCTCGTCCGATCGCCGCGGTGCAGTAGGGAGTCGTAGTGGAACGCTACGTCAGGTTCGTCGTTCGCCATCGTCTCGGTGTGGTCATCATGGTGCTTGCGGTGACCGCCGGGCTCGCAACGCAGCTGCGGCACGTGCATCTCGAGATCCGCCGGCGCGCGTCGCTGCCGCAACAGCATCCGTACGTGCAGATTCAGAATCGCATCTCCGACTTGTTCGGCGGCGAAGCCGTCGCGATCATCGGTGTGGTGGCGAACCAGGGTGACATCTTCACCCCCGAGGTCCTCGGCAAGATCGTCCGCATCACGCAGGGCCTGCTCGGTACGCCCGGAGTGGTGCCCACCAGCCTGTTCAGCATCGCCGCGCCGTACGTGAAAGCGGTGGTGGCCGGTGCCGACGGCATGGATGTCCATCCCTTGATGGAAACACCGCCGACGACCCCGGCGCAGATCCGCCAGCTGCGCGACACCATTCAACAGGACAAGCTGTTCCATGGCGCGTTGGTGTCGGCGGACGGTTCGGCGACGGTGATCGTCGCGGAGTTCGACGATCGGCTCACCGATGTGGCCATCGCCCAGCGTATCGACGAGATCGTCGGACCCGAGCGCGACGCCGCCGTGAGCATCGCCCTGGCCGGCGCGCCGATCCTGCGTGCCGTGTTGACCCGCTACACGGCGTTGATCGAGGTGCTGTTTCCCATCGCCGTGGTGGTGATCGGGCTGATTCACTACGAAGCCTTCCGGACGCTGCAGGCAATGTTTCTGCCGCTGGTCACGGCGTTGCTGAGCGTCGTGTGGGCGTTGGGCATCATGGGAGCGATCGGCCAGCCGATGGACACGTGGAGCGCGATCACGCCGGTGGTTATCCTCGCCGTCGCCGCCGGGCACGCGGTGCAGATTCTCAAGCGGTACTACGAGGAGTACGCCCGCGTCGGCGACAACGAGCAGGCGGTGATCCGATCGGTGACCGCCGTCGGCCCGGTCATGCTGACCGCCGGGCTGATTGCCTCGGCCGGCTTCGGCTCTCTGACGACCTTTGGGGTCGTCAGCGTCCGCGTGTTCGGCCTGTTGCTGGCGTCCGGAATTCTCAGCGCGTTGATCATCGAGATGACGTTCACCCCAGCCTGCCGGGCGATGTTGCCGGCGCCGAAGCGACGCGAGATGCTGCGCGAGGGCCAGTCGCACTGGCTCGACCGCGGGCTCGACCGGCTCGCGGACCTCATCGTGTTACGACCGCGTGCGGTGCTCGGTACAGTGCTCGGCGTCGTCGCCATCGCGGCGGTGGGGGCGCTGGGCATTCAGGTCGACAACAGCTTCCGCCTGTGGTTTGCGCCGTCGACGCAGGTTCGCAAGGACGACGCATTGCTCAACGAGAAGCTCCCCGGTACCGCGTCGTTGCGCATCCTCGTCGAGGGTCAGGAGAAGAACGTGCTGCAGCAGCCCGACGTGCTCAAGGCCATGACCGACCTGCAGGCGTTCATCGAGAGCGATCCGACGATCGG
>CAZCGA010000061.1:0-15795 GCA_964498075.1 uncultured Binatia bacterium (SeqCode) | reverse complement strand
GCGGCCTGCGCCGCCGCCCACACCCGTGCCGGCGCCGTTTCCGGGCGGCGTTGCCGTGCCGCGCGACGAGCCGCGCGCGAAGAACGGCAATCCGGCCTTCTACGCCATCCCGGACAACCCGCGCCTGATCGGCCAATACTTGTTTCTCTACAGCATGTCGGCGGGGCCGGACGGGCTGAGCGCTTTCGTCGATGCCGACTACCAGCGGGCGGTGATTCGCGGCCTTAGCAAGACGGACAGCGCCGCCTTTTCCCGCCAGCTGCTCGGCCGCATCCAGTACTATGCCGAGCGCCGCTTCCGCGGTCTCCCGGTGACGCTGGGAATCGCCGGAGGTACCCTCGGCGTGCAGACCGCGATGAATGACATCGTCGTGCACGAGAAGATCGTCAACATGGTGCAAGTCGGGGTGATCATTCTGGTGCTCTCCGCGCTGGTGTTGCGGTCCCTCGTCGGCGGGCTGTTCGTGCTGTTGCCGCTCGGTGCGGCGGTCGTGGTGAACCTGGGGATCATGGGATGGTCGCATACTTGGCTCGACATGACGACGGCGGCGATCACCGCGATGGGGGTGAGCATCGGAGCGGACTTCGCCATCTATCTCATCTTTCGCATCCGCGAGGAGATGGCCCTGACGGCGTCGCCGGCGGCGGCTATTCGTGTGAGCCTGCGCACCTCCGGCAAAGCGATCTTCTTCGTCTCCTCGGCCGTCGCCTTGGGCTATATGGTCTTGCCCTTTGCCGGCTTCAGCATCTGGACGCGGCTGGGCGTGCTGACTGCGGTGATCGTGGCGATGAGCGCGGTGGCAACGCTGACCGTGATCCCGTCTCTGGCGTTGCTGGTGCGGCCGCGGTTCCTGCAGCCGGCCGGTGCTCTGGTCGCCGGCGATGGTCCGCCGCGCCGCGTCGCCGCGGGAGCGGTCTGACGCAATCAGGAAGCAGCGTGTGATTGCCTTCGAGCTGTCTGACGAGCAGCGCACGCGCCAAGCGTGGGCACGCGAGTTCGCCGAGACGTACATCGCCCCGGTCGCCGCAGCGGTCGACCGTGAGGAGTGCTTTCCCTGGGATGTCATCGAGAAGGGGGTGCGTGCCGGCCTGACGACGATGTTGATCCCCGCGACCTACGGGGGCGGCGGGTTCGACCACCTCTCTGCGGGGCTGGTTCTCGAAGAGCTGGGAGCGGCGTGCGCGGGGATCGCGACGGTGTTCGGCGCCTCCGTGCTCGGTACGGGACCGATCGTGTTGATAGGGAGCGAGGAGCAGAAGCAACGGGTGCTCCGTCGCATTACCGGGGATGACAGTGGACGGTTCCTGTGCGCCTTTGCGGTCACCGAGTCCGCGGCGGGCTCGGCTGCGGCCTCCGGTGATCCGCAGTACGGGGTCCAACTGCGTGCCCGGCGTGACGGGGACACGTACGTGCTTTCCGGCAGCAAGCGCTTCATCTCGAACGGCAGCGTGGCGCGGCTCTACTCGGTGTTGGCGCGCACCCATCCCACCAAGGGGGCGATTGGTGGGCTGTCGTTCTTCGCCGTCGACGCCGGCGACGGGGTGCGGGTCGGCAAGGTGGAGAACAAGATGGGGCAACGGGCGTGCCCGGCCGCGGAGGTGATTTTCGAGGACGCGGCGGTGCCGGCGGACAATCTCCTCGGTCCCGAGGGGCTCGGCGGCATCGGACTCGCGCAGACCATCTCGTCTTCCACCCCGCTCGTGGCCGCCGTCTGTGTCGGTGTGGCGCGGCAGGCTACCGAGCTCGCTCTCGGCCATGCACGTCGCGTCAAGCCGTCTTTGCTCGAAGACCAGGGCGTGGCAATGCGGCTGTTCGACATGGCCACGACCGTGGAGGCGGCGCGCAATCTGGTGTGGCGTGCGTTGTGGGAGAATGACCAGCGGCGCGACCCGACGACCGGGAAGTTGCGCGGCGCTCCCAACCTGAAGCTCGCAGCGATGGCAAAGGTGTTCGCCTCCGATGCGTGCGTGCGGCTGGTCGACGATGCGCTGCAGATCATCGGTCGGGAGGCGCTGGCGGGAGGCCACCCGGTGAGCAAGTTGGTACGCGACGCGAAGCTGATGCAGATCTTCGAGGGGACGAACGAGATTCACCGCATCGCGACGGCGCGGCTGCTGTGAAGCGCGTGCGGGTTACGTCTCGGGAGCGGCGAGCACGAGATACGCGTTGAGCCCGCCGTAGCCGTAGCTGGTCACCAGAGCGCGGCGGAGCCGGGCCGGCCGCGGCTGACCGGGGACGTAGTCGAGGTCGCACTCGGGGTCTGGGACCTGCAGGTTGTGCGTTGGTGGGATCAGCTGGTGCTGCAGTGCCAGTGCGGTTGCGGCAACCTGGAATGCGCCGGAGGCCCCAAAGGGATGGCCGATGACGCCCTTGATCGAACTCACCGGCAGTCGTGCGGCGCATTCGCCGAAGGCCGTCTTGATGACCTGGGTCTCCTTGCGATCGAACGCCGGTGAGGAGTTGGCGTGGGCGCAGACGTAGTCGATGTCAGTGGGGACGAGGCCGCTGCGGCCGAGGGCCCGATGAATGGCGCGGGCCGCCGGCTCGCCGGAGGGATCGAAGCCATACAATCCGTTGGCGTCGCACGAGGCCGCCGCCCCCAGCACTTCGGCGTAGGCATGGCCACCGCGCCGAGCAACGTGCTCCATTGTCTCGAGCACGAGGATACAGCTCCCCTCGCTGAGGACCATGCCGTCGTGGTCGCGATCGAATGGGCGCGAGGCGTGTTCCGGGTCGTCGTTGCGGGTCGACAGCTCCTGCGTGCGGCCCATGCCGGCGACGACCATGGGAATCAGGGGACTCTCAGTGCCCCCTGCGAGGCACATGTCCACCTCGCCGTCGGCGATGAGGGCGGCAGCGTGGGAGATCGCTTGCAGGCTAGCTGGGCAGCCGCTGGAAAAGGTCAGCTGTGTACCCCGCGCGCCCACCGCGCTTGCCACTTCAGCACCGGGTACATGGTTCGGTGTGCCGTTGGCGACGAATGGGTTCACCCGTCGGGCGCCGCGCTCGAGCAGGATGCTGTGTTGCTGAGCCGCCTCACTCCAGCCACCAAGCGCCGTGCCGATGGTCACGCCGACCACCTCGGGTGGATACCACTGTGCCGACAGGCGCGCGTCCCGCAAGGCGAACTCCGCTGCCGCCAGGGCGAGTCGTGTCACGTGCGTGGTGGTGCGCAGCTTCCGCGGATCGAGCACCTCCTCGTAGCTGAGATCTCGGACCTCACCTCCGATCTGGCAGGCATACGACGTTGGATCGAAACGCGTGATGCCGCCGACGCCCGAGCGGCCTTCTAGCACCGATTGCCAGAACGACGGGACACCGACCCCCGTCGGCCCGACGATCCCAATGCCGCTGATGAACACTCGTCGCACGCGCCACCCAGAGCCCGCTCACAACCGTAAGTAGGTGGCGACCAAGTCCTTCATAAGCTCCGACGCGCCGCCTCCGATGCTGAGGACGCGGGCATCTCGAAAAACGCGCGTGATCCAGTTCTCTTCGAGGAAGCCGTAGCCTCCGTGCAACTGCAGACAGCGTTCGATCACGCGCTGGACCATTTCGAGGACCTGGAACTTGATCATGCAGATCTCCTTGGCCTCCACCCGCCCATCTCGGTAACTCTCGCACACCGAGTGTACGAAGCGTTTAGCCATCTCAATCTCGGCTGCCATTTCAGCAATGCGATGGCGAATAGCTTGCAGCTGAGACAGTGGGTGGTTGAAGGCCACGCGCTCCTGAAGGTAGCGGATGGTTTCGTGCAACACGATAGCGACGAGCGAGACTGCGCTGGCGCCCCCGATCAGTCGCTCTTCGAGAATGTTGCGGGCAACGTAAAAGTAGCCGAGGTTCGGCTTGCCGAGCGTGAACCGCTTCGGAACGCGACACTTATCGAAGGCAAGCCAGCCCGTTGGGGACGTGTGCATGCCCAGTTTGCGAAGGGTCTCCTTCACCCGAAAGCCAGGGGTATCCGTCGGCACGATCACGAGCGAGAGACTATTGGTCGCATACTCGGGCCGAGTGCGGACGACGACGATCAGGAAGTCAGCGATCGGCCCGTTCGTGATGTATTTTTTCTCGCCCGTAATCACCCAGAAGTCGCCGTCGTCAACGGCGGTGCACTGGATGGCGCGAACGATATCGGAGCCGCCGCTGGGTTCGGTGGAGGCCACGCCGCCGATTTGTTCTCCGCGGATGGCCGGCGCCAGAAATTCTTCCTTCTGCTCTTCGGTCCCGAGTCGCGCAAGCAGCGGCGGAAAGATGTTGGTCTGAGCAATGATGCTCAAGGTTAGCCCCATCATCCTCGAGCGCGGGAGTTCTTCCGCCAGGACCACGTTGTAACCAAAGTCCAGTTCTTGGCCCCCGAACTGGCGGCCGTGAGTCAGGCCGAGGAAGCCTTCCCGCCCGAAGTCGCGAATGACAGTCACGGGAAAGCCTCCCTGCCGCTCCCATTCATCGGCGTGGGGGGTGAGCCGCGTTTCGACGAAGGAACGAACTCGGGTGCGAAAGACCTCGTGGTCCTTTGAGAAGAGACTCATTCCGTCCCGTTGGCGGCGCACTGGTATACGTAGTCGACAATGGCGCCGAACTCGTTGACCTCCACGACCCGGATGGGATCGATCTGAATCTGGTACTCGTCTTCGATGGCGACTTGGAGTTCGACAAACGCGATGGACTGCATCTGGAGATCCTCGTCGACCGTTGCCCCTTCCGTAATGAGTTCCTTCGGGATCTTCGCGATCTCGTTTATCAGGCACGTCAAACGTTCCGTGACTTCCGCGCGTGTTGGAACGCGCCGCCCGTGCTGCATCTCCAAACGTCTCGTCCTCCCGCCTGCGCTTGACTCCAAGGCCAACGTTCAGCGAAAGTACGGGCATGGCAGGGGGGAAGTCAAGCGCGAAGCGCTCGCCCACGAAGGCTCCATGCCGATGAGTGCTAGTGCGCAGACTTGGAGCATATCGCTTACAGAGGGCAAGCCCGGTTGGCTCATCACTCCAGGGACGGATGCGGACAGGGTCGACGCCCTGAGCGTGAGGTACCAAGTCTATTGCGAAGAGCTCGGGTACAAGTGGAATTCCGCGCAGGATGAATTCGACGCGCAGGCGGTGATCTGCGTCGTACGGACGGGAGACGGAAGCGCGGTAGCTTCGCTGCGTATCGTTGGTCCGGAAGCCCGGCCCTTTGAGGTCGAGAAATTCGTCAGTATTGAAGACATTCTCCCGGCAAACAGCTGGCCTGCGGAGCTCAATCGATTCTGCGTGCTTCCGCACCTTCGGACAATTTCCAGCTCTGTCCACGTGGCGTTATTCAACTTCGCGTTCGGGCTTGCGCGACGACAACGCTTCTCCCACTTCGTTCTGGCTTCTAAACCATCGATCGAAGCAATCTACCGGTTTCTGCTGTTCGAGGTGATCGAAGGACGAAGTTTTCGACACTCCGGGATGGGCGATGAACGGCACAACCTCATGCTGCTGGATCTAAGGAACTTGTCGGAACGATACCGGCAGGCGCGGCATCCGTTCGCGCATCTTATGCTCGCAGACGACGGCCATCCGCAATGAAGTACCAGTGGATCATCCCGCTCGGTGCTGCGTTGGGGAACGTTGTGCTCGGCTCCTTCGTTCTCGCTCGCGATCGTCGCCCGTTGCATACCGCGTTCGCACTGCTGACCAGCGTGCTGGTTCTCTGGAACTTGGATATTTTTGGGCTCTACTTCTTCGAGAACCCCGACACTGCACTCACTTGGACGCGCACTTTCCGAGTTGGCCCGATCCTGACGCCAACGGGAGTAATCACCTTTGCCTACGTGTTTGCTGAGCGAACCGACTGGCGGTGGCGCTCGGGCGTGTGGTTCTCTGCCGCAATCTCGATCGTGCTTCTGATCGCCAACTCTTTTGACTTGCTGGTTGCCAGATTGCAGAAGCTCGACTGGGGCTATTACCCGGTTGGTACGGGTTTCTACAATCTCCTAAGCCTGAGTTTCGTCCTCGCGGTCGCGTACTCGAGCGTGGTTCTCCTCTCGGAGATTCGCTCCAGCGATTCACCTCGCAAACGTGTGCAGGCACGCCTGTGGCTCTTGGCGGCAACGGCCGCTCTGCCGCTTGGCTTGACCAACTTGCTCCCTGCATACGGTGTGCGCGTCTATCCGCTCGGAAATCTGGCCAACGTCGTCTATGTGGGCATCGTTGCGTACGGAATCGTTCGCCACCGTCTGATGGATATTGATGTCGTCGTAACGAAGGGGATGGCATACGCTGCTGTATCGCTGGTGCTGATAGTACCCGCGTTTTCCGGTACTCTCTGGCTCCAAAGAGCCTCATTCGGTCGAATCCATCCGGAATTTTCTCTCGCAATCTTGCTATTGCTAGTGGCCATCGGGGTTTTGTTTCCGACGCTACGGCTACGAGCCGAGTCGCGGATCGAACAGTCCTTGTTTCGCGAGAAGCACCAGTATCGCGTCGCGCTCAGTGCCTTCACGCGTTCGATCGTACGCATTCTCGATCGCGACAAGTTGATCCGTGAGGTCGCGTCAACGCTGAGTCGAACTCTGGGGCTCGATCGGATCGCGATTGCGCTTCTCGAGGAAGGCAAGCACGCATTCACTGTGCAGCACGCGGTTGGTATGCCACCTGCCACTGACGAATTCCCGAAGCAACACCCGTTCATCACGGCGTTGACGCGCTGCCAGGAGGTCGTGCTGCGTGAGGAACTGGAAGCGACTTCCGCCCGTGCCGGCGTGAGTGAGGTCTGTCAGTACAACGGCTGGGAGGTGTGTATTCCGTTGACGGTGGGCAATGAACTCATTGGGTTCATCTCCCTTGGACGCAAGCGCAACTTGGAGCCTTTTTTTGCCGAGGATCTGGAGCTACTCGGCATGCTGGGGGCCGAGGCGTCGATCGCCCTAGAGAATGCCCGTCTATACGAAGAGCTGAAAAGATCTCAGGATATCATTCGCCGCGCTGACCGGCTCTCGGCACTGGGGACACTGGCTGCGGGGATCGCCCACGAGGTGCGCAATCCACTCGTCTCGATTCAGACATTCTTTCAACTCGCCCCAGATCGGCTGCACGATGAGGAGTTCTTCTCCACATTCCTTGGCATGGCCGCCAATGAAGTAAAGCGGATTTCAGATCTCATCTCGGAGCTGCTGTCCTTCGCGCGGTCGCCGACCCGCTCCCTAGGGCCTCTGAATCTTAAGGAAGTTGTGGAGCGCGTGGTGACACTGCTGGAACCGGAGGCGAGGAAGCACAAGCTCACCATGACCCATGTTTTGCCGGCCGACTTGCCGCTCGTGCACGCAGACTCCGATCAAATCAAACAAGTGCTGATCAACCTCATGATCAATGCCATCCAAGCTACCCCCTCCGGTGGGACCGTGTCCGTTGTCGGGCAAGCGGTACAGAATCACGATCCTCCGTTCGTGCGGCTGCACGTTCACGATACCGGTGTCGGCATTCCCCAGGAGCGACTGAACGACATCTTTAATCCTTTCTTCACCACGAAGGACAAGGGCACTGGGCTCGGACTGTCAATCGCGCACCAGATCGTCGTCGAGCACGGCGGGTCGCTGAGCGTGGAAAGCAAGGAGGGGAGTGGAACGAGCTTCTTCATCGACCTACCAGCAGCTGCACAGAATACCGCTGTTGATGTTCCTGCGGAGGAGCGCTTCGATGTGGATTCCCCTCCACTCCGCCGCGAGCCGCTCCGCAAGATCGCGTCGTAAAATCTTCGGCCGGCCCCCCACGGGGAACCAAAATCCGCTTGACTTCTTAGGGAGCTTTTTTGGAGAATGCTCCCCATCTTGACGACACTTCGACTTTTGTGTGTTGGCTCATCACTGGCGGCAGTCGTGGTTGATGTCCTCGCCGCAGTTGTGGTTCTCGCGGGCTCCAGGGACCGGCGCGTCGCTCGGACCTTTGCGCTGCTGTGCTGCTGCATGGCCGCGTGGAGTGGGCGGCTCGGACTTCAGGCGATCCCCGGCCTTGCGGCTGAGCACGTCGCACTTTTGCATTTTCTACATTTCGGATTGATCATATTGCCGGCGGCAGCATTCCACACCGCGGTGGTTTGGTCCGAAGCCCGCGCACGCCGCGTTCAACAGGCTGCACGACTCGGGTACATCATCGGCCTGCTATTCTGTGTCCTCGAGATTGCCGGCCTCGTATCCGTCGGGTTCGTCAACTACTCCTGGGGGGCAATTGTTCGTCCCGGCCCCCTGCACCCAGCCCTAGTGGTGTTTTTGATTACTTGGGTGGGGTTGGGAATTTTCCTCTGCCGTCGAACTCTGCGGGATTCGGCGAATCCCCTAGTGCGGCTTCGCGCCAAGTACTGGCTCATGGGCGTGATGGTCTCCTTCCCGCTTGGCCTCGTTAATTTCCTAGCCAACTATGGCGTTCCTGTATTTCCAACGGGTAGTCTGGGCAACATCTTCCTGGTTGGCGTTGTCGCCTACGCAGCGGTACGCCATCGTCTGATGGATATCGACGTGCTCGTCATGCGTGCCGCAGCCACATTCCTCGCAAGCGTTGCCGTGATGCTGCCGGTCACGGCGGCGTTGGTGTGGGTCCGTCAATCGTCGATCGGCGTGGCCGGCTTCCTGGTAGCCGGCGGCTTGCTCCTCGTCGGTGCGGTGAGCCTTCTTGCGTTCGCGCGCGTTCGCTCCTACGTCGAACAGCAAGTCGAAAGCTCCTTCTTTCCGGCCCGCTGGGCAGCTCGCGACGCGCTGCGACGGCTCAGTGCCGATCTGGTCAAGCTGCCGCACGACGAGGGGATGAGCGGACGGTTCGCGACCACGCTGATGGACGGCCTGAGACTGAGCGGAGTTGCTGTCTACCTGCGGGCAACACGCCCCGGCTTCCTCACGCTGGCGTGTTCGCACGGCAGCATCAATGCACCACCGAGAATCAATGGCGCCACCTTCATTGCCGAGAGCGCCAACGACCAAACGGTCGTGATTTTGCAACGGGCGGACGGCAGCGTTCACCCCGACGCCGCCCGCCGCTTCGAGTGGGAAGCATACGTACCGTTGCGCACCGACGGTACGTGCGTCGGCTTGATCGCGCTCGGCGCAAAACGGTCGGGTGCGGTCATCGATGACTCCGACGTCGTGCTGCTGGGCGTGGTGTCGGCGCACCTCGCCATCGCCGTGAGGAATGCCGAGTACGTGCGCCAGATCGAGCGTCAGAAAGCCGCGATCGAGGCCCTGCAAAAGCGCCTCGCCGCCGAGAACGTCGCACTGCGGGAAGAAGTGCGCTCGCACTCGCAGTTCAAAGAGATCATTGGCTCGAGCACCGCCCTCCAACGGGTGCTGGCGGTGGTCGAGAAGGTCGCACCGACGAGCACGTCGATTCTCGTCACCGGTGAGACCGGGACAGGCAAGGAGCTGATCGCCCGCGCCATCCACGAGCTCAGCCCGCGGCGCAATGGTCCCCTGATCAGCGTCAACTGCCCGGCCATTCCTCCCACACTGGCCGAGAGCGAGCTCTTCGGCCACGAACGCGGCGCGTTCACCGACGCGCGCGAGGCGCGCGCGGGCAAGTTCGAGCTCGCCGACGGCGGCACGATCTTTCTCGACGAGGTGGCTGACCTGCCCCTCGATGTGCAGGTCAAGCTGTTGCGCGTGCTGCAAGAAAAGGAAACGCAACGCCTCGGCAGCCGCGCCGGCCGCAAGCTCGACCTGCGTGTGGTCGCCGCCACCAACCGCGATCTGCAGGCAGAAATGCAGGCGCAGCGCTTCCGCCCCGATCTCTACCACCGCCTCGCCGCCGTGGTCGTCACTGTCCCACCGCTGCGCCAGCGCATCGATGACATCCCCATGCTGGCGAGCTGCTTTCTCGATCGCGCCGCCCTGATGTATCAGCGACCCATCAGAGGCTTCAGCGCCGAGGCCATGGAGGCGCTCCGCCGCTATAACTGGCCGGGCAACATTCGCGAGCTGCAGAACGTCGTCGAACGCGCCGTGCTCCTGTGCACCTCCGAGATCATCAAGCCCGAGCATCTCTCCGACCTGGCGATCAGCGCCGTCCCTGCGCAGCCGTTCGGAACCGCCATCCGCGCCGAAAAGCTGCGGCGTGTCGAACAAGCTATGGCACAAGCCGGCGGCAACCGATCGGCGGCCGCGCGACTGCTGGGCATTTCCCGGAGCAACTTTGATCGACTCATGAAGAGCCTGGGCGTCAAGCCCGCACCTTCGGTCCAGTAGCAAGCGCGCACCAGACGGACGGCATATCCGGGCTCGGCTGGGTGTTAACTCCGGTTGACTGTCATCCCGGTTTCACAGGTCCAACTTTCCCTCGACTCCTCTAGGTTGTTTGTTGCCCTCCGCGTCGCTCGGTTTTCTCCGCGACGGGCCGACGACCGCGTCGCAGGCTTGAAGGGATCGTTCAGGACGCTGGCGCAAGCATTGCTCAACGGTGGGGGCGTGCCGACGAGCTTCGTGATGAGATGAAGACCGCAAGTCTACTCTTAGCCGGCAGCATCATCACCCTGGAAGCCAGCGCAGCGTTGGCCCGCACGGACGATGTGCCCTTTACGATCTTCCCGTTCCTCATGACCGGTGGCCTGGTCGCCGCGCTGGCAGGCGCGTCGCTCTTCTGGGGCAGACGCCGGCACGACGGAGCCGCCCATACGCAGGCAGCCAGCCAAGCGGTGCTGCAGTTCAGCCGCAATGTGATCAAGCTGCCGCGCCGCGGCGACCTGGGCAATCAACTTACCACGATCCTGTTTGACCAGCTTCACGTGGCCGGTGTGGCATTGTATCTGCGCACGCCGCAGGCTGGTGTCTTCCGACTCGAATGTGCTCAAGGAACCATCTCCACTCCGGCACTGCTGGATACGCGGGGCTTGTTGGATCAATCGAACAAGGACGACGCCGGCCCGGTCATCGTCGCAGCGCCGCACGGCTCGGCAGGCTACGGCACTCACTGGGTTGCGGCGGAGCTCGGCTGGCACGCCTGGATCCCCGTTCGGGCCGACCAATCGTGTCTCGCGCTCATCGCGTTGGGCCCGAAGCGGTCCGGTACGCCGATCGACGACCCGGCTCTCGGGCTGCTGACGATCATTGCGGCGCAGCTCGCCATCGCCCTGCAGAACGCCGAGTACGTGTACGAGATCGAGCGCCAGAGAGCGGCCATCGAGGATCTGCAGAAGCGCGTCGATGCGGAGAACGTCTTCTTGCGCGAAGAAGCACGCTCAACCTCGCAGTTCACAGAGATCATCGGCTCGAGCGTCGCCCTGCAACGCGCCTTGGCTATCGTTGAGAAGACCGCACCCACAGGCGCCTCTATCCTGATTTCCGGCGAGACCGGCACCGGCAAAGAGCTGATCGCCCGCGCCATCCACGAGCTGAGCGCCCGCCGGCACGGTCCGCTCATCAGCGTGAATTGTCCGGCCATCCCCCCCGAGCTGGCGGCCAGCGAGCTGTTCGGCCACGAGCGGGGCGCCTTCACCGGCGCCGTCGAAGCCCGTCCCGGGAAGTTCGAGTTGGCCGACGGCGGCACGATTTTCCTCGACGAGGTTGCCGACCTGCCGCTCGATGTGCAGGTGAAGCTGCTCCGCGTGCTACAGGAGCATGAAACACAGCGCCTCGGGTGCCGCACGACCCGCAAGCTCGACCTGCGCGTGATCGCTGCCACCAATCGGGACCTGCTGGCCGAGATGAGCGCCCAGCGCTTTCGCGAAGATCTCTACTATCGCCTGGCGAGGGTCGTCATCCCCTTGCCGCCATTGCGCAACCGCCTGGAGGATATTCCGCTGCTGGCCAGCGTCTTCTTGGAACGCGCGGCACTCACGCACCAACGCTTCGTCAAGGGCTTCACGCCAGAGGCCATGGCGGCCCTGCGTCGCTACAATTGGCCGGGCAACATCCGAGAGCTGCAGAATGTCGTCGAGCGCGCCGTGCTGCTGTGTACGACCGACGTCATTCACCTGGAGCATCTGGCCGACCTGGCAGTGACCGCATCGCCGCGCCGGTCCTTGGCCACTGCGGTCCGCGAAGAGAAGCTGCGTCGCGTGCACGAGGCGTTGACCTATAGCAGCGGTAACCAAGCGGCTGCGGCACGCGTGCTCGGCGTCTCGCCGAGTAACTTCGCGCGCCTCATGAAACACCTCAGCGTGAAGTCACCGCCGAGCCTGCAGTAGTCGCACGCCTCCGCCGAGCGCAGCCTTCGACCGGAGGGGCGACGTCTCAGATGTGCAGCGCTCGCTGGTGCACGGCGAGCGCCGCTTCCTTCACGGCCTCCGGCAGCGTCGGATGCGCGTGGACCGAACGCGCAATGTCCTCGGCGCTACCGCCGAACTCGATGACCAGCGCAGCCTCGGCAATCAGATCGGAAGCCCGTGGGCCGAGAATGTGGACGCCCAGCACGCGGTCGGTGTGGCTGTCGGCGAGGATCTTCACCAAACCGTCTGTCTCATTCATGCAGCGGGCGCGCCCGTTGGCGCTGAACGGAAAGGTACCCACCCGGAACTGAATCTCCTGACTCTGCGCCTGCTCCTCGGACATCCCGACACTGGCCAGCTCCGGCCAGGTGTACACCACGTTCGGAACGGCGTCGTAGTTCACATGACCCGGCTGGCCCGCCATCCGCTCCACCGCCGCGATGCCCTCTTCCTCCGCCTTGTGTGCCAGCATCGGTCCCGCGATCACGTCGCCGATGGCGAACACACCGGCAACATTGGTCGCATAATGCTCATCCACCGTGACGCGGCCGCGCGCGTCGAAGGCCACGCCGATCTCACGGGCACCGAGCCCGTCGGCGAACGGCCGCCGCCCAACCGCGACCAGCACGACGTCGCACTCCTCCTCGCTCGTCTTGCCTTGCGACTCCAACGTCACGCGCACGCGGCCGTCTTGGACCGCCGCGCGTTGCGCACTGGTCTGCAAGCGGAACGTCATCCCCTGCTTCTCCAGCGCCCGCTGCAGCTGCTCGCCCATTTTCTGATCCATACCTGGAACGATCCGGTCCATGAACTCGACGACCAACACGCTCGCCCCCAGCCGGTTCCACACGGATCCCAGCTCCAGCCCAACCGCTCCGGCGCCGATGACGACCAACCGCTCCGGCACCTGCTTCAAGCTCAACGCTTCCGTCGAGCACACGATGCGCTCGCCATCGAACGGCAGACCGGGCAATTCAAGCGGCGCGCTACCGGTCGCAATCAGAATCCGGCGCCCCTTGAGGGTGTGGCCTTCGCTGCCGTTCGACACCTGCACCGTATCCGCAGCGAGCAAGCGCCCGGTGCCGGTGAAGCGTTCGATCTTATTTTTGCGGAAGAGACCGGCGACCCCCTGCGTCAGCACCTTCACGACCCGCTCCTTGCGGGCCATCATCGCCGGCAGATCCAGCTCCACCGTGCCGACCTTGATGCCATGTACCGCCAACCCGTGGCGCACGGCCTGATAGTGCTCGCTGGAATCCAGCAGCGCCTTGCTGGGAATACACCCGACGTTCAGGCACGTGCCACCCAATGTCCGGTCCTTCTCGACACACGCCACCCGCATCCCGAGCTGCGCAGCGCGGATCGCCGCGACATAGCCACCCGGTCCCGAGCCGACCACGACCAGGTCGAAGACTGAGTCCTGAGTAGGCATCCCTGTCGTCTCTCAGATCTCGAACATGAGCCGCGTCGGGTCTTCGAGGCGCTCCTTGACATGCACCAAGAACGTGACCGCTTGCGCGCCGTCGATGAGGCGATGATCGTACGAGAGCGCCAGGTACATCATCAGGCGGATCACGATCTGATCGTCGACGACCACCGGACGCTTCTGGATCTTGTGCATCCCGAGAATCGCGCTTTGCGGCGGATTCAGGATCGGCGTCGACAGCAGCGACCCGTAGACGCCACCGTTGGAGATGGTGAACGTGCCGCCGCTGAGGTCTTGAATGCCGAGCTTGCCTTGACGCGCCAAGCCGGCGAGGCGCTCGATTTCCCCCTCGATCTCGGCAAACGACTTCTGGTCGGCGTGGTGCACGACCGGGACGACGAGCCCGCGTTCGGTGCCGACGGCGACTCCGAGGTGGACGTGTCGCTTGTACACGATGTCCGCTCCATCGATCTGCGCGTTCACGATCGGGAGATCGCTCAGGGCTCCGATGCAGGCGCGCGCGAAGAACGACATGAATCCGAGCGACACCCCGTGGACCTCGGCGAAGCGCGCTTTGTGGCGCGCACGCAGCTCCATGACCGCGCTCATGTCGACCTCGTTGAAGGTCGTGAGGATCGCCGCCGTATGTTGGGCCTGCACCAAGCGTTCGGCGATGCGCTGGCGCAGGTGCGTCATCGACACGCGTTCTTCCTCCTCGGTGCCCGGCGACGGTACGGACCGCAGCGCCGGCGCGCGCGGCGGTGGCGGCATTGGCTCGGTCGGCGGTGCGCCTTCCGCTTTCCCAGGGGCGCCTTCCAGATGCGTCAGGACGTCGGACTTGGTAAGGCGGCCGCCACGCCCTGTGGCTCTGATCGCTTGCGCATCGAGTCCGTGCTCTTCGATGAGGCGGCGGACCGCGGGGCTCAGCAACGCGCTCGGTTTCTCCGCCGCCGTGACCGGCTCGCGCGTCGCTGGCTGAGCGGGCGGCGCCAACACTGGCCGCGGCAGCGTTGCAGGCTCGGCCCGCCTGCCGGCGGCGCCGTCTTCTTCGATGCGCGCCACGACGTCACCCACCTGCACCGTCTCGCCCGCGGGCTTGAGAACCTTCAGCACGCCGGCCCGCTCGGCGGGAATCTCAACGCTGGCCTTGTCGGTCTCGAGCTCGAGCAGCGGGTCATCCACCTCCACCCGCTCGCCGTCGGTTTTGATCCACCGCAGGATCACACCCTCGCTCACCGACTCTCCGAGGGTCGGAATGCGGACATCGCTAGGCATACGATCTCCTCAACGCTTGATTGATGAGGTCTGCCGCTTCGGCCTTATGGCCCTTGTACGATCCGGTGGCCGGGCTCGCTGCTGGGGGACGGCCGGCGTACCCGAGGACGCGGTCATCCGCCACCACGCGGCGTAAGCGCCGGTACATGTCGTGCCAAGCTCCCATGTTCCACGGCTCCTCTTGCACCCACAGAATCTCGCAAGCCGAAGGATAGGTCTGCAGCGTGGCGGCGATCTCGTCGCCGGGGAACGGGTAAAGCTGCTCGACGCGGACGATGGCGACGTCGTTGATGTCGCGCTCGCGCCGCGCTACCAAAAGATCGTAGTACACTTTGCCGCTGCACAGCAGCACGCGCCGAACCTTGCGCGGATCGAGCCCCTCGGCTTCACCGAGCACCGGCTGGAAGCTGCCGTCGGTGAGACTGCGGGGCGACGACACGGCGAGCTTGTGCCGCAGCAGGCTCTTCGGGCTCATGATGATGAGCGGTTTACGGAAGTTGCGGTGCATCTGCCGGCGCAGCGCGTGGAAGTACTGTGCCGGTGTGGTCAGGTTGCAGACCTGGAGGTTGTTCTCGGCGCACAGCTGCAGGTAGCGCTCGAGCCGCGCACTCGAATGCTCCGGTCCCTGTCCTTCGTAGCCGTGCGGCAGCAGCATCACCAGTCCGCTCATGCGCTGCCACTTCGACTCCGCCGACGCGATGAACTGATCGATGACCACCTGCGCGCCGTTGGCGAAGTCGCCGAACTGCGCTTCCCAGAGCACCAGGTTGCGCGGGTCGGCGGAGCTGAACCCGTACTCGAACCCAAGCACCGCCGCCTCCGACAGCATGCTGTCGATGATGATGAAGCGGCCTTGGTCGGCGCTGAGGTGGTCGAGCGGGACGTAGCGCGCATCGGTGTGCACGTCGTGCAGCACGGCGTGGCGATGGCTGAAGGTGCCG
>CAZCGA010000060.1:0-35097 GCA_964498075.1 uncultured Binatia bacterium (SeqCode) | reverse complement strand
CAGCCTGCTGGCGTCGGCGGAGTTCCGTGGAGAAGCCGACGAGAAGCGGCCGTTCTTCCTGAAGGATACCGCGACCACCGAGAAGCTGCTGCTCGAAGCCTGCCTCGAGCTGATGGAGCGCGACGCCATCGTCGCGATCCAGGACATGGGTGCGGCGGGCCTGACCAGCTCGAGCGTCGAGATGGCGGCGCGCGGTGGCACCGGTCTGCTGCTCGATCTCGACAAGGTTCCGCTGCGCGAAGCCGGCATGACGCCGTACGAGATCCTGCTCTCCGAGTCGCAGGAACGTATGCTGATCGTGGCGCGCGCCGGCTCGGAAGAGACCGTGCGGCATGTCTTCGCCAAGTGGGACCTCGACGCATCCGTCGTCGGCCGGGTGACCGATGACGGTGTGCTGCGGGTGCTGTTTCGCGGGCAGCCGGTCGCGGAGCTGCCGGTCACGCTGCTGACGGACAGCGCACCGGTGTACGAGCGGCCGACGGCACCGCCGGCGGATTTCGATGCCATGCAGGAGCTGGATCTCGCGCAAGTGCCCCTGCCGGGTGACTACAACGAGGTCCTGCTGGCGCTCCTCGACTCCCCCAGCATCGCCTCGAAGGCGTGGGTCTTCCGGCAGTACGATTACCTGGTGCGCAGCAACACCGTCGTCGAGCCGGGGTCGGACGCCGCCGTGCTGCGCGTGAAGGGCACACGCAAGGGGCTGGCACTCAGCGTCGACTGCAACAGTCGCTACTGCGCCCTCGACCCGTACGTTGGCGCGATGATCGCCGTGGTCGAGAGCGCCCGCAACGTCGTCTGTGCCGGCGCCGCACCGCTGGGGATCACCGACTGCTTGAACTTCGGGAATCCGGAGAAGCCCGCGGTGATGTGGCAGTTCAGCGAAGCGGTGCGCGGCATCCGCGACGCGTGCCTGGCGTTGAACGTTCCGGTGGTGAGCGGCAACGTCAGCTTCTACAACGAGACCGAGGGCCGGGCGATCCCACCGACGCCGACCATCGCCATGGTAGGCTTGCTCGACGACATCGATCAGCACACCACGCAGTGGTTCAAAGCCGAAGGTGATGCCATCGTGCTGCTCGGGCGCACCCGTGAGGAGTTGGGGGCGAGCGAGTATCTGGCGTTGACGCACGGGGCGGTACGGGGGGCGCCGCCGTGGATCGATCTCGACGTGGAGAAGCAGGTGCAGCGGGTCTGCCGGAGCGCCATCGCCGAAGGCTTGGTGCGCTCGGCCCACGACGTCGCCGAGGGTGGTCTGGCGGTGGCGCTGGCGGAATGCTGCATCACCGCGCCGGACCAGCGTCTGGGAGCGGTGATCGAGCTCGAAGGCGCCATCCGGCCCGACGCGTTGCTGTTCGGCGAGAGTCAGTCGCGCATCATTCTATCGTTGCGGCGCCGTCACCTGGGGCGGCTGCGGGAGCTGGCGTCGGCAGCCGACGTGCCGCTGGCGGTGCTCGGTGAAGTGCGCGGCCGGCGGCTGGCGATCAATCCGCTGATCGACGTCGATCTGGACGAGATGCACCGCGTGTGGTCGTCGGCGCTGCCGCGGCGGCTGGACGGGTGAAAGTTGGGGCTGAAAGGAGGCGGGGATGTTGGATCGTTTTCACGAGGAGTGCGGTGTGGTCGGCATCTTCGGCCATCCGGAGGCGGCCAACCTCGCGTACCTCAGTCTCTACGCGCTGCAGCATCGCGGCCAGGAGGCCGCGGGCATCGTCTCGGCCAAGGAAGAGTTCCTCTTCTCCCACCGTGGGCTTGGCCTGGTGGCGGACGTGTTCAAAGAGGACATCATCCGCAAGCTCGAAGGCAACGCGGCCATCGGCCACAATCGCTACTCGACGGCTGGCCAAACGGTCCTGAAGAACACGCAGCCGTTCGTCGTCGAGTACGGCCGCGGCGGCCTCGCCGTCGCGCACAACGGCAACCTGGTCAACGCCGTGGAGCTGCGCGAGCGTCTCGAGGAGCGCGGCTCGATCTTTCAGTCCACCGTCGACACCGAGGTCATCATTCACCTGATCGCCGCTTCGAAGGGTGAGCGCACCGTCGACCGGATCATCGCGGCGCTGTCCGAGGTTCGCGGTGCCTACTCGCTGGTGTTCCTGACGCCGCGCGAGCTGATCGCGGCACGGGATCCGAACGGCTTTCGGCCGCTGGCGCTCGGTCACATCAAGGACGCGGTGGTGGTCGCGTCGGAGACCTGCGCCCTCGATCTCATCGGCGCGACGTACGAACGCGAGCTGGAGCCGGGCGAGGTGCTGCGCGTGTCGGCCGCCGGTGTGGAGAGCTTCCATCCGTTTCCGACCGCGCCGCGTACCAGCTGCATCTTCGAGTACATCTACTTCGCGCGGCCCGACAGTCGCGTCTACGATCGCAACGTCTACGGGGTGCGCAAGCAGCTCGGCCGGCAGCTCGCCATCGAGCAGCCGGCGGACGCGGACATCGTCGTGCCGGTGCCCGACTCGGGCGTGCCGGCGGCGTTGGGCTTTGCCGAGCAAGCGCGTCTGCCGTTTGAGATGGGGCTGATCCGCAACCACTACGTCGGCCGCACCTTCATCGAGCCGCAGGACGCCATCCGGCACTTCGGCGTGAAGGTAAAGCTGAACGCGCAAGCCGACGTGCTCGCCGGCAAGCGCGTCGTCATCGTCGACGACTCGATCGTGCGTGGCACGACCAGCCAGAAGATCGTCAACATGGTGCGGCACGCGGGGGCGCGTGAGGTGCACGTACGCATCAGCTCACCGCCGACCATCGGCTCGTGCTTTTACGGCGTCGACACGCCGACCACGGAGGAGCTGATTGCGTCCACCAACTCGGTCGATGCGATCCGCGAGTTCATCGCCGCCGACAGTCTCGGCTTCCTCAGCGAGCGCGGCATGTACAGCTTCCTGAAGCCGGGCGAGGGCAACGGCTTCTGCGCCGCCTGCTTCACCGGCCGCTACCCGGTGCCGGTGACCGACCAGGGCCGCACGCACCAGCTCCTGCTCTTCGAGGCGCGGGAGCGGTAGGAGGATGGGTGCGGGTCCCAGTCTGTTGTGACAGCCCGGCAGTGGTAGGTGGCCGTCGTGTCGGAGATTGGTTCCTTGGAGCAAGCCTTCGACGGGTATGTGCGCCTCGTGTTGCAGGAGACAGCGCGACTGCGAGCTGATGCGCCGTCGCGGAAGACACTGAATCTGATTCGCAATCGCGACTCTGAGCTCAGTCGGATTGTGGAGTCACTTGAGGAGAGCCCTGCGTTCGGCGATCTTGTCCGAGCGAGCCAATCCGTCCTGCGAGGCGACTTCCACAACGCGAAATCGGATGACAGGTGGACCGCGGCGGTGCAGCACTTCTTCCGAAGAGGCGGCTTGTATTTTCGGAGTGCGAGGACAGAGGGCTTGCGCGCCCAAGACGCATTCAAGACCTATATCGAAGCGTTCGAGAAGCGAGAGGTGGTGGTCCGCTACCTGGCGCCAGTGGAGTTCGTCAGCTTCTCGAAGGACGAGGTGAATTGTGGTTCGTTCCGGATCCGGCGATTCTCGAAGTCCGAGCTGGATGAGATTCTGCAGGTCGAGATAAATCGAGCGTTCTACCCGCCCGCGGCAGCTGACACGGCGCGACTCTGTAGGTACTGGTTTCTGGTGGTCCAGACATGCCGGCCAGCCGAGGCCATCAGTACCAGGATCAGCGCTGATCTCAGCGGGATTGGCAGCGTTGGACCTTCACACCATCCACCGCCAAGGCCGATTGAGGGCGCTCTGCGAGTGCTCAGTCTCTTCGACTGGGAGCAAGCAACTCCGCGTTACGGTGAGGTACCAGGCGGGTGGGTGCGGGTCGGTTTGCCTATCGTCCTCACAATTGAGGACGCTCTCTTGAGCGACCCTGATGTTGTTCCGAGCTGCTCGGTTCTTGAGGCGGAATCGGTCTACGCCCCCGGCCGAGAGCCCGTATACGCTGACCTCGAAGACGGCCCGACGACACGCTTGGAACAATTCGCGCAAAGTATGGCTTCTCAAGTCGCGGAGTATCCGGCGGGGCATCCGTGGCACTTCTTCGAGATCGCGATGAACTATTTCGTTCGTGCGTTCCAAACCGATGGTGTGGATCAATTGCTCTGGCACATCATTGCGCTGGAGGCGCTGGCAGGCGACGAACGTGGTGTACGCAAGAGCGTGAGCGATCGCCTCACGCATATCTTGGGTCAGAAGGAGTCTGCTCAGTTCCGCACGCTCTACAAGACTCGAAGCGACCTCGTTCATGGCAACGTCATGGTACGGTCCGTGGCCGCCGCTGACATGCTCGACCTTCGTCAGCTCGCGCGGCGTACCATACTTTGGTTCGCCAACTGCCTTGCCCACTTTGGTGCCACTGCAACGGCTCGTGGGTCCGCGGAGCTACCAACGCGAAAACAGCTCCTTCAACTCCTTGATCTGAGCGACGATGGCCGGCTGCATCTCAGAAAACATCTCGACGCGCTACCCAAAGGGTTTCCGCGGGTCTCCGCCTGGTCTGGGTGAGTAGTGCCACCTACTTCCGTCGAGGCAGAGATGCTCTGGGATCGGTCGCACGCTATGGACTTCGACGCATGCCAGGAGGAGCTGCACCGACGTGGCCATCAAACACCGCGGTACCTGGGGACCCGATGAATCAATTCGAATCGCCGAAGCAACTGCGCATCGCGCCGCCGATCGCAGTCACGAGCTCGTCGATCGTTGCGCGCCCGCTGTTGTCGCCGTCGAGTGGCGAGCAGCGCGCGAGCTCCGACTTGCCCAACAGAATGTTCAGGCCCGTCAGTAGCTCGCTGGTTGTAACCAATGAGTCGTGCGTGCAATCACCTACGCACGGAATGGACAGTGGGATGCACGTGCCCTCAAACCCCGTGAGTGCGCAGAATTCGTCCCGTCCGCTGCAGGCACGATCGCAACAGACACCGCTACTGCAGTGGGTCGAATGGCATTCGCTCCCTTGGGAGCACGGCGCCCCCAGCGGCTGCGGAGCAGGCGTTCGCGTTGGCGTAGGTGTCGGGATCGCGGCCACAACGCACGTGCCGACGAATCCTGGTATCGAACAGAACTCGTTGTAGGCATCGCACGCTCGATTACAGCAAACCCCATCCGCGCAGTATCCCGATGCGCATTCGAGCGGGAGAGTGCAGGGACTCCCGCCACTCCTACTTGGTGTAGGAGTATGGGTACCCACCACCGTGCGCAGCGGCGTGGGAACCCCAGCGCAGACGAAACCGCCGAGTTGCGCCTTGAACAAGCACGACAGTCCTTCAGCGCAGTCCGCATTCTTCTGGCAATCTTCGTTCGGGCCCTTCGGATTGGAGCAGACGCCTTCCAGATCAGTGATGTCGCAGCGCTGGCCCCGCGGGCAGTGGTCTTGCTCGCAACAGACGCCGTCGGCATTGCAGACCAGCCCGACATCGCATGGATTCGGACCATTCGGGTCGCAGGAATCGCCCGGACCGCTAGGCGTCGGAGTTTGTGTCGCAACCGCACCGACGCTACCGACGGAGACGTCCAACGCGGCCTCGAACGAACCCTTGGCGTCACCGAAGAGAACCGTCACTTTCTCAGTGGTGGCGCTGGTCACAATAGCATCCTGAGTCCCGCCTTTGTTGAAATCGGCAGCGCTGATGCGCTCGGGGCCAAAGGTGATCGATTCGGTTGGCAGTTGGGCCAAGGTGATCTGCGCACCGCCGACGCGGCATGGTGCCAGTGCCGAAGCCAACATCAGCAAAGAGAGGAGCCCTTCCTGAACGTCATGGCGTGCAAGGATGCGCCAGGCTACCGCGTGTCCTGAAACGGTGAGAGCACGTCGTCTCTCGTTGCGAGCGTTCATCGTGTGTACGAGTCTAGTACGCAATCCGGATATGAGTAAATCTACACCCGACCCGTACCCGACCCGAAAAGATGAAGGGGCCACCCTGCGACGCCGCTTCCGTGCTTGCATTCGCAACCGCACTCACCTACGGTTCGGCTGCAACTGATAGGGTTCCCTTTCTGGGACCCGCGATGTCCTACGGGGCATCGTCAGTTGCCTTCTTTTTCCCGCGTGTGGTGACGAGCCATGTACCTGCTGCACCTGGACGAGTCTGGCAACGAAGACAACCCCGCCGACCGGCACTTCGTCCTCGGCGGTGCTGCGCGCCGGTGCGGTTGCTCGCTGGAACGATTGGTTGCAGCGCCGCTGCCGATCGAGCGATAATGCCGCCATGACACACGCCGAGTTCGAGGCGCTCTTGGCTGACACGACCAAGCGGATCGAAGGCGACATCGCCTGGAGTGACGACGAAGATCAGTCGCCAGCCGTTGAGTTTCGCGCTGAGGTCGCCTCGGAAATTGGATATCCATTGTTCGTGCGCGGCAGCTTCAACCCGGAGGCACAGACGCTCACGTATGCGCTGATCCACCGCGGCGTCGGCCGCGTATACGGGCTCGATCTCGGAAAGGACCACCACAACCCGAGCTGCGACCACACGGGCGAAACGCACAAGCACCGGTGGACCGACGCTGCGCGGGATAAGGAAGCTTACGTCCCACCCGACATCACTGCGCCTCCGTCTGATCCCGTCGAAGCGTGGCAACAGTTCTGTTCAGAGGCGCGCATCGCCCACAACGGCGTGCTGCAGCCGCCGCCGCGTCGTCAGTGGGAGCTGTGATAATGCCTGACCCGTGTGAACAGATCGCGCAGCGAATTGGCGCGCTCTTCGCCTGCGCACCGCTCAACGGCTACGTGAGAATCCGCACGCCGTACCTCTACCCGGACGGCGACGTCATCGACTTGTTCCTGAAGGAGAGCGGGACACAGACGACGCTCTCCGACCTCGGCGAAACGCTGCGCTGGTTGCGCATGCAGACGGTGTCTCAGCGTCGGTCCCCCAAGCAGCGTCAGCTGATCCACGATGTCTGTTTGAACCACGGCGTCGAGCTGTTCCGCGGCATGCTCGCGGTGCGAGTCGCACGGCCGGAGGAGCTGGCGCAAGCCGTCACGCGGTTGGCCCAAGCGGCGCTTCGGGTGGCAGACCTGTGGTTCACCATGCGCACTCGATCCGTCGAGTCGGTCACCGACGAGGTTGAGGACTTTCTGCGCGAGAAGGAAATTCCCTTCGAGCGCGGAGAGCGCATCCCCGGCCGCTCGGGCCGAATCTGGAGCCCGGACTTTCACACGCGACACCCGCAGCGCAGTGCCCTTGTCTATGTGCTCAGTACCGGAAGCCGCGCGGCAGCGCGTGGCATCGCGGAGCATGTCCTCGCGGCATGGTACGACCTCAGTCACTTGCAGGTTGGCGCGGAGGCGCTCCACTTCGTCTCGCTCTTCGACGATACGCTCGATATCTGGAGTCCGGAGGATCTCCGGCTCGTCGACCAGCTCTCGGAAATCGCTCGCTGGTCGCACCCCGACGAGCTTGCCGAGAAGCTTGCAGCCTGACACCAGAATCCGCCGGGCCTTCCCTCTGCACCGTCGTCGCTTGTGGAGACGAGCCGGCTTGGCCGGTGATGGGTTCGTGATAGCGTGAGGCCATGACCAACACGGCACGCTGCACGCTGTATGGGGAAACGCTGTGGATCAGCCCGTACGTCTTTTCGAGATTCGCCTCCTGAACGACTTGGTTCGGACAGCGCCTCGATTCACCTCACCCTTGCAAAGCCGCGCGGGCAGCGGGTAGAAAGCGTCGGCCACACCGAGCGTTCCATGAAGTGCCCCTTTTGCCACGACCTCGAAAACCGGGTCATCGACTCGCGCCTCACCAAGGAGGGCGGCATCATCCGACGGCGGCGCGAGTGCTTTCACTGCAAGCGGCGGTTTACGACGTACGAGCGCGTCGAGGAGATGCTGCCGATGGTCGTGAAGAAGGACGGACGGCGCGAGGTCTTCGACCGCCAGAAGATCGTCGCCGGGTTGAAGAAGGCCTGCGAGAAGCGCCCGGTGAGCACCGCCGCCATCGAGCAGGTGGCCGACCGCATCGAGCTCGCCCTGCAGGAACGTGGCGAGAAAGAGATCATCAGCTCGGTGATCGGCGAGGCGATCATGCGCGAGCTGCACAAGCTCGACCAGGTCGCCTACGTGCGCTTCGCATCGGTGTACCGCTCCTTCAAGGACGTCGAGGAGTTCATGCGCGAGCTCAAAGACCTCATGAAGCAACGCCACGGCGGGACCCGCAAGACGCGCCCGGCGCGCGCAAAGTGAGCTGCCGTGTCCCGCGCCGATGATGCGCGCTATATGCGGCAGGCGCTCCGACAAGGCCGCCGCGGCCTCGGTCATACCAGCCCGAACCCGCCCGTCGGCGCCGTGGTCGTCGCGCACGGAACGGTGGTCGGCCGTGGCTATCATCACCGCGCCGGACTCGCGCACGGGGAAATCGAAGCGCTACGCGACGCCGGCCGGCGAGCGCGCGGCGCCACCTTGTACGTCACGCTCGAACCCTGCGCGCATCACGGCCGCACGCCACCGTGCACCGACGCCGTCATCGCCGCCGGCGTGCGGCGCGTGGTCATCGGCTCCCGCGACCCGAATCCATCCGTGCCGGGCAACGGCGTCGCGCGGCTGCGCGCTGCCGGCATCGACGTCACCACCGGTATCGAGCCAGCCGCCTGCGACGCGCTGGTGGCCGCGTTCCGCAAGCACGTGACTACGGGCCTGCCGCTGGTGACGCTGAAGCTGGCAGCGTCGTTGGACGGCCGCATCGCCACCGCCGGCGGCGAGTCACGCTGGATCACCAACGAAACGAGCCGGCGCTTCGTGCATCGCCTGCGTGCGGAGCACGACGCGATCCTCGTCGGCGCCGAAACCGTCCGGCGCGACGATCCCGAGCTCACCTGCCGGCTGCGCGGCGGCCGCAACCCGCTGCGGGTCATCCTCGACGGCCGCCTGCGCCTGCCGCTGCAGGCACGGGTGCTGACAAAGCTCGGGGCGGCAGGTACGCTGGTCGTCGTAGGCCCCCAGGCCTCGGCAGCAAAGGTTCGCCAGATCGAAGCCCGCGGCGCCCAGGTCCTGTGTCTGCCGGCTGCCGCCGGGACGATATCGATGCGACGACTGCTGCGAGCCTTGGGGCAGCGAAACGTCATGTCCGTACTCGTCGAAGGCGGGGCGACAGTCGCCGCGGCAGCACTCGCCGCCGGGGTGGTTGATCGCCTGCTCCTCTTCTACGCGCCGAAGCTCATCGGCGGCGACGGGCGGCCGATGCTCGGCTCCCTCGGCGTGCGCCGCCTGCGGCAGGCCCTACAGCTGGGGCGTTTGCAGGTGCGGCGATTTGCTACGGACCTGTTAATTGCTACAGAGGTGGTGGCGAACGATGACGGCACAAGCGATCGATAAGGCACTGGAGGACCTGCGTAACGGCCGCATGGTGATCTTGGCCGACGGCGCACACGGTGAGGCGCAGGTCTGCATGGCGGCCGAGCTGGTCACCCCGGAAGCCATCAACTTCATGGCCACGCACGCGCGCGGGTTGGTATGCCTCAGCCTCACGCCGGAGCGCATGCAGGCGGTCGGCATCCCACTGATGGTGCCCGAGGGAACCGGCAACCGCGCCCCGTTCGGCGCATCCATCGAAGCCCGCCGGGGCGTTAGCACAGGGATCTCTGCCGCCGACCGCGCCACGACGATTCGGGCAGTGATGAAGGACGACGCCAGCCCGGCCGACATCGTCATGCCGGGGCACATCTTCCCGATCATGGCCCGCAGCGGTGGGGTGCTGGTGCGCGCGGCGTTGACCGAAGCCGCGGTCGACCTCGTCCGTCTGGCTGGGTTGAAGCCGGCCGCAACGGTGTGCGCCATCCTGAACGACGAGGGAACCTTGGCGACGCGCGCCGATCTGGATGCACTCGCCGAGCTCTTCGACCTGACGCTCGTCGAGGTCGCGGAGGTCGTCGCCCACCGGTTGCGCCACGAGTCGCTGGTGCATCGCGTCGCCGACGCCCCGATCACGACGGCGTTCGGCGGCAAGTTCCGGACCGTCGTGTATCGCAACGACATCGATGCGCACGAGCATCTCGCCTTGGTAAAGGGCCGCCTGCGCTCGCCGGACGCGGTGCTGGTCCGGATTCACTCGCAATGTCTGACCGGCGACGTCTTCGGCTCGGAGCGCTGCGACTGCGGCGATCAGCTCCGCAAGGCCATCGAGATCATCACCGGCGCCGGCAAGGGCGTACTGGTGTACATGCACCAGGAGGGGCGCGGCATCGGACTGGCGAACAAGATCCGCGCCTACGCACTGCAGGACCAAGGACGTGACACGGTCGAAGCGAACCTGGAGCTCGGCTTCAAGGACGACGGACGGGATTACGGGATCACCGCGCAAATCCTGCGCGACCTCGGCGTCACCAAGGTGCGCCTGCTCACCAACAACCCGAAGAAGATCGACGGCCTGGCGCGCTACGGCATCGACGTCGTCGAGCGTCTGCCGCTGGAGATTCCGCCGCATCAGGGCAACATCCGTTATCTGCGCACCAAGCAACAGAAGCTCGGGCACCTGTTCACCGAGTTGAAGCCGCTGGCGTGATCGATGGACGGCACCCGGATCCACAAAGGCGCGCTCGACGCCACCAACCTGCGCGTCGGCATCATCATGTCGCGCTTCAACAGCGTGGTGACCGAGCGGCTGTTGCAGGGCGCGCTGCGCGCGCTGGCGCAGTGTGGCGCCGCCGCTGACCACATCGAAGTCGTCCAAGTGCCGGGCGCGTTCGAGATCCCGTTGTTCGCGGCCTCGCTGAGTGACGGCGGCAAGTTCGATGCGGTGGTCTGTCTCGGTGCAATCGTACGCGGGGAGACGCAACATCACGACTACCTGGCCCGTGCCGTCTTCGACGCCTTGGAGCAGCTGCAGGTGGCGCGACATACCCCCATCGCGCTCGGCATCCTCACGACCGAAAACATCGACCAGGCGCTGCAACGGTCGGGCGATGACGCGGGGAACAAGGGGTTCGAGGCGGCGATGACCGCCGTCGAGACTGCGACGCTGCTCCGGCAGTTGGGATGAGTGACGCGCGATCGGCGACCGGCCATAGGCGAAGTCTGCAATCATGGGTGCGCGGCGCAAAGGACGGGAGCTAGCCGTTCAAGCCCTGTATCAGATCGACGTGAGCGGCGAATCCGCCTCCGCGCTGCGCTGGTTCTGGGACCACTGCGAGGCGGGGGACCGCGCCAAGGAGTTCGGCACGGCGCTGGTCATCGGTGTGTGCGCCGAGCGCCAGCCGATCGATGCGCTGATTACGCAGGCGTGCGAGCACTGGCGCTTCGAGCGCCTGTCGCGCGTCGACCTGAACATCCTGCGGCTCGCGACCTACGAGCTGAGTCAGACCCGCAACGTGCCGACCAGCGTGGTGATCGACGAGGCCATCGAGATCGCCCGGCGCTTCGGCACGGAGGAGTCGGCGGCCTTTGTGAACGGGATTCTCGATCAGATCGCAACGCGGTTGGGAGTGAAGGAAGTGGCAGGCGATCGAGGTGCGCGTGACGATGGATGAACGGTACGACCCCGCGGTCGTCGAAGCGAAGTGGCAGCGGCTCTGGCGTGAGCGGCACACGAATCGGGTGGACCTGCGCGCTGCGGCACGGCCGTACTACGCCTTGATGATGTTCCCGTATCCCTCGGCCGAGGGCCTGCACGTCGGCAACGCCTACGCGTTCACCGGTGTCGACATCCACGCCCGGCTGCGACGTCTGCAGGGCTACGACGTCTTCGAGCCCATCGGCTTCGACGCGTTCGGCATCCACACCGAAAACTACGCGCTGCGCATCGGGCGCAACCCGCGCCAGCTGATGAGGGAGACGACCGCGAACTTCCAGCGTCAGATCGACCGGCTCGGTTTGATGGTCGACTGGGAGCATGCGGTCGACACCACGCAACCGAGCTACTACCGGTGGACCCAATGGATCTTTCTGCAGCTGTACAAGCACGGCCTGGCGGTGCGCAAGAAAGCGCCCGTCAACTGGTGCCCGCGCTGCCGGACCGTGCTCGCCAATGAGCAAGTGATCAACGGTTACTGCGAGCGGCACGGCGATACGCAGGTGGAGCAGCGCCTCACCGCACAGTGGTTCTTCGCCATCACGCAGTATGCCGAGCGCCTGCTGAAGAACCTCGACTGGATCGACTGGTCGGACATCACCAAGACGGCGCAACGCAACTGGATCGGCCGCTCCGACGGCGCGGAGATCGATTTCCCGCTGGCGGCGGATTCCGCCCGCGCGCTACGCATCTTCACCACCCGGCCTTACACGATCTTCGGCGCGACCTACATGGTGCTGGCCCCGGAGCACGTCTGGGTCGAGACGCTGGCGACGGTGGAGCAACGCGCCACTGTCATCGCGTACCGCGAGCGTGCCGCCAGGATGGACCTGGTGTCGCGACGTGCGGTGAAGGACAAGACGGGGGTGTTCACCGGCGCCTACGCCATCAATCCGGCGACGCAGGCGCGCATCCCAATCTGGATCGCCGACTACGTCCTGGCCGAGTACGGGACGGGTGCGATCATGGCGGTGCCGGCCCATGATCAGCGCGACTTCGAGTTCGCGCAGGTGTTCGGCCTGCCCATCGTGCGGGTCATCGCGGCGGAAGGGGAAACCGCCGAGACGCCGCTCGACGCGGCGTACGACGGGCCCGGACGGGTGGTCAACAGCGGCTCGTTCGACGGCATGGATGCGGACGCCGCCAAGCGTGCCATTACCGAGTGGCTGGCACAGCGCGGCGCCGGTCGGGGACGCGTGGAGTACCGCTTGCACGACTGGTGCATCTCGCGCCAGCGCTACTGGGGACCGCCCATTCCGATGATCTACTGCGACGCGTGCGGCATCGTGCCGGTGCCCGAGACCGATTTGCCGGTCGTCCTCCCCGACATCGAAGACTTCCGTCCCGACGCCAGCGGGGTCGCGCCACTGGCGCGCGTCCGATCCTTTTACGAGGTCGCCTGTCCGCAGTGCGGGCGCTTGGGGCGCCGCGAGACCGACGTGTCCGACACCTTCCTCGACTCGGCGTGGTACTTTCTGCGCTACCCATCGACGCACCGTGATGACGCCCCGATCGACCCGGAGCTGACGCGCAAGTGGCTGCCGGTGGACACCTACATCGGCGGCAACGAGCACGCGGTGTTGCACCTCATGTACACGCGGTTCATCACCATGGTGCTGCACGACATCGGCCTGTTGCAGTTCGAGGAGCCGTTCAAGAAGTTCCGCGCCCACGGCCTGATCATCAAGGACGGCGCGAAGATGTCCAAGTCGCGTGGCAACGTCGTCACACCGGATCGCTATCTCGATCAGCACGGCGCAGACGTCTTCCGCATGTACATGATGTTCCTCGGTCCCTACGAGGAGAGCGCCGACTTCCGTGACGAAGGCATCGCCGGCGTGCGCCGGTTCCTTGAAGCGGTATGGCGCCTGGTCAGCGCCCACGACTCCACGGCCATTGCTTCCGAAGCGCTGCAGCGCGCCACGCACCGGGCGATCCAGAAGGTGCAGAGCGACCTCGAGAGCTTGAGCTACAACACCGCCATCGCGGCGCTCATGACCTTGCTCAACGACATCCGCCGGCTCGGTCCCGCGGACCGCTGGGTGCTCGAGACGCTGCTGATCATGCTCGCCCCGTTGGCGCCGCACGTCAGCGAGGAGCTGTGGGCAGCGCTCGGTCACACCTCCAGCATCTTCGACGCCCGTTGGCCGAGCTTCGACCCAGCCCTGACCGTGGAGGAGACCGCGGTGATCGTCGTGCAAGTGAACGGCAAGGTCCGCGGGCGCATCGCCGTGCAACGCGACGCGTCCGACGACGTCATCATCAGTGCGGCGCTCGCCGACGCGGGCGTGCGGACACACGTCGACGGCAAGCCGATTCGGCGGCGGGTCGTCGTCCCCGGCCGCCTCGTCAACCTGATCGTGTGAGCGTGCGCCCCATCGCCGTCCTGCTGCTCGTGACGCTCGCGGGGTGTGGCTATCACCTCGTCGGGGAGCAAATCGGCTTGCCGCAGGACGTGCACTCGTTGCGCGTCGGCGCGTTCGCCAATCACTCGCGCGAGTACGGCTTGGAGCAGCAGCTGGCATTCGCGCTGGAGCGCGAGATCCACGAGCGCCGGCAGTTCCGGCTGGTCGAGGACGCCGGCGGGGGCGACGCGGTGCTGAGCGGCACCATCCGCGAACTGCACCTGCGGCCGGTCGCCTTCGACAGCAACGATCAGGCGGTGCAGTACGAAATGGCGTTGGTCTTGGATCTCACGCTCACGCGCGCCAGCGACGGACGCGTCTTGTGGAGCGCGCGGAAGCTGCGGGAGATCGACGAGTACAGCAGCAGCGCCAGCGTGGTGGTGACCAGCTCGTCGCAGTTCCAGCGACAGGCGCTCGACGCCGCCGACATCCAGAACCCGCAGTTCAGCAGAATTCAAATCACCGAGACCGAACGGCACCACGCCATCGCCCGGTTGCTGCGCCAGGCGGTGCGCGACGTGTACAACCAGATGGTGGAGGACTTCTGAGGCTACGACGCTTGCTTGAGCGCCGCCACTTGCTGGCTCAGGCGCGAGATGCGGCGGGAAGCATTGTTCCGATGGAGCACGCCTTTGGTGACCGCCTTGTCGATGGTCTTCACGACGGCCTGCAGCTGGCTGGCAGCGGCGTCCACCTCTTTCTTCGCGATGGTCTCGCGCAAATGGCGCACGGCGTGGCGAACATGGGTGCGGATGATTTGGTTGCGGGCGACGCGCTTGACGCTCTGGCGGTGCCGCTTGATTGCAGATTTGTGACGCTGGGCCAAAGTGGTTCCTCCTCAGTCTCTCAGTGTGCCCGTGGTGGGTAGCATAGGGCCCACGGAGCGTCAATTCGCTCGTGCGGCATGAGTGAGAATCGCCAAATCGCCCGCGCCGCAGGGCTCGTGGGCTTTTTCACGCTGATCAGCCGGGTCGCCGGCTTGGTGCGCGACGCCGTCGTCGGCTACTACTTCGGCACCGGCGTGGCTGCCGATGCCTTCTTCGTCGCCTTCCGCCTGCCGAACTTGTTGCGTCGTTTCGTCGCCGAGGGGGCGATGAGCGTCGCCTTCATCCCGGTGTTCACCGATTATCTGACCAACCGCTCGCGTGAAGAGGCGGTCGAGGCCGCCTCCGCATTGGCGACGCTGATGGCGGTGGCCCTCACCGTGATCACCGCCATCGGCGTCATCTTCGCGCCGTTGTGGACCAGCCTCTTCGCTCCCGGCTTCGTCGACGAGCCGGGCAAGTTCGCCCTCACGGTCACGCTGACGCGCCTCGTCTTCCCGTACATCTTCTTGATCAGTCTGGTGGCGCTGACCTCCGGCATCCTGAACTCGTTGCGCCACTTCGCCGCGCCGGCGATGTCGCCGATCTTCCTGAACCTGTCGATGATCGCCACGGCGATCTGGCTCTGCCCGCGGCTGGCCGTGCCGGTGCAGGGCTTGGCGTACGGCGTGATCATCGGCGGCGTCTGGCAGCTGGCGGTGCAGATACCGCCGTTGCTGCGCCACGGCGTGCGCATCGTGCCGCGCTGGCAGCCGGGGCATGAGGCGGTGCGGCGCGCGCTCGGGCTGATGGCACCGATGCTGTTCGGCGCGGCGGTCTATCAGATCAACATCATGATCGACACCATCCTCGCGTCGGTGTTGCCGAGCGGGAGCGTATCGTACCTCTGGTATGCCGATCGGGTCTTCGAGTTTCCCCTCGGGATCTTCGCGGTCGCCTTGGGCACCGCGGCGCTCCCGAGTTTCTCGGCGCAGGCGGCGCGCGGTGCGTACGACGAGCTGCGCCACAGCCTGTCGTTCTCCATCCGGCTGACCAACTTCATCACACTGCCCGCCGCCGTCGGCATCATGACGTTGGCGACGCCGATCACCGTTGTGCTCTTTCAGCGTGGCGCGTTCGGCTACCCGGAAGCGGTGTTGACGGCGCAGGCGCTGTCGGCGTTCGCCGTTGGGTTGTGGTCGGTCTCGATGGTGCGTTTGATCGTCCCGGCCTTCTACGCGATGGAAGACACGCGCACGCCGGTGATGACCGCCGCCTGCGCGTTTGTCGCGAACTGTTGTTTCAGCCTGCTGCTGATGGGTCCCGTGCACGCCACCGGTGGATCGCGCATCGCCGCCGCCATCGCGGTGATCACGCAGACGATCTCGCCGTTCAACCTGCGACACGCCGGGCTGGCGCTGTCGACGTCGCTGGCAGCCACGCTGAACCTGATCCTGCTGGTGGCGTTCCTGCGCCGCCGCCTCGGACCGCTCGGCGCCGCCGAGGTTGTGCCCTCCTTTGCCCGCAGCCTGGTGGCGTCCCTCGCCATGGTCCCCGCGGTCCGCTACGTGGCCGGGCTCACGGACTGGGCGGCGCATGGCCACTTGATCACGCACGCTGCCGTTTTGCTGGCCGCCGTCGGCGTCGGCGTTAGCGTGTTCCTGATGGTTGCGGTGATGCTCGGAGGCAACGAAGTGCGGGCGGTGACGGCTCTGCTCCGGCAGCGCTTGGGTCGGCAGGCCGCGGCCGCGGGAGAGCTCTAGACCTTGGACTTCGCCTCTTCCCAGAGGCTGTTCATCTCCTGCACCGGGGTGTCGTGCAGGTCTTGCTGCCGCTCTGCGAGGCGCTCCTCGAGGTAACGGAAGCGGCGGATGAAACGCTCGCTGGCGCGGTGCAGCGCGTCTTCGGCGTGGATATCGAGATGGCGCCCGAGCGAGGTCAGCGCGAACAGCACGTCACCGAGCTCCGCTTCCACCTCGGCACGGTCGCCGTGCTCGACGGCAGCCTCCAGCTCGGCGAGCTCCTCGTGCACCTTTTCCAGGACCTCGTGCGCGGCCTCCCAATCGAAGCCGACGCGCGATGCCTTCTCGCCTATACGGTGCGCGCGTTGCAGCGCCGGCAGGGCGCGCGGGACACCGGAGACGACGGAGTTGTCCTGCCGGTCCTTGCGCTCCTCCGCTTTGATGCGGGCCCAGTTGCGCAGCACCTCCGCGGAGTCCTTGACCTCGGTGTCGCTGAACACATGCGGATGACGGCGGATCATCTTCTCGCTGATGCCGCGAATCACCTCCTCGATCGTGAACAAACCTTCCGCGCGCGCCATCTCGGAGTGGAAGACGATCTGCAGGAGCAGGTCACCCAGCTCGGCGCGCAGCTCCTCGATGTTGTTGTCCTCGATGGCTTCGGCGACTTCGTAGGCCTCTTCGATGACGTACGGCTTGATCGACTCGCGCGTCTGCTCGCGATCCCAGGGGCAGCCGCCAGGGCCGCGCAACCGTTCCATGATGCGGACCAGCTCGGCAAATGCTTCGGCGGCGCCCATGTGCGTGTGGCTAGCGCACGCTCCCGAGCGAGTCAACGCGGGGCGCGATCTGAGGCTTCCGCCGGCAAGTGTGCTACGTTTGCCACGAACGAGGAGGGATTCGACCGTGGCAAACGAACAGCTGCTGGTCCGCGAAGGAAGCGTCGCGGCGATCACCATGAACCGTCCCGAGCGTCGTAACGCGCTGTCGGTAGCGATGATGACCGATCTGATCGGCGCGTTGCGGGGCCTTGCCGCGCAGCCGCAGACGCGGGCGATCATTCTCGCCGGCAACGGGCCGGCGTTCTCCGCCGGCCACGACCTGCGTGAGCTGGTGGGGCGCGACATCAACGGGTACCGGCACGTCTTCGATGTGTGCACTCAGCTGATGACGGCGATCCAGGAGATCCCGCAGCCCGTGATCGCACGCGTGCACGGCATCGCCACGGCCGCCGGCTGCCAGCTGGTGGCGACCTGCGATCTGGCCGTCGCCGCGGAGGAGGCGCGCTTCGCGACCCCCGGCGTGAAGATCGGCTTGTTCTGCACGACGCCGATGGTGGCGCTGACACGCGCGGTCGGCCGCAAGCGCGCCCTCGAGATGCTGCTGACCGGCGTGGCGATCGACGCCCGCACCGCAATGGAGTGGGGGCTGGTGAATCGCGTCGTGCCGGCCAGCCAGCTCGAAGAGGCGGCGCAGTTGCTCGCCGAGCAAATCTCCGAAGCTAGCTCGCTCACGGTCAGCCTCGGCAAACAGGCCTTCTACGCGCAGATCGATCTCGACCAGCCCAAAGCCTACGCCTACGCCAAAGAGGTCATGAGCATGAACGCCCTCGCCGCCGATGCGCAGGAAGGCATGTCGGCGTTCGTCGAGAAGCGCACGCCCTGCTGGGTGGGGCGCTAATGGCGGCTCCTGGGGTCTGAGCACGTTCCGAGAGAGTACCCCGAGACGCAGTGATGTTGCGTCGCGTCCTGATCGCGGTGGGCGTCGTTGTGCTGGCGGCGGCGGGATTCGTCGGCTACCGGTTCTACCGCTTCCGGCAGACCGAGACGGTCAAGATTGACGACCAATTTTATGTCGTGCTCGGTGGCGGAGGGAATACCGCCGTCCTGATCGGCGACGACGGCGTGCTGGTCGTCGACACCAAGCTCTGGCGTCCGGGCCGGCGGCTGCCGCAGATCATCGCGTCGCTTACCGACAAACCGGTGAAGGTGATCATCAACACGCACTACCACTCCGATCACACGCACGGAAACCCGAACTACGCACACGGCACCGATGTCATCGCCCAGCGGCGGACGCGCGAGCACCTCATCAACCTCGACAAGGATTTCTGGGAGGTCGAGCCGGCGTGGAGCATGCTGCCCGCCGATCTGGTCGACGACGAGAAGCAGCTGCAGTTCGGTGACGAGACCATCCGGATCATCCATCCCGGGCGCGGCCACACCGACGGCGACGTGGTGGTGTACTTCACCAAACGCCACATCCTGCAGACCGGTGATCTGTTCATCCACAACATGTATCCGTTCATCGACCGGCGCGCCGGTGGGACCGGGCGCGAATGGCCCGCGACGCTCGATCGCGTGCTCGGCATCGGCGACGTGACGCAGTACATTCCGGGGCACGGGCCGCTGTCCAACCGTGATGACGTGGTGCGCTTTCAGAGTTACCTGCGCAGCTTGGTCTCGCAGGTCCAGGAGCAGGTGGCGCGCGGCAAGTCGCTGGCGGAGATGCAAGCCCTGGTCGACTTGCGGGCGTACGACGATTTTCGCGGCCTGCCCTTCTTCACGTCACGTGCGAAGAACGTGCAATGGGTCTATGAGGAGCTAACCGAAGCGCGAGGTCATCGATGAGAGCGATCCTTTTCGACACGCCCGGGGCTGAAGACGTCCTGAAGATCGGCGACGCGCCGTCGCCCGCACTCGGTGCGGACGACCTGTGCATTCGCGTCCGCGCGACCGCGGTCAACCGCGCCGACCTGCTCCAGCGGCAAGGAATGTATCCGCCGCCGCCGGGGGCATCGAGCATTCTCGGTCTCGAATGTGCCGGCGAGGTGATCGCGGTCGGTGGCGCGGTCACCGGCTGGAAGGTGGGGGATCGGGCAATGGCCTTGCTGCCCGGTGGCGGGTACGCGGAGACGGCGGTCGTGCACCATGGCTCGGCGATGCACGTGCCAGCGTCGCTGAGCTTCGAAGAAGCGGGAGCATTCCCCGAGGTGTTTCTGACCGCGTTTCTCAACCTCTTCATGCTGGGTGAGGTCAAGACCGGTGGTGCGGCACTCGTCCACGGTGGCGGCAGCGGTGTGGGCACGGCAGCCATCACGTTGCTGCGCGAAGCCGGGATCACGTCCATGGTGACTGCGGGCAGTGACGACAAGTGCCAGCGCTGCCGGACGCACGGAGCGGACGTCGCGATCAACTATCGCGCCGGCGACTTCGCGCCGCAGGTGCGCGAGGCCACGGGCGGCCGCGGCGTCGACGTGGTGCTCGACTCGATCGGTGGCCGCTACTTCGCCGAGAATCTTGAATGCCTGGCCGTGGACGGCAGGTTGGTGATCATCGGCCTGATGGGCGGCGCCAAGGCGGATCTCAACCTGGCGATGTTGCTGTTGCGCCGGCTGCGCGTGATCGGCTCGACACTGCGCGCCCGCTCCGTCGCCGACAAGGCCGAGATCGTGTCGCGCTTCCTGGAGCGCTTTGGAAGCGCACTCGCCGCCGGACGCATCAAGCCGGTCATCGACCGCATCCTGCCGCTGGAGCGGGCCGCGGAGGCGCACCGCGTCGTGCAGTCCAGCGTCCATTTCGGTAAGGTCGTGCTGCGCGTGTAGGGATACGTCTCACGGTTAGGAGTCAGCCATGCCGATGCCGCTAGAGGGGATTCGGGTGATCGATTGGACGATCTGGCAACAGGGGCCGGTGTGCTCCGCTATGCTCGGCGACCTGGGGGCGGAGGTGATCAAGATCGAGCATCGGGAAAGCGGCGATCCCGGCCGCGGCGTGCTGAAGATGAGCGGCGTCGATCTGACCGACCGGCCGAACTTCTACTTCGAGGCCAACAACCGCAACAAGAAGAGCCTCACGCTGGATCTCAAGAAACCCGAGGCGCTGGAGATCGTCTACCAGCTCATCGCCAAGTCGGACGTCTTCGTCCAGAACTACCGTTTCGGAGTGGCGGCACGGTTGGGCCTCGGCTACGAGACGCTGCGCACACACAACCCCAAGCTGATCTACGCGAGCGCCACCGGCTACGGGCCGGAGGGGCCGGATCGCGAAGATCCTTCATTCGACCAGATGGGTTTGGCGCGCTCCGGGTTGATGCTGGCGGCGGGCGAGCCCGACATGCCGCCGTTGCAGATCGCCGGCGGCATCGCCGACCAAATGGGCGCGATCATGCTGGCGTATGGCGTGCTCACCGCGTTGCTGGCGCGCGAGCGCTTCGGTGTCGGCCAACAGGTCGACGCCTCGCACCTCGGCAGCATGATCTGGTTGCAGGGGCTCAGCGTTGCGGCGCGTTTGATGATGGGCTTCGCGATTCCACGGATGCCGCGCAAGTACGCGTCCAATCCGCTGTGGAACCACTACTGCTGTGGGGACGGCAAGTGGCTGTGCCTCGGCATGCTGCAGCCCGATCGTTACTGGGCCGACTTCGTGCGCGTGCTCGGGCGGCCGGAGCTGGCGGAGGACGAGCGCTTCATCGACCTGCGCGTGCGCGCCGCCAACGCCGGCGCCGCGGTCGAGGCCCTCGACGCAGTCTTCGCTACCAAGCCGCGCGACGAGTGGATCACGATCCTCCGTGGCGGCGGCGACTTCATCTTCACCATCGTCAACAGCGTCGACGAGCTGCCCAACGATCCACAGGTCCTGGCCAACGGTTACGTCACCGACTTCGACCACCCACAGTTCGGCAAGACCCAAGTTGTCGGCATGCCCCTGCGCCTCAGCCAGACTCCGGGAAGCGTGCGCCTGCCGGCACCGGAGTTCGGCCAGCACACCGAAGAAATCCTCACCGAGCTGCTCGGCTACAGCTGGGAGCAGGTCGGAGCCTTGAAGGATCGGGAAGTGATCTGACCGACTGCCGCTCCCCTCTCAGCTGTGGCGGCCGGCCAGGCGAAGGAGACGGTCGTCGAGCGCCAGGGGACCCGATGCGAGCACGCGGAAGCGGTCCCAGACATCCGGGAAGATGACGACGTTGAAGGCGCGCGACACGGTCGCTGCGGGGACGATCGCGCCCGGACGTTTCTCGTGAAGCAGTTGCGCTCCGACACGCCGCGGGGCGGTGTAGTCATCGGCAGCGCTGAGCGCCGGCAGGCTCACTCCGTACCGTGCGCACACTTTGGCGGAGCGCAGGTCGACCAGTGGCGCACCGACCTCAACTTCGAACAAGAGGTGCGTGGCAATCGCTTCCGGCGCTGCGTAGCTGGCGAGCATCTCCACCGCGCAGCCGGCCGGGCAGTCGGCCAGGTACACCGCCCGCACCCCCGCGACGTTGTACCGTCCCGGAAACTGTGCCGCCCCTTCACCGGTGAACGCCGCCGCGGCGCGGGCTCGGTGCACGCTACGCCAGAGCGTCACGCGGGGATGCCATGCTCGATGCGGCCGAGCAGCTGCTTGACCTGCTCCCAGCCGAGCGACGTGTCGAGCAGCGAGAGCGGAGTGTGTCCCGCCAGCGCTGGGTTCGGCCGGTTGATCCACTGCTGCGCCGCGGTGCGCGACCCCAAGATCTCGCTGGCGCGACCGAGCACGTCGCGGGCGCGCGCGACCTTGTCGGCGACCGCAGCGGGCACGACCCCGGCATGCTTGAGGCGATGCATGGTGCGCTCGGGGATAGCCAGCGCCTCTGCGACGGTGCGCAGCGGCACGCTGAGGTCCGCCAACAGCCCGGCGAGCGGTGCGCGCCGACCACTGGATCGGCCTTCCCGAATGCGCGCAATATGGTGAGCCGTAGATGCCATGTGGCAGACAGCATATGCCACATGGCAGGCATTGGCAAGACATCCCGTCGCCACAGTTGGTCGCTCTTCAGGCGACCAGGTGCCTACTAAACTAGACTAACGGCACGTACCGTTCGCGCACCCAGCTGAGCGCTTGCTGGCGCGATTGCAGCGTGCCGTCGAGTTGCGCTTCAGCGACGGCAGCGAGGATCTCGCCGAAGCGCGGCCCCGGTTGGAATCCCATTTCGAGGAGGTCGCGACCGCGCACCAGGGGCTCCGGCTTGATCTCCTCGGCGCTCAGCTCGCTGAGCCTCTGCTTGCAGAAGTGGTAGTAGGTGAGGTCCTTGTTCGACGCCAGCGCGTCGATGCGGCACAGCTCCAGCAGCTCGTCGATTCCCGCGGTGGCGAGGAAACGCTTCAACGTACCGAGGCGCATCTCCGGCGCGTTGATCAGGCGCAAATGCTCGCGCACGAGAAGCGCGACGCGCTCCCACACCTCGCGGCTGCGCCGCAACCGCTGGCAGATCGTCACCGCCATGTCGGCGCCCAGCTCGCAGTGGCCATAGAAGGTGATCCGCTGCGGCTCGCGCCGCGCGCACGGCGGTTTGGCGATGTCGTGCAGCAACGCTCCCAGTGCCAGCGTCTCCGTCGGATGATCGAGTTGCTCGAGCAGCCCGAGGGTGTGCACGAAGACGTCACCCTCGGGATGGTAGTCGGGGGATTGCTCGACGCCCTTCAACGCCGCCACCTCCGGCAGGATCGCAACCAGCAAGCCGGTTTGGTCCAACAGCTCAAACCCGTGGCGCGCACTGCCGGCTGAGCTGTCGGTGAGGATGCGCACCACCTCGTCACCGATTCGTTCCCAGGCAATGTCGATGATGGAGCCCGCGCTGGACTGGATGGCGGCGAAGGTCGCCGGCTCAATCGTAAAACCGAGCCGCGCCGCGAAGCGTACGGCGCGCAGCATTCGCAGGCGATCCTCGCGAATCCGCGCGTGCGGATCGCCGATGGCGCGGATGATGCCGGCCTGTAGATCGGCCTGGCCGCCGACGTAGTCGATGACCGCGTCGGTGACCGGGTCGATGAACATCCCGTTGATGGTGAAGTCGCGGCGCTGCGCGTCCTCTTGCGGCGAGCTGAACCGCACGCTGCTCGGATGCCGGCCGTCGAGATAGACCGCATCGGCCCGGAACGTTGCGACCTCGACCGGTTGCTCGTCGACGACGACGAGCACGACACCGAACTGCACGCCCACCGGAACGGTCCTGGGAAAGATCTTCTGGACCATCGCCGCCGGCGCGTCGGTCGCCACGTCGAAGTCCTGGGGCTCGTGCCCGAGCAGTCGGTCACGCACACAGCCGCCGGCGAGGTACGCGGTGTAGCCGGCCTCCCGCAGGCGCCCCGCAATGCCGCGCGCCACCGATTCCGTGCGGGTCATGGGGGCATGGTTTCAGGGCGGGGTGGAGGGGTCAAGCCGCGCACCGGCTCGCGGTTGTATCGTCCAAGAAAACTCGGCACCATCGCGGACATGGCGGAACGCGCTGATCGTCTGCGTGCGATCCCTTCCGTGGACCGCGTCCTGAGCACCGCGGCTGCCGTCGCGGCACTCGCCCGCTTCCAGCGCGGCTACGTGGCCGACTCCATCCGCGCCGTGCTCGACGACGTCCGCCGGCGTTTGAGCACTGATGGGACGTGTTCGACACCTTCCGCCGACGCGATCATGGCGGAGGTGGTCGCCCGGATGGAGGCACAGAAGCCGTTGGCACTGCGACCCGTGGTCAACGCCACGGGCGTCGTGCTGCACACCAATCTCGGCCGGGCGCTGCTGGCGGACGACGCGCTGCAGGCAATCGCCCAGGTGGCCGCCCACGCGTCGAATCTCGAGTACGACCTCGAACGTGGTGAGCGCGGTGACCGCGACGCGCTGGTTACGGAGGACCTGTGCGCGCTCACCGGGGCGGAGGCCGCGACGGTCGTCAACAACAACGCGGCCGCCGTCCTGCTGGCGCTGAACAGCCTCGCCGACGGCCGCGAGGTCATCGTCTCGCGCGGCGAGCTGATCGAGATCGGCGGTTCGTTTCGCATCCCAGACGTGCTGGCCAAAAGCGGCGCGCAGCTGCGTGAAGTGGGGACCACGAACCGGACGCACGCGAGTGACTACATGGCCGCCATCACGGAACGTACCGCGGTCTTGCTCAAGGTGCACACGTCGAACTACCGCGTCATCGGCTTCACCAGCGACGTGACCTTGCACGAGCTGGTGGAGATTGGCCACCAGCGCGGCATCCCGGTGCTCGAAGATCTCGGCAGCGGCGCGCTGGTCGATCTGTCGGCCTACGGACTACCTAAGGAGCCGGTGGTGGCCGAGCGCGTCGGTCTCGGGGCCGACGTCGTGACCTTCAGCGGTGACAAGTTGTTGGGAGGCCCGCAGGCCGGTGTCATCGTCGGGCGGAGCGCCTCGATCGCCACGATCAAGCGGAATCCACTGAAGCGCGCCTTGCGCTGCGACAAGCTCACGCTCGCGGCGCTGGCGGCGACGCTGCGCCTCTACCGCACCGCACCGGATCTGTGCCGCTCCCTCCCAACGCTGCGCTGGCTCACCCGGCCGCTGGCGGAGATGGACGCGGTCGGCGCCGTCGCCGTGCCACTGCTGCGTGCAACGCTGGGAAGCGGGTTCGCCGTCGAGCTGGCGGACTCGGAGTCCGAAGTTGGCAGCGGCGCCCTACCCGTCCAGAACCTCCCGACCAAGGCAATCAGCATCACCCATGCGACGCTTGGGGCGCAGGAGATTGCCCGCCGGTTCCGCAGCGCCGCTCCGCCGATTATCGGCCGCGTGCAAGCCGGACGTTTCCTCCTCGACCTGCGCGGCATCTTCCGCCCCGAGGACCTGGTTCCCAAGCCGGTCCAACCGGATCGGTAAGTCTGCGCGCGGCCGTCTGTTGTCTGTGGTCTGTTATCTGTAGTCTTCTTCCGACCATGCCGCACATCATCGGGACCGCGGGCCACATCGATCACGGCAAGACAGCGCTGATCCGCGCCTTGACGGGACAGGACACGGACCGCCTCAAGGAAGAGAAGGAGCGCGGCATCTCGATTGACCTCGGCTTTGCCTACCTCGATCTGTCGAACGGCGAGCGTGCCGGCATCGTCGACGTGCCGGGGCACGAGCGCTTCATTCGCAACATGCTGGCAGGGGCCCACGGCATCGATCTGGTGCTGCTGGTGGTCGCGGCGGATGACGGCGTCATGCCGCAGACCGAGGAGCACCTCGACATCCTTCATCTGCTCGGTGCATCGCACGGCGTGGTGGCGATCACCAAGGCCGACCTCGTCGATGCCTCACGCCTCGACGCGGTGGAAGAGGAAGTAGCGATCCTCCTCGCCGGCACCACGCTGGAGAGCTCGCCGGTGATACCGGTCTCGTCGGTGACCGGCGCAGGCTTGGACACGCTGCGCGAGACCATCGAGGCGCGCCTGGCCGGATACCAGCGCGTCGCGCCTACAGGGTTCTTCCGCCTACCCGTTGATCGTGCCTTCATCATGCACGGGCACGGCACGGTGGTGACCGGCACCGCCGTCGCCGGGACGGTCCACGCGGGAGCCGTCGTCCGCGTGCTGCCCGGCGGCGAAGAGGCGCGCGTGCGCACGGTACAAGTCCACGGCCGCGAGGTTGACGAGGCGTCGTACGGCCAGCGCGTGGCGCTGAACCTGGCTGGTGTGGAGCGCACCGAAGTGACGCGCGGGCATGTCGTCTGCGATCCGCACCTCGACCGGGCCACCGACCGCTTCGATGCGTGGGTGGAGATTCGTCCGGCCGCCGGCCGGCCGGTGGAGAGCCACGAGGTCGTGCGTCTCTATAGCGGCACGGCCGAGGTGCTCGGCAAGCTCGTCCTGCTCGACGGGCGTGACGCGCTGCCGCCGCGGCAGTCCGGCTACGGCCAACTGGTGCTGCGCGCGCCGGTGCACGCGCTGTGCGGTGATCGCTTCATCCTCCGCAATCAGAGCGCGCAGCGCACCATCGGTGGCGGCATCGTCGTGCATCCGTTCGCCCACCGACACGGGCGCGGCGACGCGGCGTTGCTGCCGCTGCTCGACGCACTGCGGACGGCTGCGAGCGGTCCCGACATCGTCCGCGCCTTGCTGCACGCGGAACCGGGCTTTGCCGTGGCTCCCGAGTTCCTCGTGCAAGCTGCGGGGCACGGACTGGACGTCGTGCACGGCGCGCTACGGGCGGACCCCAGCCTGCGCGGCTTGCCGGATGCGGACGCCCCTGCGGCGTGCACCACGGCGGACAAATGGGGCGCGTTGCGCGCTGCCGTACTACAGGCGCTGACGGCCCTTCACCAACGGGAGCCGCTGACGCCGGGCATGGAGATGGAGTCATTGCGCAGCCAGATCGCCGCCGATCTGGCACCGAAGATTTTTCGCGCGGTCCTCGACGCGCTGGTGGTGGAAGCCGTGGTCGCGCGGGATGACAGCATCATCCGCCTGCCGTCGCACCGGGTGGCCCTGCGGCGTGACGAACGGGAGCTGGGAACGCGCGCCGAGGCGCTCATTGCAGCGGGCAGTTTCACGCCTCCGGACCTCAGGCAGATCGAGTCGTCCGTCGGCGTGCCGCGCTCGCGGCTGCAAGCCATCCTGCAGCAGCTCGAACGCGAGGGGCGGGTCGCGAAGATCGCCGAGGGGCTGTACTTTGCCCGCGCACCGCTGGAGCGCGCCCGCGGGCTGCTGACCGACCACGTACGCGCCCACGGCGAGATCAGCGCCGCGACCTTTCGGGACTTGCTCGGTGCCAGCCGCAAGTTCAGCATTGCCTTGCTCGACTACTTCGACCGCACCGGCTTCACGCTCCGCGTCGGCGACATTCGCCGGCTGCGCAACCCGCCGCGGTGAGCCCCACAAGTTCCGTCTTGACAGTCCTCTCCGCCCTGTAAGACCATAGCCGCATGCCGGAACCGGTGCGCGCGCCAGCGTCGCAGCTCGTCGGTGAAGCGGCTCGCGGCGTACTGGCGCGGGGCGTGTTCGTCGGTCGTGCCGCTGAGATGGCCCTGCTCAAGGACGGGTTGGAGAACGCGCGTCGCGGTTGTGGGCGGCTGTTCATGCTGGTCGGCGAGGCTGGCATCGGGAAGACGCGTACTGCAGAAGAGCTGGTCACCCACGCGCGGCAGGACCACACCAGCGTGTTGATCGGCCGCTGCTACGAAGGCGACGGCGCGCCGGCGTTCTGGCCGTGGGTGCAAATCCTGCGCGCCTACATGCATGGCCGCCCACCGAAGGCTCTTCTGGCAGACATGGGCCGCGGTGCGCTGGACATCGCGCAGCTGGTGCCGGATGTGCGGCAGCGATTGCCCGACTTACCGGCGCCGCCCGCGGTCGAGCCGGAGCAGGCGCGCTTCCGCCTGTTCGACAGTGTCACCACGTTCCTCAAGAACGCCGCGAGTCGCGAGCCGCTCGTCCTCATCCTCGACGATCTCCACTGGGCCGACAAGCCGTCGCTCCTGCTGCTGCACTTCGTGGCGCGCGAGATGGCCGAGGCCCGTCTTTTCGTGGTCGGTACGTACCGCGACGTCGAGGTCGACCGGACCCATCCGCTCACCGCGGTGGTCAACGAGCTGCGCCGCGAGCGGCTGTTCGAACGCATCGTCCTGCGGGGGCTTCCACAGGACGACGTGCGTGCGCTCATCACCGGGATCGGCGGGCACGACGTGTCGGACGCCTTCGTGTGGACAATGTTTCAGCAAACGGAGGGTAACCCCTTCTTCGTCGAAGAGATCCTGCGCCACCTCGTGGAGGAAGGCATCATCTACCGCGAGACGGGCCGCTGGACGAGCCGCGTCAGCCCCGAACAGATGGGGATCCCCGAAGGAGTGCGTGCCGTAATCGGGCGGCGCTTGGCGCGCCTCGGTGCAGCGTGCAACCAGGTGCTCACGATCGCTGCGGTGATCGGTCGCGACTTCGATGTCAGCGCGCTGGAGGCCGTAGGAGAGCCGCTGGCGGTGCCCTTGCAGGACGTGCTGGAGGAAGCGGTGGCTGCCCGCGTCATCACGGTTGTACCGCAGGCCACGGGTCACTTCCGATTCGCCCATGCGCTCATCCGGGAGACCCTTTACGAGGCGCTGCCGCGCGGCCGCCGGGTCCAGCTGCACCAGCAGATCGCGGAAGTCTTGGAGCAGCTCTACGGGACACACCCCGAGCCGCATCTGGCGGAGCTGGCGTACCACTTCTTCGAAGGCAGCCGGGAAGGCGGCGCCCTCGACAAAGCCATCGCCTACGCCGTGCAGGCCGGGAAGCACGCGACGGCGTTGCTGGCTTACGAGGAAGGCGCGGAGCATTACGTGCGCGCCTTGCAGGGGCTCGAGCGGTCCGCCGGCTCGACGGACCTGCCGGCGGAAGAGCGGCAATCGAATCAGCAACGATCCGCGCCCCAGCGGTGCGGGCTGCTGTTGGCCTTGGGCGAGGCGCAGACGCAGGGTGGTGAACCCGATCGGGCGCGCGAAACGTTTCTCCAGGCCGCCGGCGTCGCCAGGACGCTGCCGGCGCCCGAGCCCCTGGCGCGTGCCGCGCTGGGCTTCGAGGTGGTGTCGTGGGACTTCGAGGGCGGCGAGTTCGATGAGGTGTACCTGGGCTTGCTGGAAGAGGCGGCGGCTGCGCTGGGAGATGCAGACAGTGTGCTGCGGGCACGCGTGCTGGCGCGCCTGGCGCGCCTCCGCCATCGTTCGATCTCGCCGGAGCGCCGCGCGGCGGTCAGTCGCGAGGCGGTCGCCATGGCGCGACGCGTTGGCGATCCCGCAACGCTGGCGGTGGCGCTGCTCAGTCGGAACCTGGCGCTCTGGGATTCGGATGACGCCGAGAATCGGCTAGCCCGAGCGACCGAGATCGTGCGCATGGCTGAGCAAGCCGGCGACCGCGGATTGGCTCTCGAGGGACGCTTGTGGCGCACGACGACGCTCCTCGAGCTGGGAGACATCCGGGCGGTGGACGGCGAAGTGCATGCCTATGTCGGGCTGGCGGAAGAGCTGCGGCAGCCGCGGTATCTCTGGATGGCGACGTGGCTCCGCGCGATGCGGGCCTCGTTGGATGGGCGCTTTGACGAGGCGGAGGGTTTGGTTCACCAGGCACTGGCCGTCGGACAACGGGTGCATGAGCCCAACGCGGTCCAGGCCTTTAGCGTCCAGATGATGGCCCTGCGCCGTGACCAGGGACGCCTCGAGGAGATCGAACCCACCGTCAGGGGATTCATCGAGCAGTACCCCACGATCACGGCGTGGCGCTGTGCCTTGCTCATGCTGCATTCCGAGTTGGGCCGCGAGGCGGAGGTGCGGAGCGCATTCGAACAATCCGCCGCCAACGACTTCAGCGACGTGCCCGCCGATCTGTTGTGGCTGACGAACATGAGCATCCTGTGCGAAGCCTGTGCGCTGCTCGGCGACGTGCCGCGCGCCGCGCGCCTCTACGAGATGCTCCTGCCGCACGCGGCGCGCAACATCGTCGTCGGGGCCGGCGCGGCCTGTCTCGGCTCGGTGGCGCGGCCGCTCGGTCTGCTGGCACGAACCATGTCGAGGTGGGAAGAGGCGATCACGCATTTCGAGGTGGCGCTGCGATTCAACAGCCAGATGCGAGCGCGGCCGCTCGTCGCCCGCACGCAGTACGACTATGCGCGGATGTTGCTGGTGGCTGGCGAGGCGGTGGGCCGGCTGGCCATCGAAGGTACGGGTGGATCCAGCAGCGAAGATCGAGCCGTGCAACTTCTCGGTCAGGCGCTCGGCGCTGCGAGAGAGCTGAGGATGAGAAACCTGATCGACAGGATCGAGGGCCTGGGACTCGGCATCGCGGGGCAGCGATCCCCGACCGGCTCACCAGCGCGCCGACTCGGCGGCTCGCCTGAGGGCGCCATCTTCCGCAAGGAAGGGGACTTCTGGACGCTGGTGTTCGGCGACGCCGTCATCCACCTGCGCGATAGCAAGGGATTACAGTATCTGGCGTACCTGCTCCGGTATCCGGGCCGGGAGCTCCACGCCATCACCGTGGCGTGCGTCGGGAGAATTCAGCCTGTGGATGTCCGGCGCGCGGTGCACGGCGCGGCAGCCAGCATCCTCGACGGCAAGGCCAAGGCAGCATATCGCCAGCGTTTGGAGGAACTGCGCGACCAATTGGAAGAGGCCGAGCGCTTCAATGACCTGGGGCGGGCCGCGCGGGCGCGCACCGAGCTCGACGCCATCGCACAACAATTGACCTCCGCCATCGGCGTCGGTGGCAGGGATCGCAAGACCTCCTCCGATGCCGAGCGAGCTCGGCTGACGGTCACCCAGTGCATCAAGGCGGCGCTCAAGAAGATCCGCGCCAGCCACCCGGCGCTCGGGGATCACCTCGCTACTCGCGTGAAGACTGGCTACTTCTGCGCCTACACCCCGGATCCGGACCGTCCGATTTCCTGGCAGCTCTGACCAACGACAGTCCACTAGAAATTGTATGCTCGAACAATACACTGTGCGCCCAATTTTGACGCCTGGTTGTTGTGATCAAAAGTGCGGTACTCGACCGCACTCCCGGTTCCGACGCTGGCGTTAGGGGGGGCTCACGGATAGGGCTGGGGCGAGAGGGCGTTCTGACTCGAACAGTTCGCTCGCGCCCCGACCCTCTTCCGAAGCAGTCAGAGCGGGCGTCCGGCACTCTCACCAAGGTTTCGCGTCGATGAGGGGATCCGGGCAACGCCAACAGCAGCTCGTCTCGACGATTGGGCCGCTCGTCATGTCTCGACAACGGGCCGGGCGAACCGGCCTCGCATCCTCAGATCCGCTCGCGCGGTTGCTCGTTGCCCTCGCTGGGGCCTTCGTGCTGTCGGGTCTCGGCTTCCCACTGTTGATAGCCGTTTCGGTCCCAGATGGCGGTCACGATTCCCACCAGCTCGGGGCTCTCGGATTCGGCGTTGCGCCATACGAAACGCACGGAGTAGAGGCTCACGTCGTCCTTCCACCCGTAGATCTCATGCACGCGTCCGCTGGTGTCGCGCTGCCGCACCCCACTCAGCGACGGGCTGCCGTAGCGTTCGATCAGCTGGTTGAGCGCGTCGCCGGCACTCGTGGGCACTAGACCTTCGTACGACACCGAGATCACCTGATCGTGTGACACGTAGATCTCGACGTGGCGCGCATCGCCGAGATGCTCGTTGTCTCCGTTACACACCAGGTACCCGGCCTTGTTCTCGTGGCAGGCGAGATGGCCCAACCGGTCCTCTGCATCGCTCCGACTCATACCGAGCGAGACGCCGGCGACGGCGCGCGGCAGCGCTTCGTGGCGCGGAGCGGCGAACGGGATCTCCGTAGCCAGTACCGCGGGGGCAGCAGCGGCAGCCCCTTGTGGCGCGTCGCCTGCCGGGGGCTCGGAGCTGCGGCAGCCGCAGCACGCCAGCACGATTCCGGCGGCAACCGTGCACCTCGTCATCGCGTCGCGAGTTCGCCCCACGAGCCCGGTGCACGACCTCATGGCCGCAGCCGCTCCAGCATGCGGGGGAATGGGATGGTCTCGCGGACGTGGGGTAGCCCGCAGATCCACGCGACGACGCGTTCGATTCCCATACCGAAGCCGGCGTGCGGCACGGAGCCGTAGCGTCGCAGATCGAGGTACCACGTGAAGGCCTCGATCGGCAGCTGATGCGCTTCGATCTTCTGCTGTAGCGTTGCGAGGTCGTCCTCGCGTTGCCCGCCACCGATGATCTCGCCGTACCCTTCCGGCGCCAGCACATCGACGCACAGCGCGACGCGCGGATCGTCGGGATCGGCCTTCATGTAGAACGCCTTGCAGGTAACGGGGTAGCGATGAATCATCACCGGGCGATCGAAGGCGTTGGCGATCACGGTTTCCTCGTCGCCGCCGAAATCGGCGCCCCACTCGATTGCACAGCCGCTGTTTTGGAGCAGCCTGACGGCCGCGGCGTACGGCACGCGTGGGAACGGCTTGCGCACGCGCTCGAGCGCCGTTAGATCACGCTCGAGCGTTTCGAGCTCGCGGCGGCGCTCACGCAGCGTGCGCTGCACGACGTACTCGACGAAGTCTTCGGCGAGATCCATGTCGCCGGCCAGGTCCAGGTACGCCACCTCCGGCTCGATCATCCAGAACTCCGTCAGGTGGCGGCGCGTCTTGGACTTCTCGGCGCGGAACGTGGGTCCGAAGCAGTACACCTTGCCGAAGGCCGCGGCGCCGGCCTCGACGTAGAGCTGCCCGCTCTGCGTGAGATACGCCTGCTCCCCGAAGTAGTCGGTGGTGAACAGCGTCGTCGTGCCCTCGCACGCCGCCGGGGTGAAAATCGGGGCGTCGAGCAACGTGAACCCTTTACCATCGAAGTAGTCGCGGCACGCCCGGATGATCGCGCTGCGGAGGCGCAGGATGGCATGCTGCCGCGCCGAGCGGAGCCACAGGTGCCGGTGGTCGAGCAAGAAGGCGATGCCGTGCTCCTTGGGCGTGATCGGATATGGTTCAGCTGCGTGCACGAGCTGGAGATCCGTAACGCTCAGCTCGTAGCCCAAGGCCGAGCGACGATCGGCGCGCACCGTACCGGTGACGATGACTGACGACTCTTGTGTGAGGTGGTCGGCCAGGCGGAACTGCTCGGGGGGAACATCGTCCTTGAAGACGACGCACTGGATGATGCCGGTGCCGTCACGAACTTGCAGGAAGTGCAGCTTCCCGCTGGAGCGCTTGTTGTACAGCCAGCCCCTGAGTGTGACCGCCTGTCCCTCGTGCCGGGCGATGTCCTCTACGTTCACGCACGCCATGTTCACTGCTCCCTACTCATGCCATGATTGCCGCAAACAGTACACGCCGCGCGAGCGTCGGGCGCTCCTGCGCCGGGCGTCGCGACTGTTTGGACCGCGTCACGGCCGTTGCCACAAATTGTGGTGGAATTACCCCGACCGTCATGCTTTGTGACTTTTGACCACGCCGCGCGGCAGGCGGGCAGCTCCGGGGTGAGGAGGGCGACCATCGTGGAAGGCGTGCGCATTGGTGCAACATTGCGAACAGAGGAGTGATCGTGGCGGCAACAACTCTCGGTACGGTGCTACGCCGGCGACGCCGGCAACTGGAAATAACCCAGCAGGAGGTCGCGCGCAAAGTGGGCGTGCGGGCAAACTACGTCGGCTATCTCGAGCGCGACATGCGCCGCCCGAGCACGCCGGTGTTGGTGAAGCTGGCGAAGACGCTGGATCTGGACCGCGAAGAACTGTTCTTTCTCGCCCACCCGCAAGTGCGCAACTTCATCCACACGGAAGCGCCGGATCCCAAGCAGTCGGCGTGGGACAGCTTCCGCGGCAACAAACGCCTGCACACGCGGCACGGGATCACACACGCGGAGCTCAAGGTCCTGCAACACGTCTCGGCGTTGGGGGCGGTGCGCGCGACGCGCGACTACCTGTTCATCCTGCAGGCGGTCCGGCAGGCCTTGCAGGACGAGTAGGACCGCTCTACTTCTCGAGCTCCTCGCGGATCGAGTACATCTTCTGCCGGGCCTCGGCGATGTAGGCATCGAGGTTGCGCCGATGGTTGGCGACGATGCCGTCGGGGCGACCATCGAACACGATCAGCGGCTTGAGCACGGCGGCCTGGCCGAGCGCCACGGCCACTTCGCTGAACAACGTGCGGATCACCGGCTTGGTCTCGAACTCGTGCTCATACTCACGGCCGACGGCCCGTACCAGGTGGTTCATCACGTGGGCGAAGCCCTGGGCGTGATAGAAGTCGTCGTCGGTGCGCCACGGGCTCTCGGGCGCGCGATACAAGGTCGCATGCGCATCGCCCAGAAGATCACTCCACGCTTGGAAGAGACGGATCAGCTCGACGTTCCGCTGGTTGATCGGCCGCGAGTGCTGTGGCGTGGACCGCAGGCCGTCGACGTACGTCTGCAAATGCCGGATGCCTTCGCGGTACTTGCCCTCGGCGGACGGCAGCCACAGCTTCTCCGCGTCGTTACGGAACTCAGTATCCGCCTGCACGAGGTTCGGATCGTACTCGTTGCTCGACACTTTGGTGAGGTGGTCCTTGAAGACGCGGACGCTCTCGCGCACCGCCTGGATGATGCCGAGCTGGCGGTTGGCGTTGTTGTCGGCGCACAGGCGCGGGCCCCACAGGATGAAGTCATTCGGGCGCCAGCCGGTGGTGCCGTCGAGCTCGTGGGTCATGAGCGCGATCAGCGCAGTGGCGAACACTTCGCCCCCCACGATCGGCTTGTTGACGGGGAACTGGGCTTCGACGTCGAACGGCAACACATTGTGGCGCTTCTGCCCGAAGTGCAGAATCAGCGGGCCGACCACAACGGCCACGAGCATTGCAGCCGCCACGACGGCCGCGAGCCACCCACGACGCTGCGGAGCCGGTCCCTCAGCCATGTTTCCTCTTGAGTTGTCGGTTCATTTCCAGGCGCTCCTTGATCTCGCCTTCCGCACCGGCGTCCGACGGCTGGTAGTAGCGACGGTCCTTCAGCGCATCGGGCAGATGCTGCTGCTCGACGACGTGCCCTTCGTAGTCGTGCGCGTACTTGTAACCCTTGCCATAGCCGAGACCCTGCATCAGGGGCGTGGGCGCATTGCGCAGATGCAGGGGTACCGGCAGCGGACCGCGTTGCTTCACGTCCTCGGCGGCCGCGAGCATCGCCTTGTACGAGGCGTTCGACTTCGGCGCGCAGGCCAGGTACGTCACCGCCTGCGCCAGCGGGATGCGCCCCTCCGGCAGGCCGACGAAGTGGAAGGCGTCCTTGGCTGCCACCGCAACCTGCAAGGCACGCGGATCGGCGTTGCCGATGTCCTCGGCCGCGAAGATGACCATGCGGCGGACGATGAAGAGCGGGTCCTCACCCGCTTCGATCATGCGCATCATCCAGTAGAGCGCCGCGTCCGGGTCGCTGCCGCGCATGCTCTTGATGAAGGCGGAGATGACGTTGTAGTGCTCTTCGCCGCCCTTGTCGTAG
>CAZCGA010000059.1:0-35138 GCA_964498075.1 uncultured Binatia bacterium (SeqCode) | reverse complement strand
CTTTCCAAGAGAGGGGGCCAGGGGGTGAGTTCGACGGTGCAGGGCAGGATGCGACGTTTCGTGCAAAGCCCCGTGTCGGGACTGTCGATGTTCGCACGAGCAGCGTTGCGGCGTCGGAGCCCGACGGTCGCCGGGGAATGGAATTCCCCGGCTGAGTTGCGGAAAAGTCCCCTGAAAGGGGACTCCGAGACCCTTCGAGGCCCCGAAAAGATGGGGCCTCCTCAGGGTGAACGGCAATATTTTTCTGAAAGCAACAACAGAACCGTTTGCCCTGAGAACTCGACCAGACGCTGGTCTGGTTGGTTGGGCCAATGGACCCGCCGCGCACAAACTCATCCCCCAACCCCTTCTCTTGGAAAGAGAAGGGGCGTGTTTCCGATTCCCCCTCTCTTACCAAGAGAGGGGGCCAGGGGGTGAGTTCGGCGCACATGGCCGCGGGTTCATTGGTAGGAGCTGCCTTCCTTGGCGGCGTCTCGAAGGGCGCGCTCGCGAGAAAATCGACAGTCCCCAAGGGAGGGGGACAGGGGGTGAGTTCGACGGTGCAGGGCAGGATGCGACTTTTCGTGCAAAGCCCCGTGTCGGGGCTGTCGATGCTTGCACGAGCAGCGTTGCGGCGTCGGAGCCCGACCGTCGCCGGGGAATGGAATTCCCCGGCTGAGTTGCGGAAAAGTCCCCTGAGAGGGGCTTTGCCCAAGAACTCGTTCTGCCCTGCGGTTGTCGCGTGCAAACTCATCCCCCAAACCCCCTTCTCTTGGAAAGAGAAGGGGGCTGGAAGGAAGAGCAGTGCATCTTCGAGTGCCCCCTCTCTTCCCAAGGGAGGGGGACAGGGGGTGAGTTTTCAGCGGAGGAGTCGGACGCGGACTTTCTGGACGAGTCCCCTGAAAGGGGACTCCGACGAAGCGTTTGGAGTCGGCTTCAGAGGGTGTCGATTTTCTCCGAGGCAGCCCCTCGATACGGCCCCGGAGAACCCTTCGATACGGCGCCAAAGAAGGGCGCCTACTCAGGAGGGGCCTACTCGGCGCGAACGGATTTTCGGATCTTCTTCCGCAGGTGTTGAACCGCTCACCCCGAGATCTCGACCAGCGCTGTGGCGCTGGTCTGTTGGGCCAATGAACCCCCTCCTTACCAAGGAGGGGGCCAGGGGGAGGTTGCTGACGCGCCGTTGCAAAACCTCCCCTGACCCCTCCTTGGTAAGGAGGGGAACCCTCGACGAACGGTTCATGGGCAGGAGCCGCCTTCTTCTGGCGGCGTATCGAGGGGCGCATCTGTTCACGGTATGTCCCGTAAGCCTATGCTTCTTGTTGGTGATGGCAGCGCTGGCCAACGCGCTCGGGTGTCGACAGCCGCCGGCGCAGTCGGTGTCGGGAGCGCCGAGCGTTCTGCTGATCACCATCGATACGCTGCGGCCGGATCGGCTGTCGTGCTACGGGTATCAGGCGCGGCAGACGCCGCACCTCGACGCGCTGGCAGGCGACGGCGTGCTGTTCGAGCGCGCGCTGTGCGACGTGCCCTGGACGACGGGCTCGATGGCCTCGGTGATGACCGGGCGCTACGCGTCGCATCACCTGCTGCGGTTGTCGACGGAACGGTTGTCGGACGCCTCCGTCACGCTCGCAGAGGTGCTGCGCGAGCACGCCTATGCGACCGGCGCGATCATCGGCTCGTTCCCCTTGGCGTCCATCTACAATCTGAACCAGGGATTCCAGACGTACGACGAGAGCTTCGACCGGCCGATGGCTCCAGGGCCACCCGAGGAGCCGCTGCGCGACGAGCATGGCCGTGCGCTGCAGATCAAGAAGGTCCCACCCGTGCTGAATGCTGAGCCGGAGGCGATGCAACGGTACTTCGCCGAAAAGGTTTCGAACGACGCCTGCCGGCCGGACAACGAGGTCACCGATCGAGCGATCGCCTGGCTCCAGGAGCATCGGGACGACAAGTTTTTCCTGTGGGTGCACTATTTCGGGCCGCACGAGCGGGTGAACCTCTTCGAGACCTGGCAGCAGCAGTCGCCGCGTGTCATCGCCGAGTACGACCGCGACCTGGCGTTCACCGACGCCCAGGTCGGCCGGCTGCTCGATGGCATCGATCGGCTCGGACTGCGGGAGCACAGCTTGGTCGTGCTGCACGCCGACCATGGGCAGAGTCTCGGCGAGAACGACTACGTCGGGCACGGAGACAACCTGTATCAGCCGTCACTGCACATCCCGCTGCTGATGCGCTTCCCTGGTCGCCTCGCGGCCGGCGCGCGGGTTGGTCTGCAGGCGCAGAACGTGGACATCTTGCCGACGATTCTTGGCTTGGTCGGCATCGACGCGCAGCTGCCGCTCGACGGCACCGACCTATCCCCTCATTTGCGCGCCGGTGCGAGTGTCCCGGCCAACACCTTGGCGTACAGCGAGACGTTTCTGTCGACGATCGAGCCGCACCAGGTCACGACCTCGGAGTACGGACCGATGACGGTGCGGCTGGTGCGTCACGGGCTGCTGCACGGTGATCGGATGTATGTGGTCAACGAGCTCCGTCCGCCGTGCACGCGTGCCGGGGACGTTCCGGTTCCCGATGCGGAGTGCAGCCAGCTGCGGCTGGAGGAGCTGTTCGATCCGTTTGCGGACCCGCAGGGGCTCAGCAACCTGGCCGGCGCGGACGTGGCGGTTCTGTCGTGGTTTCGCGAGCACATCGACGCGTACCGCGCTCCGGCCGGCGGGAAGAGCGAGCCCGCCGAGCTGAGTCCGGGGCAGAAGGAAAAACTGCGGGCCTTAGGCTATGGGAGCTAGACGATTGACGGAGGCGGAAGCGTGCAGCGATCCGTGGTTCTTGCACTTGCGGGATTCATGACGACGACCGCGCTTGTGTGCGCCCACGGGTGCCGGAACCGGCCCCGATCGTCGCTGTTGCTGATCACTATCGACACGCTGCGGCCAGATCGAGTGTCGGCGTACGGCTACACGAAGGAGGCGACTGCGGCGATTGATTCGCTGGCTACCCAGGGCGTGCTGTTTGAACAAGCTGTCTGTGACATTCCCTGGACCACCGGCTCCATGGCCTCCGTGATGACCGGGACCCTCGGCGCGCGGCATGGAGTGCGCCTGCGCACGCAACGCTTGGCGGAATCGAATCTGACGCTGGCGGAGATCCTAGGGGCGCGCAGATATCGGACCGGTGCGGTTGTCGGCTCATTCCCGGTTGCCGCCGTGTACGGGCTCAACCAGGGCTTCGAGTCCTATGACGACGAGTTCACCAGGCCGATTCTCGCTGCTCCTGATGGAGCGTGGGCTGGGATCAGACGAGTTCCAACCCCGGCCCAGGGCGCCAACCGGAGATGGATGGACGAGAAGATGCGCAACGACGCATTCCGGCCAGACCACGAAGTCTCGACTCGCGCGATCGAATGGCTGAAGGCGCACCATGCTTCGCCGTTCTTCCTGTGGGTGCACTACTTCGGTCCTCACGAGCGCCTGCGGGCGAACTCGCTTGTCAGCCAGCAGGAGCCACGGATCATCGCCGACTATGACGAGGATCTGCGCAACACTGACGAGGCGGTGGGACGCTTGTTGGTGGCCGTTCGACAATTGAGCTTGGAAGACAGGCTGTTGGTTGTGCTCCACGCCGATCACGGGCAGAGCCTCGGAGAGCACTCGTATGTTGGGCACGGTGAAGACCTGTACGACGCGAGCATCCGCATTCCACTGTTGATGCGCTTTGCAGAACGGATTGCTGCCGGTGGTCGCGTTCGTCAGCTCGTGCGCAACGTCGATGTTATGTCGACCGTCCTCGATCTCCTGGGAGTACCTGCTCCCGCTGCGCTCGACGGGCGCTCCCTTGTGCCCGCGATTGAAGGCAACGAACTCCCTGCAGCGCCGGCGTCAGCCGCCACCAGCATCGCGACTGTGGCTTTACGCCCGCTCGCGATGACGGAGACGGGAATTGTCTTGGGGCCGATGGAGCAGTGGGCTTTCCGTACCGAGCGCTGGAAGTACATTGAGGATCGGCTCTCGCGACCGTGCGTCAAAGGGACCGCCGCGTACCGGGGCGATCCCCCAGGGACGGATCGATGGGGCTTACGTGAAGCGGCCGTCCTTGCCCCCGACGAGTGTGACCGCCTCCGCGTTGATGAGCTGTACGATCTGCCCAACGATCCGCACGAGGTACGCAATGTGGCGGCGGCGCACCCGGATGTCGTTGAGGAGTTGCGGCACGCCCTTCAAACTGCCGCCCAAGCTTCCACTGCGGAAGAATCGATGCATCTGAGTGCGCGTGACCGGGAACGCCTGCGGAGTCTCGGTTATCAGACAGGAGACGAATGAGCGGTTGGGTGAACGAGTGATGATTCATCAATTCCTTCGGATGCTCGTGCTCGCAGTAACGATGGGCCAGTGTGTTTCGTGCGGGATCACGGGACGGCGCAGCCCATCGTCTGTTCTGCTGATCACGATCGACACCCTCCGCCCGGACCGACTGTCGTGCTACGGATACGCGGAACGGACCACCTCTGCGATTGATGTAGTTGCGGCGGAGGGAGTGCTCTTCGAGCAAGCAGTCTGTGACATTCCTTGGACCACGGGGTCGATGGCCTCCGTGATGACGGGCACGTTCAGAACCCAACACGGCGTGCGTATGACCAACGATCGCCTCCCCAGCTCGCGGACGACCTTGGCTACGGTCCTCAAGCGGGTTGGATATCAGACCGGAGCGGTTGTTGGGTCATTTCCACTGGCTTCGGTCTACGGTCTGAACCAGGGGTTCGGCACCTACGACGACGAATTTTCGCGATCATTCGTTGCCGGACTCGACGAAATACAGGGCGCGGTCGAGAAGGTGCCGCCACCGGCGGATCTGGACGATAAGGCGGCGGCTGCCAAGTGGGCGGACGCGAAGATGCATAATGATGCGTACCGGTCGGACTCCGAGGTGTCTGCTCGCGCCATCGAGTGGCTGAAGGCGCACCGCGATGCACCGGTCTTTCTCTGGGTGCACTACTTCGGCCCGCACGAGCGATTGGTTCCAAACTTGCGCGTGAGCAAGCAGGAGCAGCGCATGATCGCCGACTACGACGGCGACCTGCAGGAGACGGACGCAGCCGTTGGGCGGCTGCTTGCAGCGGTGAAGGATCTGGGTCTGAGCGACAATCTCTTGGTCGTGCTGCATGCCGACCACGGGCAAAGCCTGGGAGAGCACGGATTCGTTGGACACGGTGCCGATCTCTACGATGCCAGTATCCGCATCCCACTCATGATCCGCTTTCCTGGCCGGGTTGTGGCAGGCACCCGGGTTCCGCATCTGGTGCGCAACGTTGATATCATGCCCACCATTCTCGACATGATCGGCGTCCCGATTCCACCTGGGCTCAATGGTCGGTCGCTGTCGCCTGCGATTGCGGGAAAGATGCTGCCGCTCCCCGCGTACTCGGAGACATACACGCCGACTGTGGTGCTGCGACCGCTTTGGGTTCCGAGAGTCGGGGTGGTGCTGGCGCCTGCTGCGCGCTACGCGATCCGCACGGACCGCTGGAAGTTTGGTGAGAGCCAACTTGCCCAGCCGTGCGAAAAGGGAACGTCGCCCTACCGCGGTGCACCGGTTGGCACGGACCGCTGGGGGCTGCGGCACGCGACTCCACTACCGCCCGCGCTGTGCGACCGCCTGCGCATTGATGAGCTCTACGACCTCTCAGTCGACCCGAGAGAGGTCAAGAACGTCGCTCCGAAGTATCCGGACGTGGTCGAGCAGATGCGGCGCTTGCTTCACGCTGTAGCGGATCAGAAACCGCAGACCGAGACGATCGCTTTGAGCCCAGCTGAAAAGCAACGGCTGACGAGTCTCGGTTATCGCAGTGACGAGGGTTCCGGCCAGGGGGACGGGCCTTGACGACACGGACTGTTACGGCACATCGGCGCGGCATGCACAGCGCCGCACTTGCGGCGGTCTGGCTGCTCTGGGGTTGTATGCCCTCCGCGTGCTCTCGCTTGGAACGCACGGGCTCGTCCGCGCCTTCGGTTCTGCTTATTACCATCGACACGCTGCGGGCCGACCGTCTGTCGTGCTACGGCTATGCAGCGCAGCAGACCCCGGCAATCGACGCCCTTGCTCGTGAGGGAGTTCGGTTTGAAGTTGCGGTTTGCGACATTCCGTGGACGACGGGTTCGATGGCGTCGGTGATGACCGGAACATTCAGCACCAAGCATGGCTTGCACTTGCCTAGCGAAAGGCTCCCCGAGTCACGGCTGACATTCGCGGAAGTCATGAAGCACGCGGCCTATCAAACAGGCGCGATCGTTGGATCATTCCCGGTTGGTTCACTATACGGGCTCAACCAAGGGTTTGACTCGTACGACGAAGAGTTTAGCGAGCCTGTTCTGCTGTCGGCGGACCAGCCGCGTGGCAGCGTGCAACGAGTGCCGCCCCCGAGCAATCCCGATGACCCGGTGATGGCGGCCAAATGGGCGGCCGCGAAGATGCGCAACGATGCCTATCGCCCTGACGCCAAGGTGTCGGATCGCGCCATCGAGTGGCTTCAGGGACATCGCGGCTCGGCCTTCTTCTTGTGGGTGCACTACTTTGGTCCGCACGAGCGAATACTGAAGGATGTGCCCGTCAGCGATCAGGAATCGCGAATCGTCGCGGCGTACGACGGCGACTTGCAGAAGACGAACGCCGCGGTGGATCGGCTGCTCACCGCTGTGCGCGACCTTGGCTTGGACAAAGAGTTGCTCGTGGTGTTACATGCGGACCATGGGCAGAGCCTTGGAGAGCACTCCTTCGTGGGTCACGGAGAAGATCTGTATGACGCCAGCATTCGCATCCCTCTCTTGATGCGATTTCCCGGGCGGATCCCCAACGCCACGCGTGTTCAACAGCTCGTGCGCAACGTCGACATTATGCCAACGACTCTCGATCTCCTGGGAATACCCATCCCACGCGATCTCGATGGGCGCTCGTTGCGACCTGTGATCGAGGGGAAGGAACTGCCTGGTGTCCCATCCTACTCGGAAACCTACACTCCAACTGTGGTTCTCCAGCCGGTTGTCGTTCCCGAGATGGGGACGGTCCTTGGGCCCATGACTCGCCGTGCGATACGCACGGAAGGCTGGAAGTTCGTTGAGAGCACGTTCTCTCGGCCGTGCAGGAAGGGAACCTCGGCCCATCGGAGCAGAACTCTGGGGCACATCGACCAGTGGGAGTTGCAGGCGGCCGCTGCGGTGGCGCCGGAAGAGTGCGATCGCCTGCGTGTTCAAGAGTTGTATGATCTCACGACCGACTCAGCCGAGGTACGGAACGTTGCGGTGACCCACAGCGACGTGGTGGGTCAGTTGGAGCCCGTCCTCCAAGCCGCTGCGGAGCGTAAAGCGGAGGGAGAGAAGATCATCTTGAGTCCCGAGGACAGGGAACGGCTGGGCAATCTCGGCTATCACACGGGCAATGAATGAACAGGACGCGTCACCGTCTTCCATCGCGCTGTCCGCGCCACTCGGCAGGAGCCCCGTGGCGCGCGAGCATTCTACAGCCATGAGGGAGCTCCGAACAGATCACGTGGCAGACAGAGAGGAGTGCACGTGCACCGGATGCGGTGGGCTGGCCGGCCAACCCTTCTTGCGTGGGCGAGATCACCTGACGGGAGAGGAATTCGCGGTGGTTCGCTGTCGGCACTGTGGACTCTGCTACGTCAACCCACGTCCCGCGGCGAGTGAAATCGCTCGCTACTACCCACCTGCCTACTACGGGAAGCGGCATCCATTCTTGGCCGATTTCATGATGAGCCTGCGGGCGCGCAAGCTGCCGCGGGCGCAAGGCACGCAGCGCTTGCTCGACATCGGCTGCGGCCGTGGCGACTTCATTCTGAACTGCCGGCGGCGCGGGTGGACGGTGGCCGGCGTCGAGCAGAGCCATTCGCCGGTCATGGCCCTCAAGGAGTCGCTCGGCATCGAAGTCTACGAGCCCGAGCATCTCGAGGTCATCCCGGACGCCCACTTCGACGTGGTGACGATCTGGCACGTGCTCGAGCACGTCCCCGATCCGGCCCAAACGCTCGCTCACGTGCATCGCATCTTGAAGCCCGGTGGGCTGGCGCTGATCGAGGTGCCGAACTTCGGCGGCTGGCAGGGGCGCTTGGGCGGCGCCGTGTGGTTCCATCTCGATGTGCCGCGGCATCTCTTTCACTTCGAGAAGCAGCCGTTGGCGCGTTTGCTGGAGCAGCAGGGGTTGGAGCCACGCCGTTGGGAAACCTTCTCGCTCGAGTACGATGCTTTCGGGCTGGCACAAACCATTCTCAATCGGATGTGCTCGCGACCCAACCATCTGTTTCAGATGCTCATCGGTCGCGAAAACTCGAACGGGGCAAGGTTGAGGGATACGCTGACGAGTGTCGCTCTCTTTCCTCTCTTGTTCGTGGCCGCGTTGCCGGCGTCGGTCCTCGCTGCCGCGCGCGGTCAGGGCGGTGTGTTACGCGTATGGGCCGAGCGGTCGGGAGCGGTGAGCCATGGTTAACCGACTCCGCGGAGCGCTGAACCGCTGGACGCTGCTAGCGGCCCTGGTGGTCTTCGTCGCCGTCGCTCTACGGGTGCACAACAGCATCGCCTATCCCGTTCCCCGAGGTTACGACAGCTTCGGGCACGTCATGTACATCTGGTACCTGCTGAAGACCGGCAGGATCCCGTTGGCCAACGAAGGGTGGTCGTTCTTTCACCCGCCACTGTTCTTTGCCATCGCTGCCGCTATGTGGCGCGTTCTCCGACACGTCGATCCGATTCGGGTGATGCACCTTATTAGCCTCGTATTTTCGCTGCTCGGGCTGGTCCCGGCCTGGATCAGCTACCTGATCGTGCGCCGCTACTTCGGCGCCCGTCCCTTGTTACTCTTGCTGGCACCGACATTCGTCCTCTTCCTGCCAGTCTGCATCTACACCGCCCCGATGATCGGTAATGAAGGGCTGCATGCCGTCTTGTGCGCCGTGATTGTGTACTGCCTATTGCGGACGCTGGACGAGTGGAGCCTGGCTTGGGCGTCGGCCTTAGGCACCTCTCTTGGTCTGGCCTTGCTCACGAAGTTCACCGCGACCGGGATGGTTCTCTCCGCTACGATGGTGATCCTTGCGGTTGGATGGCACCGTCACCAGTGGCGACGGCCAATACGGGTGCTGGCGGTCGCGCTTTCCATCGCGGTCGTCATCTCAGGATGGTTCTACGTCCGCAACGCCGTCGTGTTTCGAAATCCGTTCCAGATGAGCCGCGACTTCTTCTTCGTTCAGCGCATCGAGAACGCGCAAGCGCGCGGCGCCCGCGTCTTGGGCGATTACTTCTCCTTCGACCGTTCCATCTTCGAGATTCCGTCCATGTTCCCGGCGGGAAGACCGGCAATCCGTTCCGTCTGGACGGGAGTCTTCGCCAATACATGGTTCGATGCCTTTGGCGGTTGGTTCACCCCAGGTGCCAATCGCCATCTGCTTGTCCGCAAGTGGGGCCAACGCATCCTTGCGTTGGCAGTCGTGCCGACGATGCTGGTTCTCATAGGCCTTGGCACCGCACTGTGGCGGCTGGCGCGGCAGGGGTGGGACGACACGCTGGTCGCAATGTTGGTGGTCTTCGGTGTGATCATCGGCATGTACGTCCAGTTCACCCGGAGCGTCGCAATTTATTCGGCCCTGAAAGCTTCCTATCTGCTGCCGGTCACTGTGGTGTTCAGCTTCTGGCTGACGTTGGGGCTGTCCGCGGTGTCACGCTGGCCGCGGCTGAGAGCCGTCCTGACAGCGGAGATGGTATTGCTCATCACAGCGATCATTCCGGTGTTCTGGTACGGGCGGTTGTTTGAGCTTCCGATCGGCGCTCAAGATCAGAACGCGCGTGGGGTCATCTGTTACTTAGCGGACTTCCACGACCGCGCCCGTGAATTGTTCCAGATCGCGGCTGCCGAAGGCGTGTACTTGGGCCATGAGAATCTGGCAACATTAGCTGTTGAGGATGACGATCCCTACCATGCTTTGGCGCATATCATTAGGGCCGAGCAGCTGATGCCGTCGCAAGTGATTGGCAGGCCCGTAGATCGCGGGCGGCACGTGCGTACAGTTCGGGCGGAGTATCGTAACACGCGAGCCTACATCTACGACCGCCTCGGCTGGTATGACTTGGCCCTGGCTGCCGCGAGGGACGCTGTTGCTCTAGACGGGTCGCTTGCGGAGGCGTACTACAACCAAGCGGTGCTGCTCCTCAAACAAGGCATGCCCGACCAGGCTGCGGACGTACTGCCGGCCGCTCTGGAATTTGAACCAAACCTTGTCGAAGCGCGCGCGCTCGACGGGGTGCTCAATCCCACTCGTGTGGATTGTGCAGCTGCGGTGCCGGTGATCGAGGCGGCGCTCAGCAATGCACGCTTGCGCCGCCACTTCCCAGTTGAAACGGGATGGGGTGACATCACCGACGCAGGTATCGCCCGCCACAAGATCATCCCAGACCTGCTCACTAATGACCGGCCGCTCTACACTCTGTCGCTCTGCCAGTCAGCTAGCGGCCAGCGCTTACCGGCGATGGAAAGGAGTGGGGCGTCCGCGATCGGCGTTGCCGATGCTTCCGACCTCATGCACGGCGCGGACGAGAGCGCTGCGGATGTAGATGTGTCATCACCCGAGTCCGCAATGGGGTCTGTGCAGGAAGAAGCCCCGCCGGAGTAGCGCAGAGGCGCGGTCACATGAGCGAATCGGGCACCGCTACCAACGTCATCGCGATCCGGGAACGTGCGGAGCCGGAGCGGTCAGCCGGTGTCATCCCGGAGATCGAGTCGCTGCGGGGTATCGCAATTGCTCTCGTCTTCATGCTGCACGCCGACAATTGGGTGAATTGGCGCCGCGTAGGAATTCCCGGATCGGTGGTGTCGCCTCTGTATGCCTTTGTAAGGGGTGGTCACACGGGGGTGAGCCTCTTCTTCATCCTGAGCGGATTTCTGCTCTCGCGGCCGTTCCTGACCGAGGCAACCGGCGGGAAACGAGTTGATCGGTGGAACTACTATGCCCGCCGCGCTCTCCGGATCCTACCCCTCTACTATGCCGCAGTTGTCGCGGCCAGTGTCCTGAGTGCCAGCAGTGTCAGCGACGTCTTGCGCGGTATCCCGTTCCTCTTCTTCCTCAACGGCGCCGGCTGGTCCATTGTTCCTCTCTGGCCCTATAGTGGCGTCTGGTGGAGCCTGGCGACCGAAGTCCAGTTCTACGTGCTTCTGCCGCTGCTTCCGTTCTTTCTGAGGACGCGAGGGAGACGCTGGGTTGGTTGTAGCCTGCTGCTCGCGTACGCGATCGCATACGTGGCGTTTGCGTACGGAACCCTGCACCTAGGTGCAGGGCCAGATGCGCCCAATCTGTCGCACTCCGTGTTCGGGCGTGGCCCGTTGTTCGCTCTAGGGATTCTGGCTGCGTGGTTCTATATGCGGCACGGATCGAGGGTCCAGAAGTGGTGCGAGCGGACTAACTGGGTTCGGGCGGGTGCTTGTGACGTGTTGCTGCTGGCCGTGCTTGTGGGTCTCGGCTACTTGCTTCGTGAAGTCGTGTTGATGAGTTACATGCGGGCCGAGCGGCTGTGGCCGGCCTGGCACGTGATCGAGGGCATGCTATGGACATCGGTGCTCCTTCTCGTACTCCTCGCTCCGCTAAGGACGAGGCGGCTTCTGTCGAACGGTATCTTGGAGACCCTCGGCATCTTGTCGTACTCGATCTACCTGATCCACTATCAGCTCGTTGTCTACTCCATTCGCGGCGCGCGCTTGCTGTGGCCAGACACGTTCTTGATATGGAATCTTCCCACCCTGGGGCTGGTTGGTCTCATCGGAGCGGCGTGCGTGGCCCTCTCTGCGGTTTCTTACCGTGCCATTGAGCGCCCGTTTCTGCAGCGGAAGGCGCGAATCGGCCGATCGTCCAGAGGCGAACAGGGAGCAGGGCGCTTGGATCTCGAGCCGGGCAGTGCCGCACAGCTGGCGAGACAGGAAGAATCGTCCGGTGGGCGGGCGCAAGCCAGCGGTTCGTGACCGGCACGGGTGGCGCGGAACCAACTACATCCGCAGCGGGCAGAGCTTGAACGACATTCCGGCCTCGACGACGGGTTCCCCGTTGGTACGCAGGTAGTAGTAACCGAGCATGTTCTGTGGGCGGACGTGTATGACGGCACCACAGTTACTAGATTCCGGAAGTGTCGCGATCTTGCACACCGGGCTCATCCCCTGAGTGATGGGTATCTGCAACTTCCACCGCTCGACCTCACGCGTGCCTGAGACGTGTATCAGTTCAATGGGCGCCGTTGGCGGGTGCGCGGTGAGGAAGCCGATCTCGATCCATTCCTGGCCTTGATCGATCTGCGGCCACGTATCGGGGTGCACCGACAAGGCATAGTTGTTTTCCGGTGTGAAGCTCCCCACTGGATAGATCTGGCAGGGGACACCGACCGGGGCTGGTTTACACCCGGCCAAGAACACGATGACCCCAACGAACAACAGCGGCCGTCTCACGGACAATCCTGGTAGAAGATCATCAAGTGCCGATGGCTCGGGTCCCCAGTCACCACTCTCGTCCGTTCGGGTGTCGCCGACAGGCACAGAATATCCTCCTCAAACTTGTCGTGTGCGCCCGAGCGAAAATTGAAGCGTACGGTGTGCCCCTTGTAGAACATCAGCTCCAGGTGAAGCGGGGAGCGCCAGTACAGGCCCTGAATCACTTCCGGGAGCGTCAGGTCGATGGCAAAGGTGCTCCCCAACTCGGCGTGCTCGACCGAGAGGGTCGCTGCGCCTGAACCCTTGTTGACGAACTCACCGGAGGATTCATCCAGTCGCGTAAACTCAACGGTCCCACGCTGCTCGATAATGGGGTGAAGCTTCGGATCATTCAGATCGAAGAAGGTGCCAAGCCCCAATGCCTGCAGAAGCCCGGCCACATCGCGTTGGAACGGAGGAGGTGGTCGGTAGAGGTGGTCAAGCGTGAAGGCGAAAAGCAACTTGGAAACGGTCGGCTGCAAACCGGCCCGACAGATGTAGAAGTACGTGTCGTCCGCGCTCGGCTCCGGGCAAAGCGGTCTCTGGCTCGCCGCTGCCTGCCGGACCAGTAGAGCGATACTGAAGAGAATCAGCGCGAGTAGGAAATAGCAAGCGGCGCACGACCTACGCTCGCGAGTGTGAGACCCGGATTGAGGGGATGGCATCGGCATCGCTCAGAAAACTCGGCGCTCCCCAGACCATGAAACCTGCGGAGAGTCAAGTGATTCCATCGATGAAGCACGCTGGGACGGCCGTGAAACTTGCTGTTGAAACTTGCTTGCCTAACGGTGGGGGGTGTCTTAGAAAGGCTAACGGTTTCTTCGGAAGAGAGGCGACAACGAACAGGATATGGCCCTGATACCCGCTCGTCGGCACTACCTTGCAGTCTTTCTGCTGAGCCTGTCACTACTGATGCTGGAGATCGCGGTTTCGCGCGTGTTGTCTGTGGCGCTGTTCAGCCACTACGCGTTCGTAGCCATCTCGCTCGCAATGTTCGGCCTAGGACTCAGTGGCCTGACGGTTTACCTTTTTCCGGCGCACTTCAGCGCTGACAAGCTCGAGCAGCAGCTCATCTCGTACTCTTGGCGGTTCGGGTTGTCCGCTGCTGTCAGCCTGATGATTTTTCTCCGGATTCATGTGATTCAGGAACTGTCCCTCCGCGGTTTCGTATCGCTCGGTCTCGCCTATGGAGTCCTGGCCGTGCCGTTCCTCTTCGGTGGCGTATGCATCTCGCTATTGATGACCCACTTCTCCAGCCACATCGGGAGGATCTACTTTGCCGATCTGATTGGGGCGAGTCTGGGCTGCATGGGCGTCGTGGTTGCGATGCAGCTCGCCTCGGCTCCGCATGTCGCGTTGCTGGTTGCTTGTGTCGTTTCAGGGGCCACACTGTATGTGGGCTTCAACGCTAGCCCACGCTACGTGCTCTCGCCGGCCATTTCCTGCGCCATTCTGGCCGTATTGGTCGTCCTGGCGGGGACGACCAACTTGTTCACCATGCGGTACATCAAGAACCAGACCGACTACTACAGTGACTACGCGGCATGGAACGCGTTTTCCCGCGTCAGTGCTCTTCCCACCGATCGCAACGCCACCGAGATCGTGCCGCTGAAACTGCCGCCCGGTTCGTACAAGAATGCTCCGAAGACGATGATCTTGGATATCGATGGCGCTGCCTGGACGCCGATGATGAATTGGGACGGCAACATCGCGTCGATCCAGTTCCTGCGCGAGAGCGTGCTCTACCTGGCGCACCACCTGAAGCTTGGGGGCGACGTGTTGATCATTGGGACCGGGGGTGGCAGGGACATCCTGGCGGCGCTGGCCTTCGGCCAGCGCTCGGTCACTGGAATCGAGATCAACCCCCTCATGCGTCACATCGTGGAGGATCGCTACGGGGATTATTCGGGGCACCCGTACACACATGCAGGCGTACAGGTGATCATCGATGAAGGCAGAAGCCGCCTAAGCCACCTGGACCGCAAGTTCGACGTCCTGCAACTCAGCTTGATCGACACCTTCTCACTCAATGCGGCTGGCGGCTTCGTGTTCAGCGAGAACTACCTCTACACCACGGAGGCTTTGCAGGAGTACTTCAGGCATCTCACGCCCGATGGGATCCTGAGCCTTACGCGCTACTACGTGCCCGCATACACGCTCGAGATTCAACGACTTGCGGGTATGGCGCGAGCGGCTTGGACGGCTGAGGGGGTGGCGAACGTCGCCGATCACATTCTCGTGTTGCGCCAAAACATGAGCGCTACGATGTTGGTGAAGCGATCCCCATTTTCCGAGGAGGATCTGCAGTTGGTGGATCGGGTCGCCAGAGAGAACAATATGCAGGTTCTCTATCGGCCTGGTCGCCCCGAGGCCGCGGACCGCAGCATAGCGACCATCATCACGACGCCGAACCTGCAACAGTATCTCGGCAGTAGCCAGTTCATCCTCGATCCGCCGACGGACGACCGGCCGTTCTTCTTCAACTTCCTACGCTCCCGGCTTGGGGACGTCCCGGTCGATCCGTTCAAGTTCCTTCGGCTGTGGGACGACGCGTTGGCCCTCATGTACTTGCTGATCGGGGTGGTGACCACCATCGCCGTCCTGTTTCTGGTCGGCCCCCTGTTCATTCTCGGCCGGACCACCTCTCACCGGGTCAAGGTGACGGTTGCGGTCCCTCTGCTGCTGTACTTTGCCTGCCTTGGGTACGGGTTCATGATGATCGAGATCCCGCTGCTGCAACGCTTCGTGCTGTTTCTCGGCTATCCCGTCTATGCGCTCGCCGTCGTCCTCTTTGCACTCCTCCTGTTCTCGGGCATCGGCAGTTTGCTGAGCTCCCGTCTGGCAATTCAGCCAAGGGAGGCTCTGGTCCGCGTGCTGCTGGGTGTCATGATTCTCTCGACCGCCTACATCTATCTGCTTCCGAGCGTCATCACTGCGATGCTGGCGGTGCCCATCTCTTTGAAGATCCTTACGACGGTCGTTCTGTTAGCTCCGATCGGGCTTCTGCTCGGCATGGCTTATCCGTTGGGCATCACGATCCTGCGTGAATTCAGTGAAGGACTCGTGCCATGGGCGTGGGGGCTCAATGGAGCGATGTCGGTGGTGGCGTCGGTGTTGGCAACATACGTCGGCAGCCGTGTCGGCTTCAGCGTTGCGCTTCTGACCGGCGTCGGCGCGTACGGCATTGCATTGCTCTCAATCGGGATCGCCACCGGGCTGCGGCCCGTCGGCGTTGAAGTGGCGCCAGTGATGAGACGTGGCTTGAGCAACGCGGCCGAAGTGGACTAGGCTTCTCGTCGAGTCGCTTCCGAGGCCCTTCTGGGACGGCTGGGAGCGTCCTGATCCACTCCGAATCGTCTGGAGGTTGTTACGTGAACGGCCAGCGACCCAGCGCGACGGGAAGGAAGTTTGGAACGCTGCTGCAAGTCGCGGCGGGCGTCACCGTTAGCGCAATCTTGCTCGGCACCCTTGAGTTGTCGTGTTGGCTCTGGCTGCGCGCCAAGGCTGCCCCGGTTGGAGCGTGGAACCCCGAGCATGCTCGGGATGATTCCGTTTCCAGGGCGCTCCGGTACATCCATGGCAACGCGGCCCCGTTGATCCAGGACCTCGATCTGCTGTGGCGCAATCAGCCGAGCACCGAGAAGACCGCACGCGTCAATCCGCGCACCTTCGAACGGGACGACACGTGGACCATCAAAATCAACTCGGATGGGTTCCGCGGGCCGCCAGAGCTGTTCAAGGGGCGTGACGACGGCATCTACCGCATTCTGTGCATCGGGGACTCTGTGACGTTCGGCTTCAATGTCGACCAGGACGCACCCTTTGCGCATCGGATTGAGGAGGCACTGCGCCGGCAGCACCCCGGCCGCCGGATCGAGGTGATCAATGCCGGCGTGGTGGGATGGACCTGGGTTCAGGGGCTTGGCTTTCTTCAGAGAGAGGGTTTGTCCCTGCATCCCAACCTGATCATCATCGCCCATGGGATCAACGATCAGTTCTGGAATGCGAGGATTACGGACAGCGAGCACATCTGGTTACTGAGGAACCCGGCGATTCGACGCGTTCAGGCGTTGAACATCGCCTTGTCGCGGACCAGCACGTATCGCGTCTTGGCGAGTGTGGCTGGCGGCTCGGATGAGCAGCTGCCCCTGAGCCCGGCCTGCAACTCCCAGGTCCGAGAAACCGGCGCGTGCCGCCGGGTTTCCGTCGCGGAGATTGAAGCCACCGTGCGCGAGATCCGCCACATTACCGCTGCGGCCGGCATCGACTTGCTGGTGTTGAATCTGGATTTCACTGAGTCGCCTGCGGTCGCGGGTTCACGTGCCGCGGCGAAGGCGGATGACATTCCATTCTTGGACTTTGTGGAGCACTTCAAAGAATTGCGGCTGAGAGAGGAGTATCGCCGCGCACGGGATCGAGGCCTTACCTTAGCGCGCATACCCTTCTCGCCCGGACTTAGGTTCGGGGCTCAGCCACAGAAAGGGCCGGTGGTTCTTCTTCGCGTGCTCACACCGAGCCTTGGTTCGAGAGTTTCAGCCAAGGGAGTTGATGCCGCGAGGAGTGATTTTGAGTTCGATGAGGCGATGTTTGACGACGGTACCCACGGCGATGAAGTTGCTCGCGACAGGGTGTATTCCGTGGCACTGCGAGTGCCGCCGAACGTCCGCGCACTCCGCTATCAGTTCTATCTGGATGGTATGCCGGAGTTTGAGCCGCTGCCACCTCGCCCCTCGTCTTGGTTCAACCGTACCATCCGATTCAGTGGCGACAGCGTGGCATTCGTCGAGCTGTTCGGGGAGCGATATCTCATGGTAGAGAGCATCCATCCCAATGCCCAGGGGCACGAGGTGATCGCTGCCCGCATCGTGGCGCAACTGGAGCGCCTCCCATCGTTCCGCGCTTTCCTAGCCTCCTGATCTTGGGTGCCTACTGCGCGAGGCTGAGGGCGTCCGGGGGACTGTAGGAGTGCGTGTTGCCCGTGTCGGTGGCGTCGGCGCAGGCGTGCCTGCCGTGGGCGATGCAACCGATGGAGGAGGCGGCGTTGCGGAAGGCGCAGTTTCATCCGGTCGAAGAATCGCCTCCCGAGGTGAGGAAACGGCCGGTTCGGCTGTTTGCCCCGGGGTGCCCGCAGCGGCTGGGGCTCCTGCAGAGCGCGAGACGCTCAGCTCGATGATGGCAATGGCGTCTCGCTTTCCATCGCGACCGAATGTGTTTGTGCCGACTCGATCCCACGGGGCGAACCAGTTCGAATGGCCCGCCATCAGCACCGTGACCGTCACGACATTCCACCCGTCGTGGTACTCCAGTGTTGCCGGGTTCTCCACCTCACGCATGTACAGCGAGTAGGTGGTCGATGAGAGGTTTGCATGGAAGTAGGTGAATCCCAACCCGGTCCACGTCGGAACGATCGCCGCGATGCCCGGCACCAGCGGGTCTCCATTGAAAAAGAAGTTGACCCCGAAACGCAATGGGAGCTTACCTTCGGACGGTTGCCACATCGCGGTGAAGACATGCTTGCCCCGGCGAAGTGGGTAGGTCAGGCTACCCGACCGGTTGAGCAACGGAAGCCGATAGCTGGCTGGTGGCAATGATGTGGTCAACGCGATTGGTGCAGCGACGTCATCAAGCGCCGTGTGCCAGGCGATGCTCAGGGGCTGGTGGCTAGGCTCGCAATGATTCCCGTCGCCTGCCGGGGCGCACACAAAGACGCAGATCCCCGTCAACGCAGTCGCGTGGGCTGTCGAAGCCAGCACCACAGGCACCAAACCCCAGACGACGAGCAACCATTGGAGCTGAGCACGAGATCCGGGGCGAAACCGCAAGCGGCCGCGATCACCGAGCGCCATGCGGCGGATAGTGCCTAGCAGAGCAAGTCTGCGCAAGGAGCGAAAGCGCCGAGAGCGAACCAAATCGGTGCGTTCATATTCACGGAGTAGGCTGTGCGAGTGCCGTGGCCCCAGACTCTCCTCTGAGATTCAGCAGCAGAGGGTGCAGTGCTCGTCCGAGCCAGTACGCGATCTTGCGGTGGCCTCTAGCACTGACATGCAGCGAGTCGAGGAAGTCGTCCGCCGGGAGGAGGGTCTGTAGGTTGACGTAGTACATTCCGCGAGTCCGAGTCTCGCGCTCCATCCAGTTGTTGAACTGCTGCAGAGCCGCACTCGGGTAGCGGACATTGTAGCAATCGTCGATGGGCTCGTGAGCCACCGGCCAGTTCACAACCACGATAGGTATGCCGAGGGTTTGGTGGATTTGCCGGAGATAAGTCAGCACGTTCCAGTCCGTCCATCTACGATAGAGTTGAGCGTACTCGCTCTTGGTGTGTGCGCAGTCGTAGCGGGACTGACGGCCCCTTGTCTGGAGTTGGGGAGCTGGGTGGTTTGGAAAGAGTCGGGTCCGGATGGAACGCGCATGGAGGTGGACTGCGGTGCGAACGAGCGCGCCCAGCTGTCTGAGGTGATCGCCGGGCAGGAAGTGGCACGCGTGCGCTGACGAACCGGGAAGGGACCGGTAGGCTTCTAGAGCGGCAGCGAGCCCGGCGGGGCGTTCCTCGGCGAACGCAGCGAGTTCTCGCGCGTTGCTCCCGATGAACTGCCGCATCACTTCTGCACCCGGCTGCGGGGTTCGCAGCTTGGCCATCTCGGGCCGCACATGGTTGAACTCACTCAGCGTCAGCGCGTAGACGATGACGTCCGGCTGGTACTTGAGAGATTCGTGGATGATGAGAGCATCCTTGATTTGGTACGCGGCGACGAATCCTAAGTTGAAGAGATGGGCCGGAATGTCTGCCTCTGGAAACTGTCGGTTCAGCAAAGGCCCCAGGGTCTCCTCGACCGGGAGCGGAAAGCCGAACACCGCACTGTTACCATAGACAAAGATCCTGAGCTCATCTGGATGAGCGGCGGCGTACCAGCAGATCTCGTGCTGACGCAGTAGAGGTTCCAGCCAGACAACGCTGGGTGCAGGCGATTCGTGCAGCCGCCGCCCACCATCGAAAACAGGCGGCAAGCAGAACGAGGGCGATGTGGGCCGCGCCTCGCCGGTTGCTGCGGCCAGCAGCATCCACGCGCTAAAAAGCCACGTAGATGAACTGCGGCGCATTGTTGTTCCACAGCGCGACGATTGCCAGGAGCATGACCGCATACACCAGCACGGTCCCCAGAGTCCTCAGAAGGTGCAGCGCCATTGCAAAGCCTCCTTGGTCATCGTGTAGACCGTGGGCGCCGGATAGAAGAAGAGCGGCCAGCCATACGTGACGTAGCTATAGCAGACCGTCCAGCCGAGGACCTTACGGACGATTCCACCGCCGAACAGCTGCGGCCAGCGACGGCGGGCAGCAGTCTCCAGCGCCAAGCCCGTTCCGTGATAGATGCCCCAGAGCGCAAAGTGCCAGGCCGCGCCGTGCCAGAGACCGCAGAGGATCAATGCGACCATCAAGTTGAGGGCCCGGTGCGTGCGGTTTCCGCCGAGCGGGATGTAGATGTAATCGCGGATCCATGCGGTGAGACTCATGTGCCAGCACCGCCAAAACTCCTGCAGGCTCGTCGACCAATACGGACGATCGAAATTCTCAGGGAGACGCAACCCGATCATTTGCGCCAGCGCAATCGCGATGTCGGAATACCCGGCGAAGTCGTAGTAGATGCGAAACCCCTGGAGCATCGCGAGGCCTCCCATGGTGGGGATGTTGTAGTGCGGCAGGTTCTCCAGGGCTTTGACGTACTCGACCAGCAGGTCGGCGATGCAGACCTTCTTGAACAACCCGCGGATGAGACGCTGTGTGGCAGGCCAGATCGCGGACGCCGGGGGATTCTGCAGCACCTCAAGCTGCGGTACGAAGTCCGGGAACCGCTTGATGGGCCCGGCCGCCAGACTGGGAAAGAAGATCGCGAAGAGCGAAAAGTGGAGTGGGTTGCGAATCGGCTGCCGTTTCCTGACCCGCACCTCGTAGAGGTAGTGCACGAACTCGAAGGTGAAGAACGAGATGCCGAGGGGTGCCGCCGGCGTGCGCCACTGCTGCATCCAAGTGGGTGCCCCGAGGTCAACCGCCCCCAGCAGTTGCACGCCGCTCGACAGCAGCAATCCGGAGTACTTGTAGAACGCCAGTGTGCCGACGACCACTAGCCAAGTGGCGGTGAACGTGTACCGGAGCCTTCCGGTAGAGACCCCGAGCGCAGCGGCGTACGTCAGGGTCGCCAGCACAATGATCGGCGCCATGCCCGCAGGTCCGGCGAAGTGGTAGTGAAAGACGGCGCACACGCCCAGCAGCCAGTGGGCCTTGAAGCGTTGCGGACATAGCCAGTAGAGCGGGATCACCGCACCCGCGAAGATCCAAAACCACGGCTCCAGGAAGAGCATTTGCGCGCTGCCGGCTCGGACTACAGGTTGCGGGGGCTCCGTGCTGTCGGGGTTTCTATCGTATGGCTGGGCGGGGGCGACGCCGGCGTCGCGTGCTGCCCAGGGCTCGGCGTGCCGACAGCGTCGGAGATCTCTGCGGTTCGCGTCAGATGTGTGGTGGGTGGAGCGACTGGCGTGATTTCCGGGGGCGGGTTCGTTGGCGTGCCTCTCGTCGGCGTTCCCGCACTCGGCGTTATCACAGGTGTCTCCCAAGGTGTCTGGACCGCTGGAGGTCTGGCTGCGAATTCGTCACTAACACGCTCATCGGGGACGCCTTCGTCCGGACCGATGATTGCAAACGGGGGGGGGACGATGCGAGGTTCCTTCGACGGCGGTAGTGGCGCAGGAGTGATCGGGGACCTAGCGGCCGGTGCAACGGTCAACTCGATGATCGCTGCCGCGTCCTTGCTCCCGTCGCGTGCGAAGCGGTGCAACCCGATCCGGTCCACCGGGGCGAACCAGTTGGAATGGGCGGCTAGGAGCGCCGTCAGGGTCACCGCGTTCTGGCCATCACTGTATTGCAGTGCAGCCGGGCTTTCCACTTGCTGGAGGAAGAGAGAATACGTTGCGGGAAAGAGGTTGGCGTGGAAGTTCGTGAGCCCTAATCCGCTCCACGTCGGGGCTATGGCGGAGATTCCCGGTTGGGTGATGTTATTGTTGAAGAAGAAGTTGAAGCCCAGACGCGGTGGGAAGTTTTCGCCAGCAACCGGCTGCCAGAGGGCGGTGAAGAGATACTTCCCAGGACCGAGCGGGATATGGAGTCCGCCGAGAGGGCCGTTGTACGGCAACACCGCGTAGCTTCGGGTTGGTATGTACTTCGTAAGTGCAATCGGGGGTGCGATATCGTCAAGCGACGTGTGCCACGCGTTGGCTCCCGCCGCAGTGGCCGGCTCACATTCGCCTGAATTGTCACCCGGAGCGCAAACAAAAATGCAGATGCCACTCAGCTCGGTTGCGCACGCCGACGATGCAACATGTACGGCCAAAAGCGTGGTCAGGGCGCCGAACGTTAGCGAGGATCTCAGCACGACTTGGGTGTGGTAGCTACCGAGGGGCGGGGCATCGGGTTGATATCGCGGCGCCCGACACCCAACTCGCCCTCGTGCCGCATCGGCATGCGCGCCGCTTTCCTACTTCTTCTGCGCTTTCCCTGCAGCCCTACCTTCCAGAGCGGCCTTGCACTCCGGTGAGAGGGCGGCCTCATTCTTATGCAGACACTTGAGCACGTGCCCCTCACCGGGCTTGACGTCTTTGCAGAGTTTTTGAATATCAGCCTTGCACCCCTGCATCTGCTTATATGCTGCAAGCTGCCGCGCTTGCGCTTGAGCCCGCGCCGACGCTAACGACTTCCTGCAGCCTTCCGAGAGTTGCGCTTCATGCTCGCCGAGACACTTCAAGACACGTCCCTCTCCCTGCTTCACGTCCTTGCAGAACTTCTTCGTGTCCTCACTGCAGGCCGTGTCAGCAGCGAATGCTAGTAGCCGCAACAGAGCGAACCCCACCACCACGATCCACATCAACCCAACCGTTTTCACGATTCTCATCATCGATCTCCTCGATCTCCATGTCTCGTTGGTGAGACCGGATTGCTGCATTCTTAAACGCATTGCCGAAAGAGTGCAACGTGGGTACAGCCCAGCCCCGAGTTCGCGCCTCATGGCTGTGCGCCGGACTGTGGGCGGGCCCGATTGAAATTGGTTGCCGAATGGACCAGAGTAGCGTGTCGGAAGCATTACCTCCTCTGGCAGGCAGGGTAGCGAAGGCTGGAAGTGAACATGCGAAAGGCGCGCGCAGGATTCCATCTGCTTGGCTTCCGGTTGTTGGCCGCATGCCTCGGCTTCGCAGGAGTGAACCGCGCCGCCGCGAGCTTGACCCCCAAGACGTTTCTCATCTTTTGCTTGTACTCTTCGTTGATCAACGGTTTGTCATCGGTTGCCGGCGCTGCGACGCAAATCGGACGGTACGACTACGTGGTGTTGGGAGACCCGATCGAGAAGACTTCCCACCCGGATCACGCCAACACTGCCGCCATCCTGGCCCATCCCGGACCAACCTGTTTACCATGCGGTACATCAAGAACCAGACCGACTACTACAGTGACTACGCGGCGTGGAACGCGTTCTCGCGCGTGAGTGCCTTCAACACCGATCGCAACGCGACCTATATTGTTACGTTGAAGCTGCCCCCCGGGTCATACCAGAACGCGCCGCGTACGATGATCCTCGACATCGATGGCGCGGCGTGGACGCCGATGATGAACTGGGACGGAGACATCGCCTCCGTTCAGTTCCTGCGCGAGAGTGCGGACAAGCATGGCCGCTTGGTAACGCCGCCGACGCGAAGTGGGTAATGGGTCGGATCGCAGTCTCGCGAGGACGATCGTTGATGGGTGACGACCCGGATCTGAAGGCGCGGCCGACTCCGGCGGATGGTGCAACGGCTGCTTGGCTGCCGCGGCCGGCTGGCGGCGCTCACAGGATTTCCACGCCGCAGTAGCCGCCGCACCGTTCGATAGGGAGACACGGGCGTGACAGACGAGTCGCCGAGCCCCGTGGGCTGGAAGGTCGGACTGCTTCTGCAGATCGTCGCAGGTGCGACGGTAACGATTCTCTTGCTCGCCGCGATCGAGTTTGTCTGCGGCTATTTTGTCCGGGCTGGCGAGGCCGCCGAGCGCGCTGCCTCGCTCAGGACCGTGGAGGGTGACGCTGTTTCGACCCTCCTGAAGTTCATCGACGGGAACCCAGCTCCTCTCGTCAGGGATGTGGATCTTCTGTGGCGCAACAAGCCGTTGGTCTCGAAGACGCAGCCCGTGAACCCCCGCCGCTTCGGCCGCGACGACACCTGGACGATCGAGACCAATTCGCAGGGCTACCGCGGCCCTGAGGAGGCGTTCAAGCGCGCGCGTACGGGCGTCTATCGCATCCTGTTCATCGGCGACTCCGTGACCTATGGATTCAACGTCGACCAGGATGCGGTGTTCGCGCGCCGATTGGAGAACCGGCTGCACGCCCGCTTCCCGTCGCAGCGCTTCGAAGTGATCAACGCCGCAGTACCGGGTTGGTCATGGGTACAAGGGCTTCGCTTCCTCGAGACCGAAGGCCTGGCGCTGCACCCGAATCTGGTCGTCATGGCGCATGGGATGAATGACCAGTATTGGGTTGCGAAGATCACCGACGACGAACGTCTTCAGTCCCTTGAGAAACCGCTGGCCAGAGTACTGCAGCACGCGAGCATCCTCCTCGAACGCACGAATTCGTATCGACTGTTGACGAGTTTCACGTCACCGCCCCCCAGTGAGCCGTCCACCAACAGTCCGGCGTGCGAGCAGCAGATTCGAGAGAACGACGTGTGTCGGCGCGTTTCGCTCCCGGAGATTGAGGCCGAGGTGCACAAGGTCCATGCGCTGACCGCTGCCGCCGGAGTCGACCTCCTCATATTGAACCTTGAGTTCATGGAAACGCAGGCCGCGGCGGCCGCGCACCGCGCGATCGATCGGGAAGGGATTGCGGCCGCGGATTTTGTCGCGCGCTTCAAGCAATGGCGGCAAGCGGACGAGACCGCCCGCGCCGCCCGCCTGCGGCTGCTGCCCGCACAGGCGATGCCGCGGGAGCGCAGCGCGAACGGAGCGACGCCTGTCCCCGGACAGCGAGTCCTCCTTCGGGTCTTGGCGCCCGAGGGTGGATCGGAGATCTCGGTGAAAGGCGCTGGGTACACGCCGGAGACGTTTCAGTTCGATGCGGTGATGTCCGATGACGGCACGCATGGTGATGAGGTCGCCAATGACAGGGTATTCTCCGTGACCATCGACGTTCCCCCGGATGTCGGGATCATTCGCTACAAGTATTACCTGGGAGCCACCGCCGAGTTCACCGCACTGCCGCCGCTTCCCTCGTCGCATCACGATCGAATAAAGCAATACGCTCGAGACTCCGTCGGCCCAATCGAAGTGTTTGGCCAGGTCTATCTCATGGCCGAATTGGCTCACCCGGACGCCGAGGGCCACGAACGAATCGCCGCTGGCATCATGGAGGAACTGGAGCGCTTCGACTCCTTTGGCAAGTTCGTCGGTGGCGGCTGAGCGTCGCTCCTGGCGGGTGACCGGCGTACTCCGTCAGCTCCGTCCTACTTCCGTTGCCGAGGATACGCAAAGGCGCTACGGTTCGTGATCGCCAATCGATAGACGCGCGTGACCGAGCCGCAGCCCCACCGAGTCGGCCGCGTTCTGATGACGGTCGTGCAGATCGCGGCGGCGTGCGCCGTCACCGCTGGCTGCTGGCGGCGGTCGCAACGGTGCGGATTATCAGCGCGCGGCGCGCCACGGCACGGGAAAGGAGACGCCATGAAACGTAAGAGTCGCCGGGAATCGGATGAGCTGCGGTCCGAGTACACGTTCGACTATTCGAAGGCGGTCCGCGGCAAGTACTATCGCCGCCTCATTCAAGAGGGGGCGAACGTGGCGGTGCTTGAGCCCGACGTTGCGGCGGCGTTTCGCAATTCAGCTGCCGTCAACGACGCCCTCCGGTCATTGCTCCGAGTCTCCGAGGCCACGCAGCGTCCAACTTGTCGCTCCAGTCGACCGCGGCCACGGAGCCGTTCACGTGGACATGCGACGCTGGGCGACGGCCGCGGCGGCTGAGCGCCGCGGCGATGTACTCCACCAGCAAGTCCGCAATGCAAATTTTCTTGAACAGCCCGCGGATGACGCGCTGCACGGCCGGCCACACCGCGGCGAAACCCCAGAACCACGGGTCCAGGAACAGCATCGGTACGTTCTTGTTCAGGTGGCGAACGCTGGGAAAGGAGACCTTCGCCGGTCGGACATACTCGCCGGTGTTTGCGGTGTGGCGCGGCTAGGGCCTGCGGCCGGCGTCATTTCTATGGCCCGCTCCCCGTTGGGTCGCTTCGGGCTGCCAAGTCCGACAGGCTGCTAGGCAGCGCGCCGTCTTGCCGGCGGTGCGAGGTGCCGGAGGAGTGCGTCCTTGCCGGCGCCCATCCGGAAGAGCGAGCGGACCAGCCGGTCGATGCTGACCGACGGATCGCCCGCCTCCATCTTCGCAACGCGGGACTGGCTCGATCCGAGCATTCTCCCGACTTGTTCCTGGGTCATCTTTCGCCGCGTCCTCTGCTTCTTCAACGCGCGCGCGAGATCGAGCTTCAACTCGATCATCGCGGCCTCTTCGTCGCTCAGCCCCAGAAACTCCTTCGCCGAGCCGACCTTCCATCCCGCGCCCTCTAGGCGCTCCTTCTTTTGTCGCTTCATGATCCCCTCTCTTGACCGGCGACGGAATCGTAGTCTCGTATGCGTTTCTTGCATCGCTCGATCACATCCGGCGGTGTCTTTCGTGTCTGCTTACTGAATACTGGAGAGTGCCAAGTTCTGGATAGGAGAGGACCTGATCAAATGGAATCACGAAAGCACGAAACGCCGAAAACACGATAGGGAGACATTTGTCCTGGGGCCTGGACCTCCGCTCGAGGATTTATCCGGACAAGGCTGGGCGACTCATGGTCCATTCTATTCCGCGTTCACGCCTTCTCGAGCTTTCGTGTTTTCGTGATTTTCCGGGGGCTACTCTCGCGGCCTCGAGTGTGGCATGGAGAGAGTCTCGCCGCGTTGCAGCTTCCTCAGGAGAAATCCCGCTTCCATGCGGGCCTCTTGTGAGAACGGCGGTGTCTTGATCTCCCCGTGCAACCAGACCAGAGGCCTATCGGGCCGCGCCGCCACCGACGCAGCCTATGTCAGATCCGGCATGTTGGCAAATGCGCGGGAACCGGCAAACGAAGCCCCAGAACCAGGGGTAGACTGGGCCGAACGAAGCATGATGGAGGGCGAATTCGAGGGGCCCCATCATGACGTGCTGCGCGAGGTGGTGGCGCGGCTCGGCGTAGCCGATGTTCGTGCGTTCGGGCTCACCTGGGAAGAGTGCGAGGAGTTGATCGGCCAGCTGGGGTATCATGCCGAGGTGCGGCTCTGCCCACCAGACGGTAGGAGCACCGTTCCACAAGCTGGGCGTGGCTGAACGCCTGCGGACCGCTTCCCTTCGCGCAGGTGTGCTTCGTGCGCTTCGTTGCTGCGGTTTCAACCGCCGGATTCCGGCCCCGTGTACATGACTGCAGAGTGGTACGTTCTGAACAGGGCGTCAGCAAACGACATCACGAAAGCACGAAATGCCGAAAGCACGAAACAGAGGTGCGCATCACAGTACGACTCGCTTCGCAACGAGGATCGGCGCATTGAAGTTGAGCAGAAGGCCCACACGCAGGCCGGTAGCCTTCAGATACGACTTGAGTTGGGCGAAGTGGACGTCATCGAGTGCCTTGACGGCCTTGATCTCCACCACGATTCGGTCGTCGACTAGCAAATCCAAGCGATGAACTCCGACCTCCTGCCCTTCGAACCAGACGCGCACTTCGTATTGCCTTTCAAAGCGAATGCCGCGGCGCTCGAAAGTGACCACCAGTGCATTCTCGTACACGCTCTCCAGAAAGCCCGGCCCCAAGATCCGATGAACGTCAACCGCCGCTTCGAGGATCTGTCCCGACAAGGCCTCGAACTCATGGCCCATTGTGTCTCCCGTTCGTGCTTTCGAAGTTTCGTGCTTTCGTGATTCTCTTGGTAGCATGCCAAGGTGATCAAGTCTCCGAGAACTTAGGACTCTCCAGTACTGACTAGTACGCCGTCATTTTGCGGCGTAAAGTGGCGGCGATATGTCAGCGCATCTGCTCCCCCGTCTGCTCGTCGCCCCCAAGCAATCGTTCTTCTTGTTCGGGCCGCGCGGCACCGGCAAGAGCACCTGGGTGCGCATGCAGTTTCCCGACGCGCATCGCATCGACCTGCTCGACGAGGCCCTCTACCATGCGTACCTCGTGCGCATCGGCTCGTTCGCCGACGAGCTGCGCGCCCTGCGCCCCGGCACGACGGTGTGCGTCGACGAGATCCAGCGGCTGCCGGCGTTGCTCAACGAGGTGCACCGTTTCATCGAAGAGAAGCGACTGCGCTTCATCCTGTGTGGGTCGAGTGCGCGCAAGCTCAAGCAGCACGGGACCAACCTCTTGGCCGGGCGCGCCGTGCGGCGCGAGCTGCACCCCTTCGTGCCGGCCGAGCTCGGGGACGCGTTTGCGCTGGAGACCGTGTTGTCCGTCGGCAGCCTGCCGATCATCTGGCAAGCACCGGAGCGGCGCGACGCCTTGCAAGCGTACGTGCGCATGTATCTCAAGGAAGAGGTCCAAGCCGAAGCCCTGGTGCGCAACCTGCCCGGCTTCGCCCGCTTCCTACCGATTGCCGCGCTCTTTCACGGGCAGAGCTTGAATATTGCAACCCTGGCGCGTGATGCCGGGGCGGCGCGCACCACGGTTGCCGGGTACCTCGACATCCTCGAGGATACGTTGGTGGCCTTCCGTCTGCCCGCGTACGCCGCGCGGATGCGCGTGCGCGAGAAGCGCCACCCCAAGCTGTACTGGGTTGATGCCGGCATCGTGCGGGCACTGAAGAGCCAGCTCTCGACCCCAACGGCGGAGGAACGTGGCAGCTTGTTCGAAGGGTGGATCGCCGGCCTCTTGCGCAGCTATCACGACTACCGGGGGCTATTCGAGAGCTGGTACTATTGGGCGCCGGCGGAGGCGGCGCGCACCGAGGTGGATTTCCTGCTGCAGCGCGGCCGCGAGTGGTTGGCGATTGAAGCCAAAGCCGGCGCCGCCGTGAGCGACGATGCCCTGCGCGGCCTGCGCGCCATCGACGGGCTCAAAGGTCTGGTGCGCCGCATCCTGGTGCACCCCGGCGGCCGGCGACTGCTGACGCGGGATGGCATCGACGTGTTGCCGGTCGGCGACTTCCTGCGCGCTGTCGACGACGGTTCGCTGTGGCCGTGAACGGCGGCGTCGCGTCGTCGCGGTCGAGGGCATCCTCGTCGCGCCGACGTGGCGCCGAGGGGTTGTGTCGGACCTAACGCCGGCGTCGCCGGCTGGTGAGACGTCTGAGCTCTGCCTCCAGCACACTCACACGCGCCAGCGCCGCGTCCTTGGCGGCGAGCGCGGCGTCCTTGGCAGCCCGCTCTGTCTCCTTGGCGGCGAGCGCGGCGTCCTTGGCGGCGCGCTCTGCTTCCTTCGCAGCGCGCTCCGCCTCCTTCGCGCTGCGCTCCGCTTGCTCGCGCTCCTCGGCCGTCGGTACCAGCTCCTCGCCCCGTGGCCCCACCGCGATTCTCACCCGTACCTCGCGCTCGTCACCGACAGCGCGAAACCAGCACCGGAGCGCCTTCGAACGGACGCGGTCGGCACGGCTGCTCTCGACGCGCACCAGCCCGCGCTTGCCGACGCGGCGCCACACCTGCCAGCGCACACCGTCGGCGTGCTCGTCAAACCCAGGATCGAACACCAGCACCTCCGGCACGCCGAGCGCGGCGTAGCGCGCTGGCGCCTCGGCGTAGTCCTTCTCCCAGTCCTGCGACACGATCTCCAGGGCGAAGCTCGGCACGATTCGGTCCTGCCAGAGCTTCCAGGTCCGCACGCGGGTGCGCGGATCGACGCCGGGCAGCACATAGACGTCGGGGGCGACGCGGGCGTGCGGGTCGTGCTGGCGCCAGTAAATAAACTGATCGGCGCCCACGAACGCCTTGACGCCGCGGCGCGTCAGCCACCACTGGAGCAATGGGCGGAGCAACTCCACGATCCAACGTTGCAGCACGTCTTCCCCCACGCGCTCCTCCTCGGGATAGATGGTCGGATCCGCTGGCCGGCCGACAGCCGTGGCTCGCATGCGTCCTAGCCTAGTGCCGGATGCGGGTGCTTACAAGAAGGAGATGGGCGCTGCCGGCGCGCTTGGCCCGCCATCTGCTGGTCGCTCCCAAGTAATCGTTCTTCTTGTGACGACGGTTCGCTGTGGCAGTGAACGGCGGCGTCGCGTCGTCGCGGTCGACGACCTCAGCCTGTAAGCGCCGGCTTTCGCTTCCAACGGTGATCGGATACAGTTCACCTCGTGAACGATTTGCACTACCACGCGCGAGGGCTCGAAGCGGTCGTCGAGCGCGCCCTGCGCGCCTTTCCCGTGGTGATTCTCACGGGGGCGCGCCAAACCGGAAAGACCACCCTCGTCCGCCACTTGCCGTCCGCGCCGCCGCGGACCTTCCGGACGCTCGACGACCTGCGCGTCCTCGAGCAGGCCGAGCGCGAGCCGGATCTGCTCGTGCACGACGCGGAGCGCCTCACCCTCGATGAGGTGCAGCGTGCGCCCGACCTGTTGCGTGCCGTGAAGCGCGCGGTCGATGAGCGCCGCCGGGCTGGGCGGTTCCTGCTCACCGGCTCCGCCAACTTGCTGCTGATGCGGCGGGTTTCCGAGACGCTCGCGGGTCGTGCCATTTACCTGCGCCTCTGCGGGTTCACCGAGGCGGAGAAGGCCGGCAGCGGCACGCCCGCACCGTGGTCGGAGCTGCTCGCCGCGGCCGACGCGGAGGCGGCGCGGCGGCTGCTCACGTCGCGCCCGTCGTGGCCGGGGCGCTGGTGGGAGGCGGCCCACGAGGGCGGCTACCCACCCGTTCTCGCCCTGTCGCGTACTGAGCGGTCGCAGTGGTTCGAAGGCTACGTCGCCACGTACCTCGAACGCGACCTGCAACAGGTGGCGGCGATCAGTGCGCTCGCCGACTTCCGCCGCCTGCTGCGCATCGCCGCCCTGCGTCTGGGCGGTCTCCTCAACCAGGCAGACCTGGCGCGCGATGCCGCGCTCACGCGGCCGACGGCGCACCGTTACCTTGGCCTGCTCGACATCTCCTTCCAAGCGCGCTTGCTACCCGCCTACGCCGTCAATCCGACCAAACGCCTGGTGAAGTCCCCCAAACTGTACTGGAGCGACACCGGACTCGCGGCGCACCTCGCGGGGCTCGCAGACGCGGAAGAGCTGCGCACCGGCTTGCGCTGCGGCGCATTCCTCGAGAACCTCATCCTCAACGAGCTCGACGCCTGGCGTGAGTGTGTGGCACCGCGCCCGCAGGTGTTTTACTGGCGGACGTCCACCGGTGTCGAGGTCGATTTCGTCGTCGAGCAGCAGGGCCGCCTCTTGCCCATCGAGGTGAAGGCCGCCACCCGCGCAACCGCCGCGGACGCGGCCGGCGTCGAACGGTTCCTCACCGAGCATCGCCGCGCACGCGTCGGCCTCGTGGTGCACGCCGGCGCAGAGCTGTACGCCCTCTCCCCGCGCGTCGTTGCCGTGCCCGTCGCGCGCTTGCTCGGCTGAGAGTCGGGCCGTGCACAAGGACTCCGAGCGGGCGCCCTTCGATGCGCCGCCAGAGGGCGGCTACTAAGAAACAACTGCCCGCGTCGGGGGCGAGGCCCCTCGATACAGAACCCAAAGGAAGGGCTCCTACTGCCCATGAACCTGAAGCTAACCTGGCGAATAAATTCGCGGCAACGAAAGGCACCCAAGTCGCCCTGCGGCGACTCCCCCCGCTCCTCCAGGTGGGGCGGGGAGCCCACGCAGGTGGGCTTGGGTGCTCTTGGTTGCCGCGGTTTCAACCGCCGGGGTGGGGGACCAACAGGTTCATGGACCCTCCAAGCTGGCGCCCCCGCCGGTCAGATCTCTCAGGACGAGCGGTTGGGTGCGTAGTGTCGGAGTATGATGCAATGGGCCGATGAACCGGGCCGCGCCGCCAGGGAATAGAATTCCCTGGCTGAGTTGGTGGGAAAGTCCACTGAAGTGGACTGCCAAACGAGTCGGCTTCGAGCGGCTTTGCCCAAGAGGTCCCCTCGAAGCTCAACGCTGCTGCCGCGTTGCTGCCGCAGACGCGGCGGTTGAAAGCGCGCGCTACGAAGTGCGCCAAGCCTGCCGGCGCAGGCTCCCAACCCCGCCCCCGAAGAGGCCTTTGGTGGGGCGGGAGTCGCCACAGGGCGCATCCTTTCGCTGACGACGGGAGAAAGAGAACGCCTTCTGAGCTCGAACGGCGTCAGTCGGAGGACCGATGGTGGCCGGCGTCGGCCTCGCATTGGTACCTTACGCAGCGTGACGACGCAGATAGGCGAGGCTGCCCGGAAGGTCGCGGATGAGACACAGGAGAACGTCCATCGCTGCGGTCTGGACGTTGCGGCCGGCCTCCCAGCGCGAGATGGTGTTGTTGCCGAACCGCAACAGGCGGGCGAGGCCGGCCTGGGTGAGACCGAGCCGCTCGCGTAGCGCGCGGATCGCATCCGCCGACAGCAAGTCGTACTTCCGCCGATAGATCTCGAACGCGCGCTCTCGCAACCGTCGTGCTTCGTCCAGACGCAGCACCACCTCGCCGCACTTGCTGCACCGGAGATGACTCGTCTTCGCAACGACAACGTCCTCTCCGTTCACGCGGAAGGTCAACCTCCCCCGGCGCTCGCGCATCAGCACGCCACAAGATGGGCACGCGTCATCCGCGAGCACCGCGCCAGGCCGCCTCGCGGCGGCACGCTGCTTCGCAGCGCCCCTAGTACCCGCCGTCTTCTTCCTGCTCATCGAAGTCCTCATGAAAGGAAACGACCACGCAATCGTCTCGCACGATGATCTTCACGTAGACCCGCGTCGCCGCGACCACTGGCTTGAACACGTACATCCACTCGCCGGTCTGCCGTGATCTGACACGCGCAGCCCCGTCCCTGCCGGTCAGCCGACGAAGCACATCGACCGCGTCGGCTTCGTCGAGCCCGAGATCCAGCTCCGCGAGCTCGGTGAGCGCCTTGTGCGTGAACCGCACTTTCCCCGCCTCGGTGCATGCGCCGACACGCTTGAGAACGGCTGCGAGCCATCGGGACATGCAGACTGAGTAGCCTCACAATACGGCGAATTGTTGCATATGCTGATTCCCCGGCGCAAGACGGACGGACGCAAGAGTACTGTCCTATTTCGCTTGGTGCTCAGCTTCGAAGAAGCTCTCCCCGACCTCTTGCGAGGCGGGAGTGTCGACAAATGCGAAGAGCGTGCCCTTCGACGGGGCTCAGGACATGCTTCGAGAGCCTCAGCACGAACGGTCTGGGAGTCATTGGATTCAGAAGCACAAGCACTTTTCCGCTCGCCCTGAGATCTCGACCAGCGCTGTGGCGCTGGTCTGTTGGGCCAATGAACCCCCTCCTTACCAAGGGACTGTCGATTTTCTCGAGGGGCATGCTGACCTCCTATGCGGTGATGGGGTATAAGGGCAACGTTGGGTGGAGGGGCAGGATGCGGCGGATCAAGCGGCCTACCAAACGAGTGGCCAACACCGGGCAGTGTGGGTTCGGGTTTTGTCAGGCGCCGTTGCCGACCGCAGCCGAGCGCAAGCCGATCGGGGATGACCGGTTCTTGGATGACGACCCGTACCATATCCTGATCGGGGACCGGCGCCTGGATCAGGTGTTGGTGGACAACGACATGCGGTGGGTGGTGGAGCTGCGCCAGCTGGTGATGAGCCTGGACTACTCGCTGTTGACGGCGAAGTACTCGGCGCGCGGGCGCCGCGCGCTGCATCCCCGCACGCTGTTGGGACTGATCGTGTACGGTCTGTTCGTGAAGCAGCTCGCCCTGCGAGCGCTCGAGCAATTGAGCGTGGCCAACATTGGGACGTGGTGGATGTGTGGTGGGCGACGCATTGATCACAGCACTATCGGGAAGTTCGTACAGCTGCACGAGGACGTGTTGGGCAAGGAGTTCGTGACGGCCCTGGCGGCCTGGGTGGTGCAGCGGCTCAAGCTGCGTCCCGGACTGTCGAGCATCGACGGGACGGTGGTGGAATCGGCGGCCAGCCGCTGGAAGTTGCTGCAAGCCGAGGCCGCCGCGCTGGCCGCAGCCGAGGCGACCACGGCGGCAGCTGCTGAGCCGGACAACCCGGGGCGGCAACAGAGCGCACAGGCGGCTCAGGAGGTGGCGCGCGCCGCCGCGCAACGCTGCGCCACGCGCGCGCAGCAGGGCAAGCCGACGGACACCGTGGTGGTGGCCTGCAGTGATCCCGACGCCGTGGTGCAACCGCGCAAGGACAAGGTGAAGCGGCCCGCCTACAAAGCCAGCACGCTGATGCACGAGGCAGGAGTGATCATCGGCCAGTATGTGGATCCCTCGAGTGAGCCGGCGGCGGTCAAGCCCTTGCTGGAGCAGCACCACGACGTGTTCGCGCAGCTGCCGCCCACGTTGCTCATCGATGCGGGATATCACCACGGGCCGCTGTTGGGGGATCTGGCCGAGCAGGGGATCGACGTGTTGTGCCCCTCGGGCAAAGCCATGGGCGACGCCGACTGGGAAAAGAAAGGGACGAAGGGGCGCTTTGCCAAGAACCAGTTCCGGTACGACGATCACCGCGATGCGTACGTCTGTCCCGCCAAGGAGGTGCTGAGCTATGCGGACCAGGGCAAGGACGCGCGGGGCCGTCGCTATCGTCGCTATCGCACCACGGCCTGCGCCCACTGCCCCGTGCGCGCACAGTGCACCACCAGCACGTATGGGCGCAGCATCAAGCGCTATGCTGGGGACGAGTATAAGGAAGCGATGGCCCTGGTGCTGATGCAGCCCCGGGCGCGTGAAGTCTACAAGCAGCGCATGCCGATTGCGGAGACGGTCCACGCCGAGCTGCGCGAGCGGTTCGGGCTCCGACGGTTCCACCGGCGCGGGCTCAGCGCCGTGCGCGCGGAGTTTGGCCTGTACTGCATTGCCTTCAATCTGAAGAAAGCACTGCGGGATACTGCGGTGCTTGTCGTCGTGATCGTCGCGCGCCGCCATGAAGGGGACAGCTGGGCCGCAGCCGAAAGCTACGTCCTTTCGATCCGCATCGTCTCGCTCAGGCAAACAGAATGACATCGAATCAAACACGGGCTTCACTCACTTCGGTTTATCGACAGTCCCCCAAGGAGGGGGCCAGGGGGAGGTTGCTGACGCGCCGTTGCAAAACCTCCCCTGACCCCTCCTTGGTAGAGACTGTCGATTTTCTCGCAAACAGTGCTTCGACAAGCTCAGCACGAGCGGTTGGGGATTCAATTTCAAAGAAGAATTCCGCTCACCCTGAGCTTGTCGAAGGGTCTGCCTCGCGTTTATCGACAGTCTCGGTAAGGAGGGGAACGCTCGACGAACGGTTCATGGGCAGGAGCCGCCTTCTTTTGGCGGCGTAACTCGAAGCCTGTCCTGAGCATCGTCGAAGGGGGCTGCTCGCAAGAAAATCGACAGTCCCAGGCGGAGAGGCGAGCAAATCCGAATGCTCCCCCTTCCCTCGCAGGTGCTTTGCCCCAAAAATCCCCTCGAAGCTCAACGCTGCTGCCGCGTTGCTGCCGCAGACGCGGCGGTTGAA
>CAZCGA010000058.1:0-35347 GCA_964498075.1 uncultured Binatia bacterium (SeqCode) | reverse complement strand
TCGCGTGCGGTGCGCCGAAGGATAATGCCCCGTATCGGTGAATCACACCACTAGCAGCCTATCGGACTTGGCAGCCCCGAGCGACCCAACGGGGAGCGGGCCATAGAAATGACGCCGGCCGCAGGCCCGTCCGGTTGACGCTTCTCCATCCCAGGGCGTAGGAGGGAAGCTGCGAACGACGGGGACTTTTGCCATGCAATGCGCAGCCTGCCAGCGTGAGAATCGGGCTGACGCCGCGTTCTGCTCCGGGTGCGGCGAGCGACTCGTTGTTACCTGTTCCGCGTGCGGGCGCGCCAACACTCCGCACAGCAGCTTCTGTGATGGCTGTGGCCAGCGTCTCGACGGCCCCTCAGGCGTTGGTGGAACAGCTGAGCAGGGCTCTCAGGAAGGCCCCTCTCTCGGTCCGCCCGAACCGCTCCCGGCACCAGCCGAACGCCGCCAACTCACGGTGATGTTCTGCGACCTCGTCGGCTCGACGGCGCGGTCGCAGCAGCTCGACGCCGAGGAGTGGCGCGACCTCATCGCGCAGTACCAGCAGGCCGCATCCGGCGCCGTCGTGCGTTTCGGCGGCCACGTCGCCAAGAATCTCGGGGATGGGCTCCTCATCTACTTCGGCTGGCCCACGGCGCGTGAGGACGACCCTGAACGCGCGGTGCGGGCGGGGCTGGCGATCGTGGAGGCGGTGCGTGCGTCCGACGAGCGCCTCCACCCTAACCCTCCTCCGTTCGCGGAGGTGCTCACAGGAGGAGGGGACCGGAGCTTGCCGACATCGGCGCGCGAGTGGGTTCCCTCCTCTGCGAACACCCTTCGACAAAGCTCAGGGCAGGCTTCCGTGAGCGGAGGAGGGTCAGGGAGGAGGCCTCTTCTCTCCGTCCGCGTCGGCATGCACACCGGGCCGGTGGTGATCGCCGACGGCGGCGAGGTCTTCGGCGAGACGGCGAACGTCGCGGCGCGCGTGCAGGGCGCGGCCGAGCCCGACACGGTGGTGATCACCGCCGCGACGCAGCGCCTGGTGGCCGGGATGTTCGTGGTCGAGGACCGCGGGCCGCAGATGTTGAAGGGCGTGCGCGAGCCGGTGACGCTCTACCGCGTCGTGCAGCCGAGCGGGGTGCGCAGCCGGCTCGCTGTCGCGGCGGGACACCTGACGCGCTTCGTCGGGCGCGACATGGAGCTCGGAACGCTCGTCGATCGCTGGGAGCGGGCGCAGGACGGCGAGGGGCAGAACGTCGTCGTCCTCGGCGAAGCGGGGGTCGGGAAGTCACGCCTCGTCTACCAGCTGCACGAGCACCTGGCGGCGGTGCCCCATACGTGGCTCGAATGCGGCGCGACGCCGTACACGGAAGGGACCCCCTTCCATCCGGTGATCGCGCTGGTGGCGCAGGGGCTGGCGTTCGCCCCCGAGGACACCGCGGCCGAGCAGCTCGGCAAGCTGGAGGTCGGACTCCGCACACTCGCCTCAGCGGAGACCGTGGCCCTGCTCGGGGACTTTCTCGGTCTGCCGCCACCCACGCCGCTGCAGATGAGCCCCGAGCTGCAGCGGCGCAAGACGATCGACCTCCTGGCGCAGTGGACCCTGTCCATGAGTACGGTGCAGCCGCTGGTCGTGTTCGTCGAGGACCTGCACTGGTGCGACGCGTCGACGCTGGAGCTGCTGGGGTGCCTGATCGCACAGAGCCCAACGGCGCGCGTGCTATTGCTCGCCACGGCGCGCCCGGAGTTCACACCGCCCTGGCCGGCGCGTTCCAACCTGACCACCGTTCAGCTTGCTCGGCTCACCAAGCGCCAGGTCCGGGACATGATCGCCAGCGTCGTGTCCCTCGATACGCGGCCTGAGAAGACGGCCGCTACTCGGGACGAACGGATTGAAGCTGTGGACTCTCAACCCAACCCGGTCACCCCGAGTAGCGGCCCCGCTTCTGGGCCGCGTATCGAGGGGCTGCCCGATGATGTCATCGACGCCCTCGTCGCCCGTGCCGACGGCGTGCCGCTCTACGTCGAGGAGCTGACGAAGGCGGTGATGGAGCCCGGGGCGGCCCGCGGCGTGGAGGCCATTCCGGCCACCCTCGCCGACTCGTTGATGGCACGGCTCGATCGGCTCTCGGCGGCGAAGGAGAGCGCGCGCGAGGTGGCGCAGCAGGCGGCGGTGCTAGGACGGGAGTTCGGGTATCCGCTGCTCGCGGCGACGGCGGGGCTCGACGATGCCGCCCTGCGGCGGGGGCTGGCGCGCCTGGTCGACGCGGAAATCCTCTTCGCGCGCGGTGAGCCGCCCGCGGCCACGTACACGTTCAAGCACGCGCTGATCCAGGAGACGGCCTATGGCTCGCTGCTGCGCAGTCATCGGGCGCAGCTGCACGGACGCATTGCCGCGTGTCTGGAGGCCGACTTCATGGAGATCGTCGAGGCCGAGCCGGAACTACTGGCTCGGCACCACGCCCAGGCCGGCAATGCCAAGCGCGCCATTGAGTATTGCATACAAGCCGGTCGACGCGCGCAACAGCGTGCGGCGATCCGCGAGGCCATCGACCATCTTCGCCGCGGATTGGACCTCGTCACGTTGATCGAGGCCGCGGCCGAGCGCGCACGTGCCGAGCTCGACCTCCAGGTCGCCCTCGCACCGGCATTGCAGGCCGCCCATGGCTTCGGCGCGCCGGAAGCGGAGCGCTGTCTCGCCCGGGCGCTCGAGCTGTGCGGCGTACTCGAAGCTACCGACGAGGTGTTCCCGGTCATGTGGGGTTATTGGTTTCTCCACAACGCCCGCGAGGACTCGTCCAAGGCACGGACCCTGGTCCAGGAGCTGTTCGTACTGGCGCGCGACCGTGATGACCCGCTTTACATGTTGGAAGCGCACCATGCAGCGTGGGGCAATCCGTTGGGCGGCAATTTCACCGAGCAGATGGAACACACCGAGAAGGGGTTGAACATCTACGACCCGGCGCGCCACGGTGCGCTGGCTCTGGAGTATGGCGGTCACGATCCCGGCGTCTGCGCTCTCTACCACAGGGCGGTGGCCCAGCATGCCCTTGGCTTTGCTGATCAGGCGCAGCACAGCATCGAACAAGCAGTTGCCTTGGCGGACAACGGCCCTCACCTTCCGACCCGATTAATCGTTCGCCACATGACGGCGTTGTTGGCATTCCTTCGACGATCCGACAGCGATCTGGTGTTGCGCATCACCGAGAACGCGATCGAGCAATCGATCGAACAGGGGTTCCCGTCACTCGTTCCGCTTTCCATGGGTCTCGGAGGTTGGGTGAAAGCCGTTGGACACGACAGGACGGAAGGATTGGACGAGATCGCGAAGGCCATGGACATCGCTCAGTCGATTGGTTCGGGGACATTGAAGGCGATCCAGGCGGAGGCTGTCGGCAGACTGCGCTCGCCCGCCGAGGGCGTTCAGTTGGTGGACGAGGCCCTGGTGCTGATCGAGCGCTGGGACGAGCGCCTGTGGGAAGCCAACGCGCACACCCTCAAGGGCGAGCTGTTGCTCGCACAATCGGACCGCTTTCACGAGCCCGCCGAACGCTGCTTTCGGCGGGCGATCGAAGTCGCCCGGCGTCAACAGGCCAGAATGTGGGAATTGCGTGCGACAACCGCCCTTGCCCGCCTGTGGCATTCACAGGGTAAAACCACCGCAGCCCGTGACCTGCTTGCGCCGCTGTACGGCTGGTTCACCGAAGGCTTCGACACACCAGACCTCAAGGACGCGCAGGCGCTGCTGGAGGAATCATGCTAGTTGCCCTTCCGTGGATCCCACTCATCCCTCCGCCGCTTCGCGCCGTTCGGTGCTGAGAATCACCTCATGGATCTCCAACACGTTCGGCCCGGCGAACATCTCCGCCGGCGGCCGGTTGCTGTGGGCGGTCCGGAAGGACTCGCTCTTCGTCCAGTTCCAGAAGTCCTGCTCGCTCTCCCAGTAGGTCTGAACGAGATAGTACCCCTGCTCCGCCTTCTCCTCCCACGCCCCGGTCTGATGATTGAAGCGACGTTGCACCGGGCGCAGGATCTGGTTCTTGATGAAGCCGGGCGACCGATCGATCAGATGCGCCCGCTTGCGAAAGCGATCCTCGAAGTCGGTCTCATGACCCGCGGCCACGGGAATGCGATTGGTGACGACAAACAACATGCTCCGTCCTCTCCTCACCAGTCTGTTGTCTGGCTGTCTGTGGTCTGTGGTCTGTTCCTTCTCAGCTGTACCGCGCCTGCACGCCGCGCGACTGTCCGTGATGCGCGACGGCGTCGCGCAGATCGGCGAGGAAGTCGTTCACGACCTTGGCGTGATTCGGGGTCACCATCATGTGCAACGCCGGCGGGTCGGCTTGGCGGTCCAGGTGCCAGCCGCGATCGTCCATGACGTCACCGACGGCCATGATGTCCACCGCGTCTGCGCCGAACGCCATGAGGCTGGCGTCGGGTTTGCCACAGATGTGCAGCCCCGGAATCGCCTCGATGCCGGCGCGCAGCTTCTTCGTCGTATCCAGGACCACCGCCGCCAGGCGCATGTAGCCCTGGACGCCAAGGTAGTTCATCACCGCCCACGACGCCGCAACCGGCGCGGCGGGACGCGCCCCGGCCATGGCCGGCGACCCGTACATGCCGCCCGGCCACTGGTCGTACAGGAACACCTGGTACTTGAACGTCTCCTTGCTGCGGTGTGCGATCACCGAAGCGCCCTTCGTGCAGTAGCCGTACTTGTGGACGTCCGCCGAGATCGTCGTCACGCCGGGGACGCGAAAGTCGAACGGTGGCACCGGATGGCCGAGGCGTTCGAGGAACGGCAGCAGGAAGCCGCCGACGCAGGCGTCGGTGTGAAACGAGATGCCGCGCGCGGCGGCCAGCGCCGCCAGCTCCGGAATCGGATCGATGACCCCGTGCGGGTAGTTCGGCGCCGAGCCGACGAGCAGCACGGTGTTGTCAGTGATCAGCTTCGCCGCCGCACCGACATCAGCGCGCAGGTCGTCGCGTAGCGGCACCTGCTTCAACTCGACGCACAGGTACTTGCCCGCCTTGGCGAACGCCGGATGGGCGGAGCGCGGCACGATCATCTCAGGCTTGATGATTCCCTTCTCTTCGCGGGCGCGGTCGCGGGCCGTCTTCACGGCCATCACGATGCTCTCGGTGCCGCCGGAGGTCAGACTGCCGCCGGCGTCCTCATCGCCGTGCAACAGATCAGTCGTCATCGACACGACGTCGAGCTCCATCTGCCGCAAGCTCGGGAAGCGGAACGGGTTGAGCGCGTTCTCGAACAGGTACAGGTTGTTGGCCTCGCGCAACACGTCGTCGACGTCTTCGCCCGCGGGGTAGATCAGGCTCCAGGTGCGTCCGCCGCGCCAGTCGGCGTCGCGCGCCTTCATCTCACGCATGCTGGCGAACAACGCGTCGCGCGGCACTCCCGACTCCGATAGCTTCATCCTATTTCTCTCCTCGGCAACGCCGCGAGGCATACCAGAACTGCGGCGAGAAATGGAGAGGGACAACACGCGCGCGCCCGATGAGGATGGAGACGGGCTGCCCTCAGCCCGCTCTTGACCAACGCGGCCGCTGTTCACTACACATGCGAGGTTCGACTTCGTACGAAAGACGCATGTGTCAGAGTGAAGGACGGCAACGGTGGCGGGAAGCGCTGGATGATGGGACACGGATGTGAGAGGCGCCTGCCGCGCTCTGCGGCGGCATTTGCGTTCGCGATCACGATGTGATTTCGGTTTGCGCCGGATGGCGGAATGACCAGACTACGCTCTCTCATCGTCTTGCTCTTTACCCTCCTGTTGGCGCGCGGGACGGCACGAGCGTCTCGGTCATGGCGAACATCGAGTTGACGCTCGATCTCACGAAAATACCTTGAACGCCATCAACAGGAGTCGGAGATGCTGAAGAGAACCATCGTCACGTTGGCGGCACTCATTCTTGTGCGTCCAGCCTTCGCCGCCTGCACCGCCGACTGCGACGGCAACGGCAGTGTCGATCTGGGCGATCTGTTCGCCGTGGTGAATGTCCTGCTGGGCAATGCATCGAGCGATGGCTGCACCGGGCTCAGCGGCGAACCCGCGATCGCCCACTTGGTCAATGCGGTCACGGAGGCGCAGGCAGGCAACTGCAACGGCCAGCCGACGCCGGTGCCTGGCTGCGAGGGCGGCTTCCTGGAGGCGACCTTCACCAACGTCTCCGGAACGAACGCGTACGAGGAGCTGTCCGGAACATTGCAACTCACTAAGGTCACCGGGGCCATCTTCGATACACCCCTCGTCGGCACCTTTGGCTCCGACGCCTTGCTGTGCCCGCTCCAGGTCGGAGTCGTCCTGCGCCGGTTCCAAATCGGTGTCTATAGCAAGGCCGTGGTGGGCACACCGTACCCACTGAAGAACCAAGGCCTCTTGGCAAACTCGTTGGCCTACATCGAGACTCCAACCCTCAACCCGCTCGGCACCCGGGGGTGGAAGGCATCCAGCGGGACGCTGACAATCGACTCGATCGCCGGCGACACCGTGACGTTCCACGTTAGCGACGCGCAAATGGTCCCCGAGCCGTCGTTCTCTTTCCAAACTCCCGCGACGGGCACGTTCACGCTGAACATCACCGCGGTCGTCGACAAGGTGATCCGGTCCGGAACTGGTGCCGACAGCGCCCGTTGAGGTGCCGTCAGCGGTCCGCCAGCTGCCGGTGACGAAAGCACGTCACGAGGTGGTCGTTGGCCATGCCGACGGCCTGCATGAAGGCGTAGCAAATCGTCGGGCCGACGAAGCGGAAGCCGCGCTGCTTGAGGGCGCGGCTCATCGCCGTCGCCGCCGTCGTCGCCGCCGGGACCTCCCGTAGGCTGCGCCAGCGGTTCTGGATCGTCGCTCCGTCCGTGAAGGACCAGATGAAGCGGTCGAAGCTGCCGTCCGTCTTCTGCACGTCAAGCAGGGCGCTGGCGTTGGCGATCGTCGCTTCGATCTTGAGGCGATTGCGGACGATGCCGGCGTCGGCGAGTAACCGGCGGCGGTCGGTGGCGCCGAAGCGGGCAATCTTCAACGGATCGAACTGCACAAAGGCGCGACGATAGCCCTCACGCTTCCGCAGAATGGTGAGCCAGCTGAGCCCCGCTTGCGCTCCTTCCAAGATGATGAGCTCGAAGAGGCGGCGGTCGTCGTGCACCGGCACGCCCCACTCGTCATCGTGGTAGCGGATGTAGAGCGGGTCATCGGTGACCCAACCGCAGCGCTGGTTCATCTGCTCAGCCTGTGGACGACAGCCACGTCAATGCCAGACGGTTGACGCCGCGGCAACCAGGACGTATCGAGAGGAGCGCTGCGACCCGGTGCTAGCGCCATGTGTGGACTCCTCGGCCGCTTGACCTACGACGACGCACCGGATGCGGGCGCCGAGACCGAGCAGCGCCTACTGGCCCGTGCGGCGCGGCGCGGCCCGGATGACGAAGGTCTGTGGAGCGACGGCGGCCATTGCACGCTGGGGTTCCGCCGACTGTCCATCCTCGACCCATCGGCCGCGGGCCACCAACCGATGTGCAGCGCCGACGGCCGCTATGTGATCGTCTACAACGGCGCGCTCTACAACTTCCGCGAGCTGCGCGGCGACTTGGAGGGCACGGGCGTGACCTTCCGTTCCAGCGGCGACACGGAGGTGGTGCTCTACGCCCTCGCCGCCTGGGGGATTGGGGCGCTGGCGCGCTTCAACGGCATGTTCGCCTTCGGCTTCTACGACCGCCGCGAACGCCGCCTCTTGCTGGCCCGCGACCACGCCGGCATGAAGCCGCTCTACTACGTGCTGGGCGCGCACGGCGTGCTTTTCGCCTCGCAGTACGATCAGATCCTCGCACACCCGTGGAGCCGCGACGCGGCCTGCTCGCGCGACGCCCTGGGTCTGTATCTGCGCCTCGGCTACATTCCGGCGCCGTACGCGTTGCTGCAGGGCTCGCACTCCCTGCCTCCCGGCGGCTGGCTGGAGGTCGACGCCGCGCGCCGCGTGCGGCAGGGACGCTTCTTCGAGTTCCCGGTGTACAGGGAGCCGGATCTCAGCGGCGAGGCCGCGAGCGAGGCGGTCGAGGCGGCGGTCCGCGCCGCCGTGCGGCGGCATCTGATCGCTGACGTCCCCGTGGGCGCGTTTCTGTCCGGCGGCATCGACTCGCCATTGGTGGTCGCGACGATGCGCGCGGTGGGCAGCGAACCTGTGGCCGCCTTCACCCTCGGCACCGGCGGAGACGCGTTCGACGAATCGCCGGATGCCATCGCCTATGCGCGCGAGATCGGCGCGGAGCACGTCGTTGGCCATCTGACCCCGGAGGGCGCGCTCGACATGCTCGATGACGTCGTGGCCGCGTCCGCGGAACCATTCGCCGACTACTCCATTTTCCCCACGATGTTCGTGTCCGAGCTGGCGCGCCGGCGTGTCAAAGTCGCCTTGTGCGGCGACGGCGGTGACGAGCTGTTCTGGGGATACGCCGGGCGCTCGAGCGCGCTGCTGCATCAGTTGGGGGCTTCGAGCGGGACGGGCGGCGGCTGGAACGTAGGGCGGCTGTTGGATGCCGGAGGAGGTCCGGGCGATACGCGCTGGCCGGGGAGTATCGGCGCTCTCCAACGACTCAGTCACACGCACGGCGCCGAGGGCTGGCTCCGACAAGTGTTTCCAGATCTGCCGCCATGGCCCGATGACTGCGCGCTCTACACCTACACTGGTCGGGACCTCGACCGCACGGCGCAGTGGCTGCGATGGAACGAGTTCGTCGGCTACCTTCCCATGCTGCTCCAGAAGGTGGACCGCGGCAGCATGTTCCACTCGCTGGAGGTGCGGGCGCCGCTGCTCGACCGGGAGGTCATCGACGTGGCGACGCGCGTGCACTGGCGCGCCTGCCTGGATCCGGAGCGGCGTGTCGGCAAGCTCCCCTTGCGGCGGGCGCTTGCGAAACACGTGCGCCATCAGACCTGGGCGAAGCGGGGGTTTACTGTGCCGATGGACGCCTGGCTGCGAGGCCCGCTGCGCGCGGTCTTCGAGGAGACCGCGCTGGCGCAGGATGGCATCGCCGGTCTGGCCCTGGATCGTGGCGCGATGCGCAAGCTGTTCGAGCGCCACCTGACCGGAGAGGTCAACAGCGGCTGGAACCTGTGGGTCGTGTTGAGCCTGTCGCTCTGGCAGCGGGCGCACTATCAGTCGCGCGGCCAGCTCGGCGACGAGTGTGGCTAGCACGTCGCGCTCCCCTCGATCATCGCACCCCGTAAGACTCGGAATCGCGGGAGATGTGCTCATCAACGGACACGAGACGGAATACATGATGACCGCTCCGGCGCGTCCGTTGCAACGGCTTGATATGCGTCACGACGTCGGCCCCGCATGACGGACAACCATGACGATGAGCGCTAGAAAGCTGACGAGCTGGACAAAAAAGAATGCGAAGCGCACAGCTGCGACACTATTGGTCTGCACAAGACACACGTGGACCAGCGATTGTATGACGCGGGCAACCAGAACACTCATCGACAGGTGGTTTACCGTGGAGCCACCGACGCCGCTAACGTAAAGTGCAAGCACAATAGCTCCAAACACAGGAAGGTTCTCGATGCAGTTCGCGTGAGCTCGCATCGCGCGCCGATACCAGTCCTCTCCTTCGACCTGATCGGCCCGGAAATCGCGGATCGGAACTCGTCCGGTAAGAATCCGGCTCCAGCGATACACCCCAACCGTCGAAAGCAGCAGAACCACTGTCCACGCTGCAAACCCGAGCAACATCCACACTGGTACCGTCATAGATGATCTCTCATTTCAGAAGTGACGCATAACGCTATGCCGTTGAGCTGCGGCGGGCAACCGGAACCATGGTGTTCGCAAGCCGGCTCATGCCCGGCGCCAGCTCCATCGGCCTTGTTGGGCGGCACCCCATCGAGCTAGTCGCGTTCGCCGAACGGAACGCCTCCCAGCTCCTGAGGAAGACCATCTTTGATCTCCACCCAGGGTGCCTTCGAGGTGACCATGAAATGCAGTTCGGCGATCCTTGAGGGGTCGGAGTCAAGCGTGCCGAGCCGGAACCCCAGTACTGCCGGCGCGGCGTCGTCGCGCTTGTAGATGGGAGAGCCGCAGCAGCTCGCGAAGAATCGGTGGACGCCGGGGCTGGATTCCCAACTGGAAAGGAGCTTCTTCCCCGACACTACAAACTCGGCCGCGTTCAGACCAACAGTTGTACCGAAGCTCGAGCCCGAGTGCTTGCGGCACCGCCAGCAGTGGCAGTAGGTAACAGGTCCGAGCAGCTCTCCGTGGATTTCGTACCGAATGCGCCCGCAGGCGCAGGACCCTTTCAGCATTCGAACCTCCTCCATGGGCCGCAATCCTGAACCGTACAGCACCATTGCCATAGTCCGGGAAACGCCGTCAAGTGTGGCAAGGAGTGCGAGAGCTCCTCCGTTCACGGAGGTGCTCACGGGAGGAGGGGACCGAGCCTACTACGACGTCGGCGCTAGCCGACGGCGCGCATCGAGCGCAGCTCGTCCGAGACCGGCATGCGCTCGAAGACGCGCATGATCTCTTCCTTCGGCACGGCGAACACCGCGCCGTTGGACGGCACCGCCTCGGTGCGCATCCACTCGGGCAGGTCGTTGTCCTCCGGGCCGAAGCCGGCGCGGCGGTTGAACTCCCACTCGTCCTGCATGCAGTGCCAGCCGATGTCCGCCATGTCCTCGAAGGTCAGCGCGGTGCCGTACATGGCGTTGTACAGCGTCCGGATGTCCTCGATGGTCGGCTGCTGGAACTGGCAGAAGCCGCTGGAGTCGCACAGCGCGTTGATGAGCTGCGCTTCCTGCGATGCCTTGGCGCCGTCCGCCACCGGCATGACGACCAGGCCGGCGGTGTGATCGGCGCCCATGGCGCTGGTGGCGTAGGTGATGCCGCTGGCGTTGAGGGTGCGCGGCTCCCACGCCGGGACGCCTTGCCCGCGAATCGCCGGCACACGCGTGGCCTTGAAATGCTTGCCGACCGCCACGACGCCGCGCCCGATGGTCTCGGCCAGCGTGTCGCCCTTGTCGACCTTGTCGAGGAGCGCAATCGCGCCGTCGGCATCGCCGAAGGCCAGCGCGCCGCAATCCATCGCCAGCCCCATGGCGCCACCGGTTTCGATCGTGTCGAGACCCAACTCGTCGCACAGCCGGTCGATCTGGGCCACCTTGTCGAGGTCGGCGATGCCGCAGTTGGAGCCGCACAGGGCGAGGGTCTCAAACTCGAGGGCGGAGGTGACGTACTTGCCCTCGGCGTTGTGGACGATGTTGGAGCACTTCACGATGCAGCCGGTCATGCAGTGGTGCATGCTGCCGCCGCGCGTCTCGAAGCCCTGGACGATCTTCATCCCATCGAGGGCGTCGGCACCTTCGAATTGCATCTCGCGCCGGTTGCGCGTCGGGAAGGTGCTCATCATGTTGGCGAGCGGCACGGTGGTCGACGTGCCGAACTGGAAGAGCTGCGGGCCGGCCAAGTACTCCTTACTGATCTTGGCGACGTACGGCTTGAAGGCCGCGGTGTCCTTTGCCAGCCGCGCTTGCGTCCCCTCGTCATCGACGACGACCGCCTTGAGCCCCTTGGCACCCATCGCGGCGCCGAGCCCGCCGCGAGCGGCATGCCGCGACGGATGCCGGTGGCCTTCATCGGTGAAGGCGACGCTGGCTCCGGAGAGACCGAGCTCTCCGGCCGATCCACACATGACGAAGGCGGCGCGTTGTGAGAACTGTTCCGCCAGCTTCTCGGAGGCGGCGTAGGTGCGCAGCCCTTTGAGCTCCGGGCACTCGCGAATCTCGGTGCCGTTCTTGTTGATGACGACCATGTAGCGCTTCGCCGGATCCGTGGCTTTGCCTTCGACGATGAGCGCGCGATAGCCGAGGCGCATGAGCTTCTGTCCGGCTTGACCGCCGGAGTTGGCTTCCTTGATGCCGCCGGTGAGTGGGCTCTTGGCGCCGACGCTCATGCGGCCCGAGGTCGGTGCGACCGAACCGGACAGGAAGCCGGGGGCGAAGATCACCTTGTTGCCGGGGCCGAGCGGATCGCACGTCGGGTCCACTTCCTTGAGCAGGATCTTCGCCGACAGCGCCCGTCCACCGAGCGCCGCCCACTCGGCGGGAAAGGGCTCCTCGCTCATGGTCAGCGTCGTCATGTTCAACCGCAGCATGCGATCCATAGGCCGTCCTCCTTCACGCGATGGCCCTGTGTAACATAGTGGCGGAAAACTCGAAACCCTTTCGCTCGATCACCTCCGGCCGCGGCTCACGCGTGCACCGGCGGGCGCCGGCCGGCCCAGGGGCGCGCTTGCTCGAGCTGCGCGGCGCTGCGGAACAGGACATCCTCGCGCGCGTAGGCGGCAACCAGCTGCACGCCGATGGGCAGGTTCTCCTTGCTCCAATGGAGCGGCAGCGACACGGCGGGCTGGCCGGTGACGTTGAAGGGCGCCGTGAAGGTCACCACGGGGCCGCTGCGCGCAAACCCGCGCAGCGGGTTCTCGCGCGTCGAGGTCAGCTCGCCCAAGGGCACCGGCGGCTCGGCCATCGTCGGGGTGATCAGCAGATCGAAGCCGTCGGCCCACCAGCGCGCCACCCGGCGCGTGTACGCCTGCAGCCACAGGGTAGCCTTGACGTACTCCGCGGCCGATACCTGCCGCCCCATCTCCGCCAGCGCCCAGGTGTACGGCTCCACGTCGTCGGCCGTGATGGTACGGCCGGTCTGTGTGCTCCAGTAGTCCAGATCGCGCGCCGTCCAACTCGTCACGACCGCTCCGAACGGTGGCTGGAAGTCGGGGTCATCCAGCGCGCCCGGGTGCCCCTGCTCTACGGTGTGGCCGAGCGATGCCATGAGACGGCCAGCCTCTTCGACCGCCGCGACGCAATCCGGATGCACCGGGATCACGCCTCCCGCAGAGCGCGTGAGCAACCCGACGCGCAGACGGCCCGGATCGGTTCCCACTTCGTCGCGGAAGGGGTGCGCAGGTGGCGGCGCATAGTACGGGTCGCCGGGCATGGGACCGGCGATGGCATCGAGAATCGCCGCGCTGTCGCGTACCGAGCGCGTCAGGACATGCTCGGCGATGCACCCATTCCACGAGTCGCCGAAATCGGGTCCGAGGGAGACGCGGCCGCGCGTTGGTTTCAGGCCGAAGAGACCGCAGGCGCTCGACGGGATGCGGATGGAGCCGCCGCCGTCGTTGCCGTGTGCCACGGGCACCATGCCGGCGGCGACCGCCGCCGCCGAGCCGCCGCTCGAGCCGCCGGGAGAGCGTGTGGTGTCCCACGGATTGTGTGTCGCGCCGTAAGCCTCGGGCTCGGTGGTCGGAATCGGACCCAGCTCAGGGACATTCGTTCGGCCGACGCAGATGAAGCCCGCGGCCCGGAACTTCGCGGCCAGATAGGTATCGTGATCCGCCACCCACTTCAGGTTGCGCAGCAACCGCATGCCCGCGTGGTACGGGTCGCCGGCAACGTGGCAGGTGAGGTCCTTTAGCAGGAACGGCACACCGCGGAACGGTCCGCCGGGCAGATCACGTGCCGCGGCCTGGCTGCGGGCCTTGTCGAAGAGCGGGATGATGACCGCATTCAGCTGCGGGTTCACGCGTTCGATGCGGGCGATGGCCGCATCGACGAGCTCGAGGGGCGTGATCTCGCCGCGCCGAACCAGATCCGCCTGCGCCGTAGCGTCGAGGTAAGCAAGTTCGTTCGTCATGGCCGCCGACTCTACGCCGTGGCGGCTCAGTATGTCTAGCCACCGGGCGGCTCGCACGGATTATTGTCCGTTCAAGGTCCTCCCGTGCCGACGTGGTGCTTTCTGAATTGACAATTCCGCGCCCGTGGGAGACAACGTAACCAGGCTGCAACAATCGCGTAATCAAATTCGCGCGGCCGAAGCGATCGTCCGCACAGGCAAACGAAGGGGGTCTCTATGCGTCGACTTGGTGTTCTCCTCGCTCTCATCGCACTGGCCTGCCCGTCGGCGTCGCAGGCGGCTTGCGGCGGCTGCAAGGCCGAAATAGTCACGACCGCCAACGCCAACACCCGGTTGTTCGGCGGCACGGACATCGCCGGGGGCCTACAGGACTGGTATCTGTCGAACGGCGTCGTGCAGGCGATCATCGACGGGATCGACACGACTGCGGTGAGCGTGGTGGGCGGGTCGCCCATCAACATCGACAACACCTCGTCGAACGCCGTCGAGACCGGCGGGACGCTGCTCGACCTCGGGCTGAACGGCAAGAACAACGATCAGCTGCCGCAGTCGTTCAACACCGGCGGGTTGAGCCTGGCGAACGTCTTCATCTTCCGCCAAGGCGACGAGACGCTGGGCGGCTGGGTCCCGACACCCAGCGGCAACCCGTGCACCACCATCGGCTCGTTGAACGCCAGTTGCCCGGTCGAAGACGACTGCGCCGCGATCACCGTCTACGGCATCATGCTGGGTACGTGTAAGACCCCGACGGACTTTTGCTCGACGCGCGCTCTCCCCAAAATGTTCGTGCGCAGCACCTACAAGGCGTGCAAGGGCAAGCGCTTCGTGGATCTCCGCACCGAGGTGTGGAACAAGTCGGGCAACAACCAAATCCTCCCCATCTTTGACATATTGCTGTGGGGCGGCCGTGGGCTCGTGCCCTTCGCGCCGAACTACGGCCGCGGCTTCACCAGCCCGGCGCTCGACTTGAGCAGCACCGCGGCGGTTATCGGTGCCCTGACCTCGGCGCCGTTCTTCGCCGCACCGGGTAACGATAGCCCCGCGGACGGCGTCATGGCGCGCAACAAGAAGGCGGGCGCGGTTTCCTACGGCTACCAATCGCTCTCCGGTGAGGACGACTTGGACGGAGGTGGGGCAGGCGTCAGCGTGGTCTTGATATCGGGACCGAATAACATCCAAAGCCTGCAATCGGATCTGGTCTCCGCCGCCACGCTGCCGACGCTGCTCGGACCCTCGTTGATCAATAACCGGTCGAGGATCTTCACTCGCCGTCTCCTGGTTGGGAAGCGCAATGATGTCGCCTCGGTCATCGGCGACGCCACCAATCCGGACAGCATCTTCGCCGACCCCGGCCTCATCAGCGGAATGAGCAAGGTGAAGGGGACCTTCACGCCGGCGCCGTCCCAGGAAGGCACGGTCACGTTCATCCGGCTGGTCAGCGTTCCAGCCGACAACCTGCCCTTCCCGCTCACGCCGATCAGCAACGCGCCGGTCTCCTCGGTCCGTTGCAAAGGCAGCTTCAGCAATGTGTTGCTGCCACAGGGCAACTATACCATCCACGCGGTATTCCCCGGCCGCCCGGACATCGAGCCGAGCAACACTCCGCTGTTCACAGTGACGCCGAATGGAGCGACCACCTTGGCGGGACTTGGAACGACGACCATCCCGCCGATCACGTTGCCCAAGGTGGGCAAGCTGAAGGTCGAGGTGCGCGATGCCGACACGGCTCTAGGCATGCCGGCGAAGATCTCGTTGAGCCCCTCCCCGTCGATGCGGCGCGACCTGGCCGCGCTGATGTTCGACAATCGCACCGGCATGTGCTCGAACGACTTCGACACCAGCTGCACGGCGGATGCGACCTGCGGGGGCGGCAACATCTGCTTCCGCACCTGCACCAACGTCGAGCCGCAGCCCTGCCCTCCGGCGTGTCCCGCCGGATACACCTGCGCGAGTGACGGCAAGTGCCGCAAGCATGCGTGCAGCGCCGACGCCGACTGCTTGCCGGAAGGAGTCTGCAAGGCAAAAACGAAAAGCCTGCTGCCGGAGAGCTATCCGGGCGGCCAGGGCCAGTTGCACGTGATCTATACCGACAGGAAGGGCAAGGCGCTGGTCGAGGTCATGCCCGGCACCTACACCCTGTCGGTCTCGCGCGGACCGGAGTACACGATTCGCACCTTTTCCGGCGTGGTGATCACCAACGCCGTGGCGCCCACGGACATGACCGTCGTGAACGGCGGGCCGATTACCCTCAAGCGCGTCGTCGACACCTCCGGCTATCTCTCTGCGGACTTCCACATCCACTCCGGCCGCAGCCTCGATTCGTCGGCGCCGCTGGAAGCCCGCGTCCGCAGCTTCGCCGGCGAAGACCTGGAGGTGATGGTCTCCACCGACCACGACATCAACACCGACTATCTGCCGCCCATCAAGAAGTTGCTGCTGACGCCGTTCATCACCTCGATCGTCGGCACGGAGGTGACGATGTCGGTGAGCCGGCCCCCGTACCTCTCCAACAGCTGGGGCCACATCAACTCTTGGCCGTCGGTCTACGACGCCAACCTGCGGCGCGGCGGCGCGGTGGAAGACGAGAGCGTGAGCGCCGGCGTCATCTACGACCGGCTGCGCTACGACACGCCCAACATGCTCTGCGTCGGCGGCGGCAAGAACAGCAAGCCGTGCACGACGAACGCCCAATGCCCAGGTGGCAAGTGCCTCGACGTTGGTGAACAGGTGGTGCAGATGAACCACCCGCGCGCCGGCCTCGGCGGCGTGGTCAACATCGGCATCCTCGACAACATCGGCTACGACCCGAGCGCGGCGATCGACAACTGCAACAAGTATCCGGTGCTGTGCAGCAGCAACGCCTGCGCCGGCGGCACCAACGACGGCAAGAGCTGCACCGTCGACGGCGACTGCACCGGCGGCGGCCATTGCGGCTGCGGCGGTGGCTCCACGCCGACCTCCGCCAACGGCTGCAACGACATCCTCAACGACTTGAACGTCGTGCCGCAACCGACGCGTTGCACGACGGCGGGATGCGGCAGCGGCTTTGAAGGAACCCATGGGACGCGCAACATCGACTTCGACGTGATGGAGATCGACAACGGCGGGAAGCCGAGCGACTACGACGACCTGCGCATGGTGCGGCGCGATTGGCTCAGCATCCTCAACCAAGGGATCGAGGTCGGGAAGGTCGGTGCGCAGCACCAGCTTTACGGCACCGGCGTCTCCGACTCGCACCGTCTGGTGATCGAGATCCCGGGCTACTCGCGCACCTACGTGGGCGCCGGCGAGTTCCCGACGGGCACGATCCCGCTGGACGTCAAGGCGTTCAACCAGGAAGTGCTCGCCGGCAACATGACGGCCACCACCGGTCCGTACATCACCTTCACGGCGAACAACGGCGCGCCACCCGACGTCAACATGGGGGAGACGCTGGGCACAGCGGTGACCAGCGTCGACCTGAAGATCAAGGTCCAGGCGGCACCGTGGGTGCCGGTGGACGAGGTGCGGCTCATCAAGAACGGTTGCATCATGGCGTGCTACAACACCACGACGACGCCCGCGCTCAACCCCAATCCGGGCGATCCGTACGAGCAGGTCAACACCAACGTCGTCCGCTTCGACCAGACGATAACTGATTCGTCGGTGACCGAAGACAGCTACTACATCGTGGAGGCCGGCCAGAGCCTGCCGACGCCACCGACCAGACCCAGCGTCAACTCGATCGTCGGCTCGGTGGCCAGCAGCGTGATCTCCTATGGATTCACCAACCCCATCTTCGTCGACGGCGACGGCGATGACGATTACACCGGCATCACCCTGCCCGGCGGCTCAGGCGAACCGGTGTGTCCGGCACTGCCGGTCGATTGCTCGAGTGGCGCGATCACCCAGGCCATGGCCCCGGCACCGGCGACCACGATGTTCGCCGCGGCCTCCCAGCCCCCAGCCCAACCGAAGGGATTCTTCCGCAAGCTGATCTCCTCGCTGATCCATCCAGCCGTGGCCACCGACGACGCACCGCCACCGAGCAGCGACGCGGGCGCCGAGGCGAAACGTCAGGAGAAGCGAGAGAAGCAGCTGCGCCATCCGGAGGAACACTTGCCGTGGCATCTGATCGAGTTCCCGACTCCGCGTCCGGATCAGATCGTCCCGGAGCCTCAACCATCGCAACCGTAGCTGTGCTGCCCGCCCCACGCCGCCGCCGCGCGGCATGGGGCGCGGCCGTCGCCCTTCTGCTTCTGACCGCGAGCGCGGCCGGCGCGCATTGGCTGCCGCCGGAGGAGATCGTTGCAGGGCTCGCACAAAACCCACTGCTGCGTGACCACATCGGCGTCGTGGAGGTGCACCGCGATCCGCGCCTGCCGCGCCTGCTGATCATCAAGGTCGCCCGCGGGCGCTGGGACGCCGTGCCGGAGGCCACCCGCATCCGGCTCGCTGAGGAATGGCAGGAAACCTGGCGGCACAACGTCGCCGAGGGCATCGTCGCAATCGTCGACGCCGCAACCGACGCCGGCGTGGTGAACTACGACGGGTTCGGTCATCCGCGGCTCGTGCAGCGGCCGGCGGTCACCCCGAGCTTCGGATCGCCCCCCGCACCGTAGCCCCCAGGCTGTATTGCAGCGTCAATTCGTGTAGACGGGAAATCAAGGAAGCATTGATGAGCCGCGATCCGTCTTCGCTCGCGCCGCGCGCCAGGGGTAGCGTCTTGAACGTCCTCCTCATCGTTGGAGCGCTGGGAGCCGCAGCGCTGGCGATCGGTTTGGTCATCGGCTTGTACCTCTGGGTCGGATCGCTTTCTCGCCCGCAACCGCAGGAGGCACGTGCGCCGAGCGCACGACCGCGGGCCCCCGAACGGCAACAGGTAAATGCCCCAGCCCCTGCCCCACCGCGGCCAGCCCCCGCGCCCGCCAATCAGGTTGCGCAGCAGGCACAGCCGCAGGCTGCACCGACAGTGGCATCAAGACCCGCCGCTGCCGCCAGCCCGACACGCGGCCCGAACTCCGACGCCGGCCTGAACCGCGGCCTGGCGGAAGCCTTGTCGCACCTCGGCCAGGATCCGGAAGCCCAGCGCAAGCTCGGCTTGCCGCCTCAGCAGTAGGAGGGCAGCGCTCGCACCGTCATGCGTTGCATTGGATGCGCGGTTGTGTTTAATGGCCGCGCATTGGGGGGGGTCGTGAACGAAAAGCGAGACCTGGGCTTCACACTATTGGGGGGAATGCTCCTCCTCCTGGTGGCGAGCCAGCTGGCGCAGTGCAGCTCGGCGGCACGGCGCGCCGAGCCCGAAGCGGTCAGCACGCCAGCGGCGCGCGTCGAAGCACCGCGTGAGCCCGAAGGCGAGAGAAAGCCGCGCGACGCGAAGGAACGGGCGCGAGAAGAGCAAGACGAGGAGAGCGCCCGGATCAAGTCGGTCGCTCACGCGCTGCAGACGATCGGCGCCAATCCGGAGCTCCGCAAGACGTACGGTTTCAGAGAGTAGGCAGACTCCAATCTAACAGGCTGCTGAAAAAGGCTTCGGAGACCCTTCGACAAGCTCAGGGTGAGCGGAAAAGAGTAGGAGAGACGGGGAGGGGAACCGCTCATGCTGAGCTTGTCGAAGCATTGGGCGGGGTTTTTCAGCAGCCTGCTCAACCGAGCGATCAGACAACCGCGAGGAGGGTGCGCACGGCGCGCTCACCGAACTCGGTTCCGAGCAGGACAGCCACCGCAACTCCCCCCGCCAGGGCCAGCAACCAAAGGTGGCTGAGGTTCAATTGGGCCGCTTCCGTCTCAAGAGTCCGCACAGCCATGCACGCAGGACGGAGTTGCAGCTCGCGCCGCTGGGTAAAGTTGTTCCGTCCCTACGCGGTGGCGGTTTACGTGCTGGTGACGATGGACGCCGTCGCAGTCGCCCAAGAAGAAGCGCCCAAGCGTGAGGTCCGTCTCGAACCTGTTGTGGTCACGGCGACGCGTACCGGGCTCAGCCAAGGGGAGCCGACGGCGAGCGTCACCGTTCTAGACCATGATGACGTGCAGACATCGGCGAGCATCGCGGTCGACGACATCTTACGCACCATTCCGGGGTTCAGCTTGTATCGCCGCTCCAGCAGCATCGTCACCAGCCCCGACCTCGACCCGGAGGCCCAGGGCGTTACATTACGTGGCGTGGGACCGAGCGGCACCAGCCGTGCCCTGGTGTTGGTCGACGGCATCCCGCTGATCGATCCTTTCGACGGCCAGGTGTTCTGGGGCAAGATCTCGCAAGAGAACATCGAGCGCATCGAAGTCGTGCGCGGCAGCGGCGCCACGCTGTGGGGCAACTACGCCATGGCCGGGGTCATCAACATCATCACGCGCAAGCCGACCGAGACCGGCGCCGCCGTCAAGGCCAGCTACGGAACCAACGGCTTGACCGACGACAACCTCTTCGTCAGCGGCCGCAGCGGCAAGCTGTTCGTCGGCCTCGAAGCCAACTTCTTCAACACCGACGGATTCCCCACCGTCGCGCCCTTTCAGCGCGGACCCATCGACGGCAACTCCAGCTCGCGCCACGAGATCTTCAACGGCCGTGTCGGTTATCAGCTCAACGACAGCGACTCCGTCTTCCTGCACGGCCGGTTCTTCGACGATGACCGCGACAACGGCACGCCGCTGCGCAAGAGCGGGACGTCGTCGGGCCTCGTCGACCTCAACGGCCTCGTCCACACCGACGACGGCAGTGAATGGCAGGCGACGCTGTTCTCCAATATGCAGAGCTTCGACATTCAGTTCACCAGCGTCAACGCCCCACGGACGGCCGAGCGCCGCACCCATAAGCAAAAGATCCCGTTCACCGACGTCGGTAGCTCGCTGGTGTGGTCGCGCCGCATGTTCGATCCGCTCCTGGTCACCGCCGGCCTCGATCTCCATTGGATCGACGGTCAGAGCCGCGACATCTTCTTCGACCCGACCGGCAGCACGGTCGACCTCCGACAGCGCAGCGACGGCAAGCAGTTCTTCTCCGGGTTTTTCCTGCAGAGCATCTACACCCCCACGGACCAATGGGAGATCGCCTTGGGCGGGCGTGTCGATCTGTGGAACGACTACGATGGGACGCTCACCAACGTCCCGAGCGCCGGAGCGTCGTCGGCGACGTCCTTCGACAGTCGCACCCAAGCCCGCTTCAACCCGAAGCTGAGCCTGCTGTACCGGGCCACGGAGTGGCTGCATCTGCGCGCCGCCGGCTACCGTGGCTTTCGCGCCCCCAACCTGGCTGAGCTGTATCGGCAGAGCGAGGTCGAAGACCTCGTCCTGCGACCGAACCCGAACCTGGACCCAGAACGCTTGAACGGTGCGGAAATCGGCGTCGATCTGCCGCTGCTCGACAACTTCGATCTGCGTGCGACCGGGTTCTGGAACGAGGTCGAAGACCCGGTGACCAACGTGGACGTCGCGTTCGATCCCGTGACCGGCGACGCCACCGAGCGCCAGCGGGTCAACCTCGGCCTGGCACGCACGTTCGGCGCCGAGGTCGACGTCATATACCAAGTGTTGCCGAGCGTCGTCCTGTCGGGAAGCTACCTGCTCGCTGATGCGACACTGGTCAGCGCTCCGCCCATGGACAAGGGCCTCGAAGGGCACCAGCTCGCCCAGATCCCGCCGAATACGTTTACCCTGCGGGCCCGCTTCAGCGATCCACGGCTGTTCACCTTCACGCTCGAAGGCCGGTTCGTGGACGAGCAGTTCGAGGACGCCGAGAACGAGGCGAAGTTCGGCAGTTACTTCGTCCTCAACAGCAGTCTGTCGCGCGACCTCCCCTTCTGGAACGGGGAAGTGTTCATCGCCGCCGAGAACATGTTCGACCGGGAATATGCCGTCGACCTCGGGGGCGGTATCTTGAAAGTCGGCAGCCCCCTGCTCGTACACGGCGGCATCCGCTTCCGCCTATGAGCCCGGCCGCCTCGCGGGCGGCTGGCTGCGGCCCGCTGGGCTGCGGGGCTCCATTTCACGCCTTGACAATCCTGCGGCCGGTCTGAAACACTGCGGCAGAAGTCATCAAATGCGTCCGCAAACACGCGGCCGGGAGTGGGCAACATGAACGCACGTCGTTTGGCTCTGAATGTCGCCGTAGTGGGCTGGGCCGCAGTCGCCGTGGCGCAGCCGACGCCAACGCCCGTGGATAGCAACGTGGGAGTGCAGTCCTTTGCGCAGAGCTACGGCAACGACTACATCCGACACTGCTCGGGGAACGCGAGTACCACCCTCTGCAGCGCCGACAAGGACTGCCCTCCCCTGCATACGTGCAATCCGTTGGGCACTCCGACGCCGTGCGACGTGCGCGGCGGCGAGGGTTGCGGCGGCTGTTACCCGGCACAGATTCTCGGACCCGATCCGACGACGTCGCTGGCGGCGCTGGCGCCGCTAAACCCCGAATGGGCGCCGATTGGCCCGATGATCCCCCTGAGCCCGAGTGGCCGCGTCGACCCCGCCCGCCCTCCCCTGTCGTCACCGGTGCTGCTGAACGGTACGGTAACCCTCAGCAAGATCAACGTCGGTGGTGATTTCTCCGGAAGTCATGTCGGTGACGATCAGAACACGAGTATCGCTCCCGACCCCGCCGACAACGGCAGGCTGGCCACCGGCAACGCACCGGACAACACGCTGGAGCTGGAGTGGGAGATCAACAAGTACCCGCTGTTCGCTTGGGCGGGCGAAGGCGACCGCATCACCAGCCTCGGGCGCTGGATCTTCGACTGCGGTCATCCCGATCCCGATCCCGGACAGTGCTCGAACAACGCCGCGCGGGCCTGCATCAGCAACGCCGACTGCGCCGCCGGCGGCACGTGCGTCGGCGGTGTCGGCGCGTGCACCACCGATGGGCTGCTGCGCTGCATCACCGACCCCGAGTGCGTCGGGACGTGCCCCGCATGCACCGGGATGGGGTGCAGCAAGCACTGCACAAACAAGGCGACGTTCGTATGTAGCACGGATCTCGACTGCGACTTCGGCGCGTGCGACAACCCAACGCCGAACTTCCACTTCCGCGCCGAGATGCATCCGCCGCAGGCCGTCGTGGTGCTGCGCAACAAGAGCCTGCCGGCGCCACATGCCGGCCGCACCGCACCGGCGATTCCGGCGACCCGCGCCGACGTCTACATCAGTGAAGACGGGGGCGGCGCCGGCGACCGCTGCACCGTGTCGCACCTCCTGTCGAACGGCGACGTGCTGCTGGGCAAGCGCTGCTTCATCAACCATTGCTCGGTGACCACGTCGCGGTCATGCAAGGTCGACAAGGACTGCGCGCTGGGTGAGACCTGCATCCGGCTCGACGCGGAGGATCGCGTCGCCGACGTGAACGCGCCCAACTTCAACCACTGCTCAGTGACGACGCGCGCCTGCGCTGTGAACGGCGACTGTCCGGCAGGTGAAACGTGCGTGCCGTTGGCGAACTTCGAGTTCGACATCCCGTTGCCCGCACCGCCACTGGGCAGCCCGACCCTGAAGATCCACGTGACGAACCACAAGCCCAAGGGCGGGTTGATGCCGAAGCCGACGTTCATCCCACCCGTGCTTCCCGCCACCAACCTGCACGTCATCGTGCCGATGGCCACGCCGTTGCCGAAGAGCGGCAAGATGCCGAACGTCTATGCCGCGTCCATCAGCGCCGGCTGGAAGGAAGACGTGACGCCGCTGCAGCACGTGCGGGTCAAGTTCAAGAACATCACCGTTCACAACCCGGTCAAAGATCGCGTGCCGGTGCTTCTGAAGCAGTGCACCCTGACCAATGGCTTCGGCTTGAGTGCGAAGCCGTGCGCCAGCAACACTGACTGCCCTGCCGGTGGTTGCTCGATCGGGAGCAAGGCGTGCCATGTCGACAACGATTGCCCGAAGAAGGCCGCCTGCCTCGGCGGGTCGACATGCGCGGGCGGCGTCACACCCGGCTGGGACGTCTTCGCTCAGGTCAACGGCGACTGGGTGCAGCTCAAGAAACTCGAGCTGATCGGGGCGAAGCTGCCGTTCCTAGCGGCGCCGTACCTCAAGCCGAGCCCGACGCCGCTGGTGATCCCGCAGATCTTCAAGTTCGACGAGTTCGTCCCGCCGGACGGCTCGATTCACATCGCTTCGACCGGTCATAGCTTGAACTGCCGCGACACACTGTACGGGACCAACCTGGTCGACGATCTCACCGTGTTGGGGCTGGGAACCGGCGGCAGTTGTCTAGCGGCCGGCAGCCGCGACATCGGCCAGATCGACCTCACGCTCGCCGGTCCCGATTTCGGCACCGGTATCGCGCCGCCCGGAACCCTGGTCACCAAGACGATCCAATCCGGGCCGGGTGAAGTCGGCTCGTGCTCGGTGACGACGAACAAGCTCTGCGTGAGCGATTCCGATTGTCCAGGCACCTGTTCCGTGACCGCTGGGCCCTGCCTGGCGAACGGCGATTGCAACCACTGCTCGACCACCACCTCGATGTTCTGCGCCTCCAACTTCGACTGCCCGTCGGGAATCTGCAGCAACAACTCCGAACTACACTGCCATACGAACTCTGACTGCGGCGGGCTCAACACCTGTACGGGCACACCGCAGACTTGCGTCGCGTCAGGTGAAACGTGCTCGGGTGTCGAGAGCTGCGAGCCGGGTGGGACGTGCTCCAACGACCCATCCACTGCGTGCACCAGCGATGGTGACTGCACACTGCCCGCGCCGCCGGGAACCTGTCAGACGGGCGCCTTCACCTTGCAGTACACGGTACAGATCATTCCCTAAGCAACGACGGACGCTCCCAACCGAGCCGACACGTGGCTCGGTGGAGCGGAGCGCTGAAACTGGCACCACATCAGCGCGCTCTTTTTGGGAGGGATAATGCGTTCACTAGGTTCGACCATCGCGATCACCGCAACGCTGTGCGCCGGCCGGCTGGCGCTGGGACAGGCGCCGACGCCGACACCCATCGACAGCAACATCGGCGTTCAGACGTACGCGCAGACGCAGGGAGAGCCCTGCCCGTCGCGCGGCGCTCTGGGCTGCGGCGGCTGCTACCCGGCTCCCATGGCCACCGGGAATCCGTTGAACGATGCCTTCGGTGAGTTGAACAAGGTCAACCCGGGCTGGCAGGCCATCGGGCCGATGCTCCCTGGAGGCTCGGATCCCTCGGTTCCGCCGGACTCGCTTCCCGTCCGCATCCAGGGCACCGTCGTCGCCAGTCACGCCGGCGGCGTCGACTTTCCCGCTAGCCACACCCATCCGGATCAAAATACCTACATTCTGCTCGACCCCGACTACAACAGCCTTTCTGCAACCGGGAATGACACGCCCAGCGTGGTCGGCATGGAATGGGAGAGCAACAAGTACCCGCCGTTTGCGTGGGCCGCCGCAGGCGATCGGATCGTCGCCGACGGCCGCTGGATCTTCGACTGCGGACACCCCGGCCCGTCCTCCAGCGGCAAGTGTTCCAACGACAACACCAAGACGTGCAACATCGACAGTGAATGCTCGGGTGGCGGCACCTGCTCCGCACCGGCGCCGAACTTCACCTACAGCAGCGAGATGCATCCCCCGCACGCCGTGGCGGTGTTCCGCGACAAGGCCATCCCCGGGAAGCACCCGATCCGGGCGACGCGGGCGGACGTGTATATCAGCAACGACGGCGGCGGCGCCGGCGACCGCTGCAACGCGACTCATCTGCCGAGTGCCACCGACGTGTTGTTCAGCAAGGATTGCTTCAAGAACCACTGCTCGCTCACCCTATTCCGCTCCTGCAGCAAGGACTCGGATTGCGCCAAGGGCGAAACCTGCATCGTGCTCGACCCGGCGAACCGCCTGGTCGACATCAACGCGCAAGACTTCCAGTTCGACATGCCGCTCCCACCGATGCCGCCGAGCGCCACCTTGAAGCTCAAGACCAAGAGCTTCAAACCGCGGGGCGGCCGGATGCCGAAAGCATCGATTCTGCTCAGCCTCACCCCGACGCCGCACCTGCACGTGAGCGTCCCCATGACCACGGCGCTGCGCAACGGCAAGCTGCCGAATGTGTTCGCGCAACGCATCGTGGCGGGATGGCGCGAAGACACGACCCCGCTGACCCACGTGCGGGTGAAGTTCAAGAGCCTGACCGTGAACAACCCCTTGAAGGAGGTCGTGGGCGCGTTCCCGACGAAGTGTACCAAGCCAACGGGGTGCGACATCTTCTCCGCGAACGGCTGCTTCCTGGATACGCCCGCCACGTGCACCAAGGATGCGGATTGCCCAGCGAGTGCCTGCGGCAGCAACAGCAAAACGTGCCACCGGGACAGCGACTGCCCGAAAAAGGACGCGTGTCAGTCGGGCGCGTCGCAGTGCGTGAGTCCCTTCGTCCCCGGGTGGGAGGGCTTCGGCCAGGTGAATGGTGACTGGATCATCTTCAAGCACCTCGATGCGATCGGCGCCAGTGCGCCCTTCGCCGCGCCGCCGTACGTGCAACCGGCCACGCCGCTCAAGACTACCCAGAGCTTCACGTTCAACGAGTACGTCCAGGCGAGCGGAACGATCCACATCGGCGCGAACGCCCACAGCTGGGGTTGCATTGCGCAATCGAACGGGCAGAACTTGAAAGACAACTTGAACAAGATCGGCCTCCTTCCCGGCGCCGCCTGCCTCCTGGCGCAGGGCTGGAGCACCAACGGCATGGACGTGACGCACAGCGGACCCAATTTCACCACCACGGTGACGGGCGCGACCTGCACGACGCCGCCGGGACAACCAACGACGTGCGTAGCGAGCCCGGGCGGCGACGGCGGCACGTGTTCGGTGACTACCAACCGTCTCTGCGTGCAGAGCTCGGATTGTCCCATGGGCGAGACGTGCAACATCACCGGCGGCGCCTTCACGTTGGAGTACACGATCAAAGTCATCCCATAGGTCGATTCCCACTTTGGACGGGGCGTCGACTCGCGGGAAGCACCCTTCGAGAGCCTCAGGGTGAGCGGACCAGTCCTTCATGAGATGCATGCCGGAACCGCTCGTGCTGAGGCTCTCGAAGCACGCGTCTGTCCACTTGGGCTGCGCTTCCCCCGTCTCCTGCTGGTGCTCCTGACGCTGGCGGCCTTTGCCAACTCGTTGGCGAACGGCTTCGTGTGGATCGATCACTGGCAGATCGAGAGCGGCGGGCTGCTTGCGCATTCGTGGCGCGAGCTGTGGCAGGCGTTGAGCCAGCCGCTCGGCGCGATGCCCGGTTGGGAGGGATCGGCACCGTACGCGCGGCCCGCAGTGGTGGCACTGCTGAGTCTGGTGCAACAGGGGGCGGGGCTGAACGCGCCGGCGTACCACCTGATGTCCGTCGTCCTTCACCTCGGCAACGTTCTGCTCGTCTACGGCTTGCTGCGCGATCTCTCGGTGGCGCGCGGGCCCGCGCTCGCGGCCAGCGCCGTCTTTGCGGTGCATCCACTGCAGACCGCCGCCGTCTCATGGATCTCCGGCCTCGCTGATCCGTTGTTTACGCTCTTCGTTCTCCTCGCCTTCCGCCTGTACCTCCTCGACTCCGCCCTCGCTCGGCTCGGCGCCCTGCTGAGCTTCGCCGTCGCCCTCGGAGCAAAAGAGACGGCGATGGTATTCCCCATCCTGCTCGGCGCGGCATACCTTCTTCCGTCCATGCGGAGCCGCAGCGGCCGCTCACGCGCCATCGCCGCGCTCGCGCCGCTACTCTGCGTGCTGGCGGCGGGGGTGCTCTATCGCCTCTGGGTTCTCCAGGCCGGCGCCTTCGGCCGCGTCGGCGGGGGCGTTCCGTTCAGTGTGCGGCTGCGCACCGTGCCACACCTGCTGCTCAGCTACGTCACCCTGCCGTTGCGCTTCACCGCGCTCACGGTGTGCGACGACTACGGGCTCTCAACGCGTTGGGACCCCACGTCGCTGCTGTCGCTCGCTGCCGTGCTGGCGCTGACCGCAATGGTCGTCCGGTGGTGGCGCCGGTTGCCACTCGCCGCGTTCGGCATCGTATGGACCGCGGTCGGCTTGCTGCCGGTTCTGGGGATCACTCCCATTCTCCACTATCGGGCCGACCGGTTCTTCTACTTCCCGATGATCGGCTGGTCGTTGGCCGCCGTGACCCTTGCGCAGCACGCCTTTGTGGAGATCGAGCGGCGGCGCATCCTCTCGTCCGGTGCACGCCGGGCCGTCACCGCCGGTGTCACCTGGTCGTTCGCCGCGTTGCTCGTCATCCTCACGGTGCGCCGCAATGCTTTGTTCGCCGACGACCTCACGCTCTTCGAAGCCACCGTCCATGTCTCGCCACTCTGTCGGGAAGCGCGGACGGCGTTGGGCGATGCGTACCTGCGTGCCGGGCGATCCGATGAGGCGGTGCAGCAGTATCAGGCGGCGTTGCCGGAACGCCCGGACAGAGCGAGCTATGTCGTTCCACCGAAGGTGCTCATCAACCTCGGCATGGCGCACATAGCACGCAATGAGTTCGGTCCTGCGGCCGACGCCTTCGCCGCAGCGCATCGGCTCCAGCCGGGGCTGTTGCACCCGCTCTTTGGTCTCGGGATTTCCAATCTGGGCTTGGGACGCGTGGCGGCAGCTGCCGACTGGTTGACCCAGGCGCAGGCAATCGATCCGACCGACCCCGACGTCACCCTCAACCTGGCGCTGGCGTACGATCGGCTCGGCCGTGCCGCGGACGCGGTGCGGCTCTATCAGCGCTACCTGGAGAGCACGCCGCACGGCCGGGCTCGCGCGCTCGCGGAGGAACGGTTGCGAGCGCTGCGGGCGGCGGGCGGCGCGCCTCCACCGTAACCTCACACCCGCTCGTCGGGATCGAACAGCTTCTTGTGCTCATCGAGCGCGAAGCGGTCGGTCATGCCGGCGATGTAGTCGCAGATCACCCGCGGCCGATCCTCACCGGCGCGCCAGCGTGCGGCGATGTGCGTCGGCAGCTGCGCCGGCTCACTCATGTAGGCGTGAAACAGGTCGGCCATGACCTTCTGTGCCTTCACCGCCATGCGCATCACGCGGTAGTGCCGGTACAGATTCTCCATGAGAAACGCTTTGAGCTCGAGGCGCTTCTCCTCCATCTCCGCACCGAACGTGGCGATCGGCTGTCCATGCGCACGAATCGCTTCGACGCTGTCGAGCTGCAAGTCGTGCACGCGGCCGGTGACGGTGCGGATCAGATCGGTGACGAACGCGTCGATGATCTCGCGCTGCACTTGATAGCGCCAGATGCGGAAGCCGGCGGTCGGGTACTGCCGCTTGATCCAACCGAAGGTTTCGCGCCACAGCGTCACCTCCTCCAGCTGCTCCGGCGCCAGCAAGCCCGACTTCAACCCGTCATCGATGTCGTGGCTGTTGTAGGCGATCTCGTCGGCGTAATCGACGATCTGCGCCTCCAGGCACGGCGCTCTACCGGGCTCGAACTGCTGAGCCAGCGGCCGATCGTACGGCGGCGAGTGCTTGACGATACCTTCGCGTACTTCCCAGGACAGGTTCAATCCCGCGAACGTCGGGTAGCGCTCCTCCAGCACGTCGACGATCCGCAGGCTCTGCCGGTTGTGCTCGAAGCCACCGTAGTCCGCCATCAGCTGATTGAGCACGCGCTCGCCGGCGTGGCCGAACGGGGTGTGCCCCAGATCGTGCGACAGCGCCACCGCTTCGGCCAGGTCCTCGTTGACTCGCAGGGCGCGGGCGAGGGTGCGCGTGATCTGCGCCGTTTCCATCGTGTGCGTAAGGCGCGTGCGGTAGTAGTCGCCTTCGTGATTGACGAACACCTGCGTCTTGTACTCCAGGCGCCGGAACGCCGTGGAATGAATGATGCGGTCGCGGTCGCGCTGGAAGGCGAGGCGGAAGCTGTGTTCCGGCTCGGCGTGGACGCGGCCGCGGCTGGTGCCGCTGCGCATCGCGTACGGCGCCAACGCCGCCCCTTCCAGCTCCTCAAACTTGCCGCGGTCCATCAGGACGGACTATATTCGCGGCGCACCGACCGATGCAAGGTTCCACGGGCGCGGAGCAAGAATGCGCTTGCGATACGCAACGCGGTCGTCGTAAAACAACACCATCTCCCAGGTTGTTCATGGAAGCCACATCCCTGGTCGTTGCCTTCTCCGACTCGCCGGCGCTGCGTGAGACACTCAGTGTTCTTCTGGAGCATGACTGCCAGCTGCGCTTCCTGAGCGCCGACACCAGCGTGCCGCCCGACATGTTGTCGGCCGATCTTGCTCTCGTCGCCACGCCCGGCCCGACGCGCTTGCTCCTCGAGCTGAGGCGTCGCTGGCCGGCGCTGCCGGTCGTGGCGGTCGACGTCGGCGCGGACGACGCGCCGCATCCGTCCCCCATGGCGCAGCCGGCTATCGACCTCGTTCCGCTCGAGCCCCACGCCATTCGCTCCGCCGTGCTCCGCGAGTTGCGGCGTCAGCCGCCGACGTCGCTCCACGCCACTCTCCGGCTGTTGGTCGAGACGTTGCGCGCCGAGCTGCTCTATTCATTCAGCGCCCTGCGTTCGTTTGCGGCGCTGCACGCCTCGGCAAGCGGGCCGGAGACGTACGCTATCCTCGGCGCCATCATGCGCGAGCAGAGTTACGTCTTGGCGGAGATCGTGGGCTGCCTGCATAGATTTCGTGACCGGCCCCGCGGCGTAGACACGTCGGCGCATTTCGTCTCCGCCCTGTGCCGCCAGCTCGAGCAGCCGGACACGTTGGCCGCCGAGCGTGGCATGCTGTGCGAGTGCAGGGTCGAGCCAACTGCGACGCAGCACGCCGGCCCGCTGAGCTTGATCTCGACGGTCGCTGGGTTGCTACGCTCCCATCTACGTCGACGGTCCGACTCGCCGGTGATCCGCGTTCGGGCCTCCGCGGACGGTGTGGTCTTGTCCTACCCGCCGCGTTCGGCCGTGCAGCCCAGCGTCGGCTCGTGGCCGCTGTTGCTGGCGTCACTCGCGCTGCAACCGTGGTCCTGGAGCGTGGTCACGACCAGGCAACCACACGAAGAAGCGGTCAGCCTCCAGCCCGGGCGCTAGGGAATGAGCCGACGATGCTGACACTCTCGTTCTCCGTGATCCTGATCGCCGCCGTCGTGGCGACGGGGGAGCTGCTGCACCTGTATCGTCAACGACGCCTGCTGTTGCTCGATCGCCAACGCCAGCAGTTCTTCGTCGACTATATGCGCGACGGCGCGAAGTCCCGCACCTCGGCACTGCCGGCAGCGGAAGCCCCGGCGAGCCTGGAGGCTGCCCGGCAGATCGACCCGGTTGCAGTCGCCGATCCAGCGCCGAAGCCGGCGGCGCCGTCGCGGCACACAGCGCGCGAAGAAGGGGTCGTGTACGTCGAAGCCGGCGGCCGCTGCACGTTCGCAAACGAAGTCGCGCGCACGCTCTTGCATTGGAGCGGCGGTGACCTCGCTCTCGGTGACGTCCTGGGGGGTGGCGGCCCAGAGTCGACGGAGTTGCTGCGCCGGTTGGCGGAGCAGGGCGTCGTCGAGCACTACGCCACCACGCTCGCCGGGCCGCTACCGCTGGCGCTGGAGGTCAGCGGCGTGGCCTTCCGCGACCGCGATGACAACCTGTGGGGGGCGGCGCTTTTTATCCGCCGGCAGCCGGCCGCCGCGGCTCAGAGGGAACCGGCTTCAGCACTGTCTCAGCGCTGATCGTCCAGCGCTCCCCGTCGCGCTGCCAGCGCAGCGCTTTGAAGTCGCGCGCCACGGCGCTGCCGGAACGATAAGCCTGCTCGAACGTGGTCACCACCGCGCCGTCGTCGAGCATGAAGATGCTGGGCGGCGCAATGTCCACCGCAATCGAGGCGCGGTTCTCGAATAGGGAGCGCTTGCGGGCGCGCCAGCGTTCCGCATCGGACTCGGTCTGCGGCGCGAAGGAGCGGCTGTATTGCGCGACGTAGGCGTCGAACTGTTTGTGCTCCCAGGCCGCCCGCCAGCCTTCGAGGGCTTCCCGGATCGCCGTCGCGCTGGCCTCGGCGCTCGCACTCCCGACGCCCGGCTGCAGAACCACGCAGCCGGTGCGCCACGCGACCATCTTCGCCGCCAGCGCCTCGAAGTCGGCGTCGCCGAGCTCGACGACGTCACCCGAAACGCCCGCACTCGCCGGCGCGATCTTCATCCGCCGCTGCCCGGTCTCGTCGTGCAGGCGGATGCGGTGCCCGCTCAAGTCGCCAGCGACCAGCCATCGCGGCCATGAGCCGACGTGCACCGACACCATGGAATAGCAATCGCCGGCAACGGTGACGTCGCCGCGGCGCTGATACGTGCAGACTCGCTTCGACGTCGGCTCGATGCTGCAGGCGGTCGCCCCGGCTGGCTCGATCGCGGCGATGGAGGACAACGCGCTGCGGGCGGTTTCCTGCGCCGCCACCGCCACGTGCGCCGGCGTGGGTGGAGATTCTTCATTTCGGGCAACGGGTGGGGGCGCCTCGACCTTCGCGCTCTGCGGTTGCGTCTCCACTTCGAGTGACGGCTGTCCCGCCGGCGGCCGCTGCCGTTGCTCCGCCAGCAGCGCCTCGGCCCGCGCGAGATTGAAGCGGGCACGCTGATAGTCAGGGCTCAGGGCCACGGCGCGCCGCAGCTGCTCCGCAGCTTCTTCGACGCGACCCTGCTCGACGAGAACCACCGCCAGATTGTTGCGCGCTTCGGCGCAGTCCGGCTGCGCGCGCACCAGGTCCTCGAAGGCGATCGTCGCAGCCCGCAGGTCGCCGCGCGCCAGCGCGTCCAGACCGGTGGTGAACGTTTCGCGACCTGCCGGGCGGCAGTCCGCCGCCGCAGCGAGGGCAAACGACAGGATGGAGATAATGATGATGCAGGCTCGGTTCATCGTCAGAGTGCCAGGCGCGTCGCTGTGCTCATGATCTCCGTGGCCACCGCCGCCCGTGCCCGGCTGGTCCGGAGAAGATTCAGAGCGATGCCGGCACACAACGCGACCAACGCCACAGCGAGCGCCGGCAAGAACAGGTCCAGCGATCTGGCGAGCGCCGGCACACCTGCAAAGATGGTCTCGACGCTCAACGCTGTGGAGAACAGCGGCGGCCCATTCTCCAGCGCCGGTGCACCGGCGACGAAGGTCTCGAGATTCGATCTCGCGGCAAATAGGAGGGCCGACTCGACGAAGGCCGGAGCGCCCGCAAAGGAGAGATCGAGGCTCAGCACGGTGCTCAGCACAGGCACACCCGAGCGGATCAACGGCACGGTAAGGCCGCACCAGCTTGCCGCGGCGCAGCCGATAGCAACCGCCGCCCCGCTCAGTGCCGCCATGGACCAGCCTCCGGCCGCGAGGTTCAGCGCCAGCACCACCCCGGCCAGCGGCAGCGCCGCTCCGGGAAATTGCGGATCGGCACCGATGAGGATGCCGCACGCGAGAGCATCGATCAGCAAGACGCTGAAGAAAGCCAGCGCCAGCGACCAGCGCTGCGGCCAGCGCAGCAGCAGTAGCGTGCAAACCAGATACGCACCGAGGAGCGCCAGCGAACCGGCACGCAGGCTGGCCGCGACGGACACCGACGGGACGACGGACGGAGCGATGATCAGGGCAAGGGTTGCAATCGCCCGTGTGAGCAACAGCCCCGGCGCCGTCAGCGCCACCCACGCGGCGATCGCCGGCCGCTGACTCTCGAGCGCAGGAAGGGCAAGGCCCTCTCGACGGACGCGACGCCGGCGGCCGGAGGCGGGCGGGTCTCCGAGACTCATCGGGTCCTCCCTCGCGTCGCGGCGGTCGGCGTCGTTTGGTATCCTCCCAGGCCGTGACAACGGCACAGCAGACGCCCGCATACCGCGTGGGAACGGCCTCGTGGACCGATCCCACCCTGCTCGCCGCCGGGTTCTATCCGCGCGGCGCCAAGAGCGCCGAGGCTCGCTTGCGGTTCTATGCGGAGCATTTCAACACCGTTGAAGTCGACTCCACTTACTACGCCCTGCCGAGTGAACGCAACGCCGCCTTGTGGGCTCTGCGGACGCCGCCCGACTTCCAACTCAACATCAAGGCGTTTGCACTCCTCACGCAGCACCCGGCCGAGACCCGAGCCCTGCCGTCGGCAATCAAGGCCTTGTTGCCGGCGGCGGCATTGCGGCAGCCGCGCTTGAGCCATCCGCCGCCCGAGGTCTTGCAGCGGTCCTTCGAGATGTTCCGCAGCGCCCTCGAACCGTTGCGCGCCGTGCGCAAGCTGGGCTGCATCCTGTTCCAGTTCCCACCGTGGTTCACGGCAAGTGCAGTCCATGAAGCGTACGTGGATGTCTGCCAGGCGCAGCTGCCAGGTGATCAGTTGGCCATCGAGTTTCGTCACACCAGCTGGCTCAACGGCCGTACGCAGCCGACGCTTGATTTCCTCGCCGCACGCCGGCTGTCGCTCGTCTGCCTCGACGCGCCGCAGGCGCAGAGCATCGTGCGCGTGCCGTTCGTCACGACCAGCGACATCGCCTACGTGCGGCTGCACGGCCGCAACCGCCAGGCATGGTTCCAGCGTTCCGGCACGGCGGCGGAACGTTTCAAGTACTTGTACTCGGACGACGAGCTGGACGCCTGTGCGGAACAGATCCGGCGGCTCGGCGAGGCGCGCACCGTCCACGTCATCTTCAACAACTGCTACGGCGACTACGGCGTCCGCAACGCGCTGGCCATGCAGAGGCTACTGACGTGAAGCGTATCTCGTGCAGTGTATCTCGCTGGCGAAGACACGAGGACGTGCTTCGAGAACCTCAGCACGAGCGGTTTGGGACTCATCGAATTGATTGAAACTGAAGGACCCATCCGCTCGCCCTGAGTAGCGGCCCTCTCTTGGCCGCGTATCGAAGGGTACTCTTCTGCGGAGATCGCCAGTCTCGCCGAAACAGGCAATGCTCGCCGCGCTCCGCGCGATTTGCGGGCCGCTGGCGTTTATGCCAGCCTGCAGCGGCTGTTGGGACCTCACGCATGTTGCGCTTACGTTTTCTTCCGGGTCTGATTCTCGGGCTGCTGCTCGGCGTCCCGGCAGGAGTCGTGGTTGGACTCCTCGTGCTGCCGCCGCGTGCGTCGGATCCGACGAATCCGGCGGCGGCGCAAATCGAGGAGCTGACCCGCAAGTTGGAGCTGGCGAAGGAAGGCAAGGAGCGCGTCGATCGGCAGCTGGACCAGTTTCAGAAGCTCGCCGAGCAGATGACGGCAAGCTTCAACACCCTCGAGCAGCGCTTCAAGCTCCTGGAAGAGGAGCAGCGGCTGCGCGAAGCGCGCGGTGGCCAACCAGAGCCGCGGGCTCAAGAGCCGCGCGCGCCGCAGCCCCAAGCACCATCGCACGCCGCCGTCCCCGATGTCTCCGCCCCGACGCCTCCCCCCGACGCGCCCCCAACACTCGCCGTGCCCCCCGACACCGCCGCCGCTCAGCAACCGCCGGCCGGTGAATAACGCTCAGCGCTCGTGAAATAGTCCGACCTCGCTTTTGACTTTCAACTCTTGCCTTTTGACCTGCCCGCCAGGCATTGACAATTGGTTGGACCATCGGATAAATGGATCAATCCATATGCGCACAGGATCTCCCCGACGGCACTCGTTCCGCCCGCCGTTGCGGCGCCGCATTCACGAGGATGTAGCCGAGCAGCTGCGCGATGCGATCCTCGATGGGCGGCTGCGCAGCGGGCAGAAGCTGCCACCGGAGCGCCAGTTGGCGGCGGAGTTTCGGGTCAACCGCACGTCGGTGCGCGAGGCGATCAAAGTGCTGGAAGGCTTGGGCCTGGTCAGCGTGCGGCAGGGCGACGGCGCCACGGTGCAGCCGCTGATCGACGCGTC